>NZ_JBIBVJ010000004.1:162663-257658 GCF_043080305.1 Kitasatospora sp. NPDC015120 | reverse complement strand
GGGTTGCGGGGCCGGGGGGGGGGGGTCGGGGGCCCGTGGGGGGGCCCCCCCGGCCGGGGGGGGGGCCCCCCCCCCCCCCCGGCCCCCCCCCCCGGGGGGGCCCCCCCCCCGGGGGGGGGGGGGGGCAAACACCGCCCGCCCGCCACATGTTTCACCGGCGTGACTGTTTACGGTGCAACCACCTCGGGTGCCACGTCGGGTGTCGCGTCGGACGCGGGCCGCCGGGTCGACGTCCTGGTGATCGGCGCAGGCCAGGCGGGCCTGTCCGCCGCCTACCACCTGCGCCGCCGCGGCTTCGCGCCGTACCGCGCGGGCTCCGACGGCGGTTTCGTCGTCCTCGACGCCGACCGCGCCCCCGGCGGCGCCTGGGCGCACCGCGCACCCTCCCTGCGGATGGCCACCGTGCACGGCTTCCACGACCTGCCCGACTTCGAACTCCCCGAACCGGACCCGCAGGCCCCCGCACGCACGGTCGTCCCGGGGTACTTCGCGGCGTACGAGGCGAAGCACGCGCTCCCCGTCGTACGCCCCGTCAAGGTGCTGGCGGTGCGCTCCGCGTCCGCCCGGCCGGACGCCCGGCTGCTGGTGACCACCGACTCCGGCACCTGGTCCGCCCGGGCGCTGATCAACGCCACCGGCACCTGGACCCGCCCCTTCCTGCCCCACTACCCCGGCCGCTTCGCCGGGCGCCAGCTGCACTACGCCGCCTACCGGGGCCCGGAGGAGTTCACCGGCAAGCGGGTGCTGGTGGTCGGCGGCGGGGCCTCGGCGATCCAGGTGCTGTCCGAGGTCGCGGCGGTCGGCGAGACCGTCTGGGTCACCCGCACCCCGCCCGTCCTGCACGACGGACCGTTCACCCCCGAGTACGGGCGCGCCGTGGTCGCCAAGGTCGAGGAGCGGGTCCGCCGGGGGCTGCCGGTGCGCAGCGTGGTGAGCGTGACCGGGCTCGGCCCGTCGGTCGCCCTCCGCCGGGCCGAGGAGCTGGGCGCGCTGCACCGCCGCCCGATGTTCGACCGGCTCACCGAGCACGGTGTCGCCTGGGGCGACCAGGAGCTCGCCGTCGACGCGATCGTCTGGGCCACCGGGTTCCGCCCCGAGGTCGGCCACCTCGCCCCGCTCGGCCTGCGCTCCCCCGGCGGCGGGATCGCCCTCACCGGCACCCGGGCCACCGCCGACCCCCGGGTCCACCTGGTCGGCTACGGGCCGTCCGCCAGCACCGTCGGTGCCAACCGGGCCGGCCGCGCGGCGGTCAACGAGATCGTCGCGCTGCTCGGCGCCCCGGCCGGCGCCGAGGGCGCACCCGGCGCCCCGGCCGGGGCCGCCGTGCCGGTGCCGGCCGTCGCGCCCGGGTAGCCGGGCCGGTGGTCAGCGGTCGTAGTCGACCGTCACCCGGTCCGTCACCGGGCGGGCCTGGCAGGTGAGGACGTAGCCGGCCGCCAGCTCCTTCTCCTCCAGGGCGAAGTTGCGCCGCATCTCCACCTCGCCCTCGGTCACCAGGGCGCGGCAGGTGCCGCAGACCCCGCCCTTGCAGGCGAACGGCAGGTCGGGGCGGGAGCGCTGGGCGCCGTCCAGGATGGAGCGGTCGCACGGGAGGGTGAGGGTGCTGCCGCGCCCGTCCAGGACGACGGTGACCTCGCTGTGCGCGCCGCCGGCGTCGGCGGCCGGGGTGTCGTCCGCGCGCCCGGCGACCGGCTCGTCCTCGGCGTGGAACAGCTCCTGGTGCACCCGCTCCGCCGGGACGCCCAGCCCGGCGAGCAGTTCCTTCGCCCCGGCGACCATGCCGAACGGCCCGCAGAGCCACCAGTGGCCGACCGCCGCCGTGTCCACCAGCGCCGCCAGCAGCGCCGCGACCCGCTCCGGGTCCAGCCGGCCGCTGAGCAGTTCGGCGTCCCTGGTCTCCCGGGAGAGCACGTGGACCAGCTGGAAGCGGCCCAGGTAGCGGTCCTTCAGGTCGGCCAGCTCGTCGGCGAACATCACGGTGTCGCTGCGCCGGTTGCCGTAGAGCAGGGTGACCGTGGAGGTGCGGTCGGCGGCCAGCACGGAGGCCGCGATCGACACCATCGGGGTGATGCCGGAGCCGGCCGCCAGCAGCACGTGGTCGGCGGGTTCGGCGAGGTCCGGGGTGAACAGGCCGGACGGCGTCAGCACCTCCACCTCCTCCCCCAACCGGGCCTCGCGCACCAGCCAGCGGGAGAACAGCCCGCCCGGCACCTCGCGCACGGCGATCCGCAGCGGGCCGCCGACGGGGGCGCAGATCGAGTACGAGCGGCGCTCGTCGACGCCGTCCACCACCCTGCGCAGCGTCAGCGTCTGCCCCGGCCGGAACGCGAACGCCTCCGCGAGCCCGTCCGGTACGGCGAAGGTCACCGCGACGGCGTCCTCGCAGAGCCGTTCCAGGCCGGCGATCCGCAGCGCGTGGAAGGACGGGCGGCGGGCGGGGCGCACGGCGGGCGGCTCGACGGCCGGGGCGGCGGGAAGGTCCGCGGAGGGGAGGGCGGCCATTCAGATCTCCTTGACGCGTTCGAAGGGCTCGCGGCAGTCCCGGCAGCGCCACAGCGCCTTGCAGGCGGTGGAGCCGAAGCGGGACAGCTCCTCGGTGTCGGTGCCGCCGCACAGCGGACAGCCGACGGGCGCGGCGGCGCCGGCGGCGGGAGCGCCGGCGGCGGCCGCGAGCCGGGTCGGGCCGAGGCTCAGCGGGGTGCTCCCGCCGCCGGTGCCGCGGCCGGCGGCGGCACCGGGCCGGGGCGGGGCGATGCCGGCCTCGGCGAGCTTGCGCCGGCCCTCGGGGGTGATCAGGTCGGTCGACCAGGGCGGGTCGAGCCGCAGCCGGACCCGGACGTCCGCGAACCCGGCCGCGCGCAGCCGCCGGTCCACGTCGGCGGCCATCTCGGCGACCGCGGGGCAGCCCGAGTACGTCGGGGTGAGCCACGCGGTCACGGTGCCGCCGTCCTGCGCGACCTCGGCCAGCACGCCCAGGTCCGCCAGGGTCAGCATCGGCAGCTCCGGGTCCGGCACGGCCGCCGCCACCTCCCAGGCCGCCGTCCCGCCCGGTGCGCGCGTCCCGGCCACGGCCGTCACCACCTCGCGCCGGGGTGCGCGCGGGCCAGCACCTGCAGCTCGGCCAGCAGCGGGCCGAGCGCCTCGGTGTGCACCCCGTCCCGGCCGGCCCGGCCGCCGACGGCCGCCAGCCCCGGCACCTGCGGCACCGTCAGCCCGGCCTCCGCGCACACCGCCGCCACCGCGCGCAGCACCGGCTCGCGCAGCGTGCCGGGGTCCACCCCGGCCCGCAGCTCCACCGGGTGCGCGGTGAACAGCTCCTCCAGCAGCGGCCACACGGCCTCCAGCCCGGCCTGCATCCGCGCGGCCGAGTACGGCGTGCCGTCGCCGAGCCGCAGCGTCCACGCCGTGGCGTACTCGCGGTGGTACGCCAGCTCCTTCGCCCCGCGCGCCGCGACCGCCGCCAGCACCGGGTCGGCGTGCCCGGCCAGCGCCTCGTAGAGCGCGCCGCGGGCGGTGGCGAACAGCAGCAGCCGGGCGATCGCGTGCGCGAAGTCCCCGTTCGGCGCCTCGACCAGGCGGACGTTGCGGAACTCGTGCTCCTCGCGCCAGTACGCGAGGTCGTCCTCGGTGCGCCCGGAGCCGTCCGCCTGCCCGGCCCGGGTGAGCAGCTGACGGGCCTGGCCGAGCAGGTCGAGGCCGAGGTTGGCGAGCGCGACCTCCTCCTCCAGCTCCGGCGCGCGGGTACACCACTCGATCAGCCGCTGGGCGAGGACGAGCGCGTCGTCGCCCAGCATCAGGCAGTAGGCCGCGAGGTCGGCGCCGTCCAGGCCGGGCGGCACGGCGGTGTCCACGCCGAGCAGCGGGTCGGCGAAGCCCGTCCCGTACGCCCAGCGGCCCTCGCCCTCGGGCTCGGGGGACGCCTCGGCGAGGCTCAGGTACACGTGGTCGTCGGTCATGGTTCGGCTGCTCCCGGTCAGATGTGCGGGACATCCTCGGGGATGTCGTAGAAGGTCGGGTGGCGGTAGACCTTGTCGCCGCTGGGCGTGAAGAAGGGATCGCGCTCGTCCGGGGTGGAGGCGGTGATCGCGTCGGAGCGGACCACCCAGAGGCTGACGCCCTCGTTGCGGCGGGTGTAGAGGTCGCGGGCGGCGAGCAGGGCCATCCGGTCGTCGGCGGCGTGCAGCGAACCGACGTGCACGTGGTTCAGGCCGCGCCGGGGGCGCACGAACACCTCGTAGAGCGGCCAGCCGGCCTTGGACTCGGTCACTTCCCGTTCTCCTGTTCCGCGTGCTGTGCCGTGTTCCGCACCGCGTGCCGTGCCGCTTCCGTCCCCGCGCCGGCCTCGGCGCGGCGCTTCGCCGCGTACGCCGTGGCCGCCTCGCGCACCCACGCGCCGTCCTCGTGCGCGGCCCGGCGGCGTTCCATCCGCTGGGCGTTGCACGGGCCCTGGCCGTGGATCACCCGGGTCAGCTCCGACCAGTCCGGCTCGCCGAAGTCCCAGCCGCCGCGCTCCTCGTTCCGGCGCAGCTCCGGGTCGGGGAGCGTGACGCCGAGGTGCTCGGCCTGCGGGACGGTCATGTCGACGAAGCGCTGCCGCAGTTCGTCGTTGGTGTGCCGCTTGATCCGCCAGGCCGTCGAGCGGGCGGTGTTCGGCGAGTCGGCGTCCGGGGGGCCGAACATCATCAGCGAGGGCCACCACCAGCGGTCCACCGCGTCCTGGACCATCCGGCGCTGGGCGTCGGTGCCGCGCATCATCGTCATCAGCAGCTCGTAGCCCTGGCGCTGGTGGAACGACTCCTCCTTGCAGATCCGGACCATCGCACGCGCGTACGGGCCGTAGCTGCAGCGGCAGAGCGGGACCTGGTTGCAGATCGCGGCGCCGTCGACCAGCCAGCCGATCACCCCGACGTCGGCGAAGGTGAGGGTCGGGTAGTTGAAGATCGACGAGTACTTCTGGCGGCCGGTGATCAGCTTCTCGGTGAGCTCGGCGCGGTCCACCCCGAGGGTCTCGGCGGCGGCGTACAGGTACAGGCCGTGGCCGGCCTCGTCCTGGGCCTTGGCGAGGAGGATCGCCTTGCGGCGCAGGGACGGGGCGCGAGTGAGCCAGTTGCCCTCGGGCTGCATGCCGATGATCTCGGAATGCGCGTGCTGGGCGATCTGGCGGACCAGGGTGGCCCGGTAGGCGTCGGGCATCCAGTCGCGGGGCTCGATCCGCTGCTCCGCGGCGATGACGGCCTCGAACGTCTCCTCGGGCGACGCCCCGGGCCGCTCGGCCACCTCTGCTGTCACCACGGTCCCCTTTCGCTGACTCCGTCCCCGCGGGCCTGTCGGGCACCCGGCGGCGGCAACCGACCAACCGTTCGGTCGGTACTATTGTGCGCGGCGAGGGGGCGGCTGACAAGGGAGCACCGCCGGTGGCGGGCCCTGCGTTCGGGGGCGCGGGCCGCGGGGGTCCGGCCCCTTCGGCTCCGGCCGCGCGGTCGGGGCTCCGGGGTCCGGCCGTGCGGGCGGAAAACCGGTGGCCCGGGCCCGGCCGCGGCGCGAGACTTCCCGGCATGACACTGCACGCGGACGAGATCGCGGCCGACGAGGAGCTGGTCCGCTCCCTGTTGCGGGCGCAGCGGCCGGAGTGGGCCGGCCTCGCCCTGGCACCGGCGGGCGCGGGCACGGACAACACCATGTACCGGCTGGGCGACGAGCTGCTCGTCCGGCTGCCGCGCACCCCGGACGCCGCACGGTCGGTGCGGAAGGAGCAGGAGTGGCTCCCGCGGCTGGGCCCGCTGCTGGGCCGGACCACCGTCCCCACCCCCGTCCACAGCGGCGCTCCCACCACGGCCTTCCCGCTCGCCTGGTCGGTCCACCGCTGGATCGACGGCGCGGAGGCCGGGCCGGCGAGCGTCCGGGACTGGGCCGGGCTCGGCCGTGACCTCGCGGCGTTCGTCCGGGAGCTGCACGGCCTGGACCTGATGGGCGCGGTCCGCGCGGGCGACCTCGGCTGGTACCGCGGCGGTTCCCTGCGGGACTGCGTCGAGTGGGGCACCCGGTGCCTGGCGGACTGCCGTGCGCTGGCGGGTCCCGGCACGGAGCTCCCCGACGGGGGCGGCGGGCTCGACGTCGACACGCTGGAGCGGCTGTGGCGGGCCGGGCTCGCGCTGCCGGATCCGGCCGGGCCGCACGTCTGGCTCCACGGCGACCTCAAGCCCACCAACCTGCTGGTCCGGGACGGCGGGCTGCGGGCGGTCATCGACTTCGGCTGCCTGTCGGTCGGCCACCCGGACGCCGAACACTCGACCGTCTGGGACCTGCCGCCCGAGGCGCGCCGGGCCTACCGGGACGCGCTGGACCTCGACGAGGCCATCTGGACCCGCGCCCGCGCCTGGGCGATCGTGGTCGGCGTCAGCGGGATCTCGTACTACTGGCACACCTATCCGGCCTTCGTCGCGGAGTGCCTGGCGCGCCTGCGGGCGATCCTCGCCGACGCCGCCGGGCTCGGGTAGGCGGCACCGGAGCCCCGGTGACGTCCTGCACCTCACCGCCGCAGCGCTCGCCGACCCCGGCGCCGCCGTCCGCGCACCGCTCGCGCCCTGCCGGCAGCCCGGGCCGTGCGCGGGGACGCGCCCGTGCCCGCGGTGACCGGGCTCCGGCCGCTGCTCGCGGGCGCCGACGGACGGTGGGCGGTGGATCCCGGGATCCACCGCCCACCGTCACGACCCACCCGCGCTGTCCCGCTCAGCCCTCCGAGCGGTCGCGCAGCCGGGGGAGCGGGACGGCCAGGAGCGCCGCCAGCAGGGCGATCCGCGGTGCCAGCTGGTCGATCCGAATATGCTCGTGCCGGGCGTGCGCACCCCCGCCGACGGCGCCGAAGCCGTCGAGCGTGGGCAGTCCGCGGGAACCCGGCAGGTTGGTGTCGCCCGCGCCGCCCGCCGGACCGCCGTCCAGCTGCTGCCCCAGGACCGCCGCGAGGGACCGGACGTGGCGCAGCAACGGATTGGCGGAGCGTTCGGGCCAGGCCGGCCTGCTCGACAGCACCTCGGTGCGGACCCGCGCGCCGGGCCGGAGCGCGGTCAGCCGGGCGAGGTTGTCGAGGGTCCGGCGTTGCGCCTCGGTGGTGGCGAAGCGCAGGCCGAGTTCGGCCTCGGCCCGGCCGGCGACCACGTTGGCCCGGCTGCCGCCGCTGATCCGGCCCGCGTTGAGCTCGGTGCCGGGCAGGCTGACCAGTCCGCGGACGGCCACCAGTTGGTCGACGAGTTCGTCGACCGCCGAGACCCCCTCGGCGGCGTCGTTGCCCGCGTGCGCCTCACGGCCGGTGACGGTGAGCCGGACCCGGGTGGAACCGCGGCGGGCGGTCTTGAGCCGGCCGTCCGGGTGCGGGGGTTCCAGGCCCAGGACGGCGGCGGCCCCGCGCAGTTGGCGCTCGACGAGACGCCGGCCGTCCGGGCTGCCGACCTCCTCGTCGGAGACCACGACCAGGCGGACGGTGCGGTGCGGGCGTTGGCCGAGGTCGGCGAGGAGGGCGAACGCGCCTTCGAGGATGGCGAGTCCGCCCTTCATGTCGACCACGCCGGGCCCGCTGAGGGTGCCGTCGCGTTCGGTGACCGGCCAGTCGGCGAGGATGCCGGCCGGCCAGACGGTGTCGTGGTGGCCGACCACGAGCAGGTGCGGCAGGCTCTCGTCCCGGCCGTCCCACTGGAGGACCAGGTGGTCGCCGGCCGGACCGGGCTCGCGTTGGACGGTGGCCCCGGTGGCGCGGAAGCCGGCCGACAATTCCTCGGCGAGGGCGTCGAGTCGGGGGGCGTCGCCGCTGGGGGACTCGATCCTGGCCAGGTCCGCGCAGCGCCTGCGGACGGCTCCGGCGAGGGTGCGGGCCCGGGTGGTGAGGGCCTGGGGCAGACCGGGGAGCGCGGCGGTGGGGCCGGACTGGCCCTCGCTGTCGGGGACGGCCGGAGCGTGGGGGGCCGCCGCGGTGGGTGGTGCGGCGGCGGAGGCGGGGGCGGCCGGGGCGAGGGCGGTTCGGACGGTGCCTGCGGTCCTGGTGGTGCCGGGCACGGCCGCGACGGGGGCGGCGCCGGGGGCCCCGGACGGTTCGGCCGCGGTGACCGCAGTGGCGCCCGCGACTGCCGCGACTGCCGCCGCGGCGGGGCCGGCGGGGCCGGCGGACGGCACGGGGGCCGGGGACGCTGCCGGCGCTGCGGTGAGCGTGCCGGCGGTGGCGCCCTGAGCGGCGCCCTGGGTGGTGGCGGCGGCAACGGCGGCGGTCGCGGGGGCCGCCGGGGCGGCGGACGGGCGGACGGCTTGAGGACTCAACGCTCGCCTCCGCGGCCGCCGCCGGTATAGAGCGGCCGGGCGGGCCGGCCGGACCGGGGTGCCGGGCGGACGGCTCCGGCCGCGACGGCGGGACAGCGGCGGGGGCCCTCCGGTCCAAGTGCGCTGGAACGGCTGGGCGGCGTCTGTGGCATGTACGTCCTCCTCGCTCGATCCGGTGGCCCCGATCGTCCCGGGGCCTCCGTGGACGGCGGCTTCCCTCGCGGCGGGCGCAGAACAGCGCGCCACTGCAGGGAAGCCGAGATGTGAGCCTAGAAGAACCGTTCGGTTTCCTGCGAGGTGGCCCTGCTCCCAGCGTGCCGGGACCGGGATCCGCCCCGGCGCGCGGCCGCGGGCCGCGGTCGGCGCACGGCGTACGGATCCTGCCCTGCGCGCGGGCGCGGTCGCCGGATCGCGCCACTTCCACCATGGACCCGGGGCGGGGGTTCGGCAGCGCGGGGCGCCAAGGCGCGCCTTTTCCAAGCCAGATGGGTGATGGCGGGCCGGTGGCGAGTACCGCGTGGCGCGGAGCGGACGCCGCCGGAACGGGATGATTCCTCCTCGACCGGGGCGGGTGCGGAGGAACCCGGGCGGAGCGGGCAACGGCGAGGGCCGGGGGCCCTCGTGGCGGGCGACGGTCGGTCAGGCCGGATCGTCGACCACCCCCGCGTCCCGGGCGAGCAGCGCCGCCTGGACGCGGTTGCCGACGCCCAGTCCGGTGAGGATCCGGCTGACATGCGCCTTGACGGTGCTCTCGCGCATGCCGAGGGCGAGCGCGATCTCGGCGTTGGAACGGCCGACGGCGAGTTCGCGCAGCACATCGGTCTCGCGCGGGGTGAGCGCGGCCAGCCGGGCCCGGGCGTCGACCGCACGCGGTGCGCCGGTGCGGTGGTAGCGGTCGATGAGCCGGCGGGCGGCGGCCGGGTGGAGCATGCCCTGTCCGCCTGCCACGACATGGACGGCGCGGGCGATCTCGGCGGGCGGGGTGTCCTTGAGCAGGAAGCCGTCGGCGCCCGCGGCGAGGGCCCGGTAGACGTACTCGTCGAGGTCGAAGGTGGTGAGCGCGATGACCCGCGGGGCGTCGGGAAGCTCGCGCAGTCGGCGGGTCGCGGCGATGCCGTCGAGCCGGGGCATCCGGATGTCCATCAGCGCGACGTCGATGCGGTGCCGTCCGGCGAGTTCGACGGCCTCCAGGCCGTCGGCGGCCTCGGCGACGACCGTGAGCTCGGGGTCCTGGGCGAGCAGGTCGACGAGCCCGAGCCGGACCAGCGCGTCGTCGTCGACGACCATCGTGCGGATCACGTCGCCTCGCTCGGTGGATTCGGGCCCGGACGCGGAGCCGGAGCCGGCGTCGCGGGCGGGGGCGGTACCGGGGGCAGGGGCGGTACCGGGGGCGGGTCGGCCGGGACGGCGCCGGGGCCGGGTGCGGGCCCGGGGGGAGTCCGGGCGGGCGGACGGGCGGGCGGACGGGCGGGCGGACGGACCGGAGGCCGGGGCGGGGCGGGGAGGCGGGCGGCCAGGCGGAAGCCGCCGCTGCCGTCGGGGCCCGCGTCGAAGTGCCCGCCCAGCGCGCCGATCCGTTCACCGAGCCCGACCAGACCGTAGCCGCCGCCCGTACAGGCACCGGAGGGCGCCGGGTCGCCCGCGCCGTTGTGCACCTCGACGGTCGTCGCGGGCGCGCCGTACTGGACGCGGACCGTGACCTGCGCGGTGTGCGCGTACTTGCGGGCGTTGGTCAGCGCCTCCTGGACGACGCGGTGAACGGCCAGCCGGTGGGTGGTCGGAATGCTCTCCGGGTCTCCGGTGAGGGCGAGTTCGACGCGCTGTCCCACGTCGGTGGCCTCGCCGACCAGCTCGGCGAGGTCGCGCAGCGCGGGCGCGGCGACGGGCCTGGGGTCCGGGCGCCGGTCGGGCGGTGCGTCGCCGTCGTCGGCGCTCCGCGCGGGGTCGGGCCGGGCGGCGGCGGACGGGCGGACGGACGGAGCCGGTGAGCCGCGCCGGGCCGGCAGGTCGGGCGGGTCGGACGGATCGGGCTGGTCCGGCTGCTCCGGCGGGTCGGCGCGGAGCGCGCCGAGGACGTCCCGCAGGTCGTCGAGCGACCGGGCGGCCGTCGCCCGGAGCAGTTCGAGGCGGTGGGCGAGGCGCTCGGGGTCGTCCGCCACGGTGCCGGCGCGGGCCTGGTCGCGCAGCACGCCGGTGTGCAGCACCAGGAGACTCAGCCGGTGGGCGAGGACGTCGTGCATCTCACGGGCGATCCGGGCCCGTTCGGCCGCGCGGGCCTGCTCGGCACGCAGCTCGCGTTCGCGGCGCAGCGCGTCGACCTTGCCGTGCAGGGTGCGGATCAGCACGCGGCGGCCGTGCAGCCACAGGCCGAGGCAGACGGCGGCGGTGTCGACGAGGAGTTGGGAGCCGGTGATGCCGACCCAGTCGAGCACGGAGTCGGCCCGGACCGCGCTGAGCGCCGCCATCGCGGCCCCGGCGGCGAAGGCCGGCCCGATGCGGCCCGTCGCGGCCAGGTGGAAGACGCTGAACAGGCCGGGGAAGGCGCGGTTGAGCAGTCCGCTGACGAGGACGGGCAGCACCGCGGCGGCGACCGGGTGGCGGCGGGTGAGCAGCAGGGAGAGCGGGGCGAGGGCCGCGCCGACGATCCGCAGCGGGCGCAGCGGCAGGTCGTGGTCGAGCCACTGGAAGACGATCTCCTCGGCGACGAGCGCGAGGACGGTCACCAGCAGCAGGGTCTCGGTCAGCCGGTTGCGGCCGGGGGCGTACCAGCCGAACAGCGCGGCGCGCCCGGGCCGCGGCTCCTGCGGCGGACGGGACGGAAGGGACGGAAGAGGCAGGCGAAGCAGGCGAGGCAGGCGGGACGACGGGGACGAACGGGCCGGACGGGGCGTGCGGGTCAGCTGATCGGCGGCCATCCGGCTCCTCCCTCCTCGGCGGTTCCAGGGCCCTGATGCTACGACGCGGCGGCGGGCCGTGGCCCCTGACGATCGGCCGGTGGCACCCTCGACTTTCGTCGGGGGTGCGGGCGGTCGGTCGGCCGATCCGGGGCGGCCGGGGCGTCTCTAGCTTCGGTGTCATGACGACCGATCAGCTCCGCCCGGACCCCGCCCCCGGCCCCGGCCCCGCTCCGGGCCCCGACTCCCCCACGCCCTCCGGTGCCGTCCGCCCGGACGCCCCGCCCGTCGTTCCGGGCGGGCCCCGGGCGGACGGGGACGGCGGCGGCGAGGGCTGGTTCTTCCTCTCCGAGGCGCTGCGCACCTTCCGCCTGACGGGCGCGGTGGCGCCGAGCGGGGCGGATCTGGTGAACGCGCTGGTGGTCCCCGCGACGAGCCGCCCCGACCGGCCGATCTCGGTGCTGGAGGTGGGCGCCGGCACCGGGGCGGTGACGCGCCGGCTGGTGCGGGTGCTGCGGGCGGGCGACCGGCTGCACGCGGTGGAGGCCAACCCCCGGTTCGCCCAACGGCTGCGTGCGGATCCGGAGTTGGCGCGGCGCGGGCCGGAGCTGGGGCTTCGGGTGTCGGAGTGCCGGGTGCAGGACCTTCCGGAGGCCCGCGCGGCGGAGTCGGGCGGGCGAGGGGGCGACGGCGGGGCCGGGCCGGCCGCCGAGCGGTACGACGTGATCGTGTCGGGCCTGCCGTTCACCAACTTCGCACCGGCGGAGGTCCAGCGCATTCTCGACCTCTACCTGAGGCTGCTGGTGCCCGGCGGCGAGCTGACCTACTTCTCCTACCTGGGGACGTCGGCGGCGCGGCTGCTGACGTCCGGGCCGCGCCGGGGGGCGCAGCACCGGGCGGTCGTGCGGTTGCTGCGGCGGTTCGACCGGGAGTACGGGCTGGGGGGCCGGACGGCGTGGCGGAACGTTCCACCGGCGCGGGCGCACCTGCTGCGCGCACCCGGCGGCCGCCGGGACGCCGCGCCGGGCGGAGGCGGCCCGACGGGCGGGGAGGCGCCCGCCGCCCGATGATGGACCGGGGCCGCCGGCCGCGGCTCCGTGCCGACACAGCAGTGAGGGAGCCACGATGACGGTCACGATCCGTGATGCCGAGCAGGCCCGCCGGTTCGAGGCGCGGGTGGGCGACACCCTGGCCGGGTTCGCCGAGTACCTGCGCAGCGACGAGCTGGTGGTGTACCCGCACACGGTGGTCGAGCCGGCCTACGAGGGGCAGGGCATCGGGGGGACGCTCGCGCGGGCGGCGCTGGACGACGCGCGGGCCCGGGGGCTGGCGGTGCTGGCGACGTGCCCGTTCATCAAGGCGTGGATGGCCAGGCACCCCGAGTACCTCGACCTGGCGTACGAGAACCGGAGCCGGGTGAGCGACTGACGGCCGAGGCCCCGTGCCCACCCCGCTCCCCCGCGTCCCGAGGCGCCCCCGGCCCGGCCGTCCGGCGCGCCCGCGCTCAGCTCCGGGAGTGCCCGAACACGAGCCGGTAGAGGATCAGCAGCACCAGGGCGCCGCCGATCGCGGCCCCCCAGGTCGCCAGGTCGAAGAAGTGGGCCGTCACCGGGCGGTGCAGGATCTTCGCGGAGAGCCAGCCGCCGACGAACGAACCGGCGATGCCGATCAGGGTGGTCACCACCAGGCCGCCCGGGTCCCGGCCCGGCAGCAGCAGTTTGGCCAGGGCTCCGGCCACCAGGCCCAGCACGATCCATGCGACGAAGCTCATCCGTGTCCTCCCGCCCTTCGCACCGTACGGCGGCGCCGTGCACGCCGTACTGCCGGAAAGGACGCCGCGCCGCCGTCCGGCGGTTCCCGCCCGGGCAGCGGGAACGGTCGGCGCGGCGCCCTTCCGCGCCCTCGGCTACCCCGCGATACTGCGGCCATGCGCATCCTGATCGCCACCGCCGGCTCCCGGGGCGACGTCGCACCCTTCACCGGACTCGGCGCCCGCCTGAGCGCGGCCGGCCATCAGGTGGCCCTCGCCGCCCACACCGCCTTCGCCGACTCCGTGCGCGCCGCCGGTCTGGAATTCCGCCCGCTGCCCGTCGACCCGCGCACCGAACTCGCCTCCGCCCGCGGCCAGCAGCTCCTGCGCACCGGGACCGGGCCGCTCGGCCTCGTCCGACTGGCCCGGATGGCCGGCTCGTTCCTGCCCGCCCTCGGCTCCGGCATCGCCGCCGCGGCCGAACCCGGCGCCGACCTCCTGCTCACCACCAGCACCACGGCCCATCTGGGCGAGGTGGTCGCCGAGGCCGCCGGCATCCCCAGCATCACCCTCACCCTCCAACCCCTCCTCCCCACCCGGGCGTTCGCCCCGCCCGTCATCGGCGCCCGCTCACTCGGCGGCCCCGGCAACCTGCTCGCGGGCCGGGCCGTCCAGGCCGCCGCCGACCGCTTCGCCGCCCCGGCGGTGCGCGCGCTGCGGCGCCGACTCGGCCTGCCCCCGCGCCCCATGACCCGCGACCTCGGCAACCACCCGATCCTGAACGGCTATTCGCGTCACGTCGTCCCGCGCCCCGCCGACTGGCGCCCGTCCCACGAGGTCGCCGGCTACTGGTGGCCGCACCCCGACCCCGGCTGGCAGCCGCCGCAGCGCCTCCTCGACTTCCTGGCCGCCGGACCGCCGCCCGTCTACCTCGGCTTCGGCAGCCTCGTCGTCCCCGACCCCGAACGCCTCAGCGCCACCCTCCTCGCCGCCGTCCGCACCGCCCGGGTCCGCGCCGTCGTCCAGTCCGGCTGGAGCGGCCTCGCCGCACCCGACGGCGCCGACGACGTCCTCACCATCGGCGACGCCCCGCACGACTGGCTCTTCCCCCGCACCTCCGTCACCGTCCACCACGCGGGCGCCGGCACCACCGCCGCGACCCTGCGCGCCGGCACCCCCACCGTGCCCGTCCCCGCCCAGCTCGACGCCCCCTTCTGGTCCGACCGCCTCACCCGCCTCGGCACCTCCCCCGGCCCGGTCCCCCTCGCCCGCCTCACCCCCGCCCGGCTCGCCGCCGCCATCCGCCGGGCCCTCGACGACCCCCGCCACCGCACCCGCGCCCGGCTCCTCGCCGACGCCCTGGCGAAGGAGGACGGCGCCGCCGCCGTCCTCACCCGCATCGACCGCATCGCCGAACGGCCCGGCGGGCCCGGACAGCGGTGAGCCGCGGCCGGCGCCGGCTCCTCGGCGGCGCCGCCGCGACCGCTCCGGCGGCCGCCCTCCCCACCGCGGGCCGGGCCTTCGCCCGGGGCGCGGGCACGGACACGGACGCACGCGGCCTCACCGGCCGGCTGCGGGCCCTGGAGCGGGCGCACGGGGCACGGCTGGGGGTCCTCGCCCGCGACTACGCCCGCCCCGCCTTCGGGACCGCCCTCGACGCCGCCGGCCGCCGCCTGACCGGCTGGCTGCTGCACACCACGACGGGCGCCCACCGCCTGCGCGCCGGCCTGCCCGAGGACCGGGCCGTCGCGGAGAGGACCGGCACCGGGGCCACGGCACCACCAACGACGTCGGCCTCGCCACGCCCCCGGCCGTCCTCCGATCGCCGTCGCGGTCCTCTCCGCCCGGCACGACCCCGCCGCCGCACCCGACGAGCCCCCGCTCGCCGCAACGGCCGCCCTGCCGGCCTCCGCACTCACCTGACCCCGGGAACCGCCGGCCGGATCACCGGCCCTCGCGGGCGAGGCGGTAGGGCCCCAGGTAGTAGCAGAGCGCCGCGTGCGACGGGCCGTCGGGCACCCCGCCGCCGACCAGCAGCCCGACCACCTCGGCCTGCGGCAGCCACTCCACCCTGGCCGCCTCGGAGATGTCCTGCGGTTCGCCGACCCGGGTGCAGCCCGTGACGTGGTAGCTGCGGAAGCGGGCGTCGCCGAGGCCGGGCATGGCGTCGTACTCCGTCATCGGCACGACCTTCCCGGGCCGCCAGCCGGTCTCCTCCTCCACCTCGCGGGCGACGGCGGCGGCCGGTTCCTCCCCGGGATCGGCCCAGCCGGCCGGGACCTCCCAGCCCCACCGGCCGGTGATGAAGCGGTGGCGGTGGATCAGCAGGAAGCGCCCGTCCTCGTCGGTGACGACCGCCGTGGTGGAGGCGCGGGGCATGCGGACGACGTGGTGCTCGCTCCGGCCGGTGCCGGGAACGTCCACGTCGTCGAGCCACAGCTCGACCCAGGGCGAGCCGTACAGCTGCCGACGACCGTGGACCTGCCGTTCCGGTGGCGTCACCGGGCCCTCCTTGCCTGTGTGCCTGCCGCTGCCCCGACTCTCCCACGGGCCCGCTGTCGTGGGCGGGTGGTCGCCCTGGTTCCCGTGAACACGGAGCCGGCCGGTCCGTGTGACCCTCGCCGGGGCGCCGCCGGGGGGGTCAGCGGGCGGCCGGCAGGTGGGGGATGACGGAGGTGCCGTAGGCGTCGATGGTGGGTTCGACGGCGTCGTGCATGGCGTAGACGGCGAACTGGTCGACGCCGAGGGCGCGGAGTTGGTCGAGGCGGGCGAGGTGGGCGGCGCTGGGGCCGATGAGGCAGAAGCGGTCGACGATCTCGTCGGGGACGAAGGCGGTGTCGGGGTTCCCGGCGCGGCCGTGGTGGCTGTAGTCGTAGCCCTGACGGTCCTTGATGTAGGCGGTGAGGGCGTCGGGGACGAGCCCGGAGTGCTCGCCGTAGTGGCGCACCAGGTCGGCGACGTGGTTGCCGACCATGCCGCCGAACCAGCGGCACTGTTCGCGGGCGTGGGCGAGGGCGGCCGGGGAGTCGTCGGCGGTGACGTAGGCCGGGGCGGCGACGCAGATGGTGAGCGCGTCGGGGTCGCGGCCGGCGTCGGCGGCGGCGCGGCGGACGGCCTTGACCATGTACTCGGTGAGGAAGGGGTCGGCGAGCTGGAGGATGAAGCCGTCGGCCTGGCGGCCGGTCAGGGCGAGGGCCTTGGGGCCGTAGGCGCCCATCCAGACCGGCAGGGCGGCGCCCTCGCCGACCCAGGGCAGGCGCAGTTCGGTGCCGTCGACCTCGGCGGTGCGCCCCTCGGCCAGTTCCTTGATGGCGTGCATGGCGCGGGAGAGCCGCTCCAGGGTGGCGGGCTCGCGGCCGGCGACGCGCATGGCGGAGTCGCCGCGGCCGATGCCGCACACGGTGCGGTTTCCGTACATGTCGTTGAGGGTGGCGAACAGGGAGGCGGTGACCTCCCAGGTGCGGGTGGAGGGGTTGGTGACCATCGGGCCGACGGTGAGGGTGCTGGTCTCGGCGAGGATGCGGCTGTAGATGACGAAGGGCTCCTGCCACAGCACGCAGGAGTCGAAGGTCCAGCCGTGGCTGAAGCCGGCCCGCTCGGCGCGGACCATGCGCTCGACGAGCAGGCGGGCGGGCGGGTCGGTCTGCAGCACGAGGCCGATGTCCATGGTGGGCTCCGGGAGGGGCGGGGAGGCAGGGGTGGGAGGGCAGGGGCGGGGAGGCGGCGGAAGGGGCGGGCTCAGCCGAGGTACTGACAGGTGTCGCGGCGCAGGAAGGTGCCGTGGCCGGCCCGGCCGAGCCAGGTGCCGCGGTCCAGGACGACGGTGCCCCGGGACAGCACGGTGCGGGCGCGGCCGGTGAGGGTGCGCCCCTCGTACGCCGAGTAGTCGACGTTCATGTGGTGGGTGGCGGCGGAGACGGTCTGCACGGCGGTGGGGTCGTAGACGACCACGTCGGCGTCGGCGCCGGGGGCGAGGGTGCCCTTGCGCGGGTGCAGGCCGAACATCCGGGCCGGCGTGGTGCAGGCGAGTTCGATCCAGCGGCGGCGGCCGATCCGTCCGTCGACGACGGCCTGGTGGAGCAGGTCCATCCGGTTCTCCACGCCCGGCAGGCCGTTGGGGATCTTCGAGAAGTCGCCGCGGCCGAGCTCCTTCTGGCCGGTGAAGCAGAACGGGCAGTGGTCGGTGGAGACCACCTGGAGGTCGTTGGTGCGCAGGCCCCGCCAGAGCGCCGCCTGGTGCTCGCGGGGGCGCAGCGGGGTGCTGCACACGTACTTGGCGCCCTCGAAGCCGTCCTCGCCCTCCTCGGCGAGGTTGTCGGTGGACAGGAAGAGGTACTGCGGGCAGGTCTCGCCGAAGACGGGGTGGCCGTCGTCGCGGGCGCGGGCGAGTTCGGCGAGGGCGGAGGCGGCGGAGACGTGGACGACGTAGAGCGGGCTGCCCGCGACCTGGGCGAGCCTGATCGCCCGGTGGGTGGCCTCGGCCTCCAGCAGTTCGCGGCGGACCTCGCCGTGGTGGCGGGGCGCGGTGCGGCCGGCGGCGAGGGCCTGTTCGACGAGGACGTCGATGGCGATGCCGTTCTCGGCGTGCATCATGATCAGCCCGCCGTTGGCGGCGGCGCGCTGCATGGCGCGCAGGATGCGTCCGTCGTCGCTGTAGAACACGCCGGGGTAGGCCATGAACAGCTTGAAGGAGGTGGACTCGCCGGAGTCGACGAGGGTGTCCATCTCCTTGAGGACGGCGTCGGTGACGTCGGAGACGATGGTGTGGAAGGCGTAGTCGATCGCGCAGGCGCCCTCGGCCTTGGCGTGCCAGGCGTCCAGTCCCTCGCGCAGGCTGCCGCCGACGGGTTGGACGGCGAAGTCGACGATGGTGGTGGTGCCGCCCCAGGCGGCGGCGCGGGTGCCGGTCTCGAAGGTGTCCGAGGCGTGGGTGCCGCCGAACGGCAGCTCCATGTGGGTGTGGACGTCGACGCCGCCCGGGACGACGTAGTGGCCGGTCGCGTCGATGACGGTGTCGGCGCTCCAGGAGAGGGCGGCGTCGCTGCCGGTGGCGGCGAGGGCGGCGATCCGCTCGCCCTCGATGAGGACGTCGGCGTGCAGTTCCTCGGTGGCGGTGACGACGAGTCCGCCGCGCACGGCGGTGCGGCGGGGTGCGGTGGTGGTCACAGGGGGTTCGCCTCCGTCAGGCCTCGGTCAGCGGGCCGTAGGCCTCGGGGCGGCGGTCGCGGTAGAACGCCCACTGCCGGCGGACCTCCTCGATGAGCCCGAGGTCGAGGTCGCGGACGACGAGCTCCTCCTCCTTGTCGGAGGCGACGTCGCCGACGAACCGGCCGCGCGGGTCGACGAAGTAGGAGGTGCCGTAGAAGTCGTTGTCGCCGTACTCCTCGGTGCCGACCCGGTTGATGGCGGCCACGTAGTAGGCGTTGGCGACGGCGGCGGCCGGCTGTTCGAGCTGCCAGAGGTAGGCGGAGAGGCTGCGGCTGGTCGCGGAGGGGTTGTAGACGATCTCGGCACCGGCCAGGCCCAGGGCGCGCCAGCCCTCGGGGAAGTGCCGGTCGTAGCAGATGTAGACGCCGACCTTGCCGACGGCGGTGTCGAAGACCGGCCAGCCGAGGTTGCCGGGCTTGAAGTAGTACTTCTCCCAGAAGCCCTTGACCTGCGGGATGTGGTGCTTGCGGTACTTGCCGAGGTAGCTGCCGTCGGCGTCGATCACGGCCGCGGTGTTGTAGGAGACGCCGGGCTGTTCCTCCTCGTAGACGGGGACGACGAGGACGAGGCCGAGCTCGCGGGCCAGGTCGCGCATCCGGCGCACGGTGGGGCCGTCGGGGACGGGCTCGGCCCAGCGGTAGTGCTCGGGCTCCTGGACCTGGCAGAAGTAGGGGGCGTTGAAGACCTCCTGGAAGCCGAGGATCTTCGCGCCCCGGGCGGCGGCCTCGCGGGCGTACCGCTCGTGGAGGGCGATCATGCTCTCCTGGTCGCCGGTCCAGCGGGTCTGGACGAGGGCGGCACGGACGATCTGCGACATGGGTACCTCCGCAACTCCGCGGCCCGTCCCGGGGGCGGGCCCGCGGTCCGAGGGTCGGCGGGCGGTGCTGCCTGCGGTGGATGTCTTCGGGCGGTCCGCGCGTGGTCCGCCGGCGCGGCCGGTGCGCGGTCTACGTGCGTAGAGGGTGGCTGCCTCGACCGTAGGCCCGGCCTCGGTCGCCTGACAATACGTCGGACGCGACGCGCCCGCGGCGATCCCGGTGCGCTGACACGCGGGGTCCGGCAGGTGGGGTGAATCGATGGGATGAAACGGTCATCTACCCCGGACCCGCCCTTCTTACTCATTCGGGTGAATCCAGGAGCGGAACCGCGTGGTGCGGGGCAGGAAGCCGGTGACACGAGGCGGCTGCCGAGGGGGAGGTGGACGGATGGGCCTGGCCGAGGGGGCGCGGGGGCCGGTGCGGGTGCCCGCCTGGGGCGGAGTGCTGCTCGGGCTCGGGGTGCCGGTGCCGGCGGTGCTCGGCTGGCTGCTGTTCGCCCGCCGGACGCCCGCCGGCCAGGGCACCCTGGACGTCCGGCTCCAGCTGGCCGGCTCGCGGGCCGCCGCCGAGGCCGTGCTCGCCGGGCGGGCCCCGGCCTTCCGCGCCTCGCTGGAGGCCGACCTGTGGCTGATCGGCGGCCTCGCCGTCACGCTGGCGGCGGCCGGGCTGCTCGGGGGCTATGTGTTCACCCGGGCGCACTGGCGGCGGACGGCGCTGGTCGCGGGCCTGGCCGGAGTGCTGGCCGGCTGCTGCGACCTGGCCGAGGACGTCCTGCTGGACGCCGGTCTCGGCCTCGTCGGCCCGGGACCGGCGGGCGGGGACGCGCCGTTCGCCGCGGCGGCCGCGTTCGCCACCGTCAAATGGCTGCTGCTGCCGCCCGCGGGCGCGGTCGCGGTCGTCGTCTGCGCCGCCACCGTCCACCGGGCGGTGCGCGCGCTGCTGCCCCGGCCGGCGGAGGAGGAGGGCGGCGCGTGCGGGGCGGGCCCCGCACTGATCCCGCCGTGGCCGGTGGCGACGGCGCGGGGCGGGCGGTGGCCGCCCGGCCCCCGGGCCCACGGGCCGCTCACCCGGCACGCCCGCTGGCGCAACGCCGCCAAGGTGCCGCCCGGCCGCGAGCACGCCCGGCTCGGCTTCTGCGTCTCCGGCGGCGGCATCCGCTCGGCCTGCGTCACCCTCGGCGCCCTGCAGGCGCTGCGCCCCTGGCTGCAGCAGGCCCGCTACCTGGTCGCCGTCTCCGGCGGCGGGTACACCGTCGGCGCGATGCAGCTGGCGCTGAGTGACTCCGCGCCGGGCGGTCCGGTCCGGGCCCGCTCCGGGCTGAGCGCCGACACCGTGCTCGAACCGGGCTCACCCGAGGAGGACCACCTGCGCCGCCACTCCAAGTACCTGGCGGACGGTGCGGGCGAGTGGCTGGTGGCGCTCGGCACCCTGCTGCGAGGGCTGGTCGCGGCGCTCTCCCTGCTGCTCGCCGCCGTCCTGGTCCTGGGCTTGGGGCTGAGCCGCTGCTACCACCTCGTCCCGCTCGCCGACCTGGACGGCCCGCCCGCGGTGCGCGCCCCCGCCCTGATCGCCCTCGCCGGGCTGCTGGCGGCCGCCGCCACGGGGTGGCTGCTGTGGCTGCTCACCTTCTCCTGGCTCGGCTGGAACACCCTGCTGCCGCGCGTCCTGCGCCGCCTCTCGCACGGCGCGCTGGCGCTGGCCGCGCTGACCGCCCTCGGGGTGCTGGCCGTCCCCGGCCTGGCGTGGGGCGCGGTCGCGCTGCAACGGGCGCTCGCGGTCGGCGCCCGGCAGACCGGGGCCGGCATCAGCCTCACCGTGCTGCTCAGCTACCTGGCGCTGCTGCTGGGCATCCTGTGGCACGGGCGGCGCGCCATCGGGCAGGGCGCCGCCGTGCTCGGCGGGGTGCTGCGCGGGGTGCGGCACGGCGCCGGGGTGCGGCGTCCCGGTGGCCTCACCGGGCGGATCACCGAGTACCTGGTGCTCTGGTCGGCGCTGACCGCGCTCACCTCGGGCACGCTGCTGACCTTCGGCTGGGCGGTGGCGACCGGGCACGCCTGGCCGGACGCGGTCCAGGTGCTGCTGCCGCTGGTGCTGGTCACGGTGGGGCTCAACCTCGACCAGACCTGGATGGGCCTGCACCCCTTCTACCGGCGCCGGCTCGCCTCGGCCTTCGCCGTCCGCCGGGTCGTCGAGGGCGGGGACGAGGACGGGGACGGAGGCGGGGGCAGCAGCGAGGCGGCCGGCGGGGACGGTGCCGGGGACGGGGCCGGGGATGGGGCCGGGGATGGGGCCGGGGCCGGGGAGGTGCTGGCCCGGCCGTACCACTTCTTCCGCGAGCAGACCCGGCTCAGCCACTACGGCGCCCGGCGGCCGGACTTCCCCCAGGTGATCTTCGCGGCGGCGGCGAACCTCTCCGGCAGCGCACGAACGCCGCCCGGGCGGCGGGCGGTGTCGTTCACCTTCTCCCACGACTACGTGGGCGGGCCGGACGTCGGGTACGCGCGCACCGACCTGCTGGAGCGGCGCACCCGGCGGCACATCGCGCGGGACCTCACCGTGCAGTCCGCGATGGCCGTCTCCGGTGCGGCGTTCTCCTCCGCGATGGGCCGCCGCTCCCGCGCCTACCAGGGGCTGTTCGCGGTGACCAACGCCCGGCTGGGCACCTGGCTGCCCAACCCGGCGGCGCTCGCCCCGCTCTGGGCCGCCGAGCGGGACTGGCGCTACGCGCCGCAGCCGGCCGTCCGGCGGCTCTCCTACCAGTTGCGGGAGGCCTGCGGGCGGTACCCGATGGACGCGCGGTTCCTGCTCACCACCGACGGCGGGCACTACGAGAACCTCGGGCTGGTCGAGCTGCTGCGGCACGGCGTGCGGACGGCGGTGTGCATCGACGCGAGCGGCGACTCCGCCTTCGCGGGCGCGCTCGCGGCGGCGATCACCCTGGCGCGGGAGGAGCTGGGCATCGCCATCACGCTGCGCGAGCCGGAGCTGCTGGTCCCGGGCAGCGCCGGGAGCAGCGGCACCTCGGGCGGGAGCGGGCCCGGCGGGAGCGGCCGGCCGCCGTTGCGCGGGCTGGCGGCGCGGCTGGCCGAACGGCTCTCCGCCCGGGCGGTGGTGGTCGGGGACATCGTGTACCCGTGGCCGTTGGAGCTCGGGGAGGCCGACGGCCCGCCGGGATCGGCCCGGCACGGCACGCTGATCGTCGCCCAGGCCGTCCTCACCCCGGGCATGCCGTACGAGCTGCACGCGTACGCGGCGGCGGATCCGGCCTTCCCCAACGACGGGGCCGGCGACCAGTGGTTCGACCACCGGCAGTTCGACGCGTACCAGACGCTCGGCCGGTACCTGGGCGAGCAGGCCGCGCCGGCGGTCACGGCGGCGCTGGCGGGCCCGGGGGAGGTCCCGGCGGAGGTCGTGGTGGAGGCTTCGGCGCAGGCTCCGGCGGCAGCGCCGTCGGCGACGGCGGACCCGGCGGAACCGGCAGGAGCCGCGGACCCGGCGGAACCGGCAGGAGCCGCGGAACCGGCGGCCCCGGCGGAACCGGCAGCGGCGGGGGACCCGGCGGGAGCGGCCGCGGTCCCCCCGGACCCCAAGTCCAACGCCCGGCGCCCGGGCCGGCCGGGAACCGTCCCCGCGCCCGTCCCCGCGCCCGGGCGCGCGCCCGGCGTGGAACGCGGGGCCACCGCACCCGACCAGGGGCGCAACGGGCGGGGGCCCGACGGAAGGGGTGACGGGCAGGTGTGACGGTGTGCGCTTGACTCCCACCGCTTCCGTCAGGAAGGATCCGGCTCATGGACACCGGCACCACTCTGGTCTGCCGCCTGCACGTCGACCTCCGACGCCAGGCGAGTTCCATCTGTGCCTGTTGTTGATCTCCCCCTCCCCCGCCGGCCCCGCCCTGTGACGCCCCCCAGGGTTCGCGCCGGACAGCCACACCCGTCTTCCTGACGCGCCTTCGCGCCGCGTTCGCCCCGCGCGAGCGCACCGTCCGCCGACGCCCGACCGGCGCGGTGGTGCGGTCCGGCGCGTACGCCCCCACGCTCCCGTTCCCCTCCGCCTTCTTCCGAGGACACCCACATGAGCCTGGACCTCGCCTTCGACACCCCCGCCCCCGGCGCACCCGCCCCCGGCACGCCCGCCCCGGCCGGGGACACCCGCGCACCGCTCACCCCGAACACCCTGCGGACGATCGTCCGCGAGCTGGCCGAACAACCCGACCAGTGGATCCACCACGTGCGGCTCTCCACCGAGGAGCGCTGGTACCGGCGGCTGGCCGCCGACGAGGACCACGAGGTCTGGCTGATCAGCTGGCTGCCGGGCCAGTCCACCGGCTTCCACGACCACGGCGGCTCGCGCGGCGCGTTCACCGTGGCGCTGGGCGAACTGGAGGAACTGTCGCTGGGCGGCCCCGAGCAGGGCCTGCTGATCCGGCGGGTGCAGTCCGGCACCGTCCGCGCGTTCGGCCCCGAGTACGTGCATGACGTCCGCAACACCGCGTCCGGCCCGGCCGTCACGCTGCACGCCTACTCGCCGCCGCTGAGCTCGATGGCGCACTACGAACTGCGGGCCGGCGGACTGGTCCGCACCTCCGAGGAAGGACCCGACCAGTGGTGACCACGATCGACGACCTGCTCGCCCGCTCCCGCGAGGGCGTCCACCGGCCCGGCGCGGAGGAGGCGCACCGCGCCCAGCGCGACGGCGCCCTCCTGGTGGACATCCGCCCGGCGGCGCAGCGCGCGGCCGAGGGGGAGATCCCCGGCGCGCTGATCATCGAGCGCAACGTCCTGGAGTGGCGGCTGGATCCGGCGGGAGGCCACCGGATCCCCGAGGCCACCGGGTACGACCTGGAGGTGATCCTGGTCTGCTCGGAGGGGTACGCGTCGAGCCTGGCGGCGGCATCGCTGCGTGAGCTGGGACTGCACCGGGCGACCGACCTGGACGGCGGCTTCGTCGGCTGGGCGGCGGCCGGACTGCCGACCCGTCAGGGCGGCTGAGCGGACCGCGCCGTGAACCCGGCCGGTGGTCGGATCCGTGCGGGGCCGCGGTGCCCGGCGGATCCGACCACGGCTGGGAAATCAGGGACACAAGGGTCGTCAGGTCATAGGCTGATCAGAGTTTCCACCGCCGCCAGGGCGGGCAGCCACGCGAGCGACAGGCACACCGACCGAGACCGACAGACCGACAGACGACACCACAGGCGCCGCCGCCGGGGGCCGCCGGGACGAGGAAACACCCCGTGATCAGATTCGACGGCGCGGGCAAGCGCCACCCCGACGGCACGGTCGCCGTCGAGGGCCTCGACCTCGACGTCCCCACCGGCCGGACCACCGTGCTGGTCGGCCCGTCCGGCTGCGGGAAGACCACCCTGCTGCGGATGGTCAACCGCATGGTCGAGCCGACCTCGGGCCGGGTCCTGCTGGACGGCACCGACGTGGCGGCGCTGGATCCGGCCAAGCTGCGGCGCGGCATCGGGTACGTGATCCAGCAGGCCGGGCTGTTCCCGCACCGCCGGGTGATCGACAACGTCGCGACCGTCCCCTACCTGCTCGGCTGGGACCGCAAGAAGGCCCGCGCCCGGGCGGCCGAGCTGCTCGACCTGGTGGGGCTCGCCCCCGAGACCGCCAAGCGGTACCCGTTCCAGCTCTCCGGCGGCCAGCAGCAGCGGGTCGGCGTGGCGCGGGCCCTGGCCGCCGATCCGCCGGTCCTGCTGATGGACGAACCGTTCAGCGCCGTCGACCCGGTGGTGCGGGCCGGGCTCCAGGAGGAGTTGCTGCGCCTGCAGTCCGAACTGCACAAGACGGTGCTGTTCGTGACGCACGACATCGAGGAGGCCGTCCGGCTCGGTGACCAGGTGGTGGTGCTGCGCGAGCGGGGCCGGATCGCCCAGCTGGCGGACCCGCACACGCTGCTCACCGCGCCCGCCGACGCGGACGTCGCCGCCTTCCTCGGCCGTGACCGGGGCCTGCGCGGGCTCGGGCTGCGGCCGGCCGCGGCGGTCGCCGTGCAGCCGATACCGGTCGGGACCGGCGGGGCGCTCCTCGGCGGATGGGAACTCGTGCTGGACGACGAGCGCCGCCCGATCGGGTGGACCGACCGCGACGCGGCGGGGGCCGCCCTGCAGCCGGCGCCCGCGTTCCGGCCCGGGACGGACACGTTGCGCGCGGCGCTGGACGCCGCCGTGCTCTCCCCCGCCGGGATCGCCGTCGCCCTGGACGACGACGGCCGGGTGACCGGTACGGCCGACCGCGAAGCCGTCCTGGCAGCGCTCGCCGCGCCCCCGCCCCCCGCGCCCGTCGTCGCCCTGGTCCCCCCGGCGGACCGGGCCGGCGCGGACACCGCCGGCGCACCCGGCGGGGGCACACCCGGCCCGGACGCACCGATCACGGACGCACCGGGCCCGGGCGCCCCCGGCGCCGGTGAGCCCGAGAAGGACGGAGCCACCGGTGGACGATGAACCGATCGTCCGCTGGTACTGGATCGGCGACCACCTCGGCTACCTCGGTGACCTGCTCGCCGACCACGCCGCGATCGCGCTGCTCCCGGTCCTGATCGGCCTGCTGCTGGCGGTCCCGCTCGGCCTGGCCTGCACCCGCTACCCGCGCCTCTACCAGCCGCTCGCCGCCGTCTTCAACATCGTCTACGCCCTGCCCTCGCTGGCCGTCTTCGTGGTGCTCATCCCGTACACGGGGCTCGCCACCCAGGCCACCGTGATGATCCCGCTCACCTTCTACGCACTCGCCGTCCTGCTGCCCACCACCGTGGACGGACTGCGCGCCGTGCCCGACCCGGTGCGCCAGGCCGCGACCGCGATGGGGTACGGGCCGTGGCACCGGCTCGCCGCGGTGGAACTGCCCGCCGCCGTCCCCTATCTGGTGGCCGGTCTGCGGGTGGCCGCCGTCTCCAGCATCTCGCTGGCCTCGGTGGGCGCACTGGTCGGGCGCGGCGGACTCGGCTACCTGTTCGTCGACGGCTTCCAGCGCACCTTCCCGACCCCGATCGTGGCCGGAATCGTGCTGATCGCCGCGCTCGCCCTGGCCGTGGACCTGCTGCTGGTCGGCGCCCGCCGGCTGCTGGCCCCCTGGGCCGTGCGGGAGAGGGGGGCGGGCCGGTGAACTGGCTCACCTGGCTGGGGGACTTCTTCTCCGACCCGGACCGCCGCAGCGGCCCGAACTCGATCGTCAACCGGATCGCCGAGCACCTGCTGTTCTCCGGCGAGGCGCTGCTCTTCGCCGCGCTGCTGGCCGTTCCGCTCGGGCTGCTGATCGGCTACACCGGGCGCGGCGTCACCGCGGTGACCGCGCTGGCCGGCGCCGCCCGCGCGCTGCCGACGCTCGGGCTGGTGACGCTGGCGGTGCTGCTCGCCGGGGTCGGCGACACCGCCGTCCTGGTGCCGCTGGTCGCGCTGGCCGCGCCGCCGCTGCTGGTCGCCGCCGTCGAGGGGGTGCGCGGCACCGACCCGGACGTGCGGGACGCGGCGCGCGGCGTCGGGCTGACGCACCCGCAGGTGCTGTGGCAGGTCTGCGTGCCGTCCGCGCTGCCGACCCTGCTGGCCGGCTTCCGGACCGCGACCGTGCAGGTGATCGCGACGGCGACGGTGGCCGCGTACGTCGGGCTCGGCGGTCTGGGCCGGTACGTCGTCGACGGCCTGGCCACCCGGGACTACGCGATGACGGTCGGCGGCGCACTGCTGGTCGTGCTGCTCGCCGTCGGGGCCCAGGCCTTCTTCGCCCTGCTCGCCCGCTACGCGCTGCCGCCCGGGCTGCGCGCCCAGCAACTGGCCGCGGCCCGGCAGCCGACGTGACCGTTCCGGCCCGCCGGGCCCGCCGCCCCGCTCCCCTCGCTTCCTTCGACCCCTCCGTCCCCTTCGCTTCTCCGGCTCCTCTGTCTCCTTCGACTCCTTCGGCTCCTTCGACTCCTTCGACTCCTTCGACCGACCGTGACGTCCACCTCGAAAGGACACTCCTCACCATGTCGACATCCGTCTCCACGCCGCTGAGAACGGTGCGGGCCGGCCGCCGGGCCGCCTCGCTGGCCGCCCTCGCCGCGCTCGCCCTGACCGCGACCGCCTGCTCCTCCTCCGGCGGCGACCCGCTCGGCGGCAAGGACTCGGCGGCCCCGGCGCCCGGCGCCAGCACCTCCGCGGGTGCCCCGGCCGGCGGGACGGTCGTGGTCGGCTCGGCCAACTTCCCCGAGAACGTGCTGCTCGGCTCGATCTACTCGCAGGCGCTCAAGGCCAAGGGCGTGAAGGTCGAGGAGAAGTTCAACATCGGCAGCCGCGAGGTGCTCTACGGACAGCTGCTGAGCGGCAGCCTGTCCGTGCTGCCCGAGTACAACGGCTCGCTGCTCGCCTACCTCGGCGGCAAGTCCGCCGATCCGGGCACGAGCGCCGTCAACGCCGAGCTGGCCAAGACGCTGCCCGCCTCGCTCGCGGTCCTGGACTCCTCCCCCGCCGAGGACAAGGACACCTTGAGCGTCAGCCAGGAGACCGCCGACAAGTACGGGCTGAAGTCGATCGCCGACCTGGCCGGCAAGGCGGGCGAGTTGACCATCGGCGGGCCGCCGGAGTTCAAGTCGCGCCAGGAGCAGCCGCTCAAGGACGTCTACGGCGTGACGTTCAAGGAGTGGAAGTCGACCGGCGAGACCACCGCCAACGCCGTCAAGGACGGCTCGGTGCAGGTCGGCAACGTCTTCTCCACCGACCCGAAGATCACGCAGCTGAAGCTCGTCCCGCTGACCGATCCGAAGAACCTGTTCGCCGCCCAGAACGTCACGCCGCTGGTCAACAAGGCCGAGGTGGACGCGACGGCGACCGCCGCGCTCAACGCGGTGTCGGCCAAGCTGGACACGGCGGGGCTGCTGGCGCTGATGAAGAAGGTCGCGGTCGACAAGGAGGACCCGTCGGCGGTGGCCAAGGGCTGGCTGAAGAGCAACGGGCTCTCCTGACCACGCCGGACGCCGGGCCCGGGAGCCGATCCCGGGCCCGGCGGACCTTCCCTGGAACGGCGCGAACATGACAGTGTGACGGCATGCGCACTCGTCTTCTCGCCGCCACCCTCACGGCCCTGGCCACGGTGAGCCTCGCCGCGTGCTCCAGCTCCGGCTCGGGCTCCACCACCGCGGCCGGCACCACCCCGGCCGGAACCGCCACGGCCGGCCCCACCGAAGCCGCCGCGCCGGGCGCCCCCGCGCCGTCGGGGACGGCGGCCGCGCCGCCCGGCGCGACCGCCTCCGCCCCGGCAGCGGGCGCCCCCGACGCCCCGGTCGCGTCGGGCACGGTCCCGCCCCGCCCCGGCGGCACGGCCGGCGCGCCGGCCACCGCGCCCACGGCCGCGACCGTGCCCCCGGCGCCCCCCGCGACGGGGGCCACCGGCACCGCACCGGCGGCCGGCTCCCCCACCGACCCCCCGGCGCCGCCGAAGCCGGCGCCCCCCGCCGATGCCGGGCTGCCGCCCGAGCCGGCCGCGGACGTCACCGCGCAGTTGATCGCCGCACTGGAGGCGATCGACCCGGCGATCGTCGGCGGCAAGCCCGAACAGGCCGTCGACCGGGCCCGCAACCAGTGCCAGGCGATGTACCGGTTCCCCAAGGACCGGGCCAAGTTGGCCGACCTGGCCAACCAGCGCTTCACGGATCCCTCCCATCCCCAGGGTTTCGGACCGGAGAAGGCGGAGAAGATCCTGGACGCGCTGCGCACCACCCTCTGTCCGCCGGCCTGAGCCGCCGGCCCCCCGAACGGCCCGGTGTCCTGAGCTCCGGGCCACCGTGGCCGCGCGCGACGACCACCGCGCGGCCACGGCCCACCCCCTGGCTCAGACCAGGCTCCAGGCGGTGTCCTTGTCGTCGGACGAGATGAAGTCCACGGGTTCCTCCTTTCCGGGGGTCGACAGGCACGGGAACGCACGGCCAGGGAGCGCACCGTCATGGCGTCGCGGCGCCGGCCAGGGGCGGGCGCACGGGCGCGGTGGTGCGCCTTGCAGGCGCCCGGCGCACGGGCGTGCGGGAGTACGGGAGTACGGGAGTGAAGAGCCGTCCACGGCGGCGCACGCCCGGGAAGGCGGGCGCCCGCAGGCACGGGAGGGCGAAGGATCGGACGAACGGGCGAACGGACGAACGGACGCGGGAGCAGGAGCGGACGGGGCCGGTCCGGCCGTCGGCCGCCGGTGGCGGCGGGCCGGGACCCGGGTGCCGGGGGCTCACCGGTGCGGGCGGCAGCCGCCCTCTCTGTCGGACTTCCAGTCGAGGTCTCGCATGCCCCGATGATGTCGGAGCGGCCGACCGGGCCACAAGCGGATTTGCGGGCGGTTGACCCTCACTCGGCCAACCTCGAACGGGCTCCGGTTCGCTGACGAACTGTAAGGACTCTTGACAGACGAGTGGTCTAGTCCAACCATAGGCATGTCGATCCGACCGGGATGCACTGTGGGGGTGTGACCACCGGCGGCTGAGGCAACTGCCCTGCCATGCCCTGCTCCGCTCCGCCCCCAGGCCCCGTCACGGCGTACGCGCGTCCGCGCACGCCGTCCGTCCGTGCCGCGCGCCTGCGGGTCCCGCACGCCCCCGCGCCACCGTCCCGCCGCACGGCCCTCTCCCCTACGAGGGTTCCGCACGCCCCCGCACGCCCCCGCACGATCCGCAGCGCAGTTCCGCACGCTTCACCAACGCCCTGCCCCACCACGTCTGTTGGAGAATCCATGCGTCTACACAGAACAGTTCGGGCCGCCCTGACGGCCTGCGCCACGCTCGTCGCCTCGGCCGGCCTGGTCGCCGGCTCGGTGTCGGCCGGCGCAGCCCCGGTGAACCAGGTCACCGTCGAGGCCGCGGCCCCGGTCGCCGCCGCCCCGACCCCGATCCCCAGCCGGGTGTTCGCCCCCTACTTCGAGTCCTGGACCGGCGAGAGCCCCGCCGCGCTGTCCGCCCAGTCCGGGGCCAAGCACCTGACGATGGCGTTCCTGCAGACCGCCACCAAGGGCTCCTGCACGCCGTACTGGAACGGCGACACCTCGCTGCCGGTCGCGCAGTCGTCGTTCGGCGCCGACTTCGCCACCATCCGGGCCAACGGCGGCGACGTGATCCCGTCGTTCGGCGGCTACACCGCCGACACCACCGGCACCGAACTGGCCGACAGCTGCACCGACGTCAACCAGATCGCGGCCGCCTACCAGAAGCTGATCACCACCTACGACATCACCCGGATCGACCTCGACATCGAGGCCGACTCGCTGGACAACGCCGCGGGTGTCGACCGCCGCAACAAGGCGATCAAGCTGACCCAGGACTGGGCCGCCGCCAACGGCCGCCAGGTCCAGTTCGCCTACACGCTGCCGACCACGACCAGCGGCCTCGCCTCCAACGGCCTCGCGCTGCTGCGCAACGCCGTCACCAACAACGCGCGGGTCGACGTCGTCAACATCATGACGTTCGACTACTACGACAACGCCACGCACGACATGGCCGCCGACACCCAGACCGCGGCGACCGGCCTGTACAACCAGCTGGCCAAGCTCTACCCGACCAAGACCCCCTCGCAGCTCTGGGGCTCGATCGGCATCATCGAGATGCCCGGCATCGACGACTTCGGCCCGGCCGAGACCTTCACGCTGGCCAACGCGGCCACGGTCTACAACTGGGCGCTGTCCCGGGGCATCAGCACCCTGTCGTTCTGGGCGCTGCAGCGCGACACCGGCAAGTGCCCCGGCGTCGGCGGCCGCGACGACTGCTCCGGGATCCAGCAGAACACCTGGGACTTCAGCAAGATCTTCGCGCCCTTCACCAGCAGCATCCCGTCCACCAATGACTTCGCGCTCAGCCTGAACCCCGCCACCGGCACCGTGACGGCCGGTTCCTCCACCACCGCCACCGTGCTCACCGCCGAGGTGGCCCCGCCCGGCGGCTCCACCGGCACCGCGCCGAGCATCAACCTGAGCGTCAGCGGCGCGCCGGCCGGCGTCACCGCCACGGTCAACCCCGGGACGGTCCTGGCCGGTACGCCCGCGACGCTGACCGTCACCACCACGGCCGCCGCCGCCCCGGGCAGCTACCCGCTGGTCGTCACCGGCACCGCCGCCAGCGGCACCCGCACCGCCACCTACACGCTGAAGGTGACGAGCACCCAGCCCGGCAACGACTTCTCGGTCGCCGTGAGCCCGGCCGCCGGTTCGGTCACGGCCGGCTCCGCCGCCAGCGCCACCGTCAACACGGGTGTCGTCGCCGGCTCCGCGCAGAGCGTCGCCCTCAGCGTCAGCGGCGCGCCGGCGGGCGTCACCGCCACGGTCAACCCCGGCAGCGTCACCGCCGGTTCGCCCGCGACGCTGAACATCGCCACCGCGGCCACCACCACCCCGGGCAGCTACCCGCTCACCATCACCGGGACCGCCGCCTCCGGCAGCCACACCGCCACCTACACCCTGACCGTCACCGGGGTCACCCCGCCCGGCGGTCTGGTCAACGGCGGCCTGGAGACCGGCAGCCTGGGCCCGTGGACCTGCCAGGCCGGCGGCTCCGTGGTGAGCACCCCGGTCCACTCCGGCTCCTACGCGCTCCAGGCGGCGGCCACCGGCTCGCAGACCGGTGAGTGCGCCCAGACCGTGACGCTCGCGCCCAACAAGGCGTACACGCTGACCGGCTGGGTCCAGGGCAGCTACTCCTACATCGGCGTGAGCGGCGGCGCCACCGGCTCCGCGTGGACCAGCGGCTCCGGCTGGACCAAGCTCTCCGTCCCGTTCACCACCGGCGCCTCCGGCACGGTGACGGTCTACCTGCACGGCTGGTACGGCCAGGGCAACGTCTTCGGCGACGACTTCTCGATCGCCTGACGGCCGCAGGCCCCCGCTCCACTCCCCCGCCGGGGTGCCGCGACCCTCGGGTCGTGGCACCCCGGCGGGTCCCTTTCCGGCGGACCGCCGCACCCGCGCCGACGGTGCCGCCGCCGTCGACGCCGACCGCACCGCGACCGGTCACGCCGCGGCCTCACACCGCGGCGGGCTCCGGGGCGGACCGTCCCGGCCGCAGGAGCAGCAGGTAGGACGCCGCCGCGAGCAGCGAGCAGCCGAGCACGACGACCGCGAGCAGCACCGCCGAGGGGTTCCCGCCCAGGCTGCTGAGCGGGGCGACCACGGCGCCGCAGAGGAAGTTGGCGGTGCCGAGGAGGGCGGAGGCCGAGCCGGCGGTCTGCGGGGACACCACGCTCAGCGCCCGGGCGGCCGAGTTCGGCAGGACGATGCCGAGGCCCGCCATCATCACGAACAGCGAGGCGCAGACGGCGGCCAGCCCGAGGTCCCAGACGGCGGTGGCCAGGACCAGGAACGTCCCGGCGGCGATCAGGACCGCCAGGCCCGTCCGCATCAGGGTGGCGGCGGCGAAGCGGGGGGCGAGCACCCGTCCGTTCACCTGGGTGGCGGCGACGATGGCCACCGAGTTGAGCCCGAACAGCAGGCTGTAGGTCTGCGGGGACACGTGGTAGACGTGCTGCAGCACCACCGAGGAGCCGCTGATGTAGCCGAACAGCGCGCCGAAGGCGAAGGTGCTGGTCAGCAGCAGGCCGAGGAAGGGCACGTCACGCAGCAGCCCGCCCATCGTGCGCAGGGTGGCGGCCAGGCCGCCGCCGCGCCGGGCGGACGCCGGGAGGGTCTCGCGCAGCGCGCCGAAGGCCACCAGGGTGAGCAGCAGGCCGAGCGCGGCCAGGGCGCCGAAGGTGCCGCGCCAGGAGGTGACGCGCAGCAGTTGCGCGCCGAACAGCGGGGCGAGGATCGGGGCCAGACCGGATATCAGGGTGATCGAGGCGAGGAAGCGGATCATCGCGACGCCCTCGAAGCGGTCGCGGGCGACGGCGCGGCCGATGACCAGTCCGGCGGCGCCCGCGGCGCCCTGGACGAAGCGGGCGGCGATCAGCACCGGCAGGCTGGGTGCGACCACGCAGGCGACGCTGGCGAGGGTGTAGACGACGAGTCCGGCCAGCAGCGGCGGACGGCGGCCGAAGCGGTCGCTGAGCGGTCCGAAGAGCAGCTGGCCGGCGGCGACGCCGAACATCGAGAAGGTGAGGGTGAGCTGGACGGCGGCCGGTTCGGCGGCGAGGTCGTCGGCGATCGCGGGCAGGCCGGGCAGGTAGAGGTCGGTGGTGAGGGGGCCGAGGGCGACCAGGCCGCCGAGGACGCCGATGGTGGCGCGGCCGCCGGGGCCGCCGCCCGGCCGGGCCTTGGCGGGGCCGGGGCCGGCGGGGTCGGAGAGATCAGCGGGGCCGGAGAGGTCGGCGGGGCCGGAAGGTCCGGCGGCTTCGGCGGGGGCGAGGGAGTCGGTGCCGGTGAGGGAGTCGGCGGGAGTGGCGGAGGCGGCGGTCGACGTGTCACCGGCGGGGCCGGCGGTCGGACCAGGCATGGGGCTCCTCTCGGAACGGGCACGGCGTTCGTGCTCGCTCCGTCCTACCGCAGCTCCCGGGGCCGCCGACAGTCGGGGGTCGGCCGCCCTTGCGCCGCGGGGCGGGGCGGCCGGCCTCCGGTGACGCCGTCTCAGCGCGCGAGCCGCTCGGCCCGCAGGGCGGCCTGGACGGCGGCGCCGTCCTGCCAGGCGTAGAGCTGGTTGCCGGTCAGCGTGACGTGGTAGTGCCCGCAGGAGCCGGTGACCTTGTCGGTGACGCCCTCCGGGAACCAGCCCGCCCGCAGCGAGACCGGCGCGGGGTGGCTGCCCCTTCCGGGTTCGCCCGCCCGGCAGCCGGCGGGCAGCCGGCCCTCGGGGAGGGTGGCGGTCAGCAGGCGGTCGTCGCCGGTGGTGGACCTCAGGTAGCGGACGGAGGAGGCGTTGTCGGGCAGCCAGGCCGGGACGGCCTGCCCGTCGGCCTTGGCCGCGCTGCCGCTGGCGTAGCTGGACTGCTCCTGGTGCCGGCCGTCGTACCACTCGGCGACCCTCGGCCCCGCCACCACGGCGGCGACGGCGACGGCCATGCCGGTGCCCGCCACTCCGAGTGCGATCCTGCCCGCGATGCCGTTCATGCCCGACTGTCCTCTCCCGTGCGGTCCTGTGGTGCGGTGGTGCGGTGGTGCGTCCGGTGCCGGTCCCGCGGCTCCGCCCCGTACTCCCGGTGTGTTCCCATCCTGGCGCGCGCCGGGGTGCCGGATCGTCACCGGCAGGTCGCGACCTGCCGCCGTCCTTGGGGGGTGGGTCCTCCACCTTGAGGCGTATGCGCGCCCGGCCGGTGTCGGGGTTCCCCCTGGTCGAGCCTGGCCCGCCGGGGCCGGTGGCGCAGCCCGGCCGCACCCGCCCGGGTGCCGGCGGGTGCGGCGGCCACCCGGTCGCCGGATACTGCCGGCCCGGGGCGCCGGCGCCGGTGCAGGGGTGTCAGAGCGCCGCCGGGGCGGCGGCGGCGAGCGGGAAGGGCCGGCCGTCCAGCGTCCAGTGCGGGTCGATCGGGCGGCCGAGCGCGGCGTACACCTGGGCGGCGACGTCGGGGTGGCGGATCTCGCCGACGGGCGGGGCGGCCGGGATCCCGGGACCGGCGCAGGCGACCCAGGCGGTGCGCTCCTCGGGCGTGCGCCCGCCGTGGCCGCCGGTGTCGACGTGGCCGTGGTCGGTGACGACGATGACCGTCCACTCCTCCCCGGCGTACCCGGGCCGGGCGCGCAGCGCGTCCAGCAGGCGGCCGAGGCGCTCGTCGGCGGCCCGCATCGCGGCGCGGTACTCCTCGCCGCAGCCGAGGAAGTGGGCGGTCTCGTCGACGGCGCCGAGGTAGACGAAGGAGGCCTCGGGGTCGGCGTCGCGCAGCACGTGGACGGCCTCCCGGGTGACCTCCTCGTCGACGGCCTCCCAGGCCTCGGGGGTGTCCTCGGCGGGGGCGACGTAGCAGAGCCGGCCGGGGGCGCGGAACAGCGGTCCGCCGGACTCGCCGATGACCAGCGGGTCCCACCCGGCGGCGACGAAGGTGCGGCGCCCCTCGCCGCGGGCGAGGCGGGTGGTGAAGTCGGGGAAGACGTCGAGGCGGTTGCCGCCCAGGTGGTTGCCCCACACGCCGTGCTTGGCGGGCTCGACGCCGGTGACGATGGTGGCCCAGCAGGGGCCGGACATGGTGGGCGTGGAGTCCGCGACCGTCACGGGCGCGAGGAACCCGGCCGCGGCGACCTCCGCCAGCCTCGGCATCGGCACCCGCTCCAGCTGGTCGTACCGGACGCCGTCGATCCCGACGACGAGGACGCGGGGGCGCGGCAGCGGCGGTGTGGACATGAGGGGCGGTTCCTTTCACGGTGCGGGCGCCGGCCGCGCCCGCACCGGGGCGGGCGGCGGCGACCGCGCCATGCTTCACGCCCCGCCGGACCGCCGGGTGTCCTGGAGGGGACGGCCGGGTGGACGGGCGGCGTCCGGAATCCCCTCCTCCGCCCCGTGGCCCGCGGCGCAGCACCACGGCCGGCACCCGCGCCGGGCCGGCGGCGCAGCAGTGGGCGAACCACGGCGGGCCGGGCAAGGGCGCGGCCATGAACGGCCCGGCGGCGGCCCCGGGACCGGCGGGCTCAGCGGTAGGCGGACTCGCCGGTGATGGCCTCGCCGAGGACGAGGGTGTGGATCTCGCTGGTGCCTTCGTAGGTGAGCACCGACTCCAGGTTGTTGGCGTGCCGCAGGACCGGGTAGGCGGTGGTGATGCCGTTGGCGCCGAGCACGGTGCGGGCGCTGCGGGCGATCTCCAGGGCGGCGCGGACGTTGTTGAGCTTGCCGAAGCTGATGTGCGCCGGGCGGGCCGCGCCCTCGTCCTTGAGGCGGCCGATCCGCAGCGCGACCAGGTAGGCCTTCTCGACCTCCAGCATCATCTCGACCAGCTTCTGCTGGGTGAGCTGGAAGCCGGCGATCGGGCGCTCGAACTGGACGCGGCTCTTGGCGTAGTCGAGGGCGGCGGTGTAGCAGTCGCGGGCGGCGCCGACGGTGCCCCAGAGGATCCCGTAGCGGGCCTCGTTGAGGGAGGAGAGCGGTCCGCGCAGGCCGGTGACGCCGGGCAGGACGGCGTCGGCGGGCAGGACGACGTCGTCGAAGGCGAGCGAGCTGGTCACCGAGGCGCGCAGGGACAGCTTCCCGGGCACGTCGGTGGTGGTGAAGCCGGGAGTGCCGGGTTCGACCAGGAAGCCGCGCACGCCGTCCTCGGTCTGCGCCCAGACCACCGCGACGTCGCAGATGCCGCCGTTGGTGATCCACGTCTTGGAGCCGGACAGCACCCAGTCCGCGCCCTCGCCGGAGCCCTTGCGGCGCGCGCGGGTGCGCATGTTTGCGGGGTCGGAGCCGAAGTCCGGTTCGGTCAGGGCGAAGCAGCCGATCAGCTCGCCGGCGGCGAGGCCGGGCAGCCAGCGCTGCTTCTGCTCCTCGGAGCCGAAGGCGTGGATCGAGCGCATGGCGAGTGAGCCCTGGACGGAGACGAAGCTGCGCAGGCCGGAGTCGGCGGCCTCCAGCTCCATGCAGGCGACGCCGTAGGCGACGGCACCGGAGCCGGCGCAGCCGTAGCCGTCGAGGTGCATGCCGAGCAGGCCGAGGGCGCCGAGCTCGGGGGCGAGTTCGCGGGCCGGGAAGACGCCGCGCTCGAACCACTCGCCGATGTGCGGGCGGATCCGGTCGTCGGCGAACCTGCGGACGGTGTCGCGGACGAGGCGCTCCTCGTCGGTGAGCAGGTCACCGACGGCGAGCAGGTCGGCGGGGTCGATCCTGGTCGGCTTCGCCATGGAAGCTCCTTGTAGTCTCGGCGGGTGCGAACCGTCGCGGCGTTGAGTACCGGCGAGTATGGCGCACCCGGCCGACGCCGGACCGCGGACGAAGGAGTGACCATGTACACAGTCCGGCAGCTGACGGCACAGGAACTGCGCGGGTCGGCGCAGCGGCTGGGCGACCTGCTGGCGGACACCGTCGACACCGGCGCCTCGGTCGGCTTCCTCGCCCCGCTGGACCGCGTCGCGGCGGCCGGCTGGTGGCGGGCGCTGGCCCCGGACGTGGCGGCGGGGCGGCTGCTGGTCTGGGTGGCCGAACCCGGCCCGGCGGGCGGGGAGGGCGGGTCGGACCGGATCGCCGGGACGGTGCAGCTGCGTCCGGCGACGGCGGCCAACGGCCGGCACCGGGCGGACGTCGCCAAGCTGATGGTGCACCGGGCGGACCGGGGGCGCGGGCTGGCCGGGCGGCTGCTGGCGGCCCTGGAGTCGGCGGCCGTCGCACGCGGGCTGCGGACGCTGGTGCTGGACACCGAGACGGACAGCCCCGCCGAGCGGATGTACGCGGCGGCGGGCTGGACCAGGGTCGGCACGGTGCCGGACTTCGCGACCGATCCGGCGGGGGTCCCGCGCGGGACGACCGTCTTCTACAAGGCGCTGGACGGCGCGGGGGCCGCGTCGCCGCGCTGACGCCCCCGCGCAGGGCGGGGCGTGGAACGAACCGGAAGGGTGGTGGACCGTGGGCCGGTGGGCCGTGGTCGTGCAGGAGACCGAGGGCATCGGGGAGAACCGGATCTGGGGCCCCAAGGTGCTCGCCGAGGTCGAGGGCGCCCGGGAGGACGCGCTCGCCGAGCTGCGGCGGATCGTTCCCGGGTACACCCCGCAGCACCCGTTCAACGGGCGGCGGAGGCGGCTGCTGCGGAACGGCGACGACTATCTGCTGATCACCGAGGGGAGCATGCGGGACTACCACTGCGTGTTCACGGTGTGGGAGCTGCTGTGGGACAGCGAGCGGCCCGAGGTGCAGCGCGAGCGGCTCGCGGCGGCCGGGGGCGACGCCGGCTGAGCGGCGGAGCGCGGCCGCCCGGCGGGTGGTCAGGAGACGCCGCAGAGGCGCAGCAACGCGGTGGTCGCGGCGGCCGCGACCACCACCAGCGGGAACGGCGCGCGGCGCACCGCGAGCACGCCCGCGACCAGGACGCCGGCCGGGCGGGCCCATCCGGCGAAGCCGTGGCCCTGGGTGAGCGCGCCGGTGGCCACCAGGGCGACCAGCAGCACGGCGGCGGAGACGGTGAGCAGGTGGCGCAGGCGGTCGGAGACGGTGAGGCGGCCGCCGAGCAGCGGTCCGGCGACGCGGAAGGCGTAGGTTCCGGCGGCGAGCAGCAGGATGGCGGTCAGGGGCATCAGCGGACCTCCTCGGCGAGGCGCACGGCACGGTCGGGGGCGGCCCCGGCTTCCCCGTGGACGGTTCCGGGGGCCCCGGCGGCCGGGGCGTCCGGGGTGCCCGGGGTGCCCGGGCGGGCGGCGAACAGCAGCCCGGCGAGCGCGAGCAGCACGGGCAGGCCCGCCGGGACGTACGGGGTGGCGGCCACCGCGACGGCGGCGCCGGCCAGGGCGGCGGTGCGGGTGCGGCGCTCGCCGAGCGCGGGCAGCACGAGGGCGAGCAGTACGGCGGGGAACGCGGCGTCCAGGCCGAGGGCGTCGGTGTCGCCGATCAGTCCCCCCGCGGCGGCGCCGGCCACGACGGAGAGGTTCCAGATCACGAACAGGGCCAGGCCGCTGATCCAGTACGCGGCCCGGCGCCGTCGTGGCCCGGACTGCAGCAGGGTGAACGCCGCGGACTCGTCGGTCAGCAGCTGGGCGCCGAGCAGCCGGCGCCACCGGGGGCCGTCCAGGACGTCGGTGACGGTGAAGCCGAAGGGCAGCAGGCGGGCGTTGAGGACGAGACCGGTGACGACGGCGGCAAGCGGGCCGCCGCCGGAGAGCACGATGCCGACCGCGGCGAACTGCGAGCCTCCGGCGAAGACCAGCACGGACATGGCGACGGGCACCCAGAGCGGGAGGCCGCCGGAGACGGAGATCGCCCCGAACGAGGCGCCGACCAGGGCGTCCGCGAGGCAGACCAGGGCGATGTCGCGCAGGGTGGCGCGTTCGAGGGTTCGAAGGAGCGAACGCATGTCCAGTAGAATGAACGCCATCACGGCCGTTCGTCAAGGCGAACGCCTGGCAGTATGGAGCGAACGCGGATGAGTGGACACAACGGTGCGGGCCCCTCGGGGAGCGAGCTGATCGAGCTGATCGCGGCCTCGATCCGGCGCGAGCGCGAGCGCGCCGGACTGTCGATGGCCGAGCTGGCCCGGCGGGCGGGGATCGCCAAGTCGACGCTCTCGCAACTGGAATCGGGCGCCGGCAACCCGAGCGTCGAGACGCTCTGGGCGCTCGGCGTGGCCCTGGACGTGCCGTTCAGCCGACTGGTCGACCCGCCCCGTCCGGTGGTCCGGGTGGTGCGGGCCGGCGAGGGCCCCGTCACCCACTCCGAGCGGGCCGACTACGCCGCGACCCTGCTCGCCTCCTGCCCGCCGAACGCCCGGCGGGACATCTACCGGATCGACGCCGAGCCGGGCGAGACCCGGGCCTCCGACCCGCACATGCCGGGCACCGTGGAGCACGTGCTGCTCGGCGCCGGCCGGGCACTGGCCGGTCCGACGCAGGCGCCCGTCGAACTCGGCCCGGGCGACTACGTCAGCTATCCCGGCGACGTCCCGCACGTCTTCCGGGCCCTGGCGCCGGGCACCCTCGCGGTGATCGTGATGGAGCACGTCTGACGGGCCGCCGGGCGGGGGCGCCCGGCACCGGCACATTTCACCCGAACGGGTGCGGCTTGCCGGGCCGGCGGTGGGCTTCATAGGTTGATCGTGATCGCCACCCCCGGTCACCCCCGCGCACCCGCGCCCGCTCACCCCCGGAGGCCCCACCGTGCCCGCGCCCGCTCCCCTGGCCGTCGCCGTCGCCCAGCCCGCCTGCCACCCCTCGGGGCGGCCGGAGACCGTCGCGGTCAACGTCGAACGGCACGCCGCCGCGGTCCGGGCGGCCGGGGCGGTGCGCCTGGTGGTGTTCCCGGAGTTCTCGCTGACCGGCTACGACCTGGCCGCGCCCGCCGTCGACCCGTCCGACGAACGGCTCGCGCCCCTGGTCGCCGCCTGCGCCGCGACCGGCGCCACCGCCCTGGTCGGCGCGCCGGTGGCCGCGGCGGACGGCCGCGCGTGGATCGCCACGCTCGCCGTCACCGGCGCGGGCGCCTCGGTGGCCTGCCGCAAGACCCGCCTCTACGGGCGGGAGACCCAGCGCTTCACCCCCGCCGAGCAGCCGTCCGTCCTGGAGCTGGACGGCCGGCGGCTGGGCCTGGCGATCTGCGCGGACGCCGCCGACCCCGGGCACGCGCAGCAGCTGGTCGCGCTCGGCGCCGACGCCTATGTCGCCTCCACGCTGTACGGGGCGGGCGCCGAGGCCCTGGCCACCAAGGCGGCCCGCTACCCCGCGCGCGCGGCGGACAACGGCGTGTGGGTGGTGCTGGCCACCGCCGCCGGGCCGAGCGGCGAGTTCGCCGCGACCTCGGGCGGCTCGGGCGTCTGGGCGCCGGACGGCACCGAGGTCGCCAGGGCGGGCACGGCACCGGACGAGGTCGTGACCGCCGTCCTGGGCTGAGGGCCTGCACGCCGCTTCTCCCGGCCCGGGCGCCGGCCCGGAAATACCCGGGGCCCGCACGCGGCTGTGGTGTGCGGAAGCCGTACCCGGCCGGGCACGGGGCCCCGGGCCCGAAGGGGCCCCGTGCCGGCCGGGACCGTTCAGGAGGTGCAGCGCACGATGGGTGACGAGCAGATGACCGGCGACTACCGGATCGAGCACGACTCGATGGGCGAGGTCCGGGTGCCGGCCGGGGCGAAGTGGCAGGCGCAGACGCAGCGGGCGGTGGAGAACTTCCCGGTGTCCGGCCAGCGCCTGGAGCGGGCGCACATCGCCGCGCTGGCCCGGATCAAGGCCGCCGCCGCGCGGGTCAACGCCCGGCTCGGCGTGCTGGACGAGGAGACCGCCGCCGCGATCGCCGCCGCCGCCGAGGAGGTGGCGGCGGGGCGCTGGGACGCCGAGTTCCCGGTGGACGTCTTCCAGACCGGCTCGGGCACCTCGTCCAACATGAACACCAACGAGGTGATCGCCACCCTGGCCGGCGAACGCCTCGGCCGGCCGGTCCACCCCAACGACCACGTCAACGCGAGCCAGTCGTCCAACGACGTCTTCCCGTCCTCGATCCACATCGCCGCCACCGCCGCCGTCAGCCAGGAGCTGATCCCGGCGCTGGAGCACCTGGCGGAGGCACTGGAGCGCAAGGCGGCGGAGTTCGCGGACGTCGTCAAGGCGGGGCGCACCCATCTGATGGACGCCACGCCCGTCACCCTCGGCCAGGAGTTCGGCGGCTACGCGGCGCAGGTGCGGCACGGGCGGGAGCGGCTGCTCGCCACCCTCCCCCGGGTCGCCGAACTGCCGCTGGGCGGCACCGCGGTGGGCACCGGCATCAACACCCCGCCCGGGTTCGCGGCGGCGGTGATCGAGGAGGTCGCGCGCACCACCGGGCTGCCGCTGACGGAGGCCCGCGACCACTTCGAGGCGCAGGGCGCGCGGGACGGCCTGGTCGAGCTGAGCGGCCAGCTGCGCACCGTCGCCGTCGGGTTCACCAAGATCGCGAACGACCTGCGGTGGATGGGCTCGGGGCCGCGCACCGGTCTCGGCGAGCTGAACCTGCCGGACCTCCAGCCCGGCTCCTCGATCATGCCGGGCAAGGTGAACCCGGTGCTGCCCGAGGTGGTGCTGATGGTCGCCGCCCAGGTGATCGGCAACGACGCCACCGTCACGGTGGCCGGGGCGAGCGGCAACTTCGAGCTCAACGTGATGCTGCCGGTGATCGCCCGCAACGTCCTGGAGTCGGTCCGGCTGCTCGCCGCCGGCGCCCGGCTGCTGGCCGACCGCGCGGTGGACGGGATCACGGCCAACGCCGAGCGGGCCCGGGAGTACGCGGAGTCCTCGCCGTCGGTGGTGACGCCGCTGAACCGGTACATCGGGTACGAGGAGGCCGCCAAGGTCGCCAAGCAGGCGCTCGCCGAGCGCAAGACCATCCGTCAGGTGGTGCTGGAGCGCGGCTACGTCGAGCAGGGGCGGCTCACGCTGGAGCAGCTGGACGAGGCACTGGACGTGCTGCGGATGACCCGGCCGTAGCCGCCGGACGGGGTCGCGCGCCCGGGGCGCGGAGCGGCGCTGCCGCCCTCCGCGCCCCGGGTGTCGGGCTCGCGGTGACCGTCAGCCCCTGGCCCGGCCGGCCCGGCCGCGCCGCATCGCCGCCCCGTTCGACGTCATCGTCGCCATCGAGATGGCGGCGAGCCCCAGCAGGAACATGACGGCACCCGTGATCAGGCAGGTGACGATGTTCCGGCCGCGGTCCACCTCACCGGAGACGACCCACGGGGAGATGATCGTCCACGCGCCGAGCAGGGTCGCCGCCCAGGCCCGTGCGTGGGTGCGCTCGTACGCCGAGCCGTAGCCGGCCATCAGCACGCAGTAGGCGATGCCGACGATCAGGCAGGTGACGGTGAGCGTGGTGAACGCGGTGAAGCCGACGATCCACGGCGAGGCCGCCAGGAACAGGCCGGCCAGAACGGCCAGGGCCTCGACGGCCTGGGCCCGCGGGGTCAGGGTGACCCGCTCGTAGTGCTCCCGGAGTTCGACGATGTCCGGATGGTGCTCCATGCCCATCGGCGTTTGGGTCGACACCGATACCACCTCCTCGGTTGCGAACATGGAGGGCTCTAGCCCAGTACCATTCTGGCGCCCTTCAACCGTTTTGCACCTTTTGAGCTGGGCGATTACCCTTCCGCGCCCTGCCGCTGCGGCGGGTGAGCTCCGTCTCACCCCCGGCCGCCGCCCTTGCCTATGCAACTCGTTGCATAGCAGGATTCCGCCCATGGCACTGGAGCACGCGATCCTCGTCTCGCTGCTGGAACGGCCCGGTTCCGGCTACGAACTGGCCCGGCGCTTCGACCGGTCCATCGGCCGCTTCTGGACCGCCACCCACCAGCAGATCTACCGGGTGCTGCGGCGGATGGAGGCGGACGGCTGGGTCCGCGCCGAGGAGGTCGCCCAGGACGGCCGGCCGGACAAGAAGGTGTACTCGGCGGCCCCGCCCGGCCGGGCCGCGCTCGCCGCCTGGCTGCGCGAACCCGTCGAGCCGGAGACCGTCCGGCACGAGCTGGCCGTCCGGATCCGGGCGGCGGCCTTCGACGACCCGGCCGCGCTGATCCCCGAGGTCGAACGCCACCGGGAGGGCCACGCCGCCCTGCTCGCCCGTTATCTGCACGGCGAGCGGCGCGACTTCCCGGGCGCCGGCGGCCCGGCCGCGGCCCCGGACGCGCTCGACGCGCTCGACGCGCAGCAGCGCCTCCAGCACGTGGTGCTGCGCGGCGGCATCGAGTACGAGCGGATGACGATCGCCTGGCTCGACGACGTGCTCGCCACCCTGCGCGAGCTGGCCGGCGGCCCGGGCGCCCCCGGCCGCTGACCACCGCCCCACCCACCCACCCCACCCCTCACCCGCACCCTCGACCCCCGGGAGCCCGCGATGCTCTTCAACCCGCGCACCTACGACCCCGCACAGTTCGACGAGCCGACCCGGCGGCTGCTGCGCGCGACCGTCGACTGGTTCGAGTCGCGCGGGAAGAAGGCGCTGATCGACACCTACATCGACCGCACCTGGTACGCCGACTTCCTCGAATTCGCTGCCGGGGAAGGCCTGTTCGCCGAGTTCCTGACCCCCTCCGCCGCCGATCCGGCCAAGCGCTGGGACACCGCCCGGATCGCCGAGCTGAACGAGATCCTCGGCTTCTACGGCCTCGGCTACTGGTACACCTGGCAGGTCACCATCCTGGGCCTGGGCCCGGTGTGGCAGAGCGAGAACGAGGCCGTACGGGCGCGCGCCGCCCGGCTCCTGGCGGAGGGCCACGTCATGGCCTTCGGCCTCTCCGAGCGCGGCCACGGCGCCGACATCTACTCGACGGACATGATCCTCACCCCGGACGGCGAGGGCGGCTTCACCGCCACCGGCTCCAAGTACTACATCGGCAACGGCAACGTCGCCGGGCTGGTCTCGGTCTTCGGCCGCCGCTCGGACGTCGAGGGGCCGGAGGGCTACGTCTTCTTCGCCGCCGACAGCCGCCACGAGGCGTACCACCTGGTGAAGAACGTGGTGAACGCCCAGATGTACGTCAGCGAGTTCCGGCTGGAGGAGTACCCGGTCCGCGCCGAGGACGTGCTGCACACCGGCAGGGCGGCCTTCGACGCCGCGCTGAACACCGTGAACGTCGGCAAGTTCAACCTGTGCACCGCCTCGGTCGGCATCTGCGAGCACGCCATGTACGAGGCCGTGACGCACGCCCGCAACCGGGTGCTGTACGGCAAGCCGGTCACCGACTTCCCGCACGTGCGCCGCGAGCTGACCGACGCCTACGCACGGCTGGTGGCGATGAAGCTGTTCTCCGCGCGGGCGGTGGACTACTTCCGCACCGCCTCCCCCGAGGACCGCCGCTACCTGCTCTTCAACCCGATGACCAAGATGAAGGTCACCACCGAGGGCGAGAAGGTCATCGACCTCCTGTGGGACGTCATCGCGGCCAAGGGCTTCGAGGCGGACACCTACTTCGACAAGGCCGCCAAGGACATCCGCGGCCTGCCGAAGCTGGAGGGCACCGTCCACGTCAACCTGGCGCTGATCCTCAAGTTCATGGCGAACTACCTGTTCGACCCGGCCGAGTACGCCCCGGTGCCGACCCGGCAGGACGCCGCCGACGACGTCTTCCTGTTCCGGCAGGGCCCGGCCCGCGGGCTCGGCGCGATCCGCTTCCACGACTGGCGGGCCGCCTACGACGCCCACGGCCATCTGCCGAACGTCGCCCGGTTCCGCGAACAGGCCGACGGCTTCTGCGAGTTGCTGCTCAGCCACGCGCCGGGCGCGGAGCAGCAGGCGGACCTCGACTTCCTGCTGGAGATCGGCCAGCTGTTCGCACTGATCGTCTACGGGCAGCTGGTGCTGGAGCAGGCCGCGCTCACCGGGCTGGACGCGGACCTGCTGGACCAGGTCTTCGACGCGCTGGTGCGGGACTTCTCCGCGCACGCCACCGAGCTGCACGGCAAGGCGTCCACCAGTGAGGCCCAGGCGGCGTGGGCGCTGGCGCACGTGCGCCGCCCGGTCGCGGACGGCGCACGGGCGGCGAAGGTGTGGGGCATGGTCGAGGCGCTCTCCGGCGCGTACGAGATGGCCCCGTAGGCGGACCTCCGGGGGTGCCGGCCGCGCGGCGGACCGGCGCCCCCGGGGTCGCCCGGCGTTTCCGTCAGAAGGTGAGCTTCCAGCTGTCGATGTAGCCGGTGTCCTGCGGGCCCACGTCCTGGACCTTGAGCTTCCAGGTGCCGTCGGCCGGCACGGCGGAGGCGTTCACGGTGTACGTGGTCTGCACGTTCGCCGCGGAGTCGTTGCTGGAGGACTTGAGGCGGAAGGCGGTGCCGTTCGGCGCGACCAGGTCGATGACGAGGTCGCCGCGGAAGGTGTGCTTGATGTCCACGCCGACCTGGAGCGCGGCCGGGGCGTTGCCGGGGCGGCCGGTGACGGTGACGTCGGAGGTCACCGCCGAGCCGTAGTCGGGGATCTGGACGTCGGCCGTGTTCTCGAAGACGGTGCCGGTGGGCGGGGTGGTGCTGCCGGCGGCGAGGGTCCAGATCGCGTACGCGATGGCGTCGCTCATCCGGTCCAGCGCGGTGTCGTTGATGTTGGCGCTGGTGTCGCAGGAGGAGTGGTAGCAGCGGTCGAAGGGCTGGCCCGCCGTTCCGCCCCACTTGGCGGCCTGGGCGCTGGTCTTGGTGTAGTCGGCGCCGCTGAACAGGCCGCCGACGCGGATGCCGGCGTTCTGGAACGGGGCGTGGTCGGAGCGGCCGTCGCCCTCGAAGTCCTGCTCGGTGCTGATGCCGAGGCCGGCGAAGTAGTCGCGGAACAGGGCGTCGAGCGCGCTGTCGTAGCGGTAGGTGAAGTAGCCGGGGTTGGGCGAGCCGATCATGTCGAAGTTGAGGTAGGTCTCGATCTTCGCCCGCTCGGTGGCACCGAGGCCGTTGACGTAGTTCTTGGAGCCGACCATGCCGTACTCCTCGGCGCCCCACCAGCCGAACCGCAGGTGCTTGGCGGGCTTGAGGCCGGCCCGCGAGACGGCGAGCGCGGTCTCCAGGACGCCGGCCGAGCCGGAGCCGTTGTCGTTGATGCCCGGGCCGCCGCTGACGGAGTCGAGGTGGGCACCGGCCATCACCACGTGCGAGGTGTCGCCGCCCGGCCAGTCGGCGATCAGGTTGTAGCCGGTCGAGCCGTTGTAGCTGAAGGTCAGCAGGGTGGTGGTGTAGCCGGCCGCGTCCAGCTTGCCCTTCACGTAGTCGATCGAGGCCTTGTAGCCGGTGCGGCCGTGGGCGCGGTTGCCGCCGTTGGCGGTGGCTATCGACTGGAGCTGGGCCAGGTGCGCCTTGACGTTGGCGACCGGGATGTCGGGGGCGGCGGCCACCGCCGGCGCGGCGGGGGCGGCGGGCGCGGGGGCCGCCGAGGCGGCGGGGACGAGGAAGGCGGCCGCGAGGGTGACGGCGGCAGCGGCGGACAGGGCGGTTCGGCGCAGGCGGGATCGCCGCGGGGCGCGCTCGGTCAATGGGGGCTCCGGTATCCGGTGGGGCAGAACGGAAGCGCGCCACCTCGCGGGCGGCGGAGGGGTACTGAGGGGGTGTGGGGCCGCCGGCCGCGCGGAAAAGTTGACGCGACCATGATGATTGGGCGAAGCGAGGTCCCCGTCAAGGGGCGGCGGGGCGGCGGCGGCCGATATCCGTCGGCCGCCGGGGGTCAGGCCTCGGCGGTCAGGCGTCGACCGGCGGGAGCTCGGGAGTGCGCGGCAGCACGGCCCGGACGACGGCGCCGCCGTCGTGGTCGGCCGCCTCGAACCGGCCGCCCAGCTCCTCGGCCCGCTCGGCCATCGACCGCAGCCCGACGCCCGAACCGGCCCGCCGCACGGCCCCCGCCCCTTCCCCGCCGCCCGCGTGGAAGCCGCGGCCGTCGTCCCGGATCTCCAGCACCACCGCCTCCGGACGCACCCGCAGCGTCAGCCGGGCCCGCCCCGCCCCCGAGTGGCGCAGCACGTTGTGCAGCGCCTCGCCGCTGATCCGCAGCGCCGCCACCTCGACGGCCGCCGGCAACGCGGGCGGCGGGTCCGGATCCAGCACCAGCGAGATCCTCACCCGCGCCCCGTCCAGCTCCCCGACCAGCCGCCGCAGCGCCACCGCGAGCCCCTCCCCCGCCAGCGCGGCGGGCGCCAGCCCCTCGGTGATCCGGCGCAGTTCGTCGATCGCCTGCCCGATCCCGGCCGACACCGCGAGCAGCGAGCGCGCCGCCGGGGAGTCCTCGGGCACGGCGGCCCGCGCGGTGTCGACGCCGAGCCGCAGGCCCGACAGGGTCGGCCCGAGGCCGTCGTGCAGATCGTGCCGCAGGCGCCGGCGCTCCTCCTCCCGGGCGAGCACGATCTGCCGCCGCCCGCGCTGGAGTTCCTCGTACATCCGCAGCGAGGCGATCGCGGGCGCGGCCTGGTCGGCGAGGAAGCGCAGCACCTCGTGGTCCTGGGCGTCGAGTTCGGGCTGACCGGTGCGCGGCGGCGCGTAGAGGTCCCCGATCACCGTGCCCTCGTAGCTGAGCGGGAAGACCTGGCTGGCGGGCCCGAGGGTGCCGACGGAGGCGAGTTCGTGCGGGCCGGTGCGGGTGTGCAGCACGACCCGGGCGCCGGGCAGGCCGAGGGCGGTGACCACGGTGTCGCAGAGCAGGGGCGGCGCGTCGGCGGGGCTGACGGCGCGGCTCAGCCGTTCCGCGAGCGCCCGCACCACCTGGTAGGGGCGGGCGCGGTCGCCGTAGTAGAAGCGGTCGACGGCCCGCACCACCCAGCGGGTGGTGGGCCCGAGCAGGCCGCCGATGGCCAGCGCCGCGGCGGCGAGCAGTTGCGCGGGGGCGCTGCTGGCCTGCGGCACGGCGCGGCGCAGCAGCAGTACGACGCCGAGGTAGCCGGCGATCAGCAGGGCGGTGAGGGCGAGGACGCTGAGCATCCGGCGGGTCGCCCGGTCGAGGTAGCGGGAGCGGTCGCGGGTGAAGGCGTAGCCGACCGCCCCGAGCATCCACAGCGCGGAGCCGGCGAAGTAGGCGACCGCCGCGACGCTCTCCGAGCTGCCGAGCCGCAGCGCGATGTTGGTGGTGACCAGCCAGACCAGGTAGGGCACCAGGACGGCGGTCACGCTGCGGTGCGGCCGGGCGGAGCGCCGCCAGCGGACGGCGGCGACGGCCAGGCTGGCGGCGACCAGTCCCCAGGCGACCAGGGTGGCGTGCCATTCGTCCAGCGGCAGGCCTCGCCCGGGCGGCAGCAGGACGTCGCCGTGGTAGGGCAGCGGGCTGCGCAGGCGGACGGCGCACGCGTGCACGGCGCTCCACAGCGCGACGGCCGCGACGAAGGCCCGGCCCGCTCCGCCGGGCAGCCGCCCCTCGGGCAGCCAGAGCGGGAGGGCGAGCGAGACGAAGATGAACAGGGCGACGGAGGCCAGCAGCAGGGCCGCGCCGAGGGCCTCGGCCACCGGTCCGGCGTCGGTGACCGCGGCGGCGAGGAGGGCGAAGCGGGACAGGCAGCCGCCGAGCCCGGCGGCGAGCAGGCAGCGGCCGAGGCTGCGGCCGGCGGGCGCTCCGGCGGCGGGGGCCGGGGCGGTGCCGTCGGGGGCGGGGGCGGCGCGGTGGGCGAGGATGAGCAGCCCGGAGAGCGCGAAGGCGAAGCCCAGGAGGACGGTCTCGCCGTCGTGGAGGTAGAACGGGGCGGTCCACGGGGCGTTGGGGTGGGTGACGGCGAGCAGGACCCAGCCGAGCCCGCTGAGCAGGGTCGCGACGCAGACCCAGGCCGCCGGGCCGAGGACGGCGTGCCGGGGTGCGGCCGGGTGCGGCGCCGGGGGCGCCGTGGTGGCGGACGAGCCCGCCGGGCCGTGCGGGCGGGCGGGCGTGGTGACCGGGCCCGCGGTGTGCCGGGCCACGGCGGTGGCCGGGGTCGCGGCCGGTTCGCTCATGATGAGGGCCTCCTCCCCCGCATCCTGCGGGTCCCGTCGTCCCGGCGGCGCGGGACGACGGTCCGGTCCCGGCCCCGGCCCGGCCAGCCCGGGGGTGGCGGCGGCGCGCCCGCGGGGCGGCTCAGCCGTCGCCGAGTCCCATGTCGCGGGCCCGGGCGACGGCCTCGGCACGGGTCGCGACGTGCAGCTTCTCGAAGATGTGGGTGACGTGGTTGCGGACCGTCTTCTCCGCGACCACCAGCTCCCGGGCGATCCGGCGGTTGTCCAGTCCGCGCGCCACCAGGTCGAGGACCTCGGCCTCGCGGGCGGTGAGCGCCGGGAAGAGCTGGCCGGCCTCCCGCACCCGGGCCCCGGCGAGCAGGGTGGTGATCCGCTCGGCGACGTCCGCGCCGAACACCGCTCCGCCCGCCGCGACGGTGCGCACCGCGTGCAGCACCTCCTCGCGGCCCGCGCCCTTGACCAGGTAGCCGCGGGCCCCGGCCTGGAGGGCGGCGAGCAGGCTGCCGTCGTCGTCCGCCATGGTGAGCATCAGCACCGGCGGGGCCGGCTGGTCGGCGGAGAGCCGGCGGGTGGCCTCCAGCCCGGAGCCGTCCGGCAGCGAGAGGTCCATCACGACCATGTCCGGGTGGTGGCGGGCGACCGCCTCCGGTACGTCGCCGGCGCGTTCGGCCTCGGCGACGACGACGATGCCCTCGGCGCTCTCCAGGGCGGCCTTCAGGCCTTCGCGGAACAGCGGGTGGTCGTCGACGATCAGGACCCGGACCGGCGCGGGCGCCCGTTCCTCGTCCGCCCGGCCCTCCGGCTGCCGCGGTTCTTCGGCTGGCTGGTTTTCCTCCACGTGGCCGACACTACCAGCGATATCTTCGCAACTTTGCGTGACGACGGTGACGGCGGGTGCCCGTCCGGCGGACGGGCCGTCGCCGGGGGGCGCCCCCCGGCCGGGGCGGACGAGACCACGGCCCCATGCGCCCGGGACGGCGGGCGGCCGACACTGGAGCAAAGCGCGCCCGGCCCCGCGACCGGCCGTCGGTGGCCCGTTCCCCACCCGTCCCTAGGCGGTGCCATGACCACGGTGATCCCCTCCCGCCCCCGGCCGCACACCCGGGCCGGGGCTCCGCCACGCCGGACGCCCGCCCAGCGCCGGCTCACCGGCGCCGCCGCGCTCACCGTGCTCTGCCTGGCGGTCGCCACCCTCTGGATCTGCTACGTCCTGGTGCACCTCGGCGACTCCGGGGTGGAGGGCCCGCGGGACCAGCTCGCGATCCTGGTCTACGCCCTGCCGACGGCGGCGGCGGGCATGCTGCTGCACGCCCACCGGCCCGGAAATCCGCTCGGTTGGGTGATGCTCCTCTACGCGCTGACGTCCATGCTGCCGAGCGCCGTCGCCGCACCCGTCTCGGTGCAGGTCACCGATCCCGGGCTGGTGGGCGCCGCCGCGGTGGTGCGCGCGGTCTGCGACACCGTCAGCGTGACCCTGTTCTACGTGCTGCCGCTCTGGCTGCCGGCCGCCCGGCTGACCACCCGCCGGTGGTGGTGGTACATCGGTGCCGTCACCCTCTGGGTGATCCCGGACACGATGTCCTTCCTGGACCGCCCGACCGTCTACGGCCGGCCCAACCCGCTCGCCGGCAGCGCGCCCGCGGACTTCTTCGGCTCCGTGGCCGACCGGGTCGGCGGCCTCTACGACGCCACCAACTACCTGCTGATCGGGATCGCCGCCACCGTGCTGCTGGTGCGGCTGCTGCGGCGCAGCGCGCCCCGGCGGCGCGCGCACCTGGCCGGGATGCTGGGCGCCTACCTGCTCTGGGCGGGCATGCAGGAGTACTACGAGCGCCGCTACGCGTACGAGTACTGGCTGAGCTACTCGCTGTTCACGGCGGCCGGCGCGGTGTGGGCGGTGGCCGTCGCCTTCCTGGTGGTCCGGGACGGCGGGTGGCGGCTGGACCGGGCGGCCCGCTCCGTCCTGACCGGGCTGCTGCTCGCCACCGGGCTCACCGTGCTGTTCGTGGCGTGCGCGGCGGTGCTGTCCGCGTGGCTGGTGCCCGGACGGGGCGCCGCCGCGCTGCTGCTGATCGCGCTGGTCTTCGCACTGGGCGCGGGCCTGCCGCGGGCCGCCCGGTGGGCGGTGGGCCTGGTGGACCGGCTCTACTACGGCGACCGCGCCCAGCCCTACCAGGTGCTGCGGACGCTGGCCGGGCAGGTCCGGCAGGTGGTCGAGCCGCAACGGCTGCCGGCCGCGCTGTGCACGGCCGTCGCGGAGGAGCTCAGGCTGCCGGGCGTGGCGCTGGCCGTCTCCACCCGGGCCGGGCGCCGGCCGCTCGCGGCGGTGGGGCGGCTGGACGGGCCGGTGCGCGGCTTCGAGCTGGTCCACCACGGGGTGGTGATCGGGGAGTTGACGGTGGGGCTGCGGGCGGGCGAGGAGCAGCTGGAGCCGAGCGACGCCGACATCCTGCGCTCGCTGGCCGACCAGGCCTCGCCGGCCGTCGCCTCGCTGCGGCTGGCGGAGGACCTCCAGGCCAGCCGCGAGCAGATCGTCGCCGCGCGCGAGGAGGAGCGGCGCTGCCTGCGGCGGGACATCCACGACGGGCTCGGCCCGGCGCTGGCCGGGCTGCGGCTGCGGGTCGACAACGCGGCCTCGGCGGCCGGGGCGACGGCGGACGCGGGGGCTGCGGGGACGGCCGGGACGGCGGGCGGGACGGGCCCGGCGGCGGGGACGGCGGCGGGCGGCGGGACGGCGGCGGGCGGCGGGACGGGCACCGGTGAGGACGCCGGGGTCGCGGCCGCGGAGATCGCGCGGACGCTGCAGGGCATCTCGGGCGACCTCGCGATGACGATCAAGGAGGTGCGGCGGATCACCGACCGGCTCGGGCCCGCGCCGCTCGGCGAGTTCGGCCTCACCCGGGCCGTGCAGCACCTGGCCGCCTCGTTCAGCACCGACGGGCTCGCCGTCACGGCCACCCTGGACCCGGACCCGCTGCCGGACCTGCCCGCCGCCGTGGAGGTGGCCGCGTACCGGATCACCGCCGAGGCGCTCAACAACGTGCTGCGGCACGCCGACGCCCGGCACGCCCGGGTGACGATGCGGGTGGACGACGCGGACCTGACGCTGACCGTCCAGGACGACGGGATCGGCCTCGGCGTCCCGCAGCCGCCCGAGGAGGGCTCCCCGGCTCCGCCGGGGTCCGCGGGCACGGACCTGGCGCGGCCGGGGCCGTCCGGCGGGGTCGGGCTGCGGTCGATGGCGGACCGGGCGGCCGAGATCGGCGGACACTGCACCATCGCCCGGCTCACGCAGCAGAGCGGGACCCAGGTGCTGGCCGTCCTCCCCCGGCACCCCTCGCAGCGGCGCGCCCCCGCTTCCTGAGGAACGGCGCACCACGCCCCCCGCCCCCGCTCCCGGTACGACCGGGAGCGGGGGCGGGGGGTCGGGGGGTGGCTCGGGCAGGGGCTGCGGCGAAGCGGTCACGGGTGACCGGGTCAGCAGTCCTTCTGGCCCGGCTTGCAGTGGCGCTCGGGTTCCGCGGCGGAACCCGCCTTCGCGGCGGCCGGCTTGGCCGCCGCGCCGACGACGGCGCTCCTGATGACCGCGGTCGCCGCGGCGACGCCGACGAGGGCGGACGCGACGCCGAGCGTCTTCGAGGTCGTGTTCGTTGCCATGGGATGGGTGCTCCAGATTCTTCGGCTCCGGGCGGTCGAGCCGGTCAACCGCTCCGCACTCCACTCTGGTCGGCGCCGCGCCCCGGGCACATGGGCCCGCCGTCCCGTTCCGGTCCCAGAACGGGACGGCGGGCGGGACGGCGGGCCATCGGCGCAGCTCAGGGCAGCATCAGCACCGGCTTCACCACCTCCCCGGCCTCCGCCGCCGCGGCCGCCTCCTCGACCGCCGCGAACGGGAACGTCCGCACCAGCCGGTCCACCGGCAGCCGTCCCGCCCGGAACAGGTCCACCAGCACCGGCAGGAACCGCTGCGGCACGCTCGCCCCCTGGTTCACCCCGATGATCCTGGGCGCCCGGGCGAGCAGCCCGGGGGCGTCCAGGCCCACCTCGCTGCCGGCCGGCGGCGCGCCCACCACCCCGCAGGTCCCGCCGACCGCCAGCGCCTCCACGGCCTGGCGCAGCGCGCGGACGCTGCCGCTGGTCTCCAGGGTGTGCTGTGCGCCGCGCCCGCCGGTGAGGTCGCGGAGCGCCGCCACCGGGTCCGCGGCGCCCGCGTCGACCACGTCGGTGGCACCGAGCTCCCGGGCCAGGGCGAGCCGCTCGGGGCGCAGGTCGACGGCGACGATCCGCACCACCGGGGTCGACCGGGCCGCCAGGACGGCGGCCAGTCCCACCGCGCCCGCGCCGAACACCGCCAGGGTGTCGCCGGGTTCGGGCCGCAGCACGTGGAGGACGGCGCCCGCGCCGGTCTGCACGCCGCAGCCGAGCGGCGCCAGCACCTCGAACGGCACCGGCGGGCCGGTGACGGGCACGGCGTTGCGCTCGTCGGCGAGGGCGTGCGCCGCGAAGGAGGACTGGCCGAAGAAGTGGCCGTGCAGCGCGGTGCCGCGGTGGCGGCCCGTGCCGTGCACGGTGGCGCTGCCGTCCAGCCGGGAGCCGCCGGACAGGTTCAGCGCGGCCCAGTGGTCGCAGCGCACCGGCAGCCCGGCCCGGCAGGGCGGACAGGCGCCGCAGGAGTCGAAGGTCAGCACGACGCGGTCGCCGGGCCGCAGCCGGGTGACGGCGGCGCCGACCGCCTCGACGGTGCCCGCGCCCTCGTGGCCGAGGACGGCGGGCAGCGGTGCGGGCGTGCGGCCGGCCCGCACGCTCAGGTCGGTGTGGCAGATGCCGACGGCGCGGATCCGGACCAGCACCTCGTCCGCGCGGGGGCCGTCCAGCCGGACGGTCTCCGGGCGGAACGGCCCACCGGTCTCCCGCACCACGGCGGCGGTGGTCCCGATCATGACGGACCGGCCCCGTCCGGCGGCGCGCCGGCGCCGTCCCACGGCCCCTGGGGCGTGAACAGCCGGTCCGGGGTGGAGCGTTCGTAGGGCATGCCGGGCGGCATCGCGAGCACCTCCAGCTGCAGCCCCCAGGGCGCGCGGACGTACACCCAGCGGTCGCCGTCGATCGGTCCGCCGTCGGTGATCGTCTGCGGCTCGCCCAGCACCTCGACGCCGGGCCGGCGCCGCAAATGGGCGACGGCGCGGTCCACGTCGTCGACGGCGATCGCGAGGTGGTGGCCGCCCCAGTCGCTGTTGGCGGGCTGCTCGCGGCGCTGGCCCGGGGCGGTGTACTGGAACAGCTCCAGGTTGCTGACCGGGCCCAGGCGCAGCATCGCGATGTACGCCACCGCCGAGCGGTGGACGCCGAGTTGGCGGCTCATCCAGTCCTCGTCCCCGGGCGGCGCGGCGACCGGCCCGAGGCGGTAGAGCAGGCGGGCGCCGAGCACCTCGGTGAAGAACGCCACCGCCTGGTCGAGGTCGGGGACGGTGTAGGCGACGTGGTGCACGGCGCGCGCGCCGGGAATGCCGGTCATCGGGCGCTCCTTCCGGGAGGTGCTGGGGCTTCGGAGGTTTCCGGGGCTTCCGGGGTTTCCAGGGCGTCGGGTGCCCCCGGGCGCGGGGCCCGTTCGTGGGAGGCGTCGCGCTGGTTGGCGATCGCGCTCATCAGGCTGAGGCCGCCGTCGACGGTGAGCGACACGCCGGTGGTGTACCCGGCGTCCGGGCCGGTCAGGTGGACGATGGCCGCCGCGACCTCGGCCGCCCGGCCGGGCCGGCCCACCGGGATGGCGGGCCGGGCGAGTGCGCCGAGGTCGCGGCCGTCCAGGGCGCGGTCGTCCAGGACGCCGTTCATCCGGGTGGCGGTCTCGCCGGGGCTGACCGCGTTGACGGTGATCCCGTACGGCGCCAGCTCCAGGGCCATCACCCGGGTGAGCGCGCCGAGCGCGCCCTTGGCCGCGCAGTAGGCGGAGCCGCCCAGGATCGGGGTGAACTCGTGGACGGAGGTGACGTTGACGATCCGCCCGCCGCGCCCCTGGCCGACCATCCGGCGGGCGGCCGCCTGGGCGCAGGCGAAGGGGCCGGTGAGGTCCACCGCGAGGATCCGCCGCCAGTCGTCCAGATTCTCCTCCAGGAGCGGTGAACGGTGGTTGATCCCGGCCGAGTTGACCAGGATGTCGATGCCGCCCAGCCGTTCGGCGGCGCCGTGCACGGCCCGCGCCGCGCCCGCCGGGTCGGCGAGGTCCAGCGGCAGCAGCACGGTCCGCCCGCCCGCCAGTTCGGCGGTCCGGCGGGCGGCGGCCAGGTCGGTGCGGTAGCCGATCGCCACCGCGTGCCCGGCCCGGGCCAGGGCGACGGCGGTGGCCCGGCCGATGCCGGAGCTGGCCCCGGTGACGACGGCCACCGTGGGCGTCCGCGCGCCGCCGTCGAGGTGGCGGTGGTGCGGCCCGGGGATGCTCATCGGGGCACCTCCGCCGCGGCGGCGGGGCGGACCTGGTAGCCGGCCCGGGCGAGGCTCGGCGCGCCCAGGTAGCCGTAGAGGGCGGCGGTGGGACCGGCCGGGCCGGTGCGGAAGCCGTGCCACTCGCCGGCCGGGACGAACACCAGGTCCCCGGCGCGGACCGGGATCCCGGTGGTCTCCGTGAGGTGGGTGCCGCCGCCGGTGAGGACGAGGAAGAACTCGTCGGCGTGCGGGTGCCGGTGCAGGTCGTGGCTGCCCCCGGCGCCGAACCGCGAGGCGGCGACGGTGAGCCGCAGGGCGCCGACCGTCTCGTCGGTGGCGAGCCAGTGCACCGCCATGCCGGCCGAGCCGGCGACCGGTGTGCTCCCGGCGCCGGCACGGGCGTGGGTGCGGGTGTCGGCGTCGGTGTGGTGGTGGGTGCGGGTGTCGCTGCTGCGGGCGGCGGGCACCGCCGGGGCGGGCGGGTCCGGGGCGTCGCCGGGGGAGCGGGGGCCGGGCCCCGGCGGCGCGAGCGGGACGGGGTGGGGGCGCGGCGCGGGCCGGTCGCCCGGCACCGCGAGCGGCCGGACGGTCAGCACGGCGGCGGGCGCGCCGGGCAGGGCGGTGAGTCCGCAGACGCTGCCGGGCGGGTGGTAGAGGCCCTCGCCCGGGCCGAGCACGCGCCCGGCCGAGCGGATCCCGCCGGAGAGCACCAGCGTCACGGATTCGCCCACCCGGGAGGGGTGGTGCTCGACGCGGACACCGGGCGGCAGGGTCTCGACGGTCAGCCCGCCGTGCACGGACGGCAGGTGCTGCGGGTCGATCAGCCGCCGGAACGCGGGGGCCGTCCGGGGGACGGCGGCGGGTACGAGGATCACGCGGGATCTCCTTCGGGGGGAGGGGTGGGCGCCGCGTCGCCGACGCGGCCGAAGTCGAGGAGCACCTTGGGCGGGCCGCTGCGGCCGCCCGCCAGCAGCCGGAACGCCTCCGGCCCGGCGGCCGGCGGCAGCACGGCGGCGATCAGCGGCTCGGCCGCCAGCACGCCGTCCCGGAGCAGCCGCAGGGTGCGGTCGTAGTGGTCCAGACCGTGCCGGACGCCGATCACCTCCAGCCCGCGCAGGGCGAGCCGGCCCGGATCGAAGTCCGGGCACGGGCCGCCGCCCACGCCGATCACGGCGAGCCGGCCGCCCGGTTCGAGCAGGTCGAGACCGAGCGCGAACGCCGGGGCCGCGCCCGACGCCTCGACCGCGAGCGAGTAGCGGTCGGTGCCGGCGGCGCGCGCCTGCTCGGGGCTCAGCGCGCGGCGCGCGCCGCAGCGCAGCGCGAGCCGCCGCCCGGCCGGGTCGATGCCCACCGCGTCCACCGACTCGCCCAGCCGGGCGGCGAGTTGGACGGCGAGCAGGCCGATGGTGCCGGTGCCGAGGACGACCACCCGGTCACCGAGCCGGCATCCGGACCGTTCCAGTCCGGCCACCACGGTCACCGCCGGTTCGGTCAGCACGGCGGCCCGGTCCGGCAGCCGGCCGGGAATCCGGGACAGCGCGCGTTCCGGCAGCACCACGTACTCGGCGGCGGCGCCCTGGCGGCCGTAGAGGCCGACCTCGGTGAGGCGCTCGCACAGCGGTCGGCGCCCGCGCCGGCACATCCGGCACAGGCCGCAGTGCACCATGGTCTGGCCCACCACCCGGTCGCCGGGCACGAACTCGGTGACCTCGCGGCCGATTTCGGCGACCGTTCCGCACCATTCGTGCCCCGGGACGAGCGGGAAGCGGGCCCGCCCGTCGCGCAGGTAGGCGGCGGTGCCGTGGAGGAGTTCGAGGTCGGTGCCGCAGAGGCCGACCAGGGAGGTGCGCACGGTGACGGCGTCCGGCCCGGGCGGCGCCGGCCGGGGCACCCGGGCGAGCACGACCCGGTGCGGCGCCTCGAACCGCAGCGCCGCCATGGTGGCGGCGCTGCGGTCCGGGGCACCGGCGGCCCCCGCCGTGCGGGCGGGGGCCTCGGTGCGGGCCGCGGCTGCCGTCTCGGCGGGGCCGGTCACGGCCGGCTCCGCCGTTCGGCGCGCCGCCGGGCCAGGGAGCGCCTGGTCGCGGTGGTGCGGCGGGGCGCGGCCAGGGCGAGGCAGAGCACCTCGGCGCCGAGCGGACCGGCCTCCAGGAGCAGTTCCCGGCCCCGGGTCGCCAGCAGCAGATCGCCGTCGGCGGCCAGGTGGTCCGGCTCGTCGGCGGTCCGGCCGACGAGCAGGGAGCCGCGCACCACGAACAGGACGGTCTCGGTGTCGGGCCGACCCGGCAGCAGGTGGTGGGCACCGGGGCTCAGCCGCAGGTGGTCGAAGCTCTCGCAGGCACTGGCGAGCATGGAGCGGCGCGCCAGGCAGCGCAGGCGCACGCGCTCGCCGTTCGGGCCGAGGATGACGGCGGCCGAGGCCGTGGCGGTGGTGACGATCACCTTGGCTCGCCTCCCTTCGGGCTCGGAGGGGTGTCGGGGTGGTCGGGGTGGCCGGCGGCGGGGCGTCCGGTCGTCGGGCGTCCGGTCGTGGGGCGTCCGGTCGTGGGGCGTTCGGCATCGGGATGGCCGGTGTCGGGGTGGCCGGCGTCGGGGTGGTCGGTCTCCGGTCGTCCGGCGGCCGGGCGGCCGTCCGCCGGGCGTTCGGTGCTCGGCCGGTCCGCCGCCGGGTGGGCCAGGGCCCGGCCCGGGTGGCCGGCCACGGCGAGCACCGCGTGGAAGTACTCCAGACCGGCGGTGCCGGCCGTGAGCACGGTGCGCGCGCCGAGCGGCAGGGTCACGGCGGTGCCCTCGACCAGCGGGATCCCGGAGTCGGCGGCCGCCGACGGCTCACTCCCGGCGTCGGCCCCGGGCCCGGCCCCGGCCTCGGGCACCGTGGCGGTGCCCGAGCCGGCCGTGATGTACAGGGCGCGTTCGACGCCCTCGGCGGTGACCTCGACGCTGCGGCCGGGATCGAGCCACTGCAGTCCGACGGCGCGCAGCGGTCCGGTCAGCACCCGGCTGGGGTCGACGGCGCCGCGGCGGCGGAGGTCGGTGATGACGGTGCCCGGCATGACGGGAGCTCCTTCTGTGTCCTGCGGTCCGTACTGGACCGTTTCCGATCTCCACGATGTGGCGCCTGTCGTCCCGGTCGCACGGGAGCCGGGTCCTGTCCCGCTCCCGGCCTGCGCCCGGCCCGCTCCCGGCCTGCGCCCGGGCCCCGGTCCCCGCGTCCTCACGACGTGCCCGGGACCGGTCCGGCGCCCCGGAGCGCGACGGCCCGGGCGGGCTCCGCGACGGCGGTGCGGCTGCGCGGGACGCCCGCCCCCGCACCGTCGGCCAGGCCGTCGACCGCGGCCCTCAGCACCGTGCCGTCCACCGGGGTCAGCAGCCTGCCACCGGCGCAGTACGGGCGGCCGGGCTCGGCGAGGAGCAGCAGCCCGGGCGCGCTCGCGACGGCGAGCGCGGCGGTCAGCCGGTCCGGGTCGACCCCGCCGGGCAGGGCGGTCGCCGAACCGTTGCGGGCCAGCAGCTCCCGGTGGGCCCAGCCCGTGGCGCCGTCCGCCAGCCCGAGCCGCGCCGCCACCCGGGCGGCGAGCAGCAGGCCCAGCGCCTCGGCGTCGCCGGGCGCGAGGTCGGGACCGGCGGCGGCCCGCACGGCACCGGCGAGGCCGCGGCCGTAGCCGAGGGCCAGCGCGGGGCCGGTCTCCTCGGGGTCGAAGCAGACCAGGGCGGCCCGCGCGTCGGCGCACAGGGCGAGCAGGGCGGTGAGCGTCGGCTCGTCGTACCGCGCCCCGGGGTGGAGGAGGGCGGCGAGCACCGGGTAGTGGGCCGGGCAGACAGCGAGCACGTGGCGCACGACGGCGACCATCCCGGCGCGGGTCCACGCGGCGGGACGCTCCGCGAGGACGTCGGCCCGCACCCAGGCCAGCGCGGCGGCCGGGACCGGCCGGTGCAGGGCCGCCGCCGGACCGCACGCGGCGGCCAGGTCGGTGGGCACCCGCACGTCCGCCGGGTACCCACAGGCGCGTTCACCGCCGACGGCGACCACGACGGCCCCGGCGGGGGCGGCGGGCAGCGGTCCGTCGCGCAGGTCGTGCACGGTGGTGGGCGCCAGGCCGGCGGCGAGCGCGCGGACCCGGCCCAGCGGACCGGCGGGCGCCGTACCGTCCGTCACCACGACGAACCGGCCGGCCCCGAACCCGTCGAGCCGCGCCCCGAGTTCGGCCCACGACGCCTCGCCGCTGCGCACCGCCAGCGAGACCTGTGCGGCACCGGCCTGGATGCGGCGATCGAGCCGGACGCCTCGACGCATGGCGGCCTCCTCCCGTCCGGACGACTCCGGACTGCGGCCTCCACGCTGCGCCACCCACCGCCCCGCCCACCTGAGCCCCCGGCCCCCACCACGCCCCGCTCCCCCGCCCGGGACGCCCGGGGGCAGGCCCTGGGGCATCCCGGGCGGCCCCCGGCCTCCGGCCCGGGCCGGTTGGCCGACCCCCGCACCCGGGGCGGCTCCCCGGGCCCCCACCCCTGGACCGGGCGACGCCCGGACCGGAAGCCGGCCCCGACCCACACCCCACGAAGCGCCGTCGGCGAGCACCAACCACCCACCCGCTCCTCCACACGAGCCCGCGCGATCCGTCCCCGCCCCCCAGGACGCCCGACTCCCCGCCGCCCACCCCCTGGACCGGGCGACGCCCAGGCCCGGGGCCGACCCCAGCCCACACCCCACGGACACCGTCGATGGACGCCGACCACCCACCCGGGCGGGTCACCCTCCGGCACAGGCCCGCACGATCCGTCCCGACCCGCACCCCGGAGCGCCCGATGCCCCACCGCCCACCCCCTGGACCGGGCGACGCCCAGGCCCGGGGCCGACCCCAGCCGCACCCCGCGAACACCATCGGCGAACGCCAACCACCCACCCGGGCCCGGGCCACCCGCCCCTCAGCACGAACCCGGACGGCCCGTCCCGGCCCGCGCCGGGGCCGGTCCCGGGACGGCCGCCGACCCGCCGCCACCCCCGCCGAGCACCGTGCCCCGGCCGAGCTGCGGCCGGCGTTCCGGCAGGGCGGCGCTCACCTCGTCCGGCAGGACGGTGAGGCAGAGCAGTTCCGCGCCGAGCGGGCCGCCGTGCAGGTGGACGGACTCGCCGTGCGGGGCGAGCAGGAGGGTGCCGCGGTCGAGCAGCCGCAGCGGGTGGTCCGGGCAGTCGACCAGGACGACGGGGCCGCGCAGCACGTACCAGGCCGCCTCGGTGGAGTCGCGGCCGGTGAGGTCGTAGCAGGCGCCCGGCCCGAGGCCGATGTGCTCGAAGGCCTCGCACTCGCTGTGCAGCATGCCGCGGCGGGCGAGGCAGCGGGTGCGGATCCGCTGGGCGCCGGGGCCGAGGAGCAGGCGGGGCGCGGCCGTCCGGGTGACGATCATCGCCGCCCCCCGCTCGTCGGCACGACTTCCGCGTGCAGGTAGACGAGCCCGCCGGGGCCGGCCGCGAGGTGGAGGTCGGTGCCGAGCGGCAGGGTGAACGCGGTGCCGGGGCGCAGCGGCACCCGGATGTCCGCGGTGCCCGCCCGGCCGGTGCCGCCGAGGACGAAGACGGTGTGCTCGACGCCGTCGGCGAGCAGGAAGTCACGCTCCCCGGTGGCGAGTTCGACGTGCCGCAGCAGGCGCAGCGGTCCGCCGATGACGGCGGACGGGTCGAGCGGACCGGTGCGTCGCAGGTCGCGGACCACGGTGCTGCCCACCGGGGCGGCGGCCGTCGGGTCACTGCGCAGGTCGTCGCGCAGGTCGGCGGGCAGTTCGATCACCAGCCAGTCCAGCGGCCCCGTTCCGGTGTTGCGCAGCCCGTGCCGGGTGCCGACCGCCGTGAGGACGGCGTCGCCCGCGCGGACGGTGTGCGGGCGGCCGTCGAGGGTGACCTCGCCCTCCCCGGCGAGCAGCACGTACACCTCGCGGGTGCGGGTGTGGAGGTGTTCGCCGCTGACGCCGCCCGCCGGGATGCGCGCCCATTCGACGGCTTCCCAGTCCCCGGCGAGTCCGGCGCGGCGGGCGAGGCAGGTCCACTGGGTGGTCCCGGCGGCGCCGTGCACCCCGTGGACGTCGGCCGGTGCGGTGGTGTCGGCGATCACGACGGCGCTACGCACGCGTCCCCCTCCCCTCCACGGCCCCCGCCGCGCCCGCACCGGAGCCCGCCCCGGCACCGTCCCCGGCCGACCAGGTGCGCAGCCACCCGGCCGCGTCGGCGAGTTCGGCCCCGTCGAGGTCGTCGACGAAGACGCCCGCCCCGATCCCGCGGGGCAGCGGCAGCCGTTGCCGCCCGTCGCGGTGACGGACGGTGTCGGCGAGCGCCTCGCCGAGCGTGACGGGCTCCATCAGCGGGTGCCAGACGGGCAGTTCGAGCCGCCGCATCAGCCGCAGGATCCGTTCGGCCTGCCCGGCGTCGACCAGGCCGCGGCGGCGGGCGACGACGGTGGTGAGCGCCATGTCGGCGCAGACCGCCTCGCCGTGCAGGAGTTCGGGCAGCGCACGCATCTCGACGGTCGGGCTGAACGAGTGGCCGTAGTCCATCAGGCGTTCCAGGCGGTGTTCCCAGAGGTTGGGCTGGAGCTCCTGGAGCATGCCGTGGACGGCGCGGCCGAGCACGGCGGCGCCGGCGCCCGGGGACTGGAAGCCGGTGTCGAGCAGGTCGCGGCCGTGGCGTTCCAGCAGGACGAAGAGGTCGGCGTCCTTGATCAGCGCCACCTTGAGGATCTCGGCGAGCCCGTTGCCGATGTGGCGGCGGTCCAGGGTGGCGAGGAAGGCCGGGTCGAGCAGGGTGTCGACGGCGGGGTGGTAGGTGCCGAGGCGGTTCTTGTGGCGGCCGTGGTTCACGCCGGTCTTGGCGCCGACGCCCGCGTCGACCAGGCCGATCAGCGTGGTGGGGACGCGCACGAAGGGCGTGGAGCGGCGGTAGAGGCTGCAGGCGAGGCCGACGACGTCGGTGAGCACGCCCCCGCCGACCGCGATCACCGGCTCGCCGCGGCGGGAGATCCCGAAGGAGTCCATCCGGTCGGCGACCTGGAAGACCGCGTCCATGGTCTTCACCTGCTCGTGGGCGAGCAGGACGTGCGTCTCGTGCTCGACTCCCTGGGCGGCCAGGTAGCGGCGCAGGCGCTCGCCGTGCAGGTCGTGGACGTGGGCGTCGACGACGACGAGCCGGCGCCCGGGCGGGCCGCCGGCCCGGGCGAGCGCCGGGTTGCGCGGGTCCAGCACCCCGGGGGTGAAGCGGACCCGGTAGCTGACGGGCAGCGCGGTGGCGACGGTCCAGCCGGTGGCGGGGGCACCGTTCACCGGGTCGCCGGTGGCGTGCAGGCCGGGGGCGTGCGCGGCGGGGTCGTGCGGCGCCGGGACGTGCGGCGCGGGGACGTGCGCGGCGGCGTCGGGGGCGGGGTGGTGGTGGTGCGGGCGGGGGAAGGACACGGGTCGGCTCCTTCGGCGGGGTCGGCGGGTCGGACGGCCCGGTGGGTGAGGGAGGGCCCACCGGGCCGGTGTGCACCACGCTGGACCGCCCGTCGTCCCGGACGCACGGGCGGCCGGCCCCATCCGCGTCCCGGGCCTTCCCGGCCCCGCCCGGGACCGGACAGGGCGGGCCGGGACGGTCCGGGCACATCCGGGCACGTCCGGGCCGGGACGGGACCCCCGGAACCTCCCGTCCCGCCGCGCACCGCCCCGGCGACGTACGGTGGAACCGGAGGCCGACACCATGCACGCCACCGGTACCCGCTTCACCGACCGCACCGACGCCGGACGCCGGCTGGCCGCCCGGCTGGGCCACCTGCGCGGCCCCCGCACCGTCGTGGTGGCCCTGCCGCGCGGCGGCGTCCCGGTGGCCGCCGAGGTGGCCGCCGCGCTCGGCGCGCCGCTGGACATCTGCGTGATCCGCAAGCTGGGCGTCCCGTACCAGCCGGAGCTGGGCATGGGGGCGATCGGCGAGGACGGGGTGCGGGTGATCAACGACCACGTGCTGCGCCCCGCCGGGGTGACGCCGGAGCAGCTGGCCGTGGTGGAGGCCCGTGAGCGGACCGAGCTGGAACGCCGGGCGCGCCGCTACCGGGGCGGGCGCCCGCCGGTGGACCTGCACGGGCGGACGGTGGTCGTGGTCGACGACGGCATCGCGACCGGCTCGACCGCCCGGGCCGCCTGCCTGATCGTGCGGGCGCGCGGGGCGGAGCGGGTGGTGCTCGCCGTACCGGTGGCGCCGCCGGAGTGGACGGAGCGGCTGAGCGGGGTCGCCGACGAGCTGGTGTGCGTGGGCACGCCGTCGCCGTTCTTCGCGATCGGCGAGTTCTACGCGGACTTCTCGCAGACCGAGGACGCGGAGGTGCTGCGCCACCTCGCCGCGGCCCGCGCCGACGAAGCGGGGTCAGCCGCCCGGCCGGGGTCCGACGACGAAGCGGGGTCCGCCGAACGGCCGGGAACCGGCAGCGCCGGGGTGCCCGGGTCCGACGAGGCGGTCCCGGCGTCCGACCGCGAGCTGACGCTCCCCGCCGCCGGTGCCCGGCTGACCGGCCGGCTGACGGTGCCCGCCGATGCCCACGGCATCGTGGTGTTCGCGCACGGCAGCGGCAGCGGCCGGCACAGCCCGCGCAACCGCCACGTGGCCGCCCGGCTGAACGACGCCGGGCTGGCCACCTTCCTGTTCGACCTGCTCACCGAGGACGAGGAGGAGGACCGGCGCAACGTCTTCGACGTCGAGCTGCTGGGCGCCCGGCTGACCGACGTGGCCCGCGCACTGCCCGCCGAGCAGGCCCGGGCGACCGGGGGCGCGTTCCTGCCGCTCGGGCTGTTCGGCGCGAGCACCGGCGCCGCCGCCGCGCTGTGGACGGCCGCCCGGCTCGGGCACGGGGTGGGCGCGGTGGTCTCCCGGGGCGGTCGGCCGGACCTCGCCGGCGAGCAGGCGCTGGGCACGGTGCTCGCGCCGACGCTGCTGATCGTCGGCGGCCGGGACGAGGTGGTGATCGACCTCAACCGGCGGGCGCGCGAGCGGCTGCGCTGCGAGAGCGAGCTGGCGGTCGTCCCGAACGCCGGTCACCTGTTCGAGGAGCCCGGGGCGCTGGACCGGGTCGCCGAGCTGGCCCGCGAGTGGTTCGACGGCCACCTCCTGCCCTGCACGCCCCCGCCCTGAGCCGTTCCGGCCGCCCTCCACCGCCGTCCACCGCCCTCCACCGCCCTGACCAGCACACTCGCCCGGTCGGGGCCGATGCGCAGAACTCGTGAAACCCCCCGGATCCACCGAGCATTCTGCACAGCCTGACCAGCGATTTCCTGATCACCTTGTACACATTGAACAGTGAAAACCCGATCTGTTGCTCAATCCGCCCGGCTGGAGCAAGCTCTCCGCTCAGCCGCCCGCATCCGCCCTCACCCCGGCACCGCGGCGCGGCAGCCTCAAGCGGATGCCTCAATGCCGAGGCCTCAATGTGGAGGAACGACCGATGACCCCGCAGTCCCACGCCCTTGAGCTGACCCCCGAGGAACGCGAGGCCGGTCTCGACGCCGAGCAGCTGCGCCGCCTCGTCGGCCTCGTCGAGCACAACCCCGCCGGCGACCCGTTCCCGGTCACCGCGCAGGACGCCGTCGTGTTCGTGGTCGGCAACGCCACCCAGACGGCCCAGTTCTACCAGGCCGTCTTCGGCATGGAGCTGGTCGCCTACTCCGGCCCGGAGACCGGCCGCCGCGACCGCAAGGCCTTCGTGCTGCGCTCCGGCTCCTGCCGCTTCGTGATCAAGGGCGGTGTCTCCCCCGACAGCCCGCTGCTGGACCACCACCGCCGCCACGGCGACGGCGTCGTCGACCTGGCCCTGGAGGTCCCGGACGTCGACAAGTGCATCGCTCACGCCCGCGCCCAGGGCGCCACCGTCCTGGAGGAGCCGAACGACGTCTCCGACGAGAACGGCACCGTGCGCCGCGCGGCGATCGCCACCTACGGCGAGACCCGCCACACCCTGATCGACCGCTCCCGCTACACCGGCCCGTACCTGCCCGGCTACATCGCCGCCCAGAGCAAGGTGCAGCACCCGGAGGGCTCGCCGCGCCGCCTGTTCCAGGCCCTGGACCACGCGGTCGGCAACGTCGAGCTCGGCAAGATGGACGAGTGGGTCACCTTCTACAACAAGGTCATGGGCTTCGTGAACATGGCCGAGTTCGTGGGCGACGACATCGCCACCGACTACTCCGCGCTGATGTCCAAGGTCGTCGCCAGCGGCAACCACCGGGTGAAGTTCCCGCTGAACGAGCCGGCCGTCGCCAAGAAGAAGTCCCAGATCGACGAGTACCTGGAGTTCTACACCGGCGCGGGCTGCCAGCACATGGCGCTGGCCACCAACGACATCCTCACCACCGTCGACGTGCTGCGCTCGCGCGGCGTCGAGTTCCTCAACACCCCCGACTCGTACTACGACGACCCCGAGCTGCGCGAGCGGATCGGCAAGGTCCGGGTGCCGATCGAGGAGCTGAAGAGCCGCGGCATCCTGGTCGACCGCGACGAGGACGGCTACCTGCTGCAGATCTTCACCAAGCCGATCGGCGACCGTCCGACCGTCTTCTACGAGTTCATCGAGCGGCATGGTTCGCTGGGCTTCGGGAAGGGCAACTTCAAGGCGCTCTTCGAGGCCATCGAGCGCGAGCAGGAGCGCCGCGGCAACCTCTGAGGCGGCCGCCCCGGAGGCCGCCGGTCTCCGGGGCCGGCGTGCTCCGGGGCCGGCGGGCCCCGGAGCACGCGGCCACCGCTGGAGCCGTAGGAAGCGCTGGGCCACAGGAAGGTCCGGGAGGAGCAGGGACGATGGCGTACTACCGGCAGCTGGGCAGCATCCCGCCCAAGCGGCACACGCAGCACCGCACGCCCGAGGGCGGTCTGTACTACGAGGAGTTGATGGGCGAGGAGGGGTTCTCCTCGGACTCCTCACTGCTCTACCACCGGGGCATCCCCTCGGCCGTCGTGAACGCCGTGCCGTGGGAGCTGCCCGACCAGTCGACGGTGCCCAACCATCCCCTGCTCCCCCGCCACCTCAAGCTGCACGAGCTGTTCGCGGGCCAGGAGTGGAAGTCCGCGGACGTCGTGGCCGGGCGCCGGCTCGTCCTCGGCAACGGCGACGTGCGGATCTCCTACGTCGCCGCCGGGGCGCCGAGCGAGCTCTACCGCAACGGGCTCGGCGACGAGTGCGTGTACGTGGAGTCCGGCACCGGCACCGTGGAGACGGTCTTCGGCGCGCTGGAGGTCGGCCAGGGCGACTACGTGGTCATCCCCCGGGCGACCACCCACCGCTGGGTGCCGTCCGGCGACGAGCCGCTGCGCGCCTACTGCATCGAGGCGAACAGCCACATCACCCCGGTCAAGCGCTACCTCTCCAAGTACGGCCAGCTGCTGGAGCACGCGCCGTACTGCGAGCGGGACCTCCGCGGCCCGTCCGGCCCGCTGCTCGTCGACGGCAGCGACGTCGACGTCCTGGTCAAGCACCGGGGCCCGAACGGGATCTCCGGCACCCGGTACACCGTGCCGCACCACCCGTTCGACGTGGTCGGCTGGGACGGGTGCCTGTACCCGTACGCGTTCAACATCCGGGACTTCGAGCCGATCACCGGGCGGATCCACCAGCCGCCGCCGGCCCACCAGGTGTTCGAGGGCAACGGGTTCGTGATCTGCAACTTCGTTCCCCGCAAGGTGGACTACCACCCGCTGTCGATCCCGGTGCCGTACTACCACGCCAACGTGGACAGCGACGAGGTCATGTTCTACTGCGGCGGCGACTACGCGGCGCGCAAGGGCTCGGGCATCGGCCAGGGCTCGATCTCGCTGCACCCGGGCGGCCACACCCACGGCCCGCAGCCGGGGGCGTACGAGCGGTCCATCGGCGTGGAGTTCTTCGACGAGCTCGCGGTCATGGTGGACACCTTCCGCCCGCTGGAGCTCGGCGAGGGCGGCCGCGCCTCGGAGGACTCCGGCTACGCCTGGACGTGGGCCGGTCGGGGGCCGCAGCAGTGAGCAGCACCACCCCCGTGATCCCGCCGCTGTTCCAGGGACTCTTCGACGACGCGGCGGTGTTCCCGCCGGGGAACCTGCCGGTCGCCGAGGCGGTGCCCGCGCACCGCGCGCACCGCACCGCCTGGTACGCCGAGGCGGTCGGCCCGTTGCTCTGCGGGGCGGGCCGGCTGGGCGAGCTGGCGGCCGCGGCGCAGGGCGCCGGCCCCGCCGCGCCCCAGGACCCCGCCCCCGTCCTCCGGGTCGGGCTGGTGCTGCCGGGGGGCAGCTCCGAGCTCGGCCCGGCACTGGCCGCCGCCGCCCCGTTCGAGGTGGCCGGCGTCGAACTCGCCACCCGGGACGCCCGGGAGGCGGTCGCCGCGCTCGACCTGCTGCTGCCGGCCGATGTGCCCGCCGCCGTCGAGCTGCCGCGCGAACTGCTGCGCGGCGACGGCCTGGACGAGGTCCTGGACGTGCTGGTCGACAGCCCTTACCGGGCCAAGTTCCGCACCGGCGGGATCGTCGCCGGTGCCTTCCCGGACGAGCGGGAGCTGGCCGGCTTCCTCACCGGGTGCGCGCAGCGCGGCCTGCCGTACAAGTGCACGGCCGGACTGCACCACGCCGTCCGGCACACCGACCCGGTGACCGGCTTCGAGCACCACGGCTTCCTGAACGTCCTGCTGGCCGCCCAGGAGACCGACCCGGCCGCGGCCGCCGAGGTGCTCGCCGAGCGCTCCGGCGAGGTGCTCGCCAAGGCGGTGCGCACCCTGAGCGACCGTCAGGTCACGGTGATCCGCAACTCGTTCACCGCGTTCGGCACCTGCAGCATCGCCGAGCCCCTGGACGACCTGGCCGCCCTCGGCCTGCTGTCGCCCGACCCGACGCCCCAGGAGGACCGTTGACCACCCCCCGCAGCTGGCTCGCCCCCGCGAACGACTCGCCGTTCGGCGTGCACAACCTGCCGTACGGCGTCTTCACGGCCGGCGACCGGCCGGGGCAGCGGCGGATCGGCGTGCGCGTCGGCGACTTCGTCCTGGACGCCGGCGCCGCCGCCCGCGCCGCCGGGGAGCCGTCGGTGCTCCTCGACGCGGACTCGCTCAACCCGCTGCTGGCCGCCGGCCGCCCGGTGTGGACCGAGGTGCGGGCCTCGCTCACCCGCTGGCTGACCGAGGAGTCCCACCGCGAGGCCCTCACCCCGCTGCTGCTGCCGCTCGCCGAGGTGGAACTGCACCTGCCGTTCGAGGTCGCCGACTATGTCGACTTCTACGCCTCCGAGCACCACGCCACCAACCTGGGCCGGATCTTCCGCCCCGGCTCCGAGCCGCTCACGCCCAACTGGAAACACCTGCCGATCGGTTACCACGGCCGCTCCGGCACCGTGGTGGTCTCCGGCACGCCGGTGGTCCGCCCGCACGGCCAGCGCAAGGCACCGGCGGACGCCGTTCCGTCCTTCGGCCCGACCCGCCGGCTGGACATCGAGGCCGAGGTCGGCTTCGTCGTCGGCGCGCCCTCCGCGCTCGGCGAGCCCGTCCCCCTGGACGCCTTCCGCGAGCACGTCTTCGGCGTCTGCCTGGTCAACGACTGGTCCGCGCGCGACATCCAGGCCTGGGAGTACGTGCCACTCGGCCCGTTCCTCGGCAAGTCCTTCGCCACTTCCGTCTCGCCGTGGATCGTGCCGCTGGACGCCCTGGAGCACGCCCGGGTCACCCCGCCGGCCCGCGACGTCGAGCCGCTCCCCTACCTCGACGACCGCGGCGGCGAGCCGTGGGGCCTGGACCTCGCGATGGAGGTCCGCCTCAACGGCCACACCGTCTCCCGCCCGCCGTTCGCCTCCATGTACTGGACGGCGGCCCAGCAGCTCACCCACATGACGGTCAACGGCGCCTCCCTGCGCACCGGCGACCTCTTCGCCTCCGGCACCGTCAGCGGCCCCGCGCCCGAGACCCGCGGCGCCCTCATCGAGCTCACCTGGAACGGCGAGAACCCGCTCAAGCTCCCGGACGGCACGACCCGCACCTTCCTGGAGAACGACGACGAGGTGACCATCACCGCCACCGCCCCAGGCCCCGGCGGCACCGTCGTCGGCTTCGGCGAAGTCACCGGCCGCATCCTCCCCTGAGGACCACCCGAACCATTCTCCCCCGCCGGACGAAGGGCGGCCCCGGTCACCACCGGAGCCGCCCTTCGTGCTCGTCCGGGAACCCTGGGATCCTGACATCCTGAGGCCTTGAGGTGGTTGCAGGCCGTGAAGTCTCGAAGCGAGTACGGCCGGCGAGGACGAACGGGAGTGGGGACGATGGCTGACGAGGTGCGGGCGTCGCGGGACGGCGGGGTGGGGCGGATCGTGCTCGACCGGCCGAGGGCGCTCAACTCGCTGACGCACGGGATGGTCGTGCGGATGCGGACGGTGCTGGAGGAGTGGGCCGGGGACGACGCGGTGCGGGTGGTGGTGCTGACCGGGGCCGGGGAGCGCGGGCTGTGCGCGGGCGGCGACATCCGGACGATGCACGACGACGCCAAGGCGGGCGGGGCCGGGACGCGCGCGTTCTTCCGGGACGAGTACCGGCTGAACGCGCTGGTCTCCCGCTACCCCAAGCCCTATGTCGCGGTGATGGACGGCATCACCATGGGCGGCGGCGTCGGGGTGTCCGCCCACGGGTCGGTGCGGATCGTCACCGAGCGCTCGGTGGTGGCCATGCCGGAGACCCGGATCGGCCTGGTGCCGGACGTCGGCGGGACGTGGCTGCTGTCGCGCGCGCCGGGCGAGCTGGGCACCCACCTGGGGCTCACCGCCGCCTCGATGACCGCCGGGGACGCGCTGCTGTGCGGGTTCGCCGACCACTTCGTGCCGTCGGCGAAGCTGCCGGCACTGCTGGCCGGCCTGGCCGACGCGCCCGTCGAGGAGGTCCTCGGCCGGCACGCGGAACCCGCCCCGGCGGCGCCGCTCGCCGCCCGGCGCGACTGGATCGACGCCTGCTACGCGGCCGACTCCGTCGAGGAGATCGTCGCGCGGCTGACGGCGAGCGGCGTCCCCGAGGCCAAGCAGGCCGCCGAGGAGCTCGCCGAGCGCTCGCCGACCATGCTGAAGGTCACGCTGGCCGCCCTGCGCCGGGCCCGGACGCACGGCTCGCTGGAGGAGTGCCTGACGCAGGAGTACCGGGTGTCCTGCGCCGCGCTCGGCCACCACGACCTGGTCGAGGGCATCCGCGCCCAGGTCGTCGACAAGGACCGCGACCCGCACTGGTCGCCGGCCACCCTCGCCGGGGTCGATCCGCGGACGGTGGCCGCGTTCTTCGAGCCGCCGCACGGTGGTGACCTGCGGCTCGGGTGACGACCGTCTCGCGGATCGAGACTGGCGCGAGGCGGGCCGGTTCGGAGATCGTTGGGTCCGTCGGAGCACAACGGAATGGGAGTCAACGGCGATGACCGAGACCTACGAGACGATCCTGGTGGACCGCAAGGGCCGGGTCGGGCTGATCACGCTCAACCGGCCGGAGGCGCTCAACGCGCTCAACAACCAGCTGATGAACGAGGTCGTGGCCGCGGCCACCGCCTTCGACCGGGACCCGGGGATCGGCTGTCTGGTCATCACCGGCTCGGCGAAGGCCTTCGCGGCGGGCGCCGACATCAAGGAGATGCAGGGCAACCGGTTCCCCGACGTCTACCTGGACGACTGGCTGGGCCCGTGGGACCGCCTGGGCGAGCTGCGCAAGCCGGTCGTCGCGGCGGTGGCCGGCTTCGCCCTCGGCGGCGGCTGCGAGCTGGCGATGCTCTGCGACATCCTGATCGCCGCCGACACCGCCAAGTTCGGCCAGCCGGAGATCAAGCTCGGGGTGATCCCGGGCATCGGCGGCTCCCAGCGCCTCACCCGGGCGGTCGGCAAGGCCAAGGCCATGGAACTGTGCCTCACCGGCCGGATGATGGGCGCCGAGGAGGCCGAACGCGCCGGCCTGGTCTCCCGCATCGTCCCCGCCGACGACCTCCTCGCCGAGGCCCTCGCCACCGCCGAGAAGGTCGCCGAGATGTCCACCCCGGCCGCGATCATGATGAAGGAGAGCGTCAACCGCGCCTTCGAGACCACCCTCGCCGAGGGCGTCCGCTTCGAACGCCGCCTCTTCCACGCCGCCTTCGCCACCGCCGACCAGAAGGAAGGCATGACCGCCTTCGCCGAGAAGCGCCCGGCGGTCTTCAAGCACCGCTGACACGCCGTCGGAGAGCCCCTTCGTCCTGAGGACGAAGGGGCCCCGGGGCCGGGGGTTGAGTGATCGGGATGGGTGATCGGGATGGGTGATCGGGCTGACGGGGGCGGGGGCGGGGCTCTTCGGGTCGCGTTGAGCCGGACGGCGGAGGGGCTCGGGCTCGTACTGCCCGAGGCGGAGGAGACGCCGGGCGCGGGCGTGACGTACGTCGACGCGGGGAGCGGGCGGCGGGTGCGGGTGGACCCGCCCGCCGGGAGGCGGCGGACCTTCGGGGTGAGCCTCCAGGACCGCGGCACGCGCCTGGCCCACGGGCGGACCTCGGACCCGGCCCAGGTGGTCGGGGCGACGGCGGCGTGGCTGGACGGGGAGGGGCTGGAGAGGACCAGGGCGCGCGCCCCGTTCGTCCGGTTCCGGCCCTGGGCCCTCGCCCATGAGCGGGAGCCCTTCGTGGGCGTCGAGTTGACGTGGCTGGTCAAGCTCGACCGCGTCCACGTGCCGCCCTACGACCGGCATCCGCGGGCCCACGCGCTGCTGGCGGCCGCGTACGCCCAGCCGGTGCTCCGCCGGCTGATGCCGGTCAACAGCCACTTCGACCTCTGGTTCTCCACCCGGATCGAGCAGCCCTGGAAGGCGCAGGTCGGCCCGGTGATCGCCCTGGACCACGACGGGCCGTACTCGGTCCGGAACCGGGGCGACCTCGTGGCCCGCACGGCGACCGCGGAGGAGGCCGTCGCCCTGGTGGTGGCCGCCCTGCCCGAGGGGACCGGGCCGGCGCGCTGAGGCGGGGGCGGGGAGCGCCGGCGGGACGCCGGCCGGGGGGGTGTCGCTCAGGGGCCGGTCGGTTCGAGGACGAAGACCGGGATCACGCGGTCGGTCTTCTCCTGGTACTCGGCGTACGTCGGATACGCGGCGACCGCGCGCTCCCACCACCGGTCCTTCTCGTCGCCGGTGAGCTCACGGGCCGTCATGCTCCGGACCTCCGGGCCGTCCTGGAGGTCCACCTCGGGGTTGGCCTTGAGGTTGAAGTACCAGTCCGGGTGGGTCGCGTAGCCGCCCTTCGTGGCCACCGCCGCGTACCGCCCCTCGTGCTCCACGCGCATCAGCGGGATCTTGCGGATCCGGCCGCTCCTCGCCCCGCGCATCGTGACGATGACGACCGGCAGGCCGGTGTGCCAGAGCGTCGTGCCCCGGGTGCCGCCCGAGCTCTCGTACAGCTCGACCTGATCGCGCACCCACTGCGCCGGACTCGGGTCGTACTCGCCCTCAAGAGGCACCGCCTGCACCCTTTCGCTCCGCGGACGGCTTCAGGGGGCAGGGTATCCGTGGTGGGGGGGGGGGGGGGGGGGGCCCCCCCCCCCGCGCCCCCCCCCCCCCCCGCCCCCCCCCCCCCCGGGGGGGGGGGGGGGGGGGGGTTTCGGGGGGGGGGGGGGGGGGGGCCCCCCCCCCCCCCCCACCCCACCCATGCGGCCTACCGGCTCAGCCGTGCCGGCGACGGCGGCGGCCGAAGGCGACGGCGAGGCCGCCGAGGACCAGCAGGGCGGCGCTGATCGTCGCCGTGGTGAACGCGGTGGAACCGGTGTCGGCGAGGCTGCCGCCCGACGGCCTCCGGGGCACCGAGGCCACCGGAGCGACCTGGGAAACCGGAGCGACCGGAGCAACCGGAGCGACTGGAGCGACCGGGGCCTGCGGAGCCGCCGGGGCGGGGGCGGCCGGGCCGGGGGCGGCCGGGCCGGGTCCGGGGGCGGGAGCGCCGGGCGTCTGGCCGCCACCGGTCGACGACGGCGAAGGCGTGGGCGTCGGCGTGGCCGTGGGCGTCGGCGTGGCCGTCGGCGACGGGGTGCTTCCGGCCCGGGCCGTGTGGTCGGTCTCGCAGCCCTTCTCGGTGGCGCAGGTGCCGCGCCTGCCGTCCGTCGTGGTCACGGCATTGTGCAGCTTGGCGTCGCCGCCCGCGTTGACGGTCACGGAGTAGGTGATCGTCACGACGCCGCCCACCGGCAGGTCGCCGGTCCACGTCAGCCTGCCGTCCTTGACCTCGGCGGTACCTGCGTCGGCCTTGACGTCACCGTTGTAGGCGGCGTCGTCCAGGACCATGGAGAGGTCGTCGACGATCGCAGCACCCTTGACCTCGGCCGTGCCCTGCTGGGTCACGGTGACGGTGTAGGTCACCCTGTCGCCCGCGTTCACCGTCGAACCCGATTGCGGATCGGCGGACTTGGCGAAGACGTAGGAGCCTTCCTCGTAGGTGTACTTCGCGGCCGGGCTGGTGCCACCGGGCGTGGTGACGGTGACATCGACCGGACCGGCAACAGTCCCGGCCGGGACGGTCGCCGTGATCCGGGTGCCGCTGACGACCGTGAACGCCGACGCCGGAACACCCCCGAACGCCACCGCACTCGCACCCGACAAATCACTACCCGTCAACGTCACGACCGTGCCACCCGCCAACGGACCGTGATCCGGCGCAACCGCCGTCACCACGGGAGCCGGAACGTCATACGTGTACCGCACGGCCGGGCTGGTGCCGCCGGGCGTCGTGACGGTCACATCCACCCCACCGGCAACACTCCCGGCCGGAACGGTCGCCGTGATCCGGGTACCGCTGACGACCGTGAACGCCGACGCCGGAACACCCCCGAACGCCACCGCACTCGCACCCGACAAATCACCACCCGTCAACGTCACGACCGTGCCACCCGCCAACGGACCGTGATCCGGCGCGACCGCCGTCACCACGGGAGCGGGAGCGTCGTAGGTGTACGTCCCGGCGGCGAGGTCGCGGCCCGCGACGGTCGCGGTGACGTCGACGGCACCGGCGGCGTGCGCCGGGGCGGTCGCGGTGACGGTGGTGCGGTCGACCACCGTCACGTCGGTCGCCGGGGTGCCGCCGAAGGTGACCGCGGTGGTGCCGGTCAGGAACGTGCCGGTGAGGGTGACGGTGGTGCCGCCGGCGACCGGACCGTGGGCGGGGCTGATGCCGGTGACCGCCGGCTGGGCGAGCTTGCCGATCGCGGAGCCGTACGGGGATGTGCCGGTGGGGACGGTTCCGGTGACGGTGTTGGTCGCGGTGTCGATCACCGAGACCGTGTTGTCGTTGAAGTTGGCGACGTAGACGTGGGAGCCGTCCACGTCGACCGAGGCCGAGATCGGCCGGCCGCCGACCGGCACGCTGCCGACGACGGTGAGGGTCGTGAGGTCCAGGACCGTCACCGAGTTGGACGAGCCGTTGGCGACGTACGCGACCGCGCCGTCCGGCGAGACGGCCACGTCCTGCGGCTGGGAGCCGACGGCGACGGTCGCCACGACGGTGTTCCCGGCGGTGTCGATGACCGCGAGGTTGTTGGTGGCCGCGAAGGGGACGAGCGCGAGCTTGCCGTTGGGGGTGATCGCCACCCCGCTCGGCTTGCTGGCACCGCTGGGCGGGGTGATGGTGGCGACGACCGTGTTACTGGCCGTGTCGATCGCCGACACCGTGTCGGCCCCGAAGTCGGCGGTGTAGACCCGGCTGCCGTCCGGGGTCACCGCCAGCGCGGCCGCCTGGCGGCCGGCCTGGACCCGGGCGACAACCGTCCGGGTCGCGGTGTCGAGCACGGTGACCGTGGCGATGCCGCTGTAGTTGGCCAGGTAGGCGTACTTGCCGTCCGGCGAGAAGGCCGCCGCGAACGGGGAGAGGTCGACCGTGATCGTGGCCGCGACGGTGTTGGTCGCGGTGTCGATCACCGACACGTTGCCGTTGTTGGTGTTGGGGACGTACACCTCCGAACCGTCCGGCGACATGGCGGGGTTCTGCGGGCGGCGGCCGACCGGGACGGTGGCGACCACCGACCTGGCCGCCGGATCGTAGACGGTGACCGTGTTCGCGGCCGAGTTGGCGATGTAGAGGAGCTTCGCCGGGGGTGCCGCGTGCCCGGTCGAGGCCGGGACGACCGCGCCCAGGGTGCCCAGCACCATGGCCGTCACCGCCGCCGCCGTACCGCGCCGCAGCCTTCGCCAGCGGCCCGAACGCGTCGCCCCGATGTCGGGGACCAGTGCCATGTACTCCGCCTCTCCGCGGGTCAGGACCGTCCGGCCCCCCGGCCGGACGGTGTCAAATCGCGTCATGCTCACGAAATTTGACGACTCTTAGGATGACGGATGATGACCGTTTCCGTCCATTCACAAACGGAATGCGACCCTCCACCGTGATCCCGCGCGGCCGCGCCGGTCTCCGGGCCCCGGCTCAGCCGCCGGCGGCCAGCGTGGTGTTGAGCCGGGCCAGGCCGCCGCGGGTGGCGGCGACCACGACGCTGTCGCCGGGCTCCAGGGCGCGGCTGCGGTCGGCGTACCGCCACTGGTAGAGCCGGGGGCTGCGGGCCAGCCGGACGGCGAGGACGCGGACGCCGCCGCTGTCCTCCAGGTCGTGGCGGTTGAGGCCGATCAGGCCGCTGCCGAGCTCGGCGGGCAGTTCGGCGATCAGCAGCACGTGCCGGAACACCGAGAGCGTGCCGAGCACCTCGCGGCCCATCAGCGCGGCGGCGAACGCCGGGGCGGCGAGGTAGGAGGTGGAGCGCGAGGCCGCGTTGTCCAGGGTGGCGTAGACGTGGCTCGCGAAGCTGTCGTCGAACAATCGCAGCACCACCCGGACGTCGGGCCGTTCGGCGCGCGCCTCCAGGGCCGCCTCCAGGTTGGTCGCGTCGTCGCCGCTGACGGCGACCACCGCGCGGCTGTGCTTGAGGCGGGCCCGGCGCAGCTGTTCGGCGAGCGGTCCGTCGTCGACGACCACCGGGACGCCGAGCGCGCGGACGGCGGAGATGCCGCGGGCCTGGGGGTCGCTCTCCAGGCCGACCACCGGCACGCCGAGGCCGTGCAGCCGGCTGACCACCCGGGTGCCGACGTTGCCGAGGCCGACCACGACGACGTGGTCACGGGTGCCGACGCCCGGGTTGCGGGGCTGGCCGCGGCGGCCGGAGGCGAGCACCTCGACGGCGATGGCGGTGGCGACCGGCGCGAAGGTGATGCCGCAGAAGGTGATCACGACCTGGGCGACCCGCTGCCAGCTGCCGCCGGTTCCGCCGGGCTCGCCGGGCTGGTCCGGCTGGGCGGCGCCGGCGAGGTCGAGCAGTGCGGTGTAGAGCGTCCAGGCGACGTTCCCGTTGAGGTACCAGAGCAGGCCGAAGGCGAGCAGCACGGCGGCGAGGGCGGTGATCAGCACCACGCGCAGCCGGACGCTGGTGAAGAAGCGCAGGGTGTCGAGCAGCCGCCAGCGCAGCCGCCGCCACCAGGGGATCCGGACGGCGGGGTCGCCGCGCAGGGTCTGGAGGGCGGCGATGCCGCCGGTCAGGGCTTCGGACCCGCTCCCGGCGGCGCGGCGGGCCTCGGCGGCGGAGCGGATCGGCCCGTCGTCGCCGAACTCGCTGGCCAGCCGGACGAAGGAGGCGGAGTCGCCCTCCTGCTCGGGCAGCAGCCGGATCCGGCCGAGGTCCTGGCGGTCGATCCGGTCGGCGACGATGCAGAGCCGGTCGGACCGGATGTCGTCGTCGTAGGCGATGTGCAGGAAGCGGTCGCCGACCTGGACGGAGTTGGGGCGCGAGAGGGCGGCGTCGGCGAAGGCGGGGGCGGCGGTGGCGGAGCCGGACAGCGCGGCGCCGTTCCTGAGCAGGCGCTCGATGTTGGCGCCGAGCCGCTGGTTGAACATCCGCAGGACGATGCGGATGGCGGGGTTGTGTCCTTGCGCGGACAGCGCGGCGTGGATGTTCTCCTGGTCGTTGCCGTCGACGAAGGCGATGCCGCGGGCGGTCTCCACCCGGACGGCGCGCAGCGCCTCCTCGGTGACGCTGGTGTACTCGACGACGGCGGCGACGCCCTCCAGTTGTTCGATCCGGGGCGCGTGGTCGCGGGCGCGGTCCGGGACGAGGACGACGACCGGGACGTCGTAGTGCTCGACGAGTTCGACGGCCAGGCGGTGGGCGAGCGCATTGCCGCCGCAGACGATGTAGTGCTGGCTGATCGGCTCGACCGGAGGGGTCCCCCACCCTTCAGAAGTCATATCGCCGGATCCTATCGACGGCACATGAGGCCCAGATGGCGTTCCGGGAATCCCGGGGGAAACCCGCCGGGTCGCCCGAACGGGCGTATCCGACGCGCGGGTGGGGGCACGTGGGGCGATTGTGAGGAGCGCCCGAAACCCGCACGCCGAGGGCGCCCGCGCACACGCCGGGGCGTCCACTCCCCTGGAGGACGCCCTGTGGTCTCCCCGATCATCACTCCCGACGGCTCCCCGGTCCGGGGCCCGCTCGGGCTGCTCGCCAAGGCCGCCTGGCAGGTCCTGCTGGTCGCCGGACTCGTCTCGCTGGGCCTCGGGATCGTCGTGTTCGTGTGGCCGGAGGAGACGTTGCTGGTGGTCGGCGTGCTGTTCGGCCTCTATCTGCTGGTCATCGGCATCGTCCAGCTGGTCGCCGCGTTCGGCACGCACGCCGCCACCGCGATGCGGGTGCTGGCGTTCATCAGCGGCGCGATCTGCGTGCTGCTCGGCCTGCTCTGCTTCCGCAGCGCGGCGCAGTCGGTGCTGCTGCTCGCGATCTGGATCGGCATCGGCTGGCTGTTCCGGGGCATCACGCAGGTCGCCGCCGCCCTCTCGGACGAGGCGATGCCGGCCCGCGGCTGGCAGGCGTTCGCGGGCGCGGCGAACACGCTGGCCGGGGTGCTGCTGATGGTCTGGCCGGCCGGTTCGATCACCGCGTTGACCGTGCTGGCCGGCTGCTGGCTGGTGATCCTGGGGCTGATCGAGATCGTGACGGCGTTCCAGGTGCGGAGCACCGCCCGGCAGATCCCCTCCGGCGTCTGAGCCCGCCGGCCGGTCCTCAGGACCAGCGCGGCGCGTCCGTGCCCCAGCGCCCCGGCGGGCGGCTCCAGTCCGCCGGGGCGCCGTCGTACCCGACGGGCGGCAGCGCGTACCGGAGCCGGCCGTACGGCGCGTCCGTCTCGGTGAGCCACCGGGCGGGGTCGTAGCGCTCCTCGTCGGGCGGCAGGTGCGGGTCGGCGGTGGGGGCGATGCCGTGCAGCAGCCAGGAGGCCGTGCCGGCCAGGGAGTAGCGCAGGTGGCGCCCGCCGGGCCGGCCGGTGCGCTGCTCGGTGAGGGCGCGCAGCACGCCGGCCGCGACCAGGTAGCCGGTGCCGTGGTCGAGGGCCTGGGCGGGCAGGGCGCCGGGGCGGCCGTCGGCGCCGGCCTCGGTCGCGGCGATGCCGCAGCCGGCCTGGACCAGGCTGTCGAAGCCCCGCCGCCCGGCCCACGGGCCGCTCCAGCCCCAGGCGTTCAGCTCGGCGACGACCAGGCCCGGCCGGCGGGCGAGCAGGGCCCCGGCGGCCAGCCCGTACGCGTCGAGCGCGCCGGGGCGGTAGCCGGTGACCACGACGTCGGCGGTGGCGAGCAGGTCCTCGAAGGCGGCCCGCCCGGCGCCGTCGGCGAGGTCGAGGCGGGCGGAGCGCTTGCCGAAGCCGGTGTCGGCGTGGGCGTCGTCGGCCTCGGGCAGGCGCGGCGGGTCGAGGCGCAGCACCTCGGCGCCGAGCAGGGCGAGGGTGCGGGTGGCGACCGGGCCGGCGATCACCCGGGTGAGGTCGAGGACGCGGATCCCGGCGGCGGGCTGCCCGACGGAGGCGGGGGCGAGCGGGCGGGGCGCGGTCGTGTCGACGGCGCGGACGTCGACCAGCGGCAGCACGGTGTCCCGGACCGGCGCGACCGCGACGGCGAGCGCCCCCGCCGCGTACGCGCGCTCCTGGACGGCCGCGGCGGGGAGCTCGCGCAGCACGGCGGCGAGCCGTTCGGGCCCGGTGTCACCGGGCAGGCCGAGGGCGGTGAGCAGCCGGTCGCGGTGGTGGGGGTAGTTGGCGTGGGTGCGCAGCCAGCCGTCGGTGGTCGGCCAGAAGCCGGAGAGCGGCGCGAAGGAGACCGGGGCGCGGCCGTCGATCCGCAGGTGGCGCTCGCTGACGAAGGCCGTGGCGACGGCGCCCTGGTCGATCCGCACCCGGGGCACGGGGCCGCCGGAGCGCAGCGCGGCGAGTTCGGCGGCGGCCAGCGAGCAGGCGGCGACGGTGGCCCGGGCGAGGCGCCGGACGGGCAGCCGGGAGGGCAGCACGGCGTCGGGGCCGTGGAAGGAGACCCGCTCCAGCAGTTCGGCCGGTCCGCCGAGGGCGCGCCAGGCGTCGGCGGTGGGGAGGTCGGCCGCGGGGGCGCCCGGGGCGGGGAGGTCCGCGCCGGGGAGGCCGGCCGGCGGCGGAAGCCGGTCGTCGGGGCCGGACGGTGCGGGGAGCGGACGGTCGGTCATGCCGGCATTGTGCTCCGTGGGGTGGGTAGACGCAGTGACGTCCGCCACCACGCCCCCCAGGAGGAGCAGCATGACCGACTCCCGCCCCGGCCCGGCCTCCGCGATCCGGCGGCTCGACCTCGGCTACTTCGTCCGTCCGGCCGGGGAGGCCGGCAACCCGGAGCCCCGGGTGGAGCCGGTGCTGGCGTACCTGGTGCGCCGGCCGGAGGGGCTGCTGCTGTTCGACACCGGTCTCGGCGAGGGCGATCCGGAGGCGGACGCGCACTACCGCCCGGTGCGGCGGCCGTTGACGGCGGCGCTGGCGGCGGCGGGTGCGGCACCGGGCGACGTGGACGCGGTCGTCAACTGCCATCTGCACTTCGACCACTGCGGCGGCAACCCGCTGCTGGCGGGGGTGCCGGTGTGGACGCAGGCGGCGGAGCTGGCGGCGGCCCGGGCGGGCGGCTACACGATCGACGCGCTGGTGGACCCGCCGGGCGGGCGCCACCGGGAGCTGGACGGGGAGGCGCAGGTGTGGCCGGGTGTGCGGGTGGTGCCGACGCCCGGTCACACCGCCGGGCACCAGTCGCTGGTGGTGACCGGTCCGGAGGGCTGCACGGTGCTGGCCGGCCAGGCGTTCGACACGGCGTCCGCGTTCGGTGCGGCGGTGCTGGCGCGGCGGGCGGCCCGGGAGGGGGTGGTCGGCGCGCCGCTGCCCGGGTACCCGGCCTGGCTGGACCGGCTGGCGGAGTTCGGGCCGCGCCGGGTGCTGTTCGCCCATGACCACGCGGTCTGGGAGCCGGCCGCGCAGGGGTGAGCGGCCGGGACCGGGACGGGGTCAGAAGGTGAACCGGAGCGCGCGGATCCGGTGGTCGAAGCTGGAGGGGACGAACTCCGGTTCGCCGAGCGAGCGGACCTCGGGGAGCCGGGTGAACAGCTCCCGGTAGAGCACCTTCATCTCCTGGCGGGCGAGGTGCGCGCCGAGGCAGTAGTGCGGCCCGCCACCGCCGAAGCCGAGGTGGGGGTTGGGGCTGCGGGTGATGTCGAAGGCCTCGGGGTCGGCGAAGACGGTCTCGTCGCGGTTGGCGGAGCCGTAGTAGAGCACCACCTTCTCCCCCGCCCGCAGCAGCGGGCCGTCGGGGCCACCGAGCCGGTGGTCGACGGCCAGGGTGCGGCGGAACTGGATGATCGGGGTGGCGTGGCGGACGATCTCGTCGACCGCGCCGCCGAGGTGCCCGTCGAGGTCGCCGAGGAGCAGGGCGCGCTGGCCGGGGTGGGCGGTGAGCAGGTGCAGGCCGTGCGCGAGGGCGTTGCGGGTGGTCTCGACGCCGGCGACGAGCAGCAGGGAGAAGAAGGCGCCGAGTTCGCGGCCGGTGAGGCGGCGGCCGTCGACGTCGGCGGTGACCAGGGCGGAGATCAGGTCGTCGGTGGGCCGGCGGCGGCGTTCGCGGCCGAGGTCGGCGACCATGCCCTGCATCCGGGCCAGGGCCCGCAGTCCGCGGCCGGGCATCCGGATCCGCCGGAGCAGCGGGCGCCGGACGCCGGTGTGCTCGGAGGCGTGGTCGATCTGGTCGAGCACGGCGCGGCGGGGCTCCTCGGGGATGCCCATCATGTTGCAGATCACCCGGAAGGGGAGTTCGGCGGCGACCGCCTTGACGAAGTCCGCCGGGCGCTCGCGCTCGACGCGGTCGACCAGCTCGGCGGCGACCAGGCGGATGTCGTCCTCGACGCGGGAGATCAGGCGCGGGGTGAAGGCGCGGGAGACGATGCGGCGCAGCTGGGCGTGCCGGGGGTCGTCCAGGTTGACCATCGAGTCGCCGAACAGCAGGCGCACCCAGCGGGCCGGTTCGGGAGTGGTGACGCCGGGTCCGCTGAGGAAGACGGCGGGGTTGCGGCTGGCCTCGACGACGTCGGCGTGCCGGACGAGGGCGTGGAAGCCCGGGGCGTCGCCGAAGCGGGCCGGGGCGGGCAGACGGCGCAGCGCGGCGAAGGCGGCGGCGCGGTCCCGGTCGGGCAGCGCCCAGAACGCGGGGTCGGCGAGGTCGGCGTCGGGTGCCGGGGGCACGGCGGCCGCCGGTACGGTGCCGGCCCCGGGTGCGGTGCCGGCCTCGGGTGCGGTGGTGTCCATGTGGGGTCTGTCTCCTGTTGCCTGTCGCCTGTCGCCGTCGACGCCCCTCCTGTGTGTGCGCCGTCACATTCGGGGCGTCACATTCAGTACGTATCTGCACGGAGGTGTCAAACCGATATGACGGCATGAAGAGCATCTTCCGGGAGCAGTCCGGCACGCTGCGCACCGTGGTCACCCGCGCACCGTCAGGATCCGGCCACCGCACCGTCACCGCTCCCACCAGCGCCCCCACCGGCCCCGGGGCGGGGCGGTGCCCGAACGGCTTGCCCGGACGGAGCGCGCCCCGGATGCCCGGACCTGCCCCGGCAGGGGCGGAACCGGCCAATACCGGAGGGTGCGGTACAGGTCGGCGGAGGCGGGTGCGACGATGAGTGTCATCGTGATGACCGACCGGATCCGCTCGCTGCGCGCCGTGGTCTTCGCCGCGCTCTGCGTGGCGCTGGCCGCCACGGCGCACGTCGCCATGGCCGGTTCCGGGGTCTCGGCCCCGGTCCTGGCGGGCGCGTTCGGTCTCACCCTCGGCCTCACCTGGCTGCTGGCCGGCCGGCGCCGGGGGCTCACGGTGATCAGCTGCTGGATGGTGGCCGCGCAGACCGGGCTGCACCTGACGTTCGAACAGGCGGGCTCGCTGTTCGGGGGTGGCGGCCTCGCCGGCGCTCCGGCGACGGACTGGGCCTCGCTGCTGCTGTGCAATCCGGACGCGACGCCCACCGGGATGTCCTCGGACGACCTGGCGCTGATGGCCGGGCTGGACCCGGACGTGCCGCCGGCCGGCGCCACCGCCGTCGCCCACGCCCACGGGGCGGCGCCCGCCGCCGATCTCACGGCCGCCACGGGCACGCCGGTGCCGGGCTCCGGCTCCGCGGCCGCGTCCGGGATGGCCGGGCACGGGATGAGCGGGATGACCGGCATCACCGGAGCGGGCGGGTCGAGCGGGATGGGCGGCCACGACATGGCCGCGCACGGCATGTCCACCGGCATGATCACGGCGCACGTGGTCGCCGCGCTGGCCTGCGCGCTGCTGCTGTGGCGCGGCGAGACGGCACTGGTGCGGTTGTTCGAACTGCTCGGCGCGCTGGGCTCGGTGCTGGCGGGGGCGCTGCTGACGCCGCTGCTCGTGCTGTTCGCCCGTTCGGCCGGCTTCCGGCCGCCCGACGCGCCCAGACCCGTCGGCCACCGGGCCCGGCTGCCGCGGTCGGTGCTGCTCGCGCACGCCCTGGCCCGCCGCGGACCTCCCGCGGCCGCGTTCGCCCGCTGACGCGCCCGCCGCCCGCCGCGGACACCGCCGGTGTCCGCCGCGCGGCGGGCAGGTCGCCCCGCGCCGCAGTCGCGCCGCCGGGTACCGCCGCCCGCCCCCGGACGACCGCCGACCGACCGTGCTCCCCCGCCCTCCCGTGCCGTGCGCCGGGACGGCCGGGGCCGCCACGGACGGCCGGTGCGCCGGGACCGGGACAGCCGCCGGTGCCGACGGAGGCCACTGCCGCCGGGCCCGGGCCCGCGCGTGCCGACCGTCCCCGCCGCTGTGCCGGCCGGGGCCGGGAGCCGCGCGGCCGCCCTCCGACGCCGCCGGTGCCGCCCGCAGCGGCACCGCACCCGTCTTCCCCTCAGGACCTCTTCATGCCTGACTTCGACGGCGCACCGGCCTCGCCCGGCGCCACCGTCCTACCGCGTCCGACCGCCGTCCCCCTGCCCGGGACGGCCCTCTCCGGCTCCACCGTCCCCGACCCCGCCGGCGTTCTCCTCGCCGAGGCCCGCGATGCGCGCGAGGAGCCCGGCCGTCCACTGCGCCGACGGCCCGTCGGCGCCGTCCGCGAGCAGCGGGGTGCGCAGTCGCTCCGCCCGCTCCAGCCACTCCCGGCACACCGCGCACCGCGCGACGTGCTTGTCCAGCCGGCGGTCCGGCACACCGGCCGGTTCACCGTCGAGGCGGGCGGACAGAGCGGTACGGAGTTGCGCGCATCTCATATGACCATCGTCCCGCACCTTCTCCGAGCTGGGACCGACCGGGTGGGGGGCCGTCGTGGATGACGAGCAGCTGACCGCGCTCGCCCTGGCCGCCCGCGAGGGCCGGGCCGCCGACGTCGAGGCCTTCGTCCGGGCCACCCAGCGGGACGTGTGGCGGTTCGTCGCCCACCTCACCGACGTGCAGTCCGCCGACGACCTCGCCCAGGAGACCTTCCTGCGGGCCCTGCGCAGCCTGCCCGGGTTCGCCGGACGCTCCTCCGCCCGCACCTGGCTGCTGTCCATCGCCCGGCGGACCGTCATCGACCGCTACCGCACCGCCGCCGCCCGGCCGCGCTGCGCCGCCCTGCCGGACTGGCAGGAGGCCGCCGAACGGCAGGGCACCGCGCCCGCCGCGGGCTTCGAGGACGGTGTGGCGCTGGGCGACCTGCTGGACCGGGTGCCCGCCCAGCGGCGCGAGGCCTTCGTGCTCACCCAGGTCGTCGGGCTGAGCTACGCCGAGGCCGCCGAGGTGGCCGGCTGCCCGGTCGGCACCGTCCGCTCCCGGGTGGCCCGGGCGCGCGAGGAGCTGATAGCCCGGCTGCGGGCGGCCGAGGCCGGGGAGCCGGCACCGGCCTCGGCGGCCGAACTGGCGGCCGTCGGCTGAGGACCGCCGGGCGGACCCGCCCGCCGGCCCCCGCGCACCCCGGGGCCGGCGGGCGGCGCTCCGGACGGGCGGGCAAGATCGGCCACCGTCGTCATGATCCGGCCAAGCCGCAAAAATCCCCCACCTGTTCGGAACTGGGGCCCGCGTGCCTCCGACTGCTGTACCGGACGCCGCCGCCGAGGTGGCGTCCGGACAGCACGGGGGAACGGAGGATGACCCATGGCAACGCAGCAGTCGCCCGCGACCGGCACACCGGGTGACGACTCGGCCGGGGTGGCGGACCGGTGGAGTCTGGTCTTCGCCGCGGGCCTGATCTCCTTCGTCGCGATGCTCGACATGAACGTCGTCAACCTCGCGCTCACGGACATCGCGAACGCCCTCGACGTCTCGCCCACCACCGCCCAGTGGGCCGTGCTCGGCTACCAGCTCCCGCTGGTCGCCCTGCTGCTGCCCGCCGGGCGGTGGCTGGACCAGGTCGGCCTGCGGACCGCCCTGCTGCTGTCCGTCGGCTGCTTCGCGCTCTGCAGCGCGCTGGCCGCGGCGGCACCCTGGGCGAGCTGGCTGATCGCCGCCCGCCTCGCCCAGGGCGCGTTCGGCGCCGTGCTGTTCGTCCTGATGCCGGTCCTCGCCGCCACCGCCGTCCGCCCGGAGCTGCGCGGACGGGCGATGAGCGTGCCCGCCACCCTGGGCCCGCTCGGCGCGGTGCTCGGCCCGGTGATCGGCGGCCTGCTGCTGGACCACGTCGGCTGGCGGGCGATCTTCCTGGTCAAGCTGCCGATCTGCCTGGCCGCCTGGCTGATCGCCCACCGCGACGCCCCGCGCGGCGGCGGGCGGCTGCGGCTGCCCGACCGCGGTTCGCTCGGCGACGCCGCGCTGATCGGCTCGGCGATCGCCGCCGTGCTGCTCGGCCTCACCCTCGCCCCCGACGCCCCGCTGTGGCTGCTGCTCGCGCTGCCCTCGGTGCCGCTGGTGCTGTTCTGGCTGCGCCGCCCCGGCGGGCGCCCGGTCGCCACCGTGCTGCGCGCCTCCGGCACCGCCGCCGTGAACGGCTCGGTGCTGGCGCTCGCCGCCGGGTTCGCGGCCAACCACTTCCTGCTCGCCCAGTACCTGCGCCGGGAGGACGGCGAGAGCGCGACCGCCACCGCCGTCACCATGCTGGCGTTCCCGCTCGGCATGGTGGTGGCCGGCCGCTTCGGCGGACGGCTCGCGGACCGCTGGGGCGCCCGTCCGACCGCGCTCACCGGCGCCGCCGTGACCGCCCTCGGCCTGCTGCTGCTCGTCCCGGTGGACACCGGCTGGTCCTCGCCCGACATCGCCTGGCGGCTCCTGGTGGCCGGCGTCGGCATGGGCCTCAACGGCGGCCCGGTCCAGGCCCTGGTGATGACCTCGGCCCCGCCGGACCAGCTCGCCACCGCCGGCTCGGCCGTCCAGCTGTCACGCAGCCTCGGCTTCGCGCTCGGCCCCGCGCTGGCCACCGCCGCCACCCTGTACGGCACCACCGAGACGGCCGGCGTCCGGGCCGGCCTTGCCCTCGCCGCGACCGCCGCCGCCCTCGCCGTGGCCCTGCTGACCCTGCGCCGCCGCACCGACCGGGGCGCCGAGCCCACCGACCGCACCACCGGCACCGCCGAGAGCACCCCGGCGAACGAAGAGAACGACCGGACGATCGGCAGCCCGGCCTGACGCAGCGTCACGGCCGGGCCTGCACACCACAGATCCACACCGGAGGAACATCCGCAATGACCGACACCGTCCACGAGCCGACCGCGGCCGGCGAGGCCCCCGACGGGCCCCGCTGCCCGTTCGGCTACGACGAACTCCCCGACCCCGTGCCACTGTTCGGCCCGGAGTACAAGAGCGACCCCTACCCCCTGTACCGGCGGATGCGGGCGGCGGGCCCCGTCCACCGGGTGACCTTCCCGAGCGGCGTCGGCGCCTGGCTGGTCACCGGCTACAAGGCCGCCCACGAGACCCTCAACGACCCCCGGCTCGGCAAGAACCACGCACTCGGCAACGACAAGTGGCGCCGGCTCGCCTCGATCATGCCCGAGCCGCAGCACTCCCAGCTCCAGGTCCACCTGCTGCACCAGGACCCGCCGAAGCACACCACGATGCGCAAGCTCGTCCTGGAGGCCTTCTCACCGCGCCGGGTGGAGGCACTGCGCCCGCGCATCCAGGAGCTCGCCGACGCCCTGATCGACGAGCTGCCGCCGACCGCCCCGGCCGGGGGCAGCGACCTGGTGGCCGGTTTCGCGGCCCACTACCCCTTCCGGGTGCTGGCCGAGGTGATCGGCCTCCCGCAGGAGCTGGCGGTCAAGTTCGACCGCGACTGGGGCAAGGTGGTGCAACCGGTCGGTCCGCAGGACCCGGGCCGGCCGGCGTACGAGGGCCGGCTGCGCGGCCTGCAGACCTACATCGCCGACGTGGTCGCCCACAAGCGCGCCACCCACGACCCCGCCGGGCCGGGCGTGGACCTGCTCGGCCGGCTCGTCGCGGCCTGCGACGCCGGCGAGTTGAGCCCCGAGGAGCTCGACTCGATGGTGTTCCAGCTGCTGGTCGCCGGCCAGGAGCCGGTCACCAACCAGATCACCACCATGCTGATCACCCTGCTGCGCCACCCGGAGCAGCTCGACCGGCTGCGCGCCTCCCTCGACCCCGCGAACCCCGGCGCCGAGCCGGGCCTGCTCACCCGGGCGATCGAGGAACTGCTCCGCTACGACGGCGCGTTCGAGCTGACCACCTGGCGCTTCTTCGCCACCGACAGCGACCTGCACGGCACCACCGTCCCGGCCGGCGACTCGGTGATCGTCTCGCTCGGCGCCGCCAACCGGGACGAGGAGCAGTTCACGGACACCGACGTCCTGGACTTCGACCGCTCCCCCAACGCCCACCTGGCCTTCGGCCACGGCATCCACTTCTGCCCCGGCGCCGCCCTGGCCCGGGCCGAACTCCAGATCGCCATCGGCACCCTGCTCACCCGGCTGCCCGGGCTGCGGCCCTCGGCCGCCGACGACGAGCGCATCGACGCGCTCGCCTGGGTGCCCGCCGTCCTGGCCCGCGGGGTGAACCGGCTCCCGGTCGCCTACGACCGGCGGGTCTGAGCACCTGCGAAGGGCCGACCACGCCTCTCCCTGCACCCACCACAGCGTCCCGGCGAACACCGCCGGGGCGTGGCTCCGCCTGCCCGAAGCCCGTTCGACGTTCCATGGAGGACCACCATGCCGCGCGCCGGCACCGTCACCACCGACTCCAGCAACTCCCAGGCCGACAGCCACGAGAGCAACGTGACCACCGCGCACAGCACCACCGGGTACACCGTCCCCGACCAGCAGACCGTGACCCGGCTCTCGGCCGAGATCCTCGACCTGCTGCTGCCGCACCGCCGCGCCTCCGACCCCGAGGTCGACGCCGCGCCCGCCGACTTCCCGCTCCAGATGGAGCAGTTGGCGGACTTCATCACGGCCGGCGACCCGATCCTGTTCACCCTGCCGGGGTTCCCCTGCAAGTCCCCCAACCTCGCCAAGGTGCTCGGCCACCTGCCCGACGAGGGCGAGCGGCTCTCGCTCACCTTCCTCAACGGCCTCGCCCAGCAGATCGGCAAGATCTACGAGCCCGGGGCCAAGATCCTGATCTGCTCCGACGGCCACATCTTCGGTGACCTCATCCACGTCCCCGACGACCACATCGACCAGTACTCCGACGAGCTGTCCGCACTGATCGAGCGCGAGGGCCTGGCCCACCTCGACACCTTCGACCTGCGGGCCGTCCTCGGCGACCTGCCCTTCGACGAGAAGCGCGCCCGGGTGCACGCCCAGTACGCGCCGACCAAGGAGGAGCTGCGCGAGCAGGTGCTGACCGACGAGGAGACCGCCAAGCTCTATCGCGGCATCACCCGCTTCCTCACCGAGGACACCTTCGGCTGGACCGGCACCAAGTCCGCCCTGCAGAAGGACTGCCGCCAGCGTGCCTACGGCGTCATCCAGCGCAGCCGCGCCTGGGGCGACCTCATCGCCGAGCAGCACCCCCGCTCGTTCCGGCTCTCCATCCACCCGCAGAAGGTCGGCGTGCTGAAGTTCGGCATCCGGCTGCTGGAGCACGCGGACATGTGGATGACGCCGTGGCACTCCTCGGTGCTGCACCGCCAGGACGGCGGCTGGGAGCTGCTGCGCAGCGAGGAGGCCGCCAAGATCGGCCGGCTGGTCGAGCGCAACGGCCGTCCGAGCCACTACGAGACCTCCTGACGCTCGGGACAGCCCGGGGCGGCGGCGACCGGGAGTTCGGTGAACACCCGGTCCCCCGCCCCGGCCGGCAGCGCGACCGCCCCGGGGCCGCCGGCTCCGGGGGCGGTCACCGGTTCCGGCGCGCCGGCCGGCGTGCGGTGGTCGAACGCGATCAACGGGTCACCCGTCAAGGGGTGGTCGACCACCGCCGCCCGCACCCCGAACACCTCGGCGAGCAGCTCCGCGGTCAGCACCTCGCGCGGCTCCCCCGAGGCGACCAGCGTGCCGCGGTGCAGCACGTGCAGCCGGTCGCACACCGAGGCGGCCGCGTTCAGGTCGTGCAGCGCGACCAGCGTGGTGCGCCGTTGCCCGCGCAGCAGCGCCAGCAGCTCCACCTGGTGCCGGACGTCCAGGTGGTTGGTCGGCTCGTCCAGCACCAGGACGTCCGGCTGCTGGGCCAATGCCCGTGCCAGCAGCACCCGTTGGCGCTCGCCTCCGGAGAGCTGGGCGAACCGGCGGTCCGGCGCGTGCGCCATGCCGACCCGCTCCAGCGCCTCGGCGACCAGCCGGTGGTCCTCGGCGTCGTCCTTGGCGAACGCCCGCTTGTACGGGGTGCGGCCCATCGCGACCACCTCGCGGACGGTCAGCTCGAAGTCCCCGCCGCGCTCCTGCGGCAGTGCCCCGATGTGCCGGGCGGACTGCGCGGGGCTCAGCCCGGACAGCTCCCGCCCCGCCAGCAGCACCCGCCCCGCGCTCGGCCGCAGATGACGGTACACGGTGCGCAGCAGGCTGGACTTGCCACTGCCGTTGGGACCGACCAGGCCGGCGATCTCGCCCTCCTTGGCGACCAGGTGGACCCCGGCGACCACGGTCCGCCCGGCCAGGGCGACGCTCACGTCTTCGACGGCGATTCTCAATTCCGCTCCAGTCGTCGGTCCAGCAGGTAGAGCAGGGTGGGCGCGCCGAGCAGGGCGGTCACCACGCCGATCGGCACCTCCTGGCCGTCCAGCGCGGTGCGGGCGAGCAGGTCGACGACCACCAGCAGGACCGCGCCGGTGAGGGCGGACAGCGGCAGCAGCCGGCGGTGGTCGCCGCCGACCAGCATCCGGCACACGTGCGGAACCATCAGCCCGACGAAGCCGATCGCCCCGGAGACGGCGACCAGCACCCCGGTGAGCACGCTGGTGACGGCGAAGATCTCGCGGCGCAGCCGGGCCACGTCGACGCCGAGGCCGGCCGCCGTCTCGTCGCCCATCAGCATCGCGTTCAGCCCCCGGGCGCGGCCCTGGAGCAGGACCATGCCGAGGACCACGGCCACCGCGGGGACGGCGAGTTGGCCCCAGGTGGCCCCGCTCAGGCTGCCCATCAGCCAGAACAGCACGCCCCGGGTCTGCTGCTCGTCGCCGGTCTGCAGCACCAGGTAGCTGGTGAGGCCGGTGAGGAACTGGCCGATGCCGATGCCGGCCAGCACCAGGCGCAACGGGGAGAACCCGCCGCCGCGCCGGGCCAGCAGCCACACCAGCGAGAACGCGGCCAGCGCACCGAGGAAGGCCGCCACCGAGACGGTGATCCCGGCGATCCCCCCGATGGTCAGCTCCAGGCCCAGGCCGGAGCCGAGCACGATCACGCCGACCGCGCCGAGCGAGGCCCCGGAGGAGATGCCGAGCAGGAACGGGTCGGCGAGCGGATTGCGGACCAGCGCCTGCACGGCGGTGCCGACCACACCGAGCCCGGCACCCACCACGGCCGCCAGCAGGGCGCGGGGCACCCGCAGTTGCCAGACGATGAGGTCCCGGGTGCCGGCCGCCGCCCGCTGCCCGGTGATCCGGCGCCCGACCACCTCCCACACCTCGCCGGGCGGGATGTCCACCGCGCCGAGCGACACGGCGGCGGTCAGCGCCGCCACCAGGGCGGCGGCGAGCAGGGCGGCGAGCGGTCCGGCGGGCAGCGCCCGGACGCGTGTGCGCCGCACGGCGGTGCCCGTGGCACCGTCGTCGGCGGCTGCGGCGGCGGTGGTGGCCCCGGCCATCGGCTACTGCCCGTTCTTGACGAGCGCCGGGTGGAGCGCCGCGGCGATCTGCCGCACCGTGTCGGCGGTGCGGGTCCCGGCGATCGTGGTGACCTCGGAACCGATCCGCAGCAGGTGCCCCTCCTGCACGGCCTTCAGCCCCTGGGTGGCCGGGAACCCCTTGAGGAACGCCTCGGCCTCGTCGAACGCCTTGCGGTTCGCCTCCTCGCTGCCGCGGTTGCGCACCGCGAGCTGGATCCAGTCCGGGTTCTTGGCCACCACGTCCTCCCAGGAGACGGGCCGGAAGTCGGCGTCGCAGTCGGCGAACACGTTGTGAGCTCCGGCCAGGGTGATCACGGCGTTGGCGACCTGCTTGCCGCAGACGGCCATCGGTTGCTTTGTACCGGCGTCGAAGTCGAAGAGGAAGTACCCGGGACGCTGCGCCTCCGGTACGCCCGCGGTGGCGTTCTTGACGTCCGTGATCTGCTTCTCCATCGCACCGACCAGTTCCTCGGCCCGGGCGGCCGTCCCGGTGACCGCACCGAGGCGGCGGACGTCGTCCTCGACCGCGGCGAGGTCGGTGCGCGGCCCCTGGGCGGCCTTGGGGCCGGTGGCACAGGCCGTGGAGAGCAGCAGCACGTGCTGGATGCCGACCGCCTTGAGCTCCTCCTCGCTCGGCCCGGCGCCCGCCGCGCCCATCCCCGGCATCGGCCCGAAGGTGTCCACGTACAGATCGGCGCCGGAGCCGAGCAGCTTCTCCTTCGGGATCAGCGTGTCGCCCAGCACCGGCACCTTGGCGCCCCGGTCGGCGAGGGCGGCCGGCAGGCTGCCCTTCCCGGGCGGGAACCCGGTGCCGATGACCCGGTCGCCGGCGCCGAGCTGGAGCAGCATCTCCAGTCCGGCCGCGTCACTGGTGACGATCCGCTGCGGCGCCTGCTTGACGCTGGTCTCCTTGCCGGCGCAGTCGGCCACCTTGACCGGGAACGCGCCGCCGGCCCCCGCCTGCTGCGTGCTCCCGCCGCCCCCCGCAGCGTCCCCGCCCCCGTCACCGCCGCCGGAGCAGGCCGTCGCGAACAGGGCGACAGCGGCCGCGATACCGCAGAAGACGCGAGGACGCATCAGAAACTCTCCTGGTCAATGGTTGTGCTCGGGTCCGTGCGGTGAACCCGGACCAGTAGTCGGCCACTGTGCCCGGCCGGTTCCCGTGAGTTTGCCCGTACGGGCGGCATCCGGGAAGCGGTCGGGTGACGATGGGGTGACGGCCGGGGTGGTTAGGGTGGTGCGATGACGTCCCTCCACGCGCCCGGCGGTCCCCCGGTGGTCGACGACCTCGGGTCGGCGGTGCCGCTCGGCGCCGGGCCGGTGCGCCGGGTGGTGTCGCTGGTGCCCTCGCTCACCGAGGCGGTCGCCGCCACCGCACCCGGGCTGCTGGCCGGGGCCACCGACTGGTGCAGCCACCCCGCCGGCCTGGACGTGCCCCGGATCGGCGGCACCAAGAACCCGGACGTGGCCCGGATCGTGGCGCTCGCCCCGGACCTCGTGATCGCCAACGACGAGGAGAACCGCCGCCCCGACCTGGACGCCCTGCGGGCGGCCGGCCTGCCGGTCTGGGTCACCGACATCCGCACCCTCGACCAGGCGGTCCGCTCACTGGACCGGCTGCTCACCGCCGGCTGCGGCCTGCCCCGCCCGCCCTGGCTGGACGCCGCCGAGGCCGCCTGGGGCGCGGTCCGCCCGCTGCCCGGCCCGGCCCGCCGGGCGGTGGTGCCGATCTGGCGCCGTCCCTGGATGGTGCTCGGCCACGACACCTTCGCCGGCGACCTGCTGCGCCGCCTCGGACTGCACCTGCCGCACGCCGAGGACCCGGCCCGCCCGGAGCGCTACCCCGCCGTGCCGCTCCCCGACCTGCTCGCCTCCCGGCCGGAGTTGGTGGTCCTGCCCGACGAGCCCTACCGCTTCACCGCCGACGACGGCCCCGAGGCCTTCCCCGGCGTCCCGGCGGCCCTGGTCAGCGGCCGCCACCTCACCTGGTACGGACCGTCGCTGGTGGAGGCCCCGGCAGTGCTGGCGGCGCAGCTCGGGGCGGGGCGGGGGTGATCGGCCGTCGACCGTGATCCCTCGCACCGTGATTCCTCGCACCGTCATCCCTCGCACCGTGATCCCGGACCGTGCTTCCGGACCGCCGTGTCTGCGGGAGGGCCCCAGCGCCCGCGTCAGCGCGGGGCGACGGCCGGTTCGTCCAGGCTCAGGGTGCGGGCGGTCGCGTCGACGGTGGCACGGACGCCGAGCGGCAGGGGCAGGTTGGGGCCGGCGTGGCCGAGCTCCAGCCCGCCGAGCACCGGCAGCGGCCGGTCGCCGAGCACGTCGAGCACGACCTCGCGCAGCGACGGCGCCGGGGCGTCGTCCGCGCAGCCGGCCGTGGTGACCAGGTGCGGCACCCCGACGACCATCGCGGCGATCCGGTCGAGCACGCCGGACATCCGGAGCAGGTGGAGGTCCTGCCACACGGCGGAGAGCGGCCGCTCCACCTCCTCCCAGAACAGCACCGCCCCGTCGAAGCGTTCGGCGGGCAGCGCGTAGGGCGTCGCCTGGAGCGCGACCAGCCGCCCGAGCAGGCCGCCGAGCAGCGGTCCGGACGCCAGCCCCGGCCGCCAGCACTCCCGGCCGCCGCCGGGCGTGCGGAGTTCCGGGAGCGGCCCGAGCGGCGCCGCCGGATCGGTGAGGGCGCGGCGGTAGAGGCCGGCGAGCGTCGTGGCGGTCGGCGCGGGGGCGTCGTGCCAGGAGCCGCCGAGGCCGTAGGTCGCCATGTCGCCGTGCAGACCGGCCAGGCCGGTGCGGGCGTGCAGCGCGAGCAGGAGCAGCGAGACGTCGCTGCACCCGAGCACCGGCTTGGGATCGGCGCGCACGGCGTCGACGTCCACCCGGTCCAGCCAGCCGGCGGTGGCCTGCCCGCCGGTGTGCGCGACGACCGCCCGGACCTCGGGGTCGCGCAGCAGCCGGTTGAACTCCTCGGCCTGCGCGTCGGGCCCGTCCGCCGCCCACCAGCGGCGCCGCCCCGGCTCGGTCAGCGGTGTGCGGCGCACCCGGAAGCCCATGGCCGTGAGCGTGGCGACGCCGCGCTCCAGCAGCGGCGCGGCGTCGGCCTCCAGCGGTCCGGCGGGCGCCGCGACGGCGACGAGGTCGCCGGGGGCCAGGGCGCGGGGGCGCAGGACGTCGGGCACGGGCGGGCTCCGCTCGGTCGGGGTCGGTCGGGGTCGCCCGTCCGACCGGCCGACCCTCGCCGAGTCTCAACGGCCCGCGGGCGCCCGGCAATCGGGTTTCAGTGGGTGGACATGCGGAAGGCCCCGGGCGGCGCGGTCGGTGAACGACCGGGCCGCCCGGGGCCTTCCCGCGTGCGCGTCAGCCGCGTGCGGCGGCGACGGCGCCGCCGAGCGCCTCCTTGATGCGCGGCCCGAGGCGGGCGAAGCCGAGCTCCTTCATCGCCGCGCGCAGCAGCTCCTCGTCACTCCGCTCGACCCCGTCGCCGTCGACCCAGCGCACGATCGCGAGCAGTTCCTCCGCCGAGTACGCGGTCACCGGCCGCCCCGGCGTGAAGTCCGGCTTCTCCGGCCGCCCACCGACCGCGGGGGCGGGGGCGGGCTCGGCGGCCGGGGACTCGGTGACCGGCTCCGTCACAACGGCCTCGACGACCTCGGCAGCGACCTCGGCAACCGGCTCGGCCGACGCTTCGACGGCGGCCTCAGCCTCGACGGCCACCTCAGCCACCGGCTCGGCCTCGGGCGCAACCTCCGCCTTCGCGGCGGGCTCCGGCTCCACCTCGGCGGGAGCGGTCACCGGCTCGGCCGACTCCTCGACCGGGGCTTCCGCAGCAGCCTCGACAGCAACCTCGGCCTCGACCGGCGCCTTGGCCACCGGCTCCGCACCGACCGCGACGGCAACCTCGGTAACCTCGACGTCGGGCTCGGCCGACTCCTCTACGACGGCCTTCGGCTCCACCTCGACAGCAGAAACCACCGCCTCGGCCGACTCCTCGACCGCGGTCTCCGCCACCGGCTCCGCAACAACCTCGCCAGCAGCCTCGACGACGGCCTCGCTCTCGACCACCACCTCAGCCACCGGCTCGACCTCGGCCGCAACCCCCGCCTTCGCGGCGGGCTCCGACTCCACCTCGACAGCAGAAACCACCGACTCGGCCGACTCCTCGACCGGGGCCTCCGCCACCGGCTCCGCAACAACCTCGCCAGCAGCCTCGACGACGGCCTCGCTCTCGACCACCACCTCAGCCACCGGCTCGACCTCGGCCGCAACCCCCGCCTTCGCGGCGGGCTCC
>NZ_JBIBVJ010000004.1:0-162564 GCF_043080305.1 Kitasatospora sp. NPDC015120 | reverse complement strand
CGACTCCACCTCGACAGCAGAAACCACCGACTCGGCCGACTCCTCGACCGGGGCCTCCGCCACCGGCTCCGGCGCGGTGGCGTCGGCGACGACAGCGGCGGCCGGCTCGGGGGTTTCCCCGGCCTCCGCCCGGGCCGGGTCGATGGTCTCGGCGTCGGGGGCGGAGGGCTGGGCCGGCGGGGCGGTGGTGACGCCGACCAGGTCGTCGGCGGCCGGCGAGGGGGCGGGGAGGGTGACGGTGAGCGGCTGGTCCTCGGCCGGGGTCTCCGCCGTCGCCTCCGCGTCCGCGTCCGCCGTCCCCGGCTCGGCCTTCGCCTCGGGCTCCTCCTCCGCCTCGGCCGGCGTCCCGGTGGCGACCGCCTCCGGCTCCTCCGCCGTCTCCGGCGTCAGGCCGTCGCGCTGTCCGCCCGCGAGGGCCTGGCGGGCGGTGTAGGCGGCCTCGGCGGCGCGGCGGTCGGCGTGGGAGGCGGCGAGCTCGGTGAGGAGGTCGGCGAGACCGGCCTCCTCCAGGGTGGTGCGCAGGCCGCGGAGGGTGGGCAGGCGGTAGAGGGTGCCCTCGTCGGCGGCGAGGCGCTCGACCAGGTCGATCAGCTCCGGGAAGGACAGCGCGTCGAGGTCCTGCCCGGGCAGCAGGCGGGCGAGTTCGCGCACACCGGTGTTGACGGCCTCGAAGGTCTGCGCCGTGCGGTGGGCCAGATCGGCGTCGGACGGCGCGGTGGGCAGCGTGCCGGAGGGCGCCAGGGCCGCCCAGGCGCGGCGCTCGACCTCGGCGGAGGCGAGCGCCTCGTGGAGGTCCTGCGCGCGGGGGCGGCCGGTGGTGGTGGCGGCGAGGGTGGCGGCCTGCTTGCGCAGCGAGCGGCCGCGCAGCCAGGAGAGCTTGACGCCGCGCTCGCGCCGCCAGTTCCGGTCGGCGGTGGCGGCGATCAGGGATTCGAGGTCGGCGTCGTACGCGGCGGGCGCGAGGACGGCCGAGGTGCGGCGGACCAGCTGGAGCATCTCGACCAGCACGGCGGTCTTGCCGACGGTGTCCGGAGCGTCGAGCTTGACGTCGGCGGCGAGCGTGGTGACGTCCTCCCAGACCTGCTGGAGGTCGTGGCCGCGCAGTTCGGCGAGGACGGTGGACGCGGCGCGGGCGTCCTCGGGGGTGGCGACGGTGTCGAGGGCCGCGTACCAGGGGTGGGCCTCGGCGGTGAGCGTGAAGGCGCCGAGTTCGGCGTAGCGGCCGAGGTCCTCGCGGAGGTCGGTGTCGGACGCGGCCGCGGTGTCGGCGACGTCCGTCGTGTGCGTGGTGTCCATCGTCGTGTCCGTGGTGTCCGTGGTGTCGGCGGTCTCCGTGGCTGCCTTGGTGTCCGAGTCCGTGTCCGTGGTGTCCTTGACGTCTGCGGAGCCGGCTGCGTCGGCCGCGTCGGCGTTGCGGGAGTGAAGCACTGTCATGTGAGGTCCGGTTCTGGGCGGCTGCGGCGGGGGCGTGGACGGGCGGCGAGGGGGTGGCGGTCCGGGTGCGCGGTGGGTCTCGGAGCGAGGGCCGGGGGGCGCGCGGTCGGGCTGCCGGTCGGAGGCCAAGAATACGGGTGCCCGTTCGAGCCATGCACGCACCCACCGCCCCTCGGGCCGGTGTGGCGTGCCGTACCGCCCGCCCGGACGCCACCCGGGAGGGCCGGTCGGGTGGTCCGCCGTGGGCCGGTCGGCGTACGCCGGCCGCCGCCGTCCGCCTAGCGCGCGGGCGGCGGCCGGTAGCCGGCGCGGGCCAGGGTCGCGAGGTCGACCGGCGCGAGGTACTCGAAGAGCGCCGTGCGGTGCCACCAGGCGCCGGTTTGCCGCAGTTCGCGCCAATCGGTGAACCGGTAGAGGTGGAGGGTCGCCCGCACGTGGGTCGGCGGGCCGTCCGGGAAGGGGTTGTGACGCAGCAGGCGCAGCGTGTCCGGGTCGTTGACCAGCAGCCGGGCGGCGAACGGCAGGAACCACGGCCGGGCGTAGCCGGGCGAGATGCCGGCGAACCACATCAGCCAGTCGAGCCGCAGGTGGTAGGGGGCGTACTGGCGCGGCAGGCGGCGCACGTCGCCGGGCTTGCCCTTGAAGCCGTACTCCTTCCACACGCTGTGCCGGGTGACCACCGCGTCGTCCGTGCCCTCGACGACGACCTCCTGGCGGGTCCGGTTGACGCTGCCGAACGCGCCGTAGGTGTTGACCAGGTGGAGGCGGTTGAAGGATCGGTTCATGACCTGGCGGCGGGAGACCATGTTGCGCACCGGCCAGTAGCTGAGGACGAGGACGGCGGCGGTGAGGGCGAGCGCCAGCGCCTCGAACCAGACGGGGGTGGCCGCGTAGGCGCGCGGGTGGACGGGCAGGCCGAGGCGGGCGGGGTCGACGGCGGCGAGGGCGAGGGCGATGGTGAGCCAGTTGAGCCAGGCGAAGTTGCCGGAGGCGACCAGCCAGAGCTGGGTGGCGACGACCACGCAGGCGGCGTAGGTGGCGACGGGCTGCGGCAGGAGCAGGCCGACCGGGACGAGGAGTTGGGTGAGGTGGTTGGCGGCCGCCTCGACGCGGTGCAGCGGGTCGGGCAGGTGGTGGAAGAACCAGCTGAGCGGGCCGGGCATCGGCTGGGTCTCGTGGTGGTAGCGCAGACAGGTCAGGTCGCGCCAGCAGCTGTCGCCGCGCAGTTTGATCAGTCCGGCGCCGAACTCGACCCGGAAGACCAGCCAGCGCAGCAGCCAGAGCACGGGGGCGGGCGGGGCGGTGTCGGCGTTGCCGAGGAAGACGGCCAGGAAGCCCGCCTCCAGCAGCAGCGACTCCCAGCCGAAGGAGTACCAGGTCTGTCCGACGTTGACGATCGAGAGGTAGAGGGCCCACAGCGCCGCCCAGCAGAGCATGGCCGTCCACAGCGGGACGGCGTCGCCGAGGCCGCCGACGAGGGCGGCGGAGAGCGCGGCGCCGCTCCAGGCGACGGCGGCGAAGAAGCGGTCGCTGTAGTGGAGGTGGAAGAGGCCGGGCGCGTGGCGGAACGGGACCCGGGCGGTGAAGCGGGGGACGGGGAGCATGCCGCGGCTGCCGAGGAGGGCGCGGAACTGGAGGGCCGCGGCGAGGAAGCCGGTGAGGTAGAGGGCGGCCAGCAGCCGTTGCACGAGCAGTCTGCTGAGCCAGTACTCGGGGGCGGCGAACCACTGCATGCGGCCCATGCCTACCACCGGCCGCGCCGTGCGGTCGGGTGCGGCGGGACGGCGCCCGGCGGTTCACCCGGACGGCGTCCACCCGGACGGCGGAGCTCCGGCGGGCGTTCACCCGATGGGCGTCGTTGCGGGCGGCGTCCGACCCGGACGGCGCCCGCCGGGACTGCACCGTGGCGGGGAGCCTCTCCTCGGGGGTGAGAGGCGCCCCGCCGCGGTGGCGGAAGCCGTCGCGGACGCGGTGGTGCGGGTGGTGCGGGTGGTGCGGGCAAGGCTGGATGGTGCGGGTCGAGCGGGTGGTGCGGTACCACGAGAACGGGTGGGAGACCGGACCGGGTGGTCCGGGCGGCCCGTGCTCAGGCCGGCAGGACGAGCCCGGTGTCGCCGCCGCCCGGGCGGACGGCGGGGGCGCCGCCGCTCTGCTGGAGGCGGTCGACCAGGAGCGCGGCCAGGGTGCCGAGCTCCTCCTCGGTGCGGGACTGCGCGGTGACGTCCATGCCGACCGTCAGCACACCGCTGACCTGGCCGGTGCGGACGGCGCGCAGCGGGCTGCTGGTGAAGCTGAAGATCTGCTGGCCGCGCTGGGCGTCGGGGCGCAGGGACTGGACGCGCACGTCGTTGAGGACGGTGGCGCGGCCGGTGCGGTAGGCCTCGGAGACCGCCTGCTGGAGGCCGGCGGCGCCGAGCTGGGGGTAGGCCTGGCCGATGGTGCCGTACGCCGCCGGGGCGCCGAAGACCTCGGCGTGCTGGGCGTTGGCGTAGCGGATCTCCTGGCCGGGGCCGTCGGTGAGCATGATCGGGAAGGGCGAGCCGTCGAAGGCCGCGAACATCTCCTGCTGCTGGGCGAGGAGGTTGTCGCGCAGCCGGATCTCGGAGAGCAGGGCCTCGGCGAGGTGTTGGATGTCGCGCAGGCGCTCGCGGCCCCACTGGCGGGGTTCGCGGTCGAGGACGCAGACGGTGCCGATGACGGTGTTGGTGTCGTCGACGAGCGGGGCGCCGAGGTACGCGCGCACGCCCAGCTCGTCGACGACCGGATTCCCGGAGAACCGGGGGTAGGCGAGGATGTCGTCCAGCGCGAGGGGGGAGCGCTGGGCGACGACGTGGGGGCAGAAGCCGTGACTCAGCGGCATCTGACGGGTCGGCAGGTCGAAAGCGATCCCCCGGTCGGCCCAGGAGGAGCCCTCGTCGGCCGGAATGTCGGGGGAGGTTGGCGGAATGTAGAGCCCCCGGAACATCTGGCGCTCGTCGTTGATGAAGTTGACCATCGCGATGGGGGCGCGGGTGATGCTGGCGGCCAGGTGGGCGAAGCGGTCGAAGGCCTCGTCCGCGGTGGGCTCGTCGAGGCCCAGGCTGCGAAGCCTGCGGGCCCGCTCCGACTCCCCGGCGGCACCCGGGAACTGGCCTTGAGTGCTCATCACATCAGTCATGGCGCACATGTAATCAGACATCCGGCACCTTCGGCGTTCTCCGTCCGCGCCACCACGTCTGTTGATGTTCCGTCAAAGCCACCTGGCGGGCGAGGAGACGGCGGGCGGCCCTCCAGGCGGGAACGGGAGGGGAACCGGAAGCGGAACCATCGGATCCGGCGGATCCGGGAATCGGGGGAACGTCGTATCCCCTTCTTCCGGCGTTTCAATCCTCGGCAGTCCCCGAACGACCTGATCGCGCCAATCCAAGATCCTCCGTAGAGCACTTTCGACCCACATATGACAATGAGCCCTGCCGAAAATCGGCGGTCCCCATGGGCAGCGTGGGCCACCGCCGGCACTCCGCGCACCCGGATGCAACGGGGCACCCGGCCGCCACCGTCACCTCCCCCACGCCCTCGGCGGCCGACGCGGATCGGCTGCACGGACGGAGGCACTTCCACCGAACGAACCGAACCCGAGAGGACCGGGGCATGGCGATGGACTACTTCACCGACGAACGACACGAGCACCTCCGTGCGGAGGTGCGCGAGTTCGCGGAGAAGGAAGTGCGCCCGCAGGTGGCCAGAATGGAGGCCGAGCGCCAGGTCGAGTTCGTACTCGCGCGGGAGATCGCCCGCCGGGGTTGGATCGGAGTGACCATCCCGCGCGAGTTCGGCGGGCTGGGGCTGGGACATCTCGCCAAGACCGTCATCGTCGAGGAGCTGTCCCGCGTCAGCGGCGCCATGGGGGCGGTGGCGCAGGCCTCGCAGCTCGGCGTCGCCAAGGTCATCCACTTCGGCAACGACGCCCAACGCCGCTACTGGCTGCCCAGGTTCGCCTCCGGAGCGGCGCTGCCCACGATCGCCGTCACCGAACCGGAGTCCGGCGGTCATGTGCTCGGCATGAGCGGCACCGCCCGGCGCGAGGGCGACGAGTACGTGCTCAACGGCCGCAAGTGGTTCGTGGGGAACTCCCACATCGGCGACGTGCACGGCGTGGTGCTGCGCACCGGCCAGGGCAGCCGGGGCCTGTCCGCCTTCCTGGTGGAGAGCGACCGCCCGGGCTTCCGCACCGGCGCCCTCGGCTCGCAGAGCGGTCTGCACGGCTTCAGCTTCGGCGAACTGGTCTTCGAGGACTGCCGGATCCCGGCCGCCAACCTGCTCGGCCGGGAGGGCCAGGGCCTGGACGTCGCCTACTCCTCGTCCACGCTGTACGGGCGGCTGAACCTGGCGGCGGTCGCCCTCGGCCTCCACGTGGCGATCGTCGAGGACACCGTGCGGTTCGCCGAGGCCCGGATGCTCTACGGCAAGCCGCTCTCCCAACTGCCCAACATCGCACTCAAGCTGGGCGAGATGCAGTCCCGGCTGATGACCGCCAAGCTCGCCGCGTACCACGCCTCGCACCTGCTGGACCACGGCAAGGCCTGCGACGCCGAACTGATGAACGCCAAGCTGATCAACACCGAGTACGCGATGGACTCGGCGCGCAACGCCATGGAGATCCACGCGGCCCGCGGACTGCAGGCGGAGTTCCACATCGAGCGCTACCTGCGCGACGCCACCCACACCTACCCGCCGGCCGGCACCTCGGACGTCCAGCGGCTGCGGCTCGGCCAGGTGGCCTCGGGCACCTACGGCAAGCAGTGGTCGGCCGAGTTCGCCGACCTGGCGGGCTGGGCGTGGAGCGAGGCGGCCGAACGCGAGGCCCGCGCGGAGGCAGAGCTCCAGGCCGGCTCGGCGGCGGTGCTGCGGATGCCGCTGGCGGGCTGAGCCCGGGCCTTCCTTGACCTGTCCCTGACGGCTTTCCGGCGGCCGGATCCGGCCGCCGGAAAGCCGTCAGGCGCTCCCCCGGCACCCACCGCACTTCGCTGACCAGTGCGAATGCCCGGAAGGGCGCCCTCCGGGCTTCCCGACACGCTGTCATCAGGCGTTCACATATGGTCAGTTGATGTTGCCCGAAGGGCACCCGGGGCTGGTAGCGTGCCTGAAGTCGGCGGCCGTGCTGCATCCGTCCGGACGGTGACCCCACGGGTCACCACCTCCGGCAACCCTCCGGGCACCGCCGGCCGTGGCACCCCAGCAGCCCCGGCCGGACCGCACACGGACACCCCGCCGTTCGCCCTGCTACAAGGAATCAGATGCCAGGCATATCGGCCCCCCGGACGGGCCACCGCGCCGGCCGGTCCGGCTCCCTACGCAGCTCGCTCCTCGCCCTCGCCCTGGTCCCCGGCCTCGGCCTCGCCGCCGCCTGGGGCTACGCCGCCTACCTGCTGCGCGACGCCGGGGAGCGCACCGCTCTGTACGCCGGCAGCGCGGCGGTCGGCGCGGTCCTGCTCTGGAGCCTGGTGCACGGTCTGCGCACCGCCCGCACCCTGCCGGCCCGGATCGCCGCCCTGCACGTCGACGCCGTGGCGCTCGCCCAGCACGAGATCCCGGGGGTCGTCGGCCGGCTGCGCGCGGGCGAGTCGGTCCCCGTCCCGCCCCCCGCCCGGACCCCGCCCCGGCGGGCCGGCGACGAACTCCAGCAGGCCGCGGACAGCCTCGCGGGCATCCGGCAGGCCGCCGTCGCCGCCATCGTCCACCAGGCCCAGGGCCGCGAGGGGACGAAGAAGGTCTTCCTCAACATCGCGCGCCGCACCCAGATCCTGATCCACCGCCAGATCAGCATGCTGGACGCGCTGGAGCGCGAGCACGAGGAACCCGACCTGCTGCGCGAGCTGTTCGCCGTCGACCACCTCGCCACCCGGATGCGGCGCAACGCAGAGAACCTGGTCATCCTCGGCGGCGCGCTGCCCGCCCGGCGCTGGCGCAACGCCGTGCCCATGGTCAACGTGCTGCGCAGCGCCGTCTCCGAGACCGAGAACTACTCGCGGGTCGTCGTCCAGGGCGTGCCCCGCACCTCGCTCAGCGGCCAGGCGGTCGCCGACGTGATCCACCTCGTCGCCGAGCTGATCGAGAACGGCACCACCTTCTCCCCGCCCTACACCCAGGTGCAGGTCTCCGCGCAGGAGGTCCCCAAGGGCCTGGTGGTGGAGGTCGAGGACCGCGGCCTCGGCATGGTCGAGGAGGAGTACCAGCGGCTCAACGACTACCTGGCCAACCCGCCCGAGCTGGACGTCTCCGCGCTCGGCGACGACCTGCGGCTCGGGCTCTTCGTGGTCGCCCGGCTGGCCGCCCGGCACGACGTCCAGGTCACGCTGCGGCCCTCGCCGTACGGCGGGACGCGGGCCGTGGTGCTGGTGCCGGCGGTGCTGCTGCAGCAGGCCGAGCCGCCGTGCGCCTTCAGCGGACTGCCGCCGGGCGCCCGGGTCACCCGGTCGCCGCTGCCGGACCTGCGGCCGGGGGCCGGGGCGGACACGGTGGCGGGAACGGGGATCGGGACGGGTCCGGGCGCCGGGACGGGTCCGGGCGCCGGGACGGGCGCGGGCGGGGCCGGCGGGGCCGATGCGGGCATCGCGCCGGGCGGCCGCACGGGCGGCCGGGACCTGTCGGGCGCGCTCTCCGGGGTGCGTGACGGGCTGCTCGGCCACGGGCCCGTGGCGGCCCCGGCGGCGGCACCGGGGCAGGCGGCTGCTTCCGGGCCGGCCGTCGGCCCGGAGGCCGGTGCGGCCGGAGGGCTCGACGGGGCCGGCGGTGGCGGGGCCGGAGGGCTCGGCGGGGCGGTCGACGGCGATGTCGTGATCGGCGAGCTGGTCGCGCACTACCCCGGGGACGCCGGCCCGCAGGACGAGGGCGACCCGGGAGTCAACGGCGGTCTGCCGGTGGGCTCCCCGATCCCCGGCCTGCCGGGCGCGGTGGTCGTGGCCCGGCCCGGACGGCCCCGGCCGTACCAGGACCCGGCGGGCGAGCCCGGCCCGGACGCCTACGGGGCCGGGGGCGAGGTCGTCGGCGGGTCCGGGGCCTGGGGCGGGACCGGCGAGCCGTCGGCCGCGCAGGTCGCGGCGCCCGCGCCCACGCCCGCGCCCACGCACCAGCGTGCCGAGGAGGCCCGGGCGGAGTACGGGCCCGAGGGCGAGCTGCGCACCCCGCGCGTCCTGCCCCGGCGGGTCCGCAATGCCAGCCTCGCCGAGCAGCTGCGCGAGTCCCAGGCGTTCCCCACCGCGCCGTACGGACCGCCCGGCTCCCCCGCGCAGCCCGGCGAGGACCCCTCCCCGCAGCGCTCGCGGGCCACCATGGCCGCCATCCAGCACGGCACCCGCACCGCCCGTGCCACCACACCCGACCCGGACGGGCCCCCCACAGCGAAGGAACAGCGATGACGACGCAGCACACCGACACCGAGCGCGACCTCAACTGGCTGCTGGACCAGCTGGTGGCACGCGTCCCGGAGACCCGGCACGCCATCGTGCTCTCCGAGGACGGCCTGCTGGTCGGGCTCTCCCAGGGCCTCGACCGGGCCGACGCCGAGCACCTGTCGGCCGTCGCCTCCGGCCTGCAGAGCCTCGCCCGCGGCGCCGGCCAGCGGTTCGGCGGCGGGCGGGTACGGCAGACCGTGATCGAGATGGACCAGCTGTTCCTGTTCGTCACGGCCGCCGGCCAGGGCGCCCGGCTCGCCGTGCTCACCAGCGAGGCCGTCGACGCCGGGCTGATGGCGTACGAGATCAACATGCTGGTCAAGCAGGTCGGCCAGTACCTCACCGCAGCGCCGCGCAGCGACGCCGGCCAACCGGATGCGGGTGGCGGTGCGTGACCGTCGACGCCGCCGAGGCCTGGTTCTTCGACAAGGAGGCCGGCCACCTGGTCCGCCCCTACGCCATCACCAACGGGCGCACCGGCCCGGTCCGTGACGGCTTCGCGCTGATCACCCTGGTCGTCACCGCCGACCCGCGCACCGACACCAGCCGGATGACGCCCGAGCCGGCCGCGATCCTGGACCTCTGTCGCGAACGCCCCCTCGCGGTGGCCGAGATCGCGGCCGTCCTGGACCTTCCGGTGAGCGTGGTCAAGGTGCTGCTCGACGACCTCGCCGAGGCCCGGATGATCCTCACCCGGGCACCCGTCGAGCTCGCCGAGGCGCCGGACATCGCGCTCATCCAGGCCGTGATCGAGGGCGTCCGGCGGCTCTGATCCGCCCCGCTCCCCCGCCCCCGCTTCGCGCGCCCCGCCCCGTTCCCCCTTTCAGGAGACCCGACGTGACGACCCAGAGCCTGGTGCCGGGCGCGGTCAAGATCCTCGTCGCCGGCGGCTTCGGCGTCGGCAAGACCACGATGGTCGGCTCGGTCAGCGAGATCGAGCCGTTGCAGACCGAGGAGCGGATGACCCGCGCCAGCATCGGGGTCGACAGCCTCGACGGCGTCCAGGACAAGTCGACGACCACCGTGGCGATGGACTTCGGGCGGATCACCGTTCGCGAGGACCTGGTGCTCTACCTGTTCGGCACCCCGGGACAGTTCCGCTTCTGGTTCATGTGGGACGACCTGGCGCTCGGCGCGCTCGGTGCCATCGTGCTGGCCGACACCCGGCGGCTGGAGTCCAGCTTCGCCGCCGTGGACTTCTTCGAGCAGCGCGGCATCCCCTTCGCCGTCGGCGTCAACTGCTTCTACGGGCGCCGTGACTGTGCCCCCGAGGACGTCCGCCGCGCGCTGGACCTGGACCCGGACGTCCCCGTGGTGCTCTGTGACGTCCGGGAGCGGGCGTCCAGCAAGGAACTGCTGCTCGCCCTGCTCGACCGGGTCCACCGGGACGCGCTCGCCGCGCACCGGTGAAACCGGGTGAGCCGGGCAGCCCGGGGAGCCGGCGCGGCCCGCCCGTCAGGACCTGGCCGGGGCCGTCGGGGTCAGCTCCAGCTCGTACAGGGCCCGGACCAGCGGTGCCAGCTCGGGGAGGTCGGCGGCCTCGGTGAGCGTCGCCTCCAGGGTCGCGTCGTGCGTCGGACGGGCCGCCGCCAGCAGTTCACGCCCCTGCGGGGTCAGCTCGGTGTAGATGCCGCGCCGGTCGTCCGCGCAGAGGTAGCGGCTGAGCAGCCCCCGCTCCTCCAGCCGGCTCACCAGCCGGGTGGTCGCACTGCTGCTCAGCGCGGCCGCACGGGCCAGCTGCTGCATCCGCATGTGCCAGCCGTCCTGCCGCGACAGCGCCTCCAGCACGGTGTACTCGACCACCGAGAGCCGGTGCTCAGCCTGCAGCGTCTTCTCCAGCGCCGAGTCGATCAGTCCGTGAAGCGCGGCGAGCGTCCGCCAGCCGCCGGCGCGGATCTCGGCGGCGTCGTCCTGGATCCCCATGGCTCGCCTCTCTCTGCTCGGTTCCGCTCACGCGGTGGAACGTCCTTCATTTCCCGATTATGCCACTCGACGCGGCTTACCTGCTTGTGCAATTAGTTTTCCCCCTCTCACGCCCGGTCCGGGGCCGGCTCGGGGGCGGCGGCGTCCGACGGACCGCGCCAACCGGTCACGCAGAGCGCCGAGGCCAGCTCCTCCTCGTACCAGGCCGCCGCGAGCCAGGCGGTCGCGAAGGCGCCGTGATCGTCCGTGACCACCCGGCCGAAGACGTCGCGCGGCTGGTCCGCCGCCGCCGCGAGCAGCCCCTCCAGCAGCGCCGCACCGGTGGCCAGCCCCGCCGACCGCAGCCGGGCCCGGTCGCCCCCGGCCGCCCGGGAGCCGAGGGCCAGCGCGGCCCGGCCACCGGTCACCGCCTGCTCCACCCGGCGGGCGAGCAGGTGCACGGGGGCGGTCGGGGCCTCGCCGGCCCCCGGCACACGGGACGGCGCCGGTGGGACGGACCCGGTCGGGCCGGTGGCGGTCGGGCCGGCGGCGGTGGGGCCGGTGGCGGTCGGAAGGACGAGGTCCGCCGTCTGGAGCCGCTCCAGGCCCAGGTTGACCCGGCCCGCGCGGTCGGCGGGCAGCGCGAGGGAGGGCTCCGCCCGGGTCGCGGACGCGGGCGGTGCCGTGGCGCCGGCCGTGGCGGGCCGGTCTGCGGGCGGCAGGCCGACGGCCAGCAGCCGCAGCTCCGGGCGGGCCGAGCGCTCCGGTCGGCCGATCACCCGCAGCCGCAGGCCGGGGGCGGTGGCGAGCAGCGCCAGGTTGCCCCGGTAGGCCAGCCCCGGGTGGTCGTGCGCGGCGCGCAGCGCCAGCACCACCCCCTCGCACTCCGCCAGCAGCCGTGCTTCCCCGCCCGGCCCGTACGGCACCGCGCCGAGCAGCGTGACGTCCAGGAACAGCAGCTCGCTCCCGGCCGGCCGGGACTCCGGCGGCAGTGCCCCCGCCGCGAGGGCCCGCGCCACCTGGGCGGCCGGCGGCTCGCCCCAGAGTCCCGCGAGCGGCTCCGCCGTCCAGGCCGCGCCCGCCGCGCGGACCGCCCGGACCGAGGCGCCCGCCCCGAGCCGTCCGGCGGCCGACCTGGTCGCCCCCTGCACGGCCAGCCCGGCCCGGGTGAACTCGCGGTGGCCGAGCACCGCGTCCCCCAGCCGCACCGCCCGGTTCCCGGCGCCCACCGCCTGCGACGCCGCCGCCGCGGCGTCGCTGTGCGGCATGATCTCCGCCATCGTGTGCAGCCCGCCGCCCGCGTCCACCGCCCAGGTGAGCACTCCGGCGTGGGTGGCCGTGAGCACCGGCTCGGAGAACAGTCCGTAGAGCCGCAGGCCGCCGGCCGGCGCATAGGTCTGGCGGGCCGTGCCGCGCAGCTCCGCGACGGCCGGCCCGGCGTCCGGGGTGGCACCCGAGGTGGCGTCCGGGGTGGCGGCGAGGGCCAGTGCCGTGCTGAGGCCGAGGAGTTCGCGCAGACCGGCCACCAGGTCGGCGAGCCGGTGGTCCGGCTCGCCCGAGCGGGCGCCGCGGATCCGGGTGACCACGGCCACCGCGGCGGCCGCCGGCCGGTACAGGCCGGCCAGCCGGGCCCGGTGGGCCGCGCGCAGCAGCTCCGCCTGGAGCACCGCGCCCGCACCGCCGACGCCCGCCGCCAGCACGGCGGCGCCCACCCGGTGCAGATGCTCGGCGGCGGCGCGTTCGGCGGGGGTGGGGGCGGCCGCGGTCGGGCCCTCGGCGGGCCGGTCGGGGCCGGGCGCGGCAGCCGGGGCCGCCTGGTCCGTAAGGTCGGCCCGGCCGCTCGGGGCCGTCCGGTCCGTCGCGTTCGCCAGGTCCGTCCGGTCGGGCGACGGGGCCTCGGCGGGCGGCTCCTCGTCCGCGAGCGGGCAGACCGTGACCGCCGCGGCCCGGTGCACACAGGCGGGCGCCAGCAGACAGCCGCAGCGCACGTCCGCCTGGTCGGCGAGCACCCCGCCCGGTGCGTGCAGCACGAGCACCGTCTCCTCGTCGACGGCGATCCGCCAGTCCTCGCCGTCCCGTTCCACCGGCCGCTCCGCCAGCTTCGCGGCGGCGCCGTCCAGGCGCTTCTGCAACCGCGCCGACAGCCCGGCCACCACCTCGGCGACCACCTCCGGCCGCACCGCCGGCCACTGCGCGCCCGTGCCCGTCACCGTCACTGCCCCTGCCACCTCCGTCATCGGACCTTCTCCCCCACCCAGCGGGCCAGTTCCTGCGGGCTGAGCGCCGCCACCGGCATCCCGGCCGCGACCAGCTGGCCCGCGACCGCCTTCGAGTACCGGGCGTTCCCGGTGTCGTCCAGTGCGGCGCAGCCCAGCAGGTGGCAGCCGGAGCCGACCAGCGCCCGGGTCTGCGCGAGCAGCCTGCCGACCGGGCCGCCCTCCTCGAAGTCGCTGACCACCGCGATCAGCGTGCGGGACGGCACGGTCACCAGGCCCCGCGCGTACCGCAGTCCGCCCGCGATGTCCGTACCGCCGCCGACCTGCACCTCCAGGAGCAGGCTCAGCGGGTCCGTCACCCGGTCGGTCAGGTCGACCACCTCGGTGGAGAAGGCGACGAAGTGGGTGCTCAGCGAGGGCACCCCGGCCAGGATGGAGGCGGTCAGCGCCGCCCAGATGGTCGACGCCTCCATCGAGCCGGAGACGTCCACGACCAGGATCAGCCGCCAGTCGGACGCCTGCCGGGCCCTGGTCCGGAAGACCGGGCGCTCCGGCACGATCGTCATCGCGCCCGGGTCGCCGTCGACCGGGCGGGCGGTGGCGAGATTGGCGCGAATGGTCCGGTGCAGGTCCAGGCCGCCGCCGGGGCGACGGCTCGGGCGCGGCACGCTGATCCCGGTGAGGGCGGGGCGCAGCCTGGTCGCCAGCTCCCGGCTCAGCTCGTCGACCAGGCGCCGGACCAGCGGACGCAGCCCCGCCAAGCGGGCCTCGGGCAGGCCGCCCGCGTGCTCCAGGACGGCCCGCAGCAGGTCGACCGACGGGCGGACGGCGTCCGGGTCGATCGCCTCCAGCACGTCGCCGCGGCCCTGGGCGACGGCGGCCGCGAGCACCTCCTCCCGGAGGCCCGGCCCGAACAGCGCCTCCAGCTCCTCGGACCACTCGCGCACGCCCGGGTACGGCGCCTCGCGCCCGCCCCGGTTGCCGCCCGCCCCGCCGCGGCCGTCCAGGCCCGGGCCGGAGCCCTCGCCGTGGCCCGTGCCGTACAGCTCGTCGAGCGCGATCGCCAGGCGCGAGGCCCGGCCGCCGAGGCCGCCGCTGCCCGGCCGGCCGAGCAGCAGCCGCCAGCGCTCGGCCGGGCCGAGGGCGTGGTCGTGCGCGTGGGGGGTGGGCCGGGTGAGCGCCGGAGCGGGCGTCTCCGCGGTGGGCGCCGGGAGCGCCGCGGGCAGCAGTCCGCGGCGGGCGAGCGCGGCGCGGGCGGCCAGGTCGGCGCGGGACCAGTCGGCGAACAGTCCGGGCGGCACCTCCGCGGGGAGGGTGTCCAAGCGGGTGCCGAGGCGTTCCTCGACCAGGTGCAGCAACCGGTCGCGGGCGGCCGGGCTGAGCGTGTCGAACCCGCCGCGCAGTGCCGGCAGGCGGTCCAGGAAGGCGGTGTCGGGGAGGCCGACCACCCGCTCCAGCACCGGTTCGAGCACCTCGGGGGCGGTCGAGAACAGTCCCTCCGCGGCCGTGAGCAGCCCGACCAGGGACCGTCCGAGGGCGTGCCGGGCCTCGGGCCCGGTGGCGCTGTCGACCCAGGAGGCGGCCCGGTCGCCGAACACCCCCGGATCCTCCTGCCGCAGCAGTACCCGCACCGCCCCGGCCGCACCGCGCACCAGGGGGCTTCCTTCGTCGGCGAGTTCGGCGAGCGTGTGCCGCAGCCGCACGCCCCCGGAGAGGTCCGCCCGCCGCGCCAGCTCCACCAGCGCCCGGGCGTCGTCCGCCTCGTCGGACCCGCCCAGCCCCTCCAGCTGACGAACCGCCGCCACGGTCACCACCTCGGCCGCCGCCGCCAGCACGGCGAGCGCCGGGTCCTCGGCCGCACCGGGCCCGTCCGGGAAGCCCTCGCCGGCCACCTCCGCCTCGCAGGCCACCGGGTCACCGGTGGCCGGCAGGGAGGGAACCCCGCCGGACACACCCGCAGCCCCGCCAGCCGGACCGGAAGGGACCCCTCCACCAGCGGACACGGCGCCCTCACCCGGCGGCACCACGGCAGCCGAGCCGCCCACCGGCGACGCCCCACCGGGGGACGAGGCGGAGCCGTCCTCCGGACCGGCGGGCGGGCCCGGCCGGACCGGCGGTGTACCGGGCGAGGGGGCGGCCCCGGCGTCGGTGGTCGGGGCGGGGGGTGTGCTGGGGGTGTCGGGATGGGTGTCGGGGTGGATGGAGTGGTGGGTGGAGTGGTGGGTGGTGGTGAGGCGGTCGAGGAGGGCGAGGGCGTCGAGGAGGTCGGGGAGGGTGCCGCTCGCGGGGAGGACGGCGGTGAGTTGGGTGAGGCGGGTGGCGGTGAGGGCGGGGAGGCCGCAGGCGGCGGCGTCGGCGAGGCCCCGGAGGACGTCGCGGGCGGTGGGGCCGTCCGCCTGTTGCTCGCGGCGGAGCCGTTCACGCAGGACGCCCTCGGCGGCCTGCGCCGGGGTGACGCCGCGGGTGCCGGCGACGGTGAGCATGGCGGCGACGGCCGGGGTCCAGCGGACGCGCCATCGGGTGGTGAGGGTCTCGGTGCCGCCCGCGCCGGTGGTCTCCACGGGCTCGGCGTAGGGGACGCCGCACGCGCCGAGGCGGTGGAGGAGGAGTTCGCGGCGCCGGTCGAGGGGGGAGCGCAGCGGGTCGAGGCGGAGTTCACGGGGGGCGGACTCGGCGGTGTCGCCGGGACCGGGGAGGCCGAGCTCGGCGAGCAGCCGCTCGACGGCGGGGGCGAGGCCGCTGCGCGGGGCGGCCGGGGTGGGCTCGCCGGTGCGGGTGCCGATCAGGACCTTCTCCAGCGCGCGGGCCACCGCCCGGCCCCGGCCGAGGGGTTCGCCCTGGGCGAGGACGGTCTGCACCGCCTCGACGAGTTCGCCGCGCCCGGGGGCGGCGAGGGCGCGCAGCCGCGCGAGGTCGCCGGCGTGCCGGACGATCTCGCGCGCGTCGGCCGGGCCGGAGGGGTGGTCCTGGGAGCGCAGCGCCTCGCAGATCCGCACGGCGGTGCGGACGAGCGCCTCGGCGAGCCGGTCGGGATCGCCCGCGGCGTCGAGCACGGTGTGCTGCCACTCGGGGTCGCGGATGCCGGCCGGGTAGCCGGAACGGGCGTCGAGCAGCGGGTAGGTGTACGGGATCAGGGAGACCACGTGCCGGGCGTCGGGGGCGGGCTGCGCCGGGTGCCCGGCCGGAGCGGCGGGCCCGTCCCCGGTGAGCGCGGGGGCGTGGAAGGCGCCGATGACGGCGGCGACCCGGCGGCCGCCGGCGCCCGCCTCCCGGAGGCGCTCGCGCATCCAGGCCTCGCGCCGCAGGTCGTAGGGGTCGACGCCGCGGCCGTCCTCGGCGTCCCGGCGCAGCGCCCAGCCGACCAACAGGGCGGCGCGCCGGACGGCCTCCGGGGTGGAGCCGGGGGCGGCGGTCTCGACGAGGCGGTCCCAGAGGTCCTCGTCGTCGTCGCGCCCGGTGAGGCGGTGGCGCAGCGCGTCGGCGACGCCGGGGCGGGCGTCGCCGTCGGGGTGGTGGTGCTCGCGCTCGCGGTACCGGTCGCGGACGGCGAGGGGGAGGTCGCAGGCGACGGTCTCGACGCCGTGGCGGCGCGCCCAGCGCAGGGCGGCCAGTTCGGGCGAGAAGTCGGCGAAGGGGTAGAAGGCGAGGCCGGTGCCGTGGCCGGCCCCGGCGCCGATGCCGTCGGCGTCCTCGTCGGAGCGGTCGGCGGCGGGGGCGGCGGCGAGGGCGACCGGGGCCTTGGTGTCCTCGTCGGCGAGCAGGCCGAGCCAGGGCTGGAACTCGGCGGGGAGCTCGACCAGCAGCACCTCGGGTGCGGCGGCGTCGAGCAGGGCGGGCACGACGGCGCTGAGCGAGGGCGCGTGGTGGCGCACCCCGATCAGGTAGGGGCCGGGCGTGTCGAGGCCGGACGCGGCCAGTCGGGCGGCCTGGGCCTCGACCGTCCCGCGCGGGTCGTCGAGGCCGGGGCCCGCCCCGCCGGGCGGCACCGCGCTGCTCATGTGTTCACCTCTCGGTGGAAGTTCGGGAGAGTTCGGGAGTTCGGGAATTCGGGGTCGGGGGGGTCCGGCCCGGCGCCCGTCGGGGGCGCCGGGCCGGACCGGGATCAGTGCTCCAGGGCGGAGCGAAGGTCCCACAGGGTGCGCCAGGTGGCGGCGCCCTGCTCGGCGCGGCGGCGGACCGGGCCGTCCCAGTAGCCGAGCAGCCGGGCGGCGTCGGCCGGGTCGTCCTTGCGGACCACGCCGATGAGCTGGCCGGGGAGGCGGCCGAGCAGGTCGCCGCCGTCGGGCAGGTAGGCGGCGGTGACGCCGAGGGCGGTGGCCACCGAGACGGCCTCGGCGGTGCTCATCACGGTGGAGGGGCGCTCGACGTCCCAGCCCTCGGTGGAGCGGCCGGTCCGCAGGTCGCGGAAGGCGGTGACGAGTGCCTCCAGCACCGCGTCGTCCACCGCGAAGGCGGCGCCGGCGCGGGCCACGGCGGCGGTGGACTGGCGGCGGACCAGGTCCACCTCGGCGGCCAGGCTGCCGATCGGGCCGACCGTCTCGAAGTTGAACCGTCGCTTGAGGGCGGCGGACATCTCGCTGACGCCCTTGTCGCGCAGGTTGGCCGTGGCGATCAGGGTGAACCCGGGGACGGCGTGCAGCTGGCCGTCGGGGGTGCCGGCGAGTTCGGGGACGGCGATCCGCCGCTCGGAGAGCAGCGAGACCAGGGCGTCCTGGACCTCGGGCAGACAGCGGGTGACCTCCTCGACGCGGGCGACCGCGCCGGTGGTCATCGCGGTGAGCACCGGGGAGGGCACCAGGGCCTCGCGGCTGGGGCCCTTGGCGAGCAGCAGCGCGTAGTTCCAGCCGTACTTGAGCTGGTCCTCGGTGGTGCCGGCGGTGCCCTGGACGGTGAGCGCGCTGGTGCCGCAGACGGCGGCGGCGAGCAGTTCGGAGAGCATCGACTTCGCCGTGCCGGGCTCGCCGACGAGCAGCAGGCCGCGCTCCCCGGCGAGGGTGACGACGCAGCGTTCGACCAGGGCCCGCTCGCCGACGAACTTCTGCTCGATCGCCAGGCTCTTGCGGCCGGCCTTGAGCTTCTCGCCGCCGCTGCCCATCACGAAGGTGACGACGGCGCGCGGGGTGAGCCGCCAGCCGGGCGGGCGCGGGCCGGAGTCGTGGGCGGCGAGGAACTCCAGTTCGGCGGCGTACCGCTCCTCTGGCAGGACGACCTGCCGGGCGGCGCCGGGAGCATGGGTGGTGGTGGTCATCGGCGGGCCTTCCTGCGCTTGCCGGTCTGGAGCTCTTCGAAGCCGGGGACGTCCCCGTCGGTGACGCGCTGCCAGGCCCGGGTGAACAGCTCCGGGACGGACAGCTGCGGCAGCGCGGCGTGGTGGGTGGGCAGATCGTAGAGGCCTGCCTTCCAGGTCTCGACGGGCAGGCCGGGGGCCTTGGCCTCCTGCCAGCCGCCGGGGAGGAACAGGGCGCGCCCGGCGCGGGCCCGCTTGGCCTCCACGACCAGCCCGGAGGCGCCGAGTTCGGCGCGCGCCTTCTTCAGCCGGGCCGGCTTCCAGCCCGTCCAGCGGGCGACGTTGCGGTCGGTCGGATCGGGCAGGGCGAGCAGCTGGAGGTAGAGCACGGCGGCGTCCTCGCCGAGCTCCTTGGCCTTGGCGACCTCGGTGACCAGCTCCGGCACCGTGAGCAGCGGGTGGTGGGGCCAGAGCCCGGTCCCGGCGGCGTCGGCCGCGACGGGGAGCTCGGGCAGGGTGACCAGCCGGTCCAGCGCGCCGTCCAGGAGGGCGGTGAGGACGGACCGCTGGCGGGCGAACCAGAAGCTGTCGGCCAGGCCGGCGAGCAGTTCCAGCGCCGGGTCCTGCGGGCCGCTGAAGCCCGCCGGGCGCCACCAGATGTACTCCGCCGCGTTGCCGTCGTGGCCGGGCGACAGCACCACGGCCTCGCCGCAGCGGACCAGTCCGTCGGCGTCGGCGCCGCCCTCGGCGGGCAGGCCCCAGCGGGTGCGCAGGACGGCGGCCAGCGGCTCGCCCTTGCTGGTGCGGCGCAGCTCGTAGGCGAGCAGCAGCTCGGGGTCGGCCAGGCGGGTGCGCAGTGCCTGGACGGCCTGGGCGAGCAGCGGGCGCAGCGGGCTGTTCCAGGACAGCCGGTAGGCGAGCCAGGCGAGGGCGTCGACGGCCTGGGACAGGGTGCTGTAGTCGGGGACGGCGTCCGGGTCGTCGGCCATCAGGGTGAGCACGCCCCCGTCCCCCTGGGGGCGGAGCCGCTGGCGGGTGGTGCGGCTCAGCCACGGGGTGCTCGCGACGTTGAGGATCTCCTCGATCCGCTGGATGGTGGTGCCGCTGACGGCGGCCTGGTCCTCGACGGGCAGGGTGACGATCCGTCCGAGGCGCTCGATCCAGCGGGCGGCGCCGGCGGCGCTGTCCGGGCCGGTGGTCCAGAGGTCCTCCGGGTCCTCGGGCAGCAGGGCGGCCCAGACCTGGGCGAGAGCGGACCGCTCGCGCCCGCGCAGCCAGTCCCGGGCGGCCTTGGCCTCGGCGGTCTTGAGGCCGTACTCCTTGAGCGCCTCGGCGGGCAGCGGCGAGCCGTACCACTGGGCGAGGGCACTGGTGGGGCTGAACAGCAGGGTGGAGCGGAGGGCGCCGATGCCGGTGCGCTCGCCGAAGTCGGCGGCGAGGTCGGCGCGATGGGTGATGGCGCCGCGCTCGGCGAGCAGGGCGGTGAACCGGGCGACCCAGTCAGCGGTGACGGTCTCCTCGGTGATGCGCTCGAAGCCGGTGCCGAAGTGGGCGACCGGGCCGAAGGCGCCGCTCGGGTCGTGGTCGACGGCGAGCCAGAAGACCTTGTCGTCGGCGTGGTGGCTGCAGCCGAGGACGATCACGGTGCGCGCGCCGTGCCGCCAGACCTGGCCGGCCCGGCGCTCGTGCTTGTCCTCCCTCTGCTGCCCGTCGCCGAGCGGCTCGGTGAGGTGGACCTCGCGCAGGGTGGCGCCGCGGTCGGCGAGCGGCCCGGCGGTGAGCTCGGTGAGCAGCAGCGCGAGCGAGGCGCGGTGCTCGGCGGAGGTGAGCGGGGCGGCGGCCGCGTAGGCGAGGGTGCCGACGTCGCCGAGCGCGTGCAGCCAGCCGTGGTGGGTGTCGTCGCCGTGCAGGTCGACCCGGTGCGGGGTGCTCCAGCCCTCGCCCTCGGCCGCGGGGGGCTCGGCGAGGACGGCGGTGACCGTCCGGAGGTTGTTGAGCACGCGGTAGCTGACGCTGCGGTCCCAGGTGCGGCCGAAGCCCGCGATGCCGGGGCGCAGCAGAGCGGCGGCCTGGCCGAGTTCGAAGTCGGTGCCGTGCTCGGGCCGGTACGCGTACTCGGGGGCGCCGGAGCCGGAGGAGCGGGGGGCGTCCTCGGGCTGCGGCAGGTAGCGGGCGATCCCGTCGAGCAGGGTGGCGGCGCTGCGGGCGAGGCCGGTGACGCCGGCCAGCAGCCGCCGGTCGGTGATGCCAGGCAGGACCTCGGCGACGGCGTCGAGCGGGAGCTCCTCGGCGGCCTTGTCGCTGCTGACGACGGGGCGGCGCACGCCCTGGACGGTGATCCAGCGCTGCTGCGCGGCGGGGACCGGCTCGGCGTCGGCCGGCCAGGCGGCGTCGATGAGGCGGGCGGCCTGCTCGCCGGTGACGGTGCGCAGCACGGTGGAGCCGTGCTCGTCGCGCGGGCGCAGGGCGTGCCAGTGGGCGAGCGGCAGCACGACGGCGGTGCCGGCCGCGCCGAGGCCGCCGGGGTGACCGGGTTCGAAGTCGGCGGTGACTCCGGTCGGGTCGGCGGTGACGGTGCCCTCCGCCGCGGAGCCCTCGGCGGTCAGGCCGAGGTTCAGCTGGCGCTGGCGGCTGTCGTGGACCAACGGGCGTCCGCCGCCGGGCAGGGCGAGCCGGCCGCGCGGGTACACCGAGCCCCGGACCCCGGAGTTGTCGACGACGAGCGTGGTGCCGTCGGCGGTGCCGGTGGTGACCCGTGGGCCGTCGGTCCGCACCCAGTGGCCGAGCACGGTGCCGTCGGTGCCGAGGGGGGTGTCCTCCAGGCCGGGCTGGAGGGGCAGCATCCGGCTGCGGTTGATCTCCAGGTGGCCGGCCGCGGCGCCGGCGGCGATCCGCGGCGGCTCGGAGACGCGGCCGAGGGTGCCGGTGGCGGCGTCGAACTCGTGCAGGACGTAGCCGCGGTTCCACCGGGCGGCCCAGTGGCCGGTGCCGTCGGAGAGGATGTGGTCCTGGTCGGACACCTGGGTGTCGCCGACGTGCAGCGGGCGGTGTCCGCCGCTGCGGCCGCCGCCGGGCAGCGGGAGGGACGGCGTCTCGATCTCGTTGCTGCCGCCGTAGTAGCGCACGATGCTCTCGCCGCCGAGCTCGAAGACCTCGGCCGGCCGGCCGGACCAGTAGGCGCGCTGCTTGTCGTCCTGGTACCAGGCGACCAGCAGTTCGCCGTCGACGAAGCGGAAGTGGGCGTTCTGGTGGCTCTCCAGCTTGTGGGGGATGCGCAGGGTGTGTTCGAGCACGATGCCCTGCGGTCCGGCCACCACGACCTGGTTGCCGCGGCCGAGCACCAGGTGCGGCCAGGCCTCCTGGAGCACCAGGCCCTCGAACGGGTTGCGGCCGCCGACGAAGCCGGGGGCGTCGCCGGCCGTGACGCCGAGCCTGGCGAGCGCCTCGTCCAGGGCGGGCCACCCGAGTTCGTCGAGGATGCCGCCGCGCAGGGCGCGGGCGAGCAGCCCGGCCACGTCGAGGCCGGCGATCCGGGCGGCGGCGGCCGGGTTCTGCTCGCGCACGGCGGTGCGGTGGGAGTTCAGGTCGCGCAGCAGCGCGGCCGCGCTCTCCAGGCCGCGGACCTTCTCCAGCGCGTCGACCCGGGCGTCGGACCACTCGACGAACAGCTCGCGCAGCACCGGCCGGGCGGCGAGCCCGCGGCTGTCGACGGTGGTCCAGACGGCGGGGACGGCGGCGCGCAGGGCGGAGCGGAAGCGCGGGTCGGCGGCGGTGGCGGCCAGGGTGCGGCCCTCGGCGGAGGACGAGGTGACCCAGTGCTGGAGCTGGAGGGGGTGCTCGTCGGCCGGGTCGGCGACCGGGATGCCCTCGGCGAGCAGCAGGTCGAGCAGTTCGAGCTGGGTGGCGCTGCGGCGCACCCCGGCGAAGAGGTCGACCGGGACGGCCTCGGCGCGCAGCCGCTCCAGCATCCGGGTGACCAGGGAGACGGTCTCGGCGTGCAGGCCCCGGTCGCGCCAGCCGCGGCCGAGGTGGTTGGTCCAGCGCTTCAGCCAGGCGGCGGCCGGCTCGGGGGCCCCCTCCGCGTCCGGGTGCGGGCCGGCCGCGGGCGGCCCGGTGAGCAGCCGCTCGGCGCCGCTCTCGGCGAGCAGGGCGAGCCAGGCGGCGTCCTGGGCGTCGGCGTTGTCGCTGCCGCCCGGGTCCGGCATCAGCTCCAGCAGGCGGGCGCGGACCGCTTCGTCGCGCTGCCCGAGGGCGACGACGGCTCCGTGCCAGGCCTTCCAGAAGGTGGCGGGCGCCCGGTTGACGGCGGGTGAGGCGAGCAGTTCGGCGAGCAGCTCCCGCTCGTGCTCCTCGCGGTCCAGACCGGCGGCCTTGAGCAGGGCGCGGGCGTCCTCGGCGACCCCGGCGTAGGGGGCCATGCCGGCGGCGGAGCGCTCGGTGCACAGCTGGCGGAACCGCTGCCAGGCGGTCAGCGGGTCGAGCCGGGCGCTCAGTTCCTTGACGTACTGGCGCAGCGCCTTGACGCTGAGCGCGCCGGCCAGGGCGAACTCCAGGAAGACGGCGCGCAGCCGCTCCTCGTCGACGGCGAGGCTGTGGGTGCGCTCGGCCTCGCGGGCCTTGCCGAAGAAGGTGCTGGCGTAGCTCTGGTTGCCCTGTTCGAGGAAGATCCTGCCGACCTGCTCGCAGTAGGTCGGCAGGAAGTGCGGGACAGCGCGGCCGAGCCGCACGGCCAGCTCGTCGAACCCGTCCTTGGCGTGGCCGGGCTTGGACTTCGCCTGGCGGGCGAGCCGTTCCATCTCCTTGACCAGGGCGAGCGCGTGGTGGCCGTTGGCCGGGTCGTTGACGAGCGCCCAGGCGGGGAAGCCGAGCGCCTCCTGGCGGACCTGGCCGACCTCGGCCGGCTCGCCGTCGGGGACGAGTCCGAGGAAGTCGACGGCGGCGTCCTCGGCGGGGCCGAGCGCGCCGGGCACCAGGCGCACGATCCGGCGCCCGTCGAGGGCGGGGTGGGCGTAGCTGCGGGCGGTCAGGACGTCGGCCGCGCTGTCGGGGCCGCCGGCGCCGGGCAGGGTGCCGGGGGCGAGGATCGCCCCGGCCTCCAGCAGCCGCTCGTGGCGGGCGGCGCCGGGCGCACCGGTGGTGCGGTCGGGTCCGGTGGTGGTGCTCATGCGGCTTCCTCCCCTTCGATCGTGCGGCCGGCGTACAGCGCGGCGGCCATCCGCATCCCCTCGGACCAGGCGACCGGTCCGACCTCGGCCAGCGGCAGGACCTTGCCGTCCGGGCCGGTCCAGCTGAGCGCGCCCGTCTCGCACTCGTCGTACTCGTAGTAGTCACCGACCCAGACCCGCGCCTCCAGGGCGCGGCCGTCCTCGACGACGGGCAGCACGGCGTGTCCGCCGCGGACCCGGTAGCCGAGCCGGGCGCAGCGGCCGAGCAGGTCGCGCAGCGCGCCGTAGCGTCCGCCGGTGTAGGTGGAGACCTCGGTGCCGGCCGCGTCGGCGGGCCGGTGCCACACCTCCCGGTACAGCTGCTGGACCTGCTGGGAGACGCCGAGCTCGACGGCGAACTCGCGCAGGTCGTCGAGGTCCTCCAGCAGGACCGGGTGGGGTATCCGCAGTTCGCCGTCGGTGAGGCGCACGGTGTCCCCGTCGAGGTCGACCAGGCCGAGGCCGCGTTCGGCGTCGGCGCCGCGCAGGAAGCCGGCGACGGCGCCGTCCGGCCCGGTGACCACCAGGTCGCGCAGGACCTCCCGCCAGGCCCCGTCCGCCCACACGGCGGTGACGACGGCGGCGGGCACCGGCAGCGAGCGGACCATCCACCGCTCGACGGTCTCCAGGCAGCCGCGGCGGTGCGCCTCCAGCCACTCGGTGAGCTGCTTGAGGCCGACGACCACCGGGTCGTCGTTCAGCTTCGGCGGGACGGACTTCAAGGGGCGCCCGGCCGCGTTGCGGCAGACCACCCTGCCCTCCTCGTCGAAGGCGACTTGGTAACCGCCCGTTCCCGTTTCCACCCACGCCACGGCCGCGCTCCTCCCAGCTGGTCAGTGATGGAAGGAACGTAACGGGACACACTGACAACGCCGCCTGCGGGGAGGGGTACTGAGCAGTAGGAAGGCGCGAAGGCGGGGTTGACCCGGGTTCAAACCGCTCGAACGGGTGATCCAATCCCGCTCCGGGTCACGTCCGGCCGACGGTCAGCCGCAGGATCCGGTCGTCGCCGGGGCGCGGGTCGCCGCGCCCGTCGGTGTTGTCGGTGACCAGCAGCAACGTGCCGTCCCGGTCGGCCACCACGGTGCGCAGCCGCCCGTACGCCCCGGAGAGGAAGTCCCGCGGCGGGGCGGCGGGCCGCTCGCCGTCCAGCGGGATCCACCAGAGCCGCTCGCCGCGCAGGGCGGCCATCCACACGCCCCCGGCGGCGTGGGCGATGCCGCTCGGGGAGGCGTCGGAGGTGTGCCACTGGGCGACCGGATCGGTGAACCCCGGGCGTCCGGCGGTGCCCTCGACGGTCGGCCAGCCGTAGTTGCCGCCGGGGGTGACCAGGTTCAGCTCGTCCCAGGTGTCCTGGCCGAACTCCGAGGCCCAGAGCCGCCCCTGGGGGTCCCAGGCCAGGCCCTGGACGTTGCGGTGACCGAGCGACCAGACCGGGGAGCCGGGGAACGGGTTGCCGGGGGCGGGGGCGCCGTCCGGGGTGAGCCGCAGGATCTTGCCGCCGAGGGAGCCGCGGTCCTGGGCGAGCCGGCGCTCGTCGGCGTCGCCGGTGCCGGCGTACAGGAAGCCGTCCGGGCCGAAGGCGATCCGGCCGCCGTTGTGCCGGGAGCCGTGCGGGATCCCGCTCAGCACGACGGCCGGCTCGCCGAGCTGGGAGCCGGCCGGGCGGGCGGGGTCGTAGTCGAGGCGGACGATCCGGTTGTCGGAGGCGGTGGAGAGGTAGGCGTAGACCCGGTGGTCGGTGGCGAAGCCGGGCGAGAGGGCGAGCCCGAGCAGGCCGCCCTCGCCGCCGGCGGTGACGCCGGGGACGGTGCCGGCCCCGGTCCTGCCGCCGTCCTTGGCCGAGACGCGCAGGATCCGGGCCTCGTCGCGTTCGGAGACCAGCAGGTCGCCGTCGGGCAGGACGGCCAGGCCCCAGGGGGAGGCCAGGCCGTCGGTGACGGTGCCCGAGACGGCCACCGAGACCGGGGCGTCCGGGGCCGGGGTCCCACCCGGGGCCTGCGGCGACGTGGCATCACCGGACACGACCTCACCGGGCGCGGACCCGCCGGGCGTGGCCGGGCCCGACGTGGCCGGGCCGGAGGGAGCGGGCGCGGCGCGCTCCGGGGCGCCCGCCGAGGAGCAGCCGACGACGGCGGCCGAGCCGAGGGCGAGGGCGGCGAACAGGGCGGCGGGGCGACGGGGCATCGGTGACCTCTCCCGGGGACGGCGGGGCGGCGGGCACGGCGGGCGCAGCGGGCACAGCGGGCACGACGGCGGCACGGACGTCCGGTGGACGCCCGTCCAGCACACCACACCCCGGCCCGGCAGGGGGCGGAACCCGCCACGCCCGCCCGGCCGTCCGGGGGACCTCCGTACGGCCCCGGGCCCGGCCCCCGGCGCGCCGCCCGTCAGCCCGTCAGCCCGCCGAAGCCGCCGAAGCCGCCGAAGCCGCCGCCGACCGCGTCCCCGACCGCGGCACGATCACCGGCGCACCGTCCCCGGGGGCCGAGAGCACATCGCTGTCGACGTCGTACAGCGCCCGCACCAGCTCCGCGTCCACCACCTCGCGCGGCGCCCCGCACGCGATCACCTCGCCGCCGCGCATCGCCACCACCAGATCGGCGTAACGGGCCGCCGCCGCGAGGTCGTGCAGCACCATGACGACGGTGCGCCCGCCCGCCGCGACCTCGCGGACCAGCTCCAGCACCTCCACCGCGTGGCCGAGGTCGAGCGCGCTGGTCGGCTCGTCGAGCAGCACGACGGGGGCGTCCTGGGCGAGCACCATGGCGAGCCAGCAGCGCTGCCGCTGCCCGCCGGAGAGCCGGTCCAGCCGGCGGTCGGCGAACTCCTCGACGCCGGTGGCCCGCAGCGCCTCGGCGGTGAGCCGCTCGTCGTCCGCGGACCACTGCCGGAACAGGCCCTGGTGCGGGTGGCGCCCGTAGCGGACCAGCCCGGCGACGGTGACCGCCTCCGGTGCCTGCGGGCTCTGCGGCAGCAGCGCCACCCGGTGCGCGGCCTGACGGGGGCGCAGCTTCCAGATGTCCTCGCCGCCGACCAGCACCCGTCCGGAGTCCGGCCGGTGGAGCCGGGCGATCGAGCGCAGCAGGGTGGACTTGCCGCAGCCGTTGGGACCGACGACGGCCACCACCCGGCCGCCGGGCACGGCGAGGTCCACGCCGCCCAGCACCGGACGCCCCGGGCCGTACCCGGCCGTGAGGCCCTCGACCGTCAACTCCATGGCGGGTTCCTTCGGTTGGGAGGGGGAACGAACCGAGCGGCGGACGCCCCGCGAGGAGGGGCGCCCGCCGCCGGCGGTCACTTGGCGCCGAGCGCCTTGCTGATGTCGCCGATCACCGCGTCGGCCGCGAGCGGGCCGCCGCGGGTGGACCAGACGGAGCCGTCGACGGTGACGGTGTGGTTGGTCTTCACCGCGTTCAGCTCCTGGTAGGCGGGCTTGGACTGGACGTCCTTCAGCGCGGCCCTGCCGTCGTCGGTGAGGGTGGAGAGGAACAGCCAGTCGCCGTCGATCTCGTTGATCTTCTCCAGGCTCAGCGCCGGGGTGTGGGCGTTGCCGTCCTTGTCCTGGGCCTGCGGGCGGGTCAGGCCCATGTCGAGGGCGACACCGCTGGCGAACTGCTTCTTCTCCATCCAGCTGGGGCCGGTCGGGTTCCAGCGGACGATGGAGACGGCCTTGCCCTTGTTCTCGCCGAGCTCGCCGCCGGCCTTGGCGGCCTTGGCGTCGTAGTCGGCGATGACCTTGTTGGCCTGGTCCAGCTTGTTGACGGCGTTTCCGATGCCGCGGAAGGAGAGCTTCCAGTCGTCGGTGGGGGCCATCGTGACCAGGGTGGCCGGGGTGATCTCGCGCAGCTGCTTGAGGACCTGCTGGTCCTGCATGTCGCCGGCCAGGATGAGGTCGGGCTTGGCGGCGATCACCTTGTCCATCACCGGCTGGAGCAGGTTGCCGACCACGGGGACGCCCTGGACCTTGTCCTTCAGGTACGCCGGCGGCTCGTTGAGGCCCTGTCCGTTGGTGATGCCGGCCGGCTTGAGGCCGAGCGCGAGCACCGCGTCGAGGTCCTCCTGGGTGAGGGTGACGATGCGCTTGGGCTCGGCGGGGATCTCCACGGCCGTGCCGGTGGCGTCCTTCACGGTCCGCTTGCCGCCGGCCGCGTCGGCGGCGCCGCCCGCGGCCGTGGTGGCGGAGGGCGAACCCTGGTCCGCGGAGGAGCCCTTGCCGGAGGAGCCCGACGAGCCGCAGCCGACGAGCAGGAGCGTGGCCGCCCCGGTGGCGGCCAGCGCCTGGACCGCGCGACGGCGGGCGGGGTGGAGCGGGCTCTGGCGGGTCGACATGGGTGCCTCCGGGCAGGGGTGTTGCAGACGGGCGTGCGGTCGGTGGAGCGGTGGAACGGTGGCGCGGCGCCGCGAACCCCGGTGATCCGGGGGGCCGGACGCCGGGCCGGACACCTGTCCGACCGCGATGAGCATTAGGTTAGCCTTACCTTATGACATTGTCGCAAGTGGGTACCGCCGAGGCGGCCGACGCGGATCCCCCCGCCCCCGCCCCGCCGGCGGCCGAACGGTCGGGCCGCACCTCCTGGGCCGCCGTCGGCGGCATCCTCGCCGCCCTGCTCGCGCTGACCGCGCTCTCCCTGTCCGTCGGCGCCGGCGAGGTCGGCCCCGGACGGGTGCTGGACTACCTGCTCGACACCGACGGCGCCCGCGCCGACAGCCGGCTCGCCCTGGTCGTCGGCGACCTGCGGCTGCCCCGCACCCTGACCGCACTGCTGGTCGGCGCCGCCCTCGGGGTGGCCGGCGCCCAGTTGCAGGCCGTCACCCGCAACCCGCTCGCCGAGACCGGCCTGCTCGGCGTCAACGCCGGTGCCTCGCTCGGCGTGGTACTCGGCATCGCCGTGCTCGGCGTCCAGACCTCCTACGGCTACCTGGCCTTCGCCTTCGGCGGCGCCGTGCTCGCCAGCGGGCTGGTGCTGGCGATCGCCGGCAGCCGCGGCGGCGGCTCCCCCATGCGGCTGGTCCTCGGCGGCTCCGCCGTCGGCGCCACCTTCGGCGGACTGACCGGCGTGCTGATCGTCAACTCCCCCGAGGCGTACGACCGCTACCGGGTCTGGGTGCTCGGCTCGCTGGCCGGCGTCGAGGGCTGGACGACACTGGGCCAACTCGCCCCCGTGCTCGGCGTCGGCTTCGTGGTCGCCCTGCTCACCACCCGGCCGCTGTCCGCGCTCGCGCTCGGCGACGACCTCGCCCGCGGCCTCGGCCACCGCCCCGGCGCCACCCGCGCCGCCGTCGCCCTCGCGGTCACCCTGCTCACCGCCTCCGCCGTCGCCCTGGCCGGGCCGATCTCCTTCCTCGGCCTGCTCGCCGGCTTCCTGGCCCGGGCCGCCGCCGGGCCCCGGGTCGGCCGGCTCACCCTGCTCGCCGGACTCGTCGGCGCGGCCGTGCTGACCGGCGCCGACGTGCTCGCCCGCGTGGTGGCCCGCCCGTTCGAGGCACCGGTGTCGGTGATCGTCGCGCTGATCGGCGCCCCCACCCTGATCGCCATCGTCCGCTCCCGGAAGACGGCCGCGCTCGGCATGACCGACACCGCGCCCGGCGAGTCCTCCGGCCGCCGCGGCCACCCGGAGGAGAAGCCGCCCCGGCCCGACCTGGTGATCCGGCGCGGCGTCCTGTCCGTGCTGCTCCCCCGCCGCTCCGCACTGGCCGCGCTCGGCCTCGCCGCCGCGCTGCTGGCCGCCGTGGTGGTCTCCGCGCACGCCGGGCAGAGCGAACTCGGCCTCGGCCGCACCTTCCAGGCCGTCTTCGGCTACGGCGAGCGGCTCGACGTGCTGCTCGTGCAGAAGTTCCGGCTCGGCCGGATCGTCGCGGGCCTCGCCGCGGGCGCCGCGCTCGGCCTGGCCGGCTGCCTCACCCAGACCCTCGCCCGCAACCGGCTCGCCACCCCCGAACTGCTCGGCGTCAACGACGGCGCCACCGCCGCCGTGCTGATCTCGGTCACCGCCTCGGGCGCGTTCGGCGCCTGGTGGGCCGGGCCGGTCGGCGCGCTGGTCGCCGTCGCCGTGGTCACCGTCGTCTCCGGCGGCCTCGGCACGCGCGGCTACCGGGTGCTGGTGGTGGGCCTGGCGATGTCGGCGCTCGCCTCCGCCGTCATCCAGGTGGCGATGGCCCGGCGCTCGCTCAGCTCGGCCTCCTCGCTGTACGTCTGGACCTCCGGCAGCCTCAACGGCCGCGACTACGCGGTCGCCACGCCGGTGCTGACCGGCCTCGCCGTACTGGTGCCGCTCGCCCTGGTGGTCGCCCGCCGGCTGGCCGTGCTGCGCTTCGACGACAACGTGGCGTCCTCGCTCGGCGTCGACCCCGGCCGGGTGCGGCTCGCCTGCCTGCTGCTCGCCGTGGCGCTGGCCGGACTCGCCGTCGGGGTCTGCGGGCCGGTCGGCTTCGTCGCGCTGGCCGCGCCGGTGGTCGCCGGGCGGCTCGCCGGACCGGCCCGGGTGCCGGTGCTCGGCTCGGCGCTGGTCGGCGCGGTGCTGATCGTGCTGGCCGACACCCTCGGCCGGGTGCTGATCTCCGGCGTCGAGATCCCGGTGGGCATCGTCACCACCGTGCTCGGCGGCCCCTTCCTGCTCTGGGTGCTGCTCGGCCGCCGGGGCAATCCGGCCTGACCCCCCTTTCCCGTCCCCCATTGTCGAGGAGTTCCGCCGTGCCGAACGAACGGCCCGTCACCGATGACGCGTTCTGGGCCAGGGTGGCCGCCGAGGGCGCCCCGCTGGTCGATCCCGACCCCGCCGATCCGGCCTACCGGCAGGTGACCTTCGTGCTGCGCGACGAGCCGGGCGAGGAGCCGTACGACGGCGTGCTCGCGCTCGTCCACACCGTCACCGACAAGGACCGGCACGCCGGCGACCTCACCCCGCACCTGATGGAGCGCCGGGCCGGCGGCTGGTCCCGCACCTACCGGCTGCGCGCCGACCACCGGGCCTCCTACCAGCTGTACCCGGTGCGCGGCGCCGTCCCCGGCACCCGGCGGGCCGACTGGCTGCGGGTGCTGGACGGCGCCCGCCCCGACCCGCACGGCACCGGGGAGCTGCTGCCCGCCCGCGACGGCCGCCGGCCCGCCTCGGTGCTCGCCCTGCCCGGGGCGCCCGCCCAGCCGTACGTCCGGCGGCGCGCCGACGTGCCCCGCGGCCGCACCGTGCGCGCCGAGGCGGCCGGGCGGCGGATCGACGTCCACCTGCCCGCCGGACACCGCGCCGACGCCGCCCCGTACCCGGTCCTGGTCCTGCTGGACGGCGAGATGTGGGGCGAGGTGCTGTCGTTCGGCGACACCCTGGACAACCTGACGGCCGAGGGGCTGATCCCGCCGACCGTCGCCCTGCTCGTCCACACCATGGGCCCCGGCCGGCCGGACGACCTCAGCTGCAACCCGGACTTCGTCGACCTGCTCGCCGACCGGATCCTGCCCTGGGCCGCCGCCGGGCACCGCGCCACCACCGACCCGGCCCGCACCGTGATCGCCGGCCAGAGCGCGGGCGGCCTGACCGCCGCCTTCGCCGCCTTCCGCCGCCCCGCCCGGTTCGGCAACGCGCTTTCCCAGTCCGGCTCGTTCTGGTGGCCCGACGGCACCGAGTCCGACGGCGGGAGCGAGTGGCTGACCCGCCAGTTCGCCACCACCGAGCGCGGCGGCGCCCGCTTCTGGGTGGAGGTCGGCCTCCAGGAGTGGATGCTGCTCACCCAGAACCGCCACCTGCGCGACGTACTGACCGCCCGCGGCTACGACCTCGCCTACCGCGAGTTCAACGGCGGCCACGACTACGCCTGCTGGCGCGGCGGGCTGGCCGACGGCCTGGTCCACCTGCTGGGCACGCGCCGGCCGGCGGCCGGAACCGCCGGCCGGCCGGCCCTGCCGCTCAGAGCGTGACTTCCTTCAGCAGCCCGGTCGCGACGTCGAAGACGAAGCCGCGCACGGCGTCCGTGTGCGGGACGAACGGGCTGGTGCGGATCCGGGCGGCCGACTGCCGGACGTCCGTCTCCAGGTCGGCGAAGGCCTCGGCGGCCCACGGCGGCTTCACTCCGGTCTCCTCCCGGATCGACTCGCGGAAGGCGTCGTCGCCGAAGGTGAGCATGCCGCAGTCGGTGTGGTGGACGAGGATGATCTCCCGTGTGCCGAGCAGCCGCTGGCTGATCGCCAGCGAGCGGATGGCGTCGTCGGTCGCCACCCCGCCGGCATTGCGGATCACGTGCGAGTCGCCCTCGGCGAGGCCCAGCGCGCCGTAGACGTTGAGCCGGGCGTCCATGCAGGCCAGGACGGCCGTGCGGCGGGCCGGCGGGAGCGGGAGCGGCCCGTCGAAGGCCGCGGCGTAGTCGGCGTTGTTGCGCAGGTAGTGGTCGGTGGCGGTGTCGGTCATGGCGGACTGACGTCCCTTCGGTGCGGTCGGATCGTGGTCGGCCGGAGCACGGGGGCACACGGAGCCGCGCGCGCGAGTACCCACACGTGCGCGCGGATCGAATGCCGTGCCCGGCGCGGGCGGCGGAACGGCCCCGGCTGCGCCCGCGCGGAGCGGCACGGCCGGACGGGCCGGAGTGATCGGACGATCAGACGATGACCGGACAGCCAGTGGAGTGGACACGGCCGAAGTCGATGTGACGACGGCGGACGAGCAGGGTCATGCGGGCACCGTACTGCCCACCACGCCCCGCCCGCCCGGGAATCCGGCATTCTCCACCCCACCGGGTGACGCATCGCGATCGCGGGACCTCCGGGCTGCCACCCCGAACGCGCCCGGGCCGGCCGAGGACCATCACACCCGTGAGCGCTGGAGACTTCGCGAGAAGGCCCCCTAGGATCAGCCCGTGCCACACACCTCGAAGGAAGACCACTACGCGTACGCCGCATTGCGGCACCACAACGATGCGGTCTACTTGCATGATGACGGCCGACTTCCCAATGCCGACCATCATTTCGGCTTCGCTGTCGAATGTGCCCTGAAAAGCCTCATGCTCAGGTACACCCGGGTATCGATGGACCCGCTCCAGCCCGGAGGACAACCAGCCACCAAGCCATACATCCCCCGGCAGTCTGGTAGGCCGAAGCAAGTGGGACATCTTCCCGAGGTATGGTCCGATACTGTTGACGTCATATCCGATGCGACGCTTCTCCTTCACGGACGCACCGGAAGCGCCCTCGCCTCGATCCTGGCGACCTCAGCACCGTTCGCGAACTGGAGCGTCCATGATCGCTACAGTGACGGTTCATCCGTCGTCGAGACCGATGTGAGCGCTCGGCGGGCGGCTTCGGAACTGATTCTCTCCCTGCACGAGCAGGCGCTCATCGACGGAGTACTCGCGTGACCATCCAAACGGGGCCGGTTCGGTTCGACCAGGCACGGCCTCTCGCGCTCGCCGTGGCCATCGATGTGGCTGCGTCCGGCGTCGACGTGCTGGTCGTGCGGGACATCCTCGGTCGCCTCGCATTGCTCCTGGACGACCGGTCGTCCAAGGTCGATGCCGCCAATCAGGAAGCCTGGGCGGAGCGCCTCGATTCCGCCTTGGGTCCCTATGCGGCCGACCGGCCATTGCTCCTCGCCTCCAAGCTCTTCCAGCCGGACGCGTTCTTCGCCTCACCCCGAGCAGCTGTCGACCTCCGCTATCGGCCGAAACCCGGCCATGGCAGCATCCGGTGGCTCGACAACACAGTCGTCGGCGCGGACTGGGCCCGTGTGAGTACTCCGGAGCAGCATGCCGGCGACACCCGCACCGCTCGCACCGCACTCTACGGGTTCAAGGGTGGCGTGGGCCGCTCGACGGCAACATTCATGCTGGCGAAGCACCTCGCTGAACAGGGCAACTGTGTCCTCGTCATCGACCTCGACCTGGAGTCCCCCGGCGCAGGCCCGCTCCTGGTCGCCGAGGATCAACTCCCCAGGTATGGGATCATCGACCAACTCATCGAATCGGCGCTCGGCAACGAAGCCGGCCTGGATCTGGTGGCACAGGCGACGCATTTCCAGTTTCAGAGGAACGGCGAGCTCTGGGTCGCTCCTGCGCGCGGACGCGGAGAGGCCGGCGCCGAGTACACCTATGTGGACAAGCTGAATCGCGTCTACGCCGATGTTCCCGGCCAGGTCCAGGGAACCTTCGCCGACCGGCTTGAGGCAGCCGTCCGTTCCTGCGAGGACGCCGTGGCCAGGGAGAGCCGCCGGCCTGACGTCGTCCTGCTCGACAGCCGCGCCGGAATCCACGACATCGCTGCTGTCGCCATCTCACGGCTATGCGACCTCGCCCTGCTCTTCGGTAGTGACAACGGCCAAACCTGGGCGGGCTACCGCGACCTCTTCACGGCCTGGCTCTCCTCCGGCAAAGCGGCCGAGATCCGCGAGAAGCTCCGGATGGTCGCCTCCATGGTCCCGGATGCCGACAAAGCCGCCTATCTGGAAACCTTCCGCGACCGTGCCTGGGAGTGCTTCTCGGTCCTCTATGACGACCTGGTCGATGGAGACACGGGCTTCAATCCCAGTCCTGAGGACGCCTCCGCCCCACACTCACCCATTCCGATCCTCTTCGCAGTGGAACTCGTCGGCCTCGACGCCGTCTCCACGCCTGGATGGGACGACCGCGCGTTCGTGCGCGCCGCGTACGATTCCTTCCTGGAAACCACCACCAAGCTGATGATCGAGGGACCGCGATGACCGCCCCGCTTGAAGCCGAGGACTACCGGAGCCTCCTGGTTTCCGCGCTGCCCCCCGCCCAGGACGCGGACACCGTCGAACCCACGCTCCTCAACCTCTTCACTCCCGATACGCATCGCCTCGCCCTCCATGTCGACACCACCGTCGTCCGCGGCGGCCGAGGAGTGGGCAAGACCTTCTGGTGCCGCTCACTGCTCGACGACCAGCTCCGGGACATCGCGGCGGAGGAATACCGCATCGACAGGCTCCGGAACCTGCGCGTCTCCCCCGGATACAGCGCCATGCTGAAGCCCGATCTCTATCCGGGGGCGGGTGAGTTGGCGAGCCTGGTCGACAACGGTGTCCGCGCCTACGACCTCTGGAATGCCGTGCTCCTCGTGACGCTCGGCCAACCTGAGCTCCAGGGGACCATGGAGTGGAGGGATCGCATCGCCTGGGTCCAGGCCAACCCTGGAGCACGCGATCGCACCGTCGCGCGGGCCGACACCGAAGCACAGGCCGACAGCACCACGCAGATGATTCTCTTCGATGCACTGGAGCACCTCCACCGCGACCGGACACAGGCCGACCGGCTGGTAGCCGGCATCCTTCAGCTGGCACTGGAGATGCGGCTGAGCACCAAGAACATCCGGTGCAAAATCTTCATCCGCCCCGACATGTTCGACGGCGCGCTCCTCCACTTTCCGGACGCTTCGAAGCTCACCTCCAACGCCGCCAGCCTCCAATGGACGACCACCAACCTCTATGGCCTGTTCTTCCACTACCTGGGCAACCACGACAGCGCGGAGTCCATGGGCTTCCGGGCTTGGACCGGCAGTTGGACCGAGCATGCCGGACGACACCTCCTTCCGTCGACGCTGCTCGGTGACGAGCAGGTCCAGGCATCGGTCTTCAGCGAACTCGCCGGTCCCTACATGGGGGCGAACTACCGGAAGGGCATCACCTATACATGGCTTCCCAACCACCTCATGGACGGTGTTGAACAGGTAAGCCCCCGCAGCTTCCTCAACGCACTGAGCATGGCCGTGGACGAGACGCGAGGGAAGTACGCGAGCCATCCTTATGCGATCTACCACGAGGGGATCCGGAAGGGCGTCCAGTCCGCTTCACAGACCCGCGTCAACGAGATCCGCGAAGACATGCCGTGGGTGCGGACGGTCATCGAGCCTCTGGCCGGCCAACAGGTTCCGATCGACCAGAGGCTCGTCCTGGACCTCTGGGACGCTTCGCACCTGGCGGCCACCCTCGGGCGGGAGGCAGCCCGCGCCAACGCCGGAGGGAACGGAGCAGAGGTGCGCACCGGGCCTCGCTACCCGGACGACTACCTGCGACTGATCGACGAACTGATCGCGCTCGGCGTCATGCGCCGCCGCAAGGACGGCAGGATCGATCTCCCAGACGTGTACCGGATCGCCTTCTCGATCGGCCGCAAGGGCGGCGTTCCGAAGGTGCAGTCGTAGGCTTGTGGAGCCGGTCCGGTGTGCCGTACACCCACACCGGGACCACGGCGGCGAAGCACCGACGAATGCCCGGAGTCGGGTCCGGCGCCCACCGGCGCCGGACCCGGACGAGTGCCGTAGAGCAACGACCTGCGCGTCGGCGGACGGCCGGGCCGGCGTTCGCTTCGGAAAAAAGACCGGCGGCGCCGAGCCGGGATCAGTACAGTGTCACATGTGATGGATCTGTGTCTTCACGGCGGTCACGGGTGATCCGCCCCTTCCTGCCCGCCGTCGACTATCCCGCACTGGCCGAGTTGCTGTCGGCCGAGGGGCCCGCGGCCGTGACGGTGGCCGAGCTCCGGGAGCGGGACGCGGCGCTGCCGGGTGCGGACGCGCTCTCCACCGACCCCCGGGGGCGCCTCACCGGGCACGGGCGGGTGCGGCTGGTGCAGCCCGGCCCCTCCGGGGACCTGCTCGCCTACGCCACCGCCTGGCGGGCGCCCTGGACGCCGCCCGGGGACCTCGCCTCCCTCGCCGTCAGCGCGCCCGGGCGCGCTCCGGCCTGGCTGCTGCCGCTCTACGACGGGCTGGAGCGCTGGGCGCGCGGGATCGGCGCCTCGCGGCTGCTCGGGGAGTTCCCGGACGAGGAGGCGGAACCGGGGTCCACCCACGGGACGTGCCGGTCGGACCTGACCGGCCTGCTGCTCGGCCGGGGCTACCGGGTGGACGCGCACGTGCGGTCGGCCGTCGGTCCGGTCGGGACGCACCTGCCCGCTCCGCGGGTGCCGCCCGGTCTGTGCCTGGGCACCCTCGCCGGGACCACCGCCGCCGAGCCCGAGCGGCAGCTCCACCACCTCTACCGGGAGACCCTGCGCGACAACCCGGGCTTCGCCGACGCCCTCCCGGACTTCGAGCGGTGGCGCGCCGAGGCGCTGGACGGACCCGGCGGGCGGCCCGACTGGGTGTTCACCGCCGAGTCCATGGGGCGGATCGTCGGCGCGAGCGTCGTGCACGCCGTGCCCGATCCGCGGGCCTGCCGGATCGACTACACCGGGGTGCTGCGAGCCTGGCGGGGTCGCGGGCTGGCCCGGGCGCTCAAGCTGCACGCCGCCCGGCACCTGGCGGGCCACGGCGTGCGGACCGCGCACACCGAGGTCGAGGCCGGCAACGTGCCGATGGTCGCGCTGAACACCGCCCTGGGGTACCGCTGGGGGCCGGGCCACCGACGGCTGGTCAAGGAGTTCTGAGCGCGGCCCGGCCCCCGGGCGGCGGCGTGTTGGAGAGCCGGTTCACCGGCGCCCCTCGACTACCCTGCGTCGACGAGTGATCACATCACGACACTCCGTGACGAAAGGAGTCACCATGACGGACGACTTCAGTCAGCGACCGGCACCGGAATCCGTGCGGCTGATCGACTTCGAGGAGGCCAAGGCCGTCCCCGGGATCGTGCCGGGCACCTTCATCCTCGTCGTCAGCGGCGAGAAGCCCTACGCGAGCATGACGGTCCGCCTGGTCCCGCTGGTCTACGTCAGACAGCCCGAGTACTGGGGCGTCGAGGTGACCGGCACGCTCCCCTCCGGCTACCTGCTGCCCGCCACCGCCCCGTACACCGAGGCCCTGCCGCTGGACGGGGTCACGGGCACCAGGGGCGTCGAGGTGATCGGCGCGACCAGGCGGGAGAGGATCGACCTGCCGCGGGACCACTGAGCCCGGGCCGGGCCGGCACCGCCGAACGGCCCGCCCCCCCGGCAGGGTGGCGGGCCGTTCGGCGGTGCCGCGCGGGTCAGTCCAGCGGCGGGGGGCCCGGGGGCTCCTTCGGGAGGCGGGCCGCGACCAGGGTGCCGAGGGCGACGGCGCCGGCCGTGGCCAGCAGGGCGACCCGGTAGGGGCCGGGTTCGGCGGCGTGGGTGCCGGGGGCGCCGTCCTGCGCGAGGGCGCCGATGAGGGCCGCCGCGCCGGCGATGCCGAAGGCCCCGCCGAGCGTGCGCACGATGGTGAACAGGCCCATCGCCCGGCCCATCGCGGGCGGCGGCACGTCCGCGAACCCGGCGATCTGCACGGTCAGCACGGCGGTGCCCAGGATCAGGCCGACGCCGAACATCAGCGCCCGCACGGCCCAGGCGTTCTCGCCGACGCCCGGCACGGCCATCGCGGCCAGCACCAGGGCCGCCAGCAGCAGCGCGGGCAGCGCCAGCAGGCGCGGGCCGAGCCTGGGCAGCAGCCGGTCGACCACCTGGGAGGCGGCCATCAGGCCGATCGCCTCCGGGAAGACGCTCAGGCCCGCGTCCAGGGCCGAGGCGCCGAAGGCGGCCTGGTGGAGCAGCGGGTAGGCGAAGAGCGCGCCCATCAGCCCGGCGGCGGTCAGCAGGGCCAGCCAGCTCGCCGCGCCGAAGGCCCGGTCGGCGAGCAGCCGGAGGTCCACCAGTGGTTCGGCGGCGCGCAGTTGGTGACGGACGGCGGCGCCCAGCAGCAGCCCGCCCAGCACCCCGGACGCCGCCACCGCCGGGGAGTCCCAGCCGTGCGCGGGGCCGAAGCCGAGGGCGTAGGTGAGCAGGCCGAGGCCGGGGGTGGCGAGCAGGAACCCGGTGGTGTCGAAGCGGCCGGCCGGCGGCTCCTCCTGGTCGCGCAGCCCGGCCAGGCCGGTGACCACGGCGGCCACCCCGATCGGCACGTTGACCAGGAACAGCCAGTGCCAGGAGAGGTGTTCGGTGAGGAGGCCGCCGAGCGGCGGGCCGAGCGCGGGCATCAGCGCGGTCGGCACGATCAGCACCTTGCCGAGGCCGGCCCGCTCGTGCGGTTCGAACGCCCGGAACAGCAGGGTCATGCCGACCGGGGTGAGCAGGCCGCCCGCCACGCCCTGCACCGCGCGGGCGGCGGTGAGCGCGCCGAGGCCGGGGGCGGCCGCGCACAGCGCGCTGGCCAGGGTGAAGACGGCGAGCGAGCCGAGGAAGACCCGGCGCACGCCGAAGCGGTCGCCGAGCCAGCCCGCCACCGGGAGGCCGACGGCGAGGCCGACCAGGAAGGCGGTCTCCACCGCGTTGGCGGCGGAGACCGGGCGCCCGAAGTCCCCGGCGATGGTGAACAGGGCCGGGTTGACGATCGTCGAGTCCAGGCCGTTCATGCACATCGCGGCCGTGTAGACGAGCACCACGGCGAGGCGGCCGGCGAACAGCGGGCGTTGCGGGGCGGCGGGCCCGCCGGGGGCGGGCCGGGTGTCCGCCTGGCTCATCGGGCCGGGTCGAGGTCGGTCCAGTGGGCGGTGATCCAGTCGAGGGCCGCGGCGCGCTCGCACGGCCCGTGGGCGACGGTCCAGCCGGCCGGGACGGCGGCGAAGGCGGGCCAGAGCGAGTGCTGGCCCTCGTCGTTGACGAGCGCGAGGAACTCGCCGTCACCGTCGAAGGGGTTGGCGGGGGCGTCACTCATGGGGTGGTTCTCCAAGGGTCGGGCGGGTCGGGCGGGACGGCGGACGGTCGGCGGTGACGCGTGGGCGGTCGGTGCCGGTGCGCGGTCGGCGGCTGACGGACGAGGGCCGTCAGCCGCGTGCGTCGAGGGCGGCGAGGTGCTCCGCGACGACGCCCGCGATGCGGGCGATCGGCTCGGGCAGCGTCATGTCCTTGTGCGAGCAGGCGACGTCGGTGTTCTCGATCCGCCCGGCCACGTAGGGCGCCCACAGCTCGGGCACCAGGGTCTCGTCGATGGTGTCCACGGTGGCACGGAAGAACAGCACGTCGCCCTTGAGGCGCCGGTGGTCGTAGCCGCGCACCAGGTGGTTGATGTGCAGGTAGATCCGGTTCAGCGCCTCGACGGTGGCGTCGTCCAGTCCGGCCAGCGGGCTGCCCTCGCGGCGCAGCAGCTCGGTGACGTGGGCGAGTTCGAGCGGCCGGCCGTCGAGGTCCGCCGGCCCGTAGCCGCCCATGGTGAGCAGCGCCTCCAGGGCCTCGGCCTGGTCCGGGACGGGCAGGTCGCGGAAGCCCTCGGCCGGGTAGGCGTCGAGCACCGCCAGCAGGGCGACGGTGCAGCCGAGTTCCTCCAGCCGGGCGGCCATGGCGTGGGCGATGATGCCGCCGGTGGACCAGCCGAGCAGCCGGTAGGGGCCCTCGGGCTGGACCTCGCGCAGCCGGTCGACGTAGTGCGCGGCCAGGTCCTCCATGGTCGCGGGCAGCGGCTCGCCGGCGGTGGCGGCGCCGACGCCCTGCGCCTGGAGGCCGTAGATCGGCACGTCGGCCGGAAGGTTGCGGATCAGTCCGGTGTAGCACCAGCTGAGACCGCCGGCCGGGTGGACGGCGAACAGCGGGTCGCGCCGGCCGGGGGCGGTGGGCCGCAGCGGCAGCAGGACGTCCAGCGCGTCGGCGCCGGGGGTGTCGGCGGCGAGCGCGGCGTCCAGCGCCGCGACGGTGGGCGCCTGGAACAGCGTGCCGATGCCGACCTCCAGGCCGAGCACGGCGCGGATCCGCCCGGCGAGCCGGACGACCAGCAGGGAGTGGCCGCCGAGGGCGAAGAAGTCGTCCTCGACGCCGACCGCCGGAACGCCCAGCACCTCGGCGAACAGCTCACACAGCTGCTGCTCGCGCGGGTTGCGCGGAGGCCGCCCGGCGCCGGCGCCGGGCGCGTCGGGGGCGGGCAGGGCGCGCCGGTCGAGCTTGCCGTTGGCGGTGAGCGGCAGGCGTTCCAGCAGCACGACGGCGGACGGGACCATGTGGACGGGCAGGTCGGCGGCGGCGCGGGTGCGCAGTTCCTCGGCGGTCACCTGCTCCGCGCCGGGGGCGAGGACGGCGTAGCCGGTCAGGCGCTTGTCGCCGGGCACGTCCTCGCGGACGATCACGGCGGCGTCGGCGACGGCCGGGTGGGCGGCCAGTACGGCCTCGATCTCGCCGGGTTCGATCCGGAAGCCGCGGATCTTGACCTGCTGGTCGGCCCGGCCGAAGTACTCCAGGACGCCGTCGGCGCGGCGGCGGGCGAGGTCTCCGGAGCGGTACATCCGGGTGCCCCGCTCGCCGAACAGCGCGGCGTGCGGGTCGGCGACGAAGCGCTCGGCGCTGAGCGCGGGGCGGCCGAGGTAGCCGCGGGCGAGACCGGCGCCGGCGACGTACATCTCGCCGGTGACGCCGGGCGGGACGGGCTGGAGGTACCGGTCGAGGACGTAGACCCGCAGGTCCGGGATGTTGACGCCGATGGTGCTGCCGGCGCCGGCGGCGGCGCTCGCCCGGTCCAGGGCGATGTGGGAGACGTGCACGGTGGTCTCGGTGATGCCGTACATGTTGACCAGGGTGGGCGCGTCGTCGGCGTGCCGTCGGTACCAGTCGTCGAGGCGGGCGAGTTCCAGTGCCTCGCCCCCGAACACCACGTAGCGCAGGGCGAGTTCGCTGCCGGGGCGCTCCCGGTCGGCGGCGCTGAGCTGGTAGAAGGCGGACGGCGTCTGGTTGAGGACGGTGACCCGTTCGCGGGCGAGCAGGGCGAGGAAGGCCGCCGGGTCGCGGCTGACCAGGTGCGGGACGACCACGAGCCGGCCGCCGTGCAGCAGGGCGCCCCACAGCTCCCAGACCGAGAAGTCGAAGGCGTAGGAGTGGAAGAGCGTCCAGACGTCGTCGGCGCCGAAGCCGAACCAGTGGTCGGTGGCGGAGAACAGCCGGACCACGTTGTGGTGGGTGACCGGGACGCCCTTGGGGCGGCCGGTGGAGCCCGAGGTGTAGATGACGTAGGCGGTGTCCTCGGCGCGCAGCGGCCGGGTGCGTTCGTGCTGGGCCAGCGGGACGGCCGGGAAGGCGTCCGGCTCGCCGCCGTCGACCAGGAGGTGCGGCACCCGGTGGTCGGGCAGCCGGGGCGCGGTGGCGCGGTCGGTGACCAGTGCGGCGGGCGCCGCGTCGGTGAGCATGTAGGCGAGCCGGTCGGCCGGGTACTCGGGGTCGAGCGGCAGGTAGGCGGCGCCGGACTTGGCGACCGCGAGCAGGCCGACGACGAGGTCGGGGGAGCGCGGCAGGGCGAGCGCCACGATGGTGCCGGGGCCGATGCCGCGGGCGGCCAGCAGCCGGGCCAGCCGGTCGGCGCGGGCGGCGAGTTCGGCGTAGCTGAGCTCCTCGTCGCCGTAACGGACGGCGACGGCGCCCGGGTCGGCGAGGGCGGCGGCCTCGAAGAGCTCCGGCAGGGTGGCACCGGGCTCGGAGGTGACGGGGGTGCCGTTCCACTCGACCAGGGCGCGGTGGTGCTCCTCCGCGCTGATCAGCGGGAGCCGTCCGACGGGGGTGTCGGGTGCGGTGGCGGCGGCGGCGAGCAGCCGGGCCAGGCGTTCGGCGAGCCCCCGGACGGTCGCCTCGTCGAAGAGGTCGGTGCGGTACTCGACGAAGCCCGCGATGCCGCCCTCGCGCCGCTCGCCGGCGTTGAGGGTGAGGTCGAACTTGGCGGTGCCGGAGGGGACCGCGGCGATCGCGGCGGTGAGGCCGCCGCCGAGCTCGAACTCCTGGTCGGGGACGGACTGCCAGGCGAGCATCACCTGGAACAGCGGGTGCCGGGCGAGCGAGCGGCGCGGGTTGAGCTCCTCGACGAGGCGGTCGAAGGGCAGGTCGGCGTGGTCGTGGGCCCCGAGCACGGCGGTGCGGGCGCGGCCCAGCAGCTCGCGGAAGGTCGGCTCGCCGGACGTGTCGGTGCGCACGACCACGGAGTTGACGAAGTAGCCGACCAGGGCGGCGGTCTCGTCGGAGTCGCGGCCGGCGACGGGGGTGCCGATCGGGATGTCGGTGCCGCAGCCGTGCCGGGTGAGCAGCGCGGCGAGGCCGGCCTGGACGGCGGTGAAGACGCTGGTGCCGGTGGCGCGGGCGAGCGCGGCGAGGGCGGCGTGGGCGTCGGCGTCGAGGTGGAACGGCACGGTCGCGCCGTGGTGGGCGGCGACGGCGGGCCGGGGGCGGTCGGTGGGCAGGTCGAGCTGGTCGGGCAGGCCGGCCAGGGCCTTGCGCCAGTGGTCGAGCTGGCGGACGGCGAGCGGGCTGGGCGCGTCGGCGGTGCCGAGCAGCCGGGCCTGCCAGTCCACGTGGTCGGCGAACTGGACGGCGAGGGGGGCGGGTTGCGGGGCGCGGCCGGCGAGGCGGGCGCCGTAGGCGGCGGCCAGGTCGCGGGCCAGCGGGGTGGTGGAGGCGCCGTCGCCGGCGATGTGGTGGAGCAGCAGGAGCAGGGTGCGGGTGCCGGCCGCCTCGCCGTCGGCGTGCTCGAACAGCGTGGCCCGCAGCGGGGGTTCGGCACTCAGGTCGAAGGCGTGCCGGACGGCCTCGGCGAGCGGTCCGGTGCCGCGGTGCAGCTCGACCGGGGCGGGCGGCAGGATCCGCTGGTACGGCTCGCCGTCGGCGGACTCGCCGTAGACGGTGCGCAGGGTCTCGTGGCGGGCCGCGAGGTCGGTGAGGGCGAGCGCGAGGGCGTCGCGGTCGAGCGGGCCGGTGAGGGTGAGGGCGAGCGGGATGTTGTAGGTGGGGCTGGGGCCTTCGAGCCGGTAGTGGAACCAGAGGCCGCGCTGGGCCGGGGAGAGCGGCAGCGGGCCGGTGCGGGCGACCGGGACCAGGGCGGGGCGGGGCTCGGGGGCGGAGCGCTCGCGCAGCAGGGCGGCGAGGGCGGCCGGGGTGGGATGGCGGAAGACGTCGGCGAAGCCGACGGCCGTGCCGAGGCTGTCGCGCAGCCGGGCGGCGAGCCGGCCGGCCAGCAGGGAGTGGCCGCCGAGGTCGAAGAAGTCGGCGTCCCGGGAGGGGGGTTCGCCGCATTCCAGGAGGTCGGCGAACAGTCCGCAGACGATCTCCTCCTGCGGGGTCACGGGCGCGGCGCCGCGCTGCGGCCCGGTGGCCCCGGGCTCGGGCAGGGCGCGGTGGTCGAGCTTGTCGTTGCCGGTGCGCGGCAGGTCGTCGAGGACGAGGACGGCGGCGGGCACCATGTGCCCGGGCAGCCGGGCGGCGAGGGCCGACCGCAGCGCGGCCGGGTCGAGGGCGGCGCCGGCGGCGGGGACGGCGTAGCCGAGCAGGCGCCGCCCGCCCGGGCCGGGGCGGGCGATGACCACGGCCCGGTCCACGCCGGGCAGTTCGCCGAGGACGGCGGCGATCTCGCCGGGCTCGATCCGGAAGCCGCGGATCTTCACCTGGTCGTCGGCGCGGCCGAGGAACTCCAGGGTGCCGTCGGAGCGGCGGCGGGCGAGGTCGCCGGTGCGGTACATCCGGCTGCCGGGCGGGCCGTAGGGGTCGGCGAGGAAGCGCTCGGCGGTGAGGTTGGGGCGGCCGAGGTAGCCGCGGGCCAGGCAGGCGCCGGCCACGTACAGCTCGCCGGTCGCGCCGTCGGGGGCGGGGCGCAGCGAGCCGTCGAGGACGTAGGCGCGCGAGCCGCGCACGACGCGGCCGACGGGGGTGCCGTCCGGGCCCGGGGTCCAGGAGTAGGCGTCGACGGTGGTCTCGGTGGGGCCGTAGAGGTTGACGGGGGCGAGGCCGTCGACGGCCGCGAGGCGGCGCCAGAGCGCGTCGGGGGTGGCCTCGCCGCCGACCGCGATCACGGCGGGGCGGTGCCGGTCCTCGGCCAGCAGGCCTTCGGCGAGCAGGACGTCGAGGTAGGAGGGGGTGACGTCGAGGTAGTCGATGCGCTCGCGGTGGACGTGGGCGGCGAGGGCGGCCGGGTCGCGGTAGGTCTCGTCGTCGAGCAGGTGGAGTTCGTGGCCGTGGAGCATCCACAGCACCGGGTCCCAGGAGGCGTCGAAGGCGAAGGAGGCGCTGTGGGCGATGCGCAGGCGTGCGCGGCCGGTACGGGCGACGGCGGGGGCGATGTGGTCCTCGCCGTGGCCGGCGTGCAGGTTGGCGAGCGAGGCGTGGGTGACGACGACGCCCTTGGGGCGGCCGGTGGAGCCGGAGGTGTGCAGCAGGTAGGCGGTGTGCGCGGGGTCGGGGGCGGGAAGCGGGGCGGTGGGGAGCGCCGCGAGTGCGGCGCGCACCGCCGGGTCGTCGAGGGCGACGGCGGGGCGGCCGGCGGCGCCGGGGAGGGCGGCGAGGGCCTCGGCGGTGCCGACGGCGCAGACCGGGCGGGTGTCGTCGAGGATGTCGGCGATCCGCTGCCGGGGGTGGGCGAGGTCCAGGGAGAGGCAGGCGCCGCCGGCCCGGAGCACGGCGAACATGGCGACCAGGGTGTCGGCGCCGCGCGGCATGGCGAGCGCGACCGGGGTGCCCGGACCGGTGCCGAGGGCGGTGAGGCGGTGCGCCAGGCGGGTGGCGGCGGCGTCGAGTTCGGCGAAGGTGAGGGTGGTGGTGCCGCTGCGCAGGGCGATCGCGTCGGGGGTGCGGGCGGCCTGCGCGGCGAGCAGTTCGGGCACCGTGCGGGTGACGGGGGGTTCGGTGCGCCCGGCGGTGGCGCGGCGCAGCGCGTCCTCGTCGAGCAGGTCGATCCGGGCGATCGGGGTCTGCGGGTCCTCCAGCAGCAGGGTGGTGAGGCCGTCGAGGTAGCGCAGCAGACCGTCGCGGTGGGCGGCGAGGGCGTCGGCGCCGTAGTGGCCGGGGTGGGCTTCGAGGCCGATCCGCAGGGCGCCGTCGGGGCCGGGCGAGACGGCGAGGGCGAGGTCGTCGACGGGGCCGGCGGCGAGGTTGCGGACGGTGGCGGGCAGGCCGGCGAGGTCGAGGTCGCCCTCGAAGGCCTTGATGTTGACCATCGGTCCGAACAGGGCGCGGCGGGTGCCGGTGAGGGCGAGGTCGCGGCGCAGGTCCTCCAGCGGGTAGCGCTGGTGGCGGCGGACCTCGCGGACCTCCAGGACGACGCGGCGCAGCAGGCCGGCGGCGGTGTCGCGGGGGCTGACGGCGAGGCGCAGCGGCAGGACGTTGGCGGTCGCGACCGGGGTGCGCAGGGCGGCGGGGCCGCGGCGGTTGGCGAGCGGCAGGCCGAGCACGACGTCCTCGGTGCCGGCCAGGCGGTGCAGGTAGCCGGCGGTGGCGGCGATGACGAGTTCGGCCCAGGTGGCGCGGGCGGCCTTGGCGGCGGCCTCCAGGCGGGGCAGGGTGCCGGCGGGCAGCGTGGCGGCGAGCCGGGGCAGGGCGGCGGGGCCGGCGGGGGTGCCGCCGGGGAGGGTGGCGGGGGCGTCGGCGCCGGCCAGCCGGGCGCGCCAGAACGCGCGGTCGGCGGCGTGCTCCGGGCCGCCCCGGTAGGCGGCCTCCTCGGCGGCGACCTCGGCGGGGGTGGCGAAGGCGCGGTCGGTGGGGCGGGTGCCGGTGGTGAGCGCGGTGTAGAGCTCGGCGACCCGGCCGGTGAGGAGGGTGAGCGCGTAGGCGTCGACGGCGAGGTGGTGGACGCGCTGGTACCACCAGTGGCGGTCGTCGGCGAGGCGGATGAGGGCCTGGGTGAACAGCGGACCCTCGGCGAGGTCGACGGGGCGGGCGAGGTCGGCGCGCATCCAGGCCTCGGCGGTGGCCTCGGGGTCGGCGTCGGTGCGCAGGTCGAGCCGGTGCAGGGGCCAGGTGCGGCCGGGGGTGAGGCGCTGGCGCGGGGCGTCGCCGCCGGCGTCGGTGACGACGACGGCGCTCAGCGCGTCGGCCTCGCCGACGGCCCGGCGCAGGGCGGTCTCGAAGAGCCCGGCGTCGAGCGGGCCGGTGATCTCGACGGCGTCGCCGGTGTTGTAGACCGGGCTGTCGGGGTCGAGCGCCTGGGCGTACCAGATCGCCGCCTGGGTGGCGAGCAGCGGCACGTCGGCTGCGGCGGGGACGGCGACGGGGTCGGACGCGGCCTGGTGGCGACGCATGGTTCTGAGAGCTCCTCGGGTCCGGCGCAACGGAACGCCTACTGCCTACTTAGGTTAGCCTAAGCTATCTGCATATCGTCTGGTCAACAGCCTGCCGGGAGGCGGGCCCTGACGCCCCCGGAGGCGCCGATGTCCCCCCTGAACGCGAGCGAGCCGAGCCCGGGCGCACCGGCGGCGAGCGGAGCGGCCACGGCCGACCCCGCGGTGAAGCAGGCGGTGCGCGAGCGCGTCCTCGCCCACCGGGACGCGCTGCTCGCACTCAGCCGCCGCATCCACGCCCACCCGGAGACCGCGTTCGAGGAGCACCGGGCCGCCGAGTGGTGCGCCGAACTGCTGCGCGCCCACGGCTACGCCGTCACGCCGGGTGCGCACGGCCTGCCCACCGCCTTCGACGCGCGCCTCGGCACCGGCCCGGTCACCGTCGCCGTGGTCTGCGAGTACGACGCGCTGCCCGGGCTCGGCCACGCCTGCGGCCACAACCTGATCGCCGCCGCCGGCCTCGGCGCCGCGCTCGGCCTCGCCCCCCACGCCGAACGGCTCGGGCTCACCGTGCGGGTGATCGGCGCACCGGCCGAGGAGCGCGGGGCGGGCAAGGCGCTGCTGCTGGACGCGGGCGCCTTCGACGGCGTGGACGCCGCGATGATGGTCCACCCCTGCCCGGTGGAGGTCGCCGACTTCCGCTCCTTCGCGCTCGGCACCCTCTCGGTCCGCTACACCGGCCGCGCCGCCCACCCGAGCCTCAACGCCCACGAGGGCCGCAACGCCGCCGACGCGCTCACCGTCGCCCAGGTCGCCCTCGGCCTGCTGCGCCAGCAACTGCCGCCGCACTGGCGGGTGCACGGCATCACCACGGCCGCCGGGACGGCACCCAACCTCATCCCGGACAGCGCCACCGCCGAGTACGAGATCCGCGCCTCGGCGGCCGAGGACCTCGCGGAGCTGCGCGCCCGGGTCGAGGACTGCTTCCGGGCCGGTGCGCTGGCGACCGGGTGCGAGGTCGAGCTGACCCGGCCCGAGCCGGACTACCTGGACTTCCGCAGCGACGCCGGACTGCTCGCCCTGTGGCGGGCCAACGCAGCGGCGGCGGGCCGCCCGGAGCCGGTCGTCAGCGGGCCGTTCGCCTGCACCGACATGGGCAACGTCTCGCACGCGGTGCCCGCCATCCACCCGGTGCTGGACATCACCGGCGGGGCGTGCGCACCGCACGAGGCGGCGTTCGCCGAGGCCGCCGTCTCCGCGCAGGCGGACCGGGCGATCGTGGAGGGCGCCGTCGCCATGGCGTGGACGGCGGCGGACTTCGCGGCGGCGCGGCGGTGACGGCCCCGGGCCGGCGGGCGGCGGACGACGGGTCCCGGGACCTGCCGTCCGCCGCCCGCCACCCGCGCGGCCGTCGGCCCCGCCCGCTACGGGACGAGGTGCACCGGGCCCGGCTCGGGCACCCGCTCGCCGAACACCGAGGGGGCGGCGCGCAGCGCCGTCACCCCGGCCTCGCGGACCAGCTCCCCCACCTCGCCCGGCCGGTCCGGATCGGCCAGCACCAGCGCCGCCCCGGTCCGCAGCGGCCACAGGAACTCCCACAGCGGCAGCCCCAGTTGCAGCACCCGGTCGCCCGCGCCCAGCCCGTACGCGGCCTGCAGCTCGCGCACCCGGCGGTCCACCTCGGCGTGCGTCGTCCACACTCCCGCCGGGCGTCCGCCCGGGCCGTACGCCCGGCAGAGCGGGTGCTGCGGGGTGAGGGCCCGCGGCGGGTCGGTGACCGCCCGGCCCGCCAGTTCCTCGACCGCCGGCCGTTCCGCGGCCGGCACCCCCTCCCCCAGCACGCAGACCGGCGCCGCGTCCGCCAGCAGCCAGGCCAGCCGCCCCGGCGCGTCGTCCGGGTCCAGCGGCAGGTACGCCGCCCCCGACTTGGCCACCGCCAGCAGCGCCGGCACGAGGTCGGCCGGGCGGGTGAGCGCGAGGCCGACGACCGTACCGGGGCGGGCGCCGCGGTCCGCCAGGCAGCGCGCCGTCCGGTTGGCGGCGGCGTTCAGCTCGCCGTAGCTCACCGCCGCCGCGCCGGCCGGCAGCAGCGCCGGGGCGTGCGGCGTCCGGGCGGCCTGCGCCTCGAAGGGGCCGATCGCCGTGGTGGCCGGCCACCGCCGGGCGCCGGCGGGCCGGGCCGCCCCCGTGCCGGGCTCCATCAGGACGCGCCGAGCAGCTCGGCCCAGGCCTCGACGGCCGGGCGCTCGGCCAGCTGCAGGAAGGCCACCTCGGCGCCCTCGGCCCGCCAGCGATCGGCCAGCGCCATCAGCCGCACCGAGTCCAGGCCCCAGTCCGCCAGGTTCTCGTCCAGCGGGATGTCCGCCGGGTCCTCGCCGAGCAGGTCGGCGACCTCGGCCCGGATCCGCTCCACGGTGAAGGCCATGCCCGTCACTTCCCTTCCAGTACGGCATCGGTGGCGGTGACCACGCCGCAGCGCCCGGCCACCCAGGTGAGCGCGGCGCGGTGCTCGTCCGCGCCGAAGTCGGCGACCGCGTCGGCCACCACGAAGGCCCGCACGTCGCGCATCCAGGCGTCGCAGGCGGTGGCCTGCACGCCGATGTGCGCGTACACGCCGGTGATCACCAGCTCGTCGCGGCCCTGCTCGCGCAGCAGCTCCTCCAGGTCGGTGCGGACGAAGGCGCTGTACTTCCACTTGGTGAGCAGCCGGTCGCCCCCGGCCGGGGCGACGGCGTCGGCGACGGCCGCCGCCCACGGGTCGTCCGGGATGCCCGGGCCCCAGAAGTCCTGCTGCAGGCCCCGCTGTTCGGGGGTCTGGCCGCCGGGCTGCGCCGAGTAGACGACCGGCACGCCGTGCTCGGCGGCCCAGGCGCGCAGCCGGTTGATGTTGGCGAACAGCTCGGTGACCGGCGGGGCCGTCGTGTCGAAGGCGTTCAGGAAGTGGTTCTGCAGGTCGTGCACCAGCAGCACGGCCCGGGACGGGTCGACCGTCCAGTCGACCCGGTTGGCCGGCAGGTCGGCGGCGGCGGGCATCAGGTAGGAGGGGATGCGGGGCAGGCCCACGGCGGTGGTTCCTTAGCTGTGTCTGGGTGTGGCGGGGTGCCAGGGGGTGACAGGAAGTGTCAGGGGGTGTCAGGGGGTGTCGGGCGCGATGAGGGTGGCGGCGATGGCCGCGCGGAGGTCCTTCTTGCTCACCTTGCCGATGCCGGTGGCCGGGAAGGCGTCGAGGAACTCGACCCGGTCCGGCACCTTGAAGTCGGCCAGCCCGCGCCCGCGCACGAAGCGCTTGAGCTCGACGGGCTTCGGCGGCCGCGCGCGGTGCTCCTCGCGCAGCACCACGTAGGCGCAGGTGCGCTCGCCGAGGTAGGGGTCGGGCATCGAGACCACGGCCGCGTCGTGCACGGCCGGGTGGGCCAGCAGGTGGTTCTCGATCTCCTCGGCGGCGACCTTCTCGCCGCCCCGGTTGATCTGGTCCTTGGCCCGGCCCTCGACCACCAGGTGGCCGGTCGCGGTGCGGCGGACCAGGTCGCCGGTGCGGTAGAAGCCGTCCGCGGTGAAGGAGGCGGCGTTGTGGCCGGGCGCGTTCCAGTAGCCGCGGATGGTGTACGGGCCGCGGGTGAGCAGGTGGCCGGTGGCGCCGTCGGGCAGGTCCTCGTCCCGGTCGTCGACCACCCGCACCTCGTCGTCCGGGGAGATCGGCCGGCCCTGGGTGGTCACGACGACCTCCTCCGGGTCGTCCAGCCGGGTGTAGTTGACCAGGCCCTCGGCCATCCCGAACACCTGCTGGAGGGCGCAGCCCAGCACCGGGCGCACCCTCCGGGCGGCCTCCTCGCTGAACTTGGCGCCGCCGACCAGCAGCACCTCCAGGCTCTCCAGCCCGGTGGGCCCGCCGGCCTCCCGGCGCCGCTCGGCGGCCTCCAGCCAGAGCAGCGCCAGCGGCGGCACCAGGCCGGTGATGGTCACGCCCTCGCGCTCGATCAGCGGGAACGCCGTCTCCGGACCGGGCTGGGGGCAGAGCACCACCCGGCCGCCCGCGTACAGGGTGCCGAGCGAACCCGGCGAGCTGAGCGGGAAGTTGTGCGCGGCGGGCAGCACCACGAGGTGGACGCTGCGCTCGTCCTGGCCGCAGAGCTCGACCGAGCCGCGCAGCGAGTAGATGTAGTCGTCGTGGGTGCGCGGGATCAGCTTCGGCACCCCGGTGCTGCCGCCGGACAGCTGGAGGAACGCGACGTCCCCCGGCTGCGGCCCGGGCCCCTCGGCGCCGGCCGGGTCCACCGGGACGGCGGCCAGCGGGGTGTGCTCGCCCGGGTCGCCGCCCGCTACCAGGACGTGCCGCAGCGACGGCGTCTCCGCCTTCACCCGGGCGGCGAGTTCGCGGTGGTCGAAGCCGCCCACGACGCCCGGGACGACGTAGCCGACGGCGCCGGTGAAGGAGCAGAAGTAGGAGATCTCGGTGTAGCGGTGCGCGGGCAGCGCGAAGACCGGCAGCGCGCCGATCCGGAACAGTCCGAAGACCACCTCGAAGAACTCGGCGGTGTTGGGCAGCTGCACCACCACGCGGTCGCCGCGGCCGATGCCGAGGGCGCGCAGCCCGGCGGCCATTCGGTCGGCCCGGCGGTCGAGTTCGGCGTACGTCCAGTGCCGGGTGGGGTCCTCGCCCTCGCCGCCGGACGGGTCGGTGATCGCGATCCGGTCCGGGTGGGCGGCGGCGCGCTCGCGCAGCATCGAGCCGAAGGTCTCACCGCGCCAGTGGCCGGCGGCCCGGTAGCGCTCGGCGAACTCCGCCGGGTAGGGCGTGAATCCGGCGAGCACCTGCTCCATCGGGTCGAGGTCGAGCGGATCGGTCACAGGGGCCCCCGGGGTGGTCGGATCGTTCACCGCGGCACTCCCGCGGCGTCCAGGAAGGTGCGGAACTTGGCGCTGGTCTCGGCGAGTTCGGCCTCCGGCCGGGACTCCGCGACCACTCCGGCGCCGGCGAACACCCGCAGGGTCCGTTCGTCGGCCTCGGCGCAGCGCAGGGTGACCACCCACTCGCCGTCGCCGTCCGCGTCGCCCCAGCCGACCATGCCGGCGTACAGGCCCCGGTCGAAGGGCTCGATCTCGCGTATCGCCTCGCGGGCGAGCGGCGTCGGGCTGCCGCAGACCGCCGGGGTGGGGTGCAGCGCGACGGCCAGTTCCAGGGCGGAGACCGCCGGGTCGGCCAGTTCGGCGGTGATGGTGGTGGCCAGGTGCCACATCGCGGCGGTGCGCACCAGGGTGGGCCGCTCCGGCACGTCCAGGGTGCGGCAGTGGGGGGCGAGCGCGGCGCGGATGGCGTCCACCACGAAGGCGTGCTCGTGCAGGTCCTTGGGGGACTCCAGGAGTGCGGCGGCGCGCCGGACGTCCTCGCCGAGGTCGGCGCTGCGCGGCACCGAGCCGGCCAGCGGGTTGGCGGTGACGGCGGTGCCGCGGCGCGAGAGCAGCAGTTCGGGGCTGGCGCCGATCAGGGTGCGGCCGCCGCCGGCCGGGACGCCGAAGGTGTAGCCGCCGGGGTCGCGGCGGGCGAGGCGCTGGAGGATCGCGGGCAGGTCGAGCGGGCGGTCGGCGTGCAGTTCCAGGGTGCGGGCGAGCACGACCTTGCTCAACTCGCCGCCCCGGAGCCGGTGCACGGCCTCGGCTACCCCGGCACCGTACGCCTCGGGGACGGGCACCGGGCGGACGGTCCAGTCGATCCGGTCGGCGGCCGGGGCGGGCAGCGCGATCAGCGGGTCGTCGCGCAGCGCCCCGCAGCTGCGCAGCCGGGCGGGGACGGCGAGTTCGGCGCGGCTGTCGTGGTCGAACGCCACCGCGCCCACCACCAGCGGGTGTTCGACGCCGTCGCGGCGGGCCCGGTCGAGGGTGCCGGCGACCCGCTCCGCCAGCGGGCGCCCGTCCTGGGGGACCCGGGCGTGCACGCCCTCGGCGAGCAGCGTGCGGGTCGGGGAGGCGAAGAACGCCTCGTCGGGCGCGGCCCGGTACTGGCCCAGCAGCCCGCTGGCCGCGCCGATGACGGTGTGGTCCGTCCCGGCGGGGGCGTGGTGCACCGTGGTCACCTGGATTCTCCCAGTCTGCGAGTGGTCGCCGGGCCTCGCTCGTCGCGGCGGCCGGCGGGTGGTGTGGTCCGGGGGCACGCTCCCCGGTGGGGGTGCGGTCCCGGGTGGGGGGTGCGGTCCCGGCTGGTCCGGGTGGGCGGCGGGTCCGGGCGCTGCTCGTCCCGGCCGTGCGGCCCGCGCGGTGGTCCGGGTGCCCGGACTGCCGGGGTGTCAGGCGCGCAGCGTGGCGCCGCCGTCCACGTAGAGGTCGTGCATGGTGATGTGGCGGGCCCGGTCGGAGACCAGGAAGGCCACCGCCTCGGCGATGTCGGCGGGTTGGGCGATCCGGCCGAGCGGGATGCCGACCCGGTAGCCGGCGAGGTCGCCGTCGATGACGCGCCGTTCGGCGGCCTCGGCGTCGTCCTCCCAGAGCGCGCGCTGCATCGCGGTGTCGGTGGAGCCGGGCGAGACGATGTTGCAGCGCACCCCGGAGCGGCCGAGTTCCAGGCCGAGACAGCGGGTGAACATGGTGGCCGCCGCCTTGGAGGCCGCGTAGGCGGCCATCCCGGTGCGCGGCACACCGGCGGCGTTGGAGCCGACGGTGACGATGGCGCCGTGGCCGCGTCCGGCCATCCGCCGTCCGACCGCGCGGGAGGTGTGGAAGACCCCGGTGGTGTTGACGGCGAAGGTGTCGGCCCAGTCCTGGTCGCTGAGTTCGACCACCGGCGCGGTGCGCAGTATTCCGGCGACGTTCACCAGGATGCCGACCGGGCCGAGTTGATCCTCGACCAGGGCGACGGTGGACTCGACGGCGGCCGCGTCGGTGACGTCCAGCGGGTAGGGGTGGACGGGACCGCCCGCGGGCTGACCGGCCGCCAGCTCGTCCGCGAGCGCGGCGAGCGGAGCGGGGTTGCGGTCGGCCGCGGCGACCACGGCGCCGGCGGCGACGAGCGCGCGCGTCACGGCCGCGCCGATGCCCTGTCCGGCGCCGGTGACGATCGCGACGGCGCCGGCGAGTTCGGACTGCTGCACAGGAAATTCCCCTCCGACCAGCGACATTAGGCAAGGCTAACCTAACACAATTGTTCGGGGCCGCCGAGAGGTCGTGCGAGGTCGGACGGCCCCTGCGGGGTCGTCAACTGCTCCCGGCCACCCGGACGGAGCGGCGGGCGGGGGCCGGACCGGGCGCCGCCCACGAAGCTGGACGCAACGTTGCGTCCAGTGTTACGGTCGCGGCGTCGAATCGAGACGCAACGTTGCGTCCATTTTCTGCGACCTCCCTCCGCCCGAGGAGCACCCATGCCCTCCGCCCCGCCCCGGCGCCCCCGCGGCCCGCTGGCCCCGGCCGCCGTCGCCCTCGCCTTCTGGGTCACCATGGCCGGCACCACCGTCCCGACCCCGCTCTACCCGCTCTACCAGCACGCCTTCGGCTTCTCGACGTTCACCGTCACGGTGGTCTTCGCCCTCTACGCGCTCGGCGTCGTCGCCGGACTGCTCGCCCTCGGCGGGCTCTCCGACCGGATCGGCCGCCGGCCCGTGCTGCTGACGGCCCTCCTGCTCGCCGCGGCCGCCGCCGGGCTCTTCGAGGCCGCCGACTCGCTGCCCTGGCTGCTCGCCGCCCGGGTGCTGTCCGGCTTCGGCGCCGCCCTGGTCACCGGCGCCGCCACCGCCGCCCTGCTCGACCTCGCCCCGCCGGAGCGCCGGCTGCGCGCCCAGACCCTGGCGCTCGCCGCCAACATGGGCGGCCTCGCCGGCGGCACCCTGTTCGCCGGGATCCTCGCCGAGTGGGCCGGCTCGCCGCTGCGGCTGCCCTGGACGGTGACCCTCGTCCTCACCGCCGCCGCCGCGCTCGGGTTGCTCGCCGTCCCCGAGACGGTGCCCGCCGAGGTGCGGGCCGCCTCCCGGTTCCGGCTGCGCCTCCAGCCGCTGCACGTCCCGCCCGCGATCCGGCCCGCCTTCCTGCGCGCCGCGCTCGCCGGGGGCGCCGGATTCGCCGTCACCGGCGTGCTGACGGCGGTCAGCGGGCTGTTCCTGGCCACCGTGCTCGATCTGCACCACCACGCGCTGACCGGACTCGTGGTCGCCCTGGCGTTCCTGTCCATCGCCGTCGGGCAGCTCCTGGCCCGGGTGCTGCCGCCGGCCCGCGCGCTCCCGTCGGCCTGCGCCGGGCTGGTGCTGGCCGCCGCGCTCGTCGCCGGGGCACTGATCGGCGGGACACTGCCGCCGCTGCTGCTCGGCGCCTGCGTCAACGGCCTCGCCACCGGCACGGCCATCGGCACCGGACTGGGCGCCATCAACGGCGGGGTGGCCCCGCAGCAGCGCGGCGAGACCGTCTCCGCCTTCTTCGCGATCCTGTTCACCATGCTCTCGCTGCCGGTGATCGGCGTCGGCGTGCTGGTGCGGGCGACCGGCCTGCGCACCGGCGGGGTCGTCTTCAGCACCGCGATCGCGCTACTGGCGCTGGTGATCGCGGCCGGGCTGGTCCGGCGCCCGCGCGCGGCGGACCGGGTGCCGGCCGTGCGTCCCGAGGAGGCGTGAGAGGATGGCCGCGACCATCGCCACCGGCCCGCCGCCGCACCCGGACAAGGACCAGCAGACCATCACCGCCCAGCCCCGCCCCGCCACCGCAGGCCGCGCCGTCGGCGGCCGTGCGAGCGCCGCCGCGCGGGCGCAGGCCGCCGCACCGGCGGAGGACGCCACGGCGCCGGGCCCGGCGAGCGGCAGGGCCAAGGGCGCGGGCGCCACCGGCGGCAGCGGACGGCGCAGCGAGGCCGCGCGCCTGGCGGTGCTGAACGCCGCCGACGACCTCCTGGTGGAGGTGGGCTTCGAGGGCCTCACCATCGAGGGCATCGCCGCCGCCGCCGGGGTCGCCAAGCAGACCATCTACCGGTGGTGGAAGTCCAAGGTCGACATCCTCTTCGACAACCTCGTCCTGGACGCCGGCACCGCCCTGGCCTGGCCCGCCGGAACGGCCTCCGGGACGCCCTCCGACCCGGCCGACCTGCGCGCCTACCTCCACCGGTTCGCGGCCTTCCTCGGCACCGAACCGGCCGGCCAGGTCCTCCAGGCGCTCCTCGGCCACGCCCAACTGGACGCCCGTACCGCGGAGTTGCTGCACGGCGGGTTCCTGGACGAACTGCGCGCCCGGGACGTCGCGCACACCCGCGCCTGCCTGGGGCTGACGGCGGACGAGAACGGCACCGACGAGGCCGCCGTACTGCTGGACGCCCTGCTCGCCCCGCTCTACCACCGCGCCCTGGTGCTGCGCCGCCCGCTGGACGCCGCGTTCGTCGACGCGCTGCTCGACCAGCACCTGCCGCGCTGACGCCACGCCCTGTCCTGCCTTTCCCTTCCTTCCCCTTCCCCTTCCCTTCCCGACCGCGCCGCCTCCCTCCGGCCCGTGTTCACCTCCGGGCCGCGCCGTCGGCGCCACCCACCCCAGCCAGGAGTCACCGTGTTCCGCCGCCCCCGGCCGACCTTCGACGTGCGCGTCGTCGCCGTCAGCCCGCTCACCCCCGCCCTCGTCCGGCTCACCTTCGCCGGGCCCACCCTGGACGCCCTCGCCGTCGAACACCCCACCCAGTGGGTCAAGTTGGGCCTTCCCGAGGGCCACTCCCGGGCCTACACCATCCGCCATCACCGCCCCGCCGACCGCGAGGTGGACATCGACGTCGTGCTGCACGGCAACGGCCCGCTCTCGCGCTGGGCCGAGATCGCCCGCCCCGGCGATCCGGCCCGGCTGGCCGGACCGCGCGGCCGGCAGCCCTCCTTCGAGGACGCCGGACACGCGCTGCTCGGCGCCGACGAGAGCGCCCTGCCCGCCGCGCTCACCATCCTCGACGAACTGCCGCCGGGCGTCCCGGCCTCGCTGTTCGTCGAGGTCGGGGAGGCCTCCGGAGCCGCTCTGCCGCTGCCGGACCGGGCCGGGCTGACCGTCCGGTGGCTCACCCGCGACCCCGGCCTGCCGAAGGGCCGCACGCTGGCCGACGCCCTGCTCGCCACCGACGTTCCGGCGGACACCACGGCCTGGCTGGCGGGCGAGGCGAACGCCGTGGCCGCCGTCCGCCGCCATCTGCTCACCGACTGGGCGCTCCCGCGCGAACGCGTCCACAGCAAGGGCTACTGGAAGTACGGCGAGGCCGACCACAAGGACTGACGGGGCGTCACTTCCCTTGGCATCGGCTGCGGGCGGCCGTGACGGCCGCCGTGTACGGGGTGGTGGTCAGGTCCTCCCCGGAGATCCCGAGCCCGGCCAGCACGGCGCGGACGGCGGCGAGCGCGGCGGGCAGCTCGCGCGCGTCCGCCGCGCCCGTCTCCACCTCCAGGAACACCCCGTCGAGCTCCGTCACCCGCACCAGCGTGGCGAGCATCCGGCGGCCCCGGTGCTCGAACGCGTAGGTCCGGCACCGCTTCTCGAAGGCGAGGACGGGCCGGTGGCCGAGGCCGCGCACGATCGCGTGCGCGGCCCCGCCGTCGGCCACCCGCGTCTCGTGCTCCGGCTTGGACCCGGACGCCTCGTCCACCCGGGCGTCCTTGAAGGTCAGCAGGACCGCCCGGGAGCCGTCCTCGGCGGTCACCTCGCGGATCCGCAACTCGCGGTCGGCGGCGTCGAGTTGAGCGTCGGGCGTGTCGTAGTAGGTGTCCCGGTACACCTCGGCGCGGCCCGGCCCGTGGGCGCCCTCCAGCCGGCGCAGCAGCGCGTCCGGGTCGCGCACCACCGCCTTCAGCTCCGCCTCGATCACCGCCCGCCCCCGGCCCGCGCCGCCAGCCGGTGGGGGCCCAGGAAGTACGACAGCGCCGTCAGCGAGGCGCCCTCGGCCACCTCGCCCGCCGCCAGCAGCCGCACCACCTCGTCCTCGGCCAGCCACTCCACCCGGCTCGCCTCCGCCCGGTCCGCCGGCTCGCCGGTCCAGCTCGCCCCGGCGGCGTGGAAGGAGTGGAAGTGCATGGTCGAGATGCCGGCCATCGCGTCGAACTCCGTCAGCGGCGCGAGCCGCCCCGGCCGCCAGCCGGTCTCCTCCTCGACCTCGCGGGCGGCGGCCGCCACCGGCTCCTCCCCCGGCTCCACCCACCCGGCGGGCAGCTCCCACCCCCAGCGGCCGGTGATGAACCGGTGGCGGTACAGCAGCAGGAAGCGGCCGTCCGGGTCCGTCACCACGGTGTTGGCGCACTCCTTCGGCATCCGCAGCACATGGTGGTCGACCCGGCCGGTGCCGGGGATGTCCACGTCGTCCAGCCAGAGCTCCACCCACGGCGACCCGTACACCTGCCGCCGCCCGTGCACCGCCCACTGCGTCACTGTCCCTGCCCTCCGCACGCCGATCGTCCGACGCCCGACCCTCTCACGCCTCCGCGCCCCGGGGGCGGTGCGGGGCCGGGAACCCGGACCGTCCCCGGGGCGCGGAGGCGTACCGGACGGGGCGCCCCGCCGACGCACGCGAAGCCACCACAACCCCAGGGCGAGCCGACCGGGACCGGGGACCAGGACCGCGCCCGGGCCGCCCGCGGCAGCGGCGAAGCCGCCACGGCCTCAGTGCGAGGCGGCGGGGGCGGGGGTCCGGGCCGGGCCCGGGGCGGACGCGGCGCCGGGGCGGGAGGGCGTACCGGCCGGGGAGGCACCGGCGCCGGCGGTGGAGGCGCCCGGGACGGGGGCGAGGCCGGTGCAGCCGCGCAGGCCGTCGCGGCGCTTGACGGCGGCGGTGGCGGCGGCGCCGGACTGCGGCATCGGCACGCCCCGGTCGTCGATGGTCGCCGGGGCGAACGCCTCCCCGAGCACCTTGCCGGCCGGGCTGACGGTCAGCGTGGTGACCCCGGTCTCGTTGGAGTTGGCGTAGTTGGAGGTGCCGTACCAGAGGAAGTTGCCGAAGCCGTACCCGATGTAGGTGTCCCCGATCATGCCGGAGCCGACCATGGTGTGCGCGTGCGTGCCGACCACGGCGGTCGCGCCCGCGGTGGCGAGCTTCTTGGCGACGGCGGTCTGCGCGGCGGTGGGGCACGCCTTGCCCTCGTCGCCCCAGTGCAGGTAGACGAGCACCACCGGCGCCTGCCGCTTGGCCTCCCCGACCGCCCTGAGCAGCGCCGCGGTGTCCAGCGCGGAGGCGATGCCGGGCTTGTTCGCGCCGGCCCGCCACTTCTGGTTGGTGAGGTCCTCCACCTGGCTGGCCGCGACCACCGCGACCTTCACCCCGCGCACGGTGGTGACGTACGGGGCGTACGCCTCCTCGGAGTTGCGGCCGAGGCCGACGATCGGGACGGGCGAGGAGTCCTTCGCGGCCAGGGTGTCGGCGAGGCCGTCGGCACCGAAGTCGACGGCGTGGTTGTTGGCGAGCGAGACGACGTCGACGCCGGAGTCCTTCAGCGCGGTGAGCGCCTTGGGCGAGGTGCGGAAGGTGTAGGTCTTCGGCTCGGGGGCGCCGCGCCCGGTGATCGCGGTCTCCAGGTTGAGCACCGCCAGGTCGGCGGCGGAGAGGGTCTTGGCGATCGGGCCGAGCGCCGTCTCGGGCGGCTGCACGGCGAGCCGGGCCTCGGCGCGGCCCTCGAAGTGGACGTCCCCGGCGAACGCCACCGTGATGCTGCCGTCGGGACGGGGCGCCGCGCCGTCGCCCGAGGCCTGGTCGCCGGAGGCGGCGGAGCCGTCGGAGGGGCCGCCGGAGGGGCCGGGCGAGGCCTTGGCGGCCGCGTCGGCGGCGGCCTTCGCGGACTCGGCCGCCTTGACGGCGGACGGATCGGGGTCGTCCGGTCCGCAGGCGGCGACGGATATCAGGCCGAGCAGCAGTGCGACGGCGGCCGCGCCACGGCGCATGTGTCTTCCCCCAAGGTCGGTCCAGGAGCGGTCAGCCTACGTCACTCCCCCCCGCCCTCTCCGCCCTCCCTCCACAACCGGCACCGGCCCGTCGCCGCGTGTTCGGCCACCCCGCCGGACCCGGGCCCCACCGCCGGTCCCACCGGTCCCACCGGGCCCGTCCGTCCCAACCCGCCGCCCCTCCTGGCCGTCCCGTCCCTGGCGCGGGCGCCCGGATCGCGCGCAGCGTGGAAGCGTGGAGGCCCCGCGAGGGCACCGGGGCCGTGACGGCAGGCGGGTGGTGTGGGTCATGGCCGGCAACGGAACCACGAGCACCGGAACCCCGGGCACCGGGACCCCGGGCACCGGGCGGCGGATCGTGGTCGGGATCGACGGCTCGGCGCCCTCGAAGGCGGCGCTGCGCTGGGCGGTCGGGCAGGCGGTGCTGACCGGGGCGACGGTGCACGCGGTGGCCGCGTGGGAGTACCCGTCGCTGTACGGCTGGTTCGCGCCGATGGTGGACGACGGCTTCGAGCAGTCCGCGCGCCGGACGCTGACCGCCGAGGTGGACGAGGTGATCGGCCCGCAGCGGCCGGTGCCGGTCGAGGAGAGCGTGCTGCCGGGGCACGCGGCCGAGGTGCTGCTGGAGGCGGCCGAGGGCGCCGACCTGCTGGTGCTCGGCAGCCGGGGCCGCGGGACCTTCGCCCGGACCCTGCTGGGCTCGGTGAGCGCGCGCTGCGCCGTGCACGGGTCCTGCCCGGTGGTGATCGTCCGCGCGGACGGCGCCACCGCCCCGCCCGCACCGCTCGCGGCGGCGGGCGGGGCCGGGGCGGCGGCCGTCCGCACCAAGGACTGGCAGCTGAGCCTGCACGTGGTCGAGGACGGCGACACCACCCGGGTGCACGCGGTGCTCGACGCCGACGGCACCGTGCTGCACAGCGACGCGCTCGCCCGCCGCAATCCGCACGACGCCCCGGCCGCCGCGGTGGGCGACGACTTCGCGGTCGGCCGGGCCCTGGTCGACCTCGGCCACCAGTTGCTCCGCGCGGGCATCCACGGCGCCACGGGGCCCGCCGAGGAGTGACATGCTGACCATCGAAGGACAAGATGACGATCGACGACCGGCGGTCGATGCCCGGCGGCTGACAGCCGACAGGTGACAGCCGCCCGCTGACGGACTCCAGACGACGGACACCAGATGACAGATGCTGTCAGCCCGGCCCCGGGCGCCCGCCCCGCCCCGGCCCCCGACTTCACCCCCGACCAGCGCGCCCGCGGCCGGGCGCTGCGCCGCGCCCAGCTCCCGTGGGCGCTCGGCGGCCGGCTCACCGGCCTGGCGCTGACCCTGGCACTCGGCCTGACACCCGCCGGCGCCGGGCTGGTGTCGGCCGCGGGCGGCCGGTTCGGCGGCTCGCGGACGGCGGAGGTGCTCGCCGGGGCCGCCGCGCTGGTGCTGCTCGGGCAGCTGGCGCAGCTGCCCTTCGGGGCGGGCGCCCGCTCGGTGCGGGCGCGGTTCGGTCTGGTCACCCAGGGCTGGGCGGGCTGGGCGCTGGACGCCCTGCGCGGGCTGGCGCTGACGCTGGGCCTCGTCCTGCCGCTCGCCTTCGGCCTGTACGCGCTCACCGACCGCTCGCCGCAGGACTGGTGGCTGCCGGCGGCGGGCGCGGCCGCACTGCTGACCGCCGCCCTGTCCTTCCTCCACCCGCTGCTGGTCGAGCCGGTGTTCAACCGCTTCACGCCGATGGAGCCGGGCCCGCTGCGCGAGGCGCTGCTGGGCCTGGCCGAGCGGGACGGCGTGCGGGTGCGCGACGTCCTGGTGGCGGACGCCTCGCGCCGCACGACGGCGCTGAACGCGTACGTGTCGGGCCTGGGCGCGACGCGGCGGATCGTCGCGTACGACACGCTGCTGTCGACGGCCGATCCGCGGGAGGTGGAGCTGGTGGTGGCGCACGAGCTGGGGCACGTCAAGCACCGGGACGTGCTGACCGGCACGGTGCTGGGCGCGGTGGGCGCGGCCGTCGTGGTGGCGCTGCTGGGCCTGCTCGCGGGCCGGGACGCGCTGCTGTCGGCGGCGGGCGCGACGAACGCCGCCGACCCGCGGTCGATGGCGCTGCTCGCGGCGGGGGCCGCGCTGCTGGGCGCGCTGTCCGGCCCGGTGCAGTGCGCGGTGAGCCGCCTGGTGGAGACCCGCGCGGACCGGCACGCCCTCGAACTGACCGGGGACGCCGAGCAGTTCATCGCGATGCAGCGCAGGCTGGCACTGACCAACGTGTCCGACGTCGACCCGCCCCGGTGGCTTGAGCTACTGTTCGCCACTCACCCGAGCGCCACCCGCCGGATCGCGGCCGCGCGCGCCTGGCGGGCCCGGCACCCCTCCGCGCCCGAGGTCGTTGTATAGTGCAACAAAAGTCCGGGACCCCGAGGAGGTAGGTCAGCGTGCCCGACCGCGAGACGTCGATCGCCACCATCCAGCGCGAGCTGACCGCCTTCGCCCGCCGCGCCCGCCACAAGGCGTCCCAGCTGCACCCGGACCTCTCGCTGGTCACCTACAGCATCCTGGACCTCATCACCGAGCGCGGCGGCTGCCGGGCGGCCGACGTCGCCGCGCACTTCATGCTCGACAAGTCCACGGTGAGCCGCCAGGTCACCGCCCTGGAGAAGCTCGGGCTGCTGCGCCGCGAGACCGACCCGGAGGACCAGCGCGGGCAGATCCTGCTCGCCACCGACGCCGGGCTGACCCTGCTGCGGGTGGCCAACGAACAGCGGCGGCTCTCCTTCACCGCCCGCTTCACCGACTGGGCGGACGAGGACGTCGCCCGGTTCGCCGACTACCTGGCCCGCTACGGCGCCGAGGGCTGAGCACCCGGCCCGCCCGCACGCCCGGCGGCCCGTACGCCCCGCACGCCCCTCGCGCCCGCACGCCCGGCGGCCCGTACCGTCCGCCCGCCCCGGGGTGCGGCGGACCGCCCGGACGGTGTACAGAGGAGAGGTGCCACCTCGGCAGCCTCCCCGCGTGCGGCACCCCCGCCCGCGCCACCCCGACGAGCGGCGTTCCCCCGATCGCCGTCGTTCCCGGCGGCCCGGCCGCGGGGCGCTGACGGCCGTCCCGCTCGCGCTGATCGTGCTGATCACGGTGGTCGACGTGCTCGCCCCGCCGGACATCCACCTGGGCCCGCTGCTGATCGTCGCCCCCGCCCTCACCGCCTCCGTCGCCGGCACCCGCGCCACCGCCGCCGTCGCCGTGCTGGCGATCGCCGCCCTGACCGTCATCGGCATCCTGCGCGACGGCGTCACCACCGCCAACCACGAGACCCAGCTCGGCGCCCTGCTCGCCGTCTCCGCCCTCATCGTCGCCCTGCGCGCACTGCGCGACCGCCACGAGCGTGAACTCGCCCAGGTCCGCTCCGTCTCCGAGGCGGCGCAGCGCGTCCTGCTACGCCCGCTGCCCGACCGGATCGGCCCGCTGCACCTCGCCTCCGTCTACCTGGCCGCCGAGGCCGAGGCCCAGGTCGGCGGCGACCTCTACGCGGCGGCCCGCACCACCGCCGGCACCCGGCTGCTGGTCGGCGACGTCCGCGGCAAGGGCCTGTCCTCGCTCGGCGACGCCGCGCTGCTGCTGGGCGCGTTCCGGGCCGCCGCGCACCTGCACGCCGACCTGCCCGGCCTGGTCGGCTACCTCGACGGCAGCATCGCCTGGGACCTCGCCCAGTTCGCCGAGCAGCAGCGCGCCGAGCGGCTGTACCTCCAGGAGCAACCGCAGCTCCAGCTCCCGGCACTGCTCCGGCAGGTCCCGCGCCCTCCGCCGCTCGGCGGGGCTCCGGCCGCGCCCGACGCCGACGACAGCGGCGAGTCCTTCATCACCGCCCTCGTCCTGGACATCCCGGACGACGAGGCGGTGGTCCGGCTGGTCGACTGCGGTCACCCGCCGCCGCTGCTGCTGCACGGGGAGCGGGTCACCGCCCTGGAGCCCGCCCGCACCGCTCCCCCGCTCGGCCTCGGCGAGCTGGCCCCGGGGCCGTACGCGGTGGAGGAGTTCCCGTTCCTGCCCGGCGACCGGCTGCTGATCTACACCGACGGCGTGATCGAGGCCCGCGACGCCGGGCGGCGGTTCTACCCGCTGCCCGCGCGGGTCGCCGAACGGGCCGCCGCGCACGCCGCCGAGTGCCCGGCGGCCCTGCTGCACCACCTGCGCGGCGATCTGCTGGCGCACGTCGGCGGGCGGCTGGACGACGACGCCGCCATGGTCGTGGTCGAACGCCTCGGCCCGGGCCCTCCGGCGGGAGCCCCTCCGTCCCGGAGCGGGTGACGGTGACGAAGGGGGGCCGTCGGCGTGTGCCGACGGCCCCCTTCGTGCTGCTCGCGGGTGCTGTCGAGGCGACGCCCGGACGGCGTGGCCGTCCGGGCGTCGCCTCGCTGTGGTGCGGTTGGCGCTCCTGTCGCTGCGCCTCGGATGGTGGGGTGACCTCGGCGGGACGCCGGTCACCCGGTCGGGTCCGACGGATCGGACGGGTCGGTCAGTCGTTGCGGCGGCGCCGCCTGCTGAGGCCGAGGGTGAGCGAGCCGATGACCAGCAGCGCGGCTCCGATGCCCAGCACGGTGAGGACGGCGGTGCCGGTGTGGGCGAGGATGCCGGACGGCTCGGGGGCCGCTGGGCCACCGGGCCGGCCGGGCGCCGCCGGGGTGTCGTGCTCGACCTTGACCGTGGCGGTGGCCTCGGGGGAGGTGAGCGGGGCGTTGCCGGCCTTGCCGCGGGCGGTGGCGGTGTTGACGACCTTTCCGCGTTCGGCGTCCTGGGCGGTGACGGTGTGCGGCTTGGTGGTGCACGTCATCGTCTCGCCCGGGGCGAGGCTGGTCCGGGGGCAGGTGACGTCACCGGCGGTGGGGTCGTCGACCGCGATGTCGGTGACGGTGAGGGTGCCCTGGTTGGCGACGGTGAGCTTCCAGTCGATGCGGTCGCCGGTGTCGTTCCTCCCGGTCTTGTTGGTGTCGGTGACGTCGGCGGTCTTGGTGAGGCCGAGCACGCCCTTCCCGCTGGAGGGGACGGTCACGGCGGAGGGCGGGGAGACGGGTGCCTCGCCGCGCGGCGGGGTGCCGGTGGCGGTGGCCGTGTTCTTCACCGTGCCCGCGTCCACGTCCGCCTGCGTCACGGTGTAGCCGGCGGTGCAGGTCACCGTCGCACCCGGGGCCAGGGAAGCGGCACCGTCCGGGCAGGTGACCGCGTCGAGCGTGCCGTGCCCGGTGAACGCGGTCTCGGTGACCTTGACGTCCTTCAGCGTCACGTTGCCGGTGTTGGTGACGGCGAAGCTGTAGGCGACCTTCTCGCCGGCGACGAGCTTGCCGGGCTCCCCGGTCCGGGCCGACTTGACGAGGGCCACGGCCGGCTTGGGCGCCTGGGGCAGTTCCACCTCCGACGGCGGGCTCACCGGCGGCTCGCCGCGCGGCGGGGTGCCGGTGGCGGTCGCGGTGTTCTTCACCGAGCCGGCGTCCACGTCCGCCTGCGTCACCGTGTAGCCGGCGGTGCAGGTGACGGTGGTGCCGGGCGCGAGGGCAGCGGCCTCCTTCGGGCAGGTGACCGGGCCGAGCGTGCCGTGGCCGGTGAACGCGGTCTCGTTGATCGTGACGTCCTTCAGCGTCACGTTGCCGGTGTTGCGGACGGTGAAGCTGTAGGTGATCGTCTCGCCGGTGACGAGCTTGTCGTCCTGACCGGTGGCGGCGGACTTGACCAGGGACAGGCCCGGCTGGTCCGTGGTGGTCGCCGTGGTCTCGGACGGCGGGGACACCGGCGGCTGCCCCTTGGGCGGGGTGCCGGTGGCGGTCGCGGTGTTCTTCACCGAGCCCGCGTCCACGTCGGCCTGGGTGACGGTGTACGTGGCGGTGCAGAGCACGGCGGCGCCGGGCGCCAGGGAGGCGGCCTCCTTCGGGCAGACGATGGCGGAGACCTTGCCGCTGCCGGTGAACGCGGTCTCGGTGACCTTGACGTCCTTGAGGGTGACGTTCCCGGTGTTGGTGACGGCGAAGGTGTAGGTGATCTGCTCCCCGGCGGTCAGGGTGCCGGTGGAGGAGGCCTTCACCAGCGCCACGGCGGGCTGTTCCGGTGCCGGGAGGAGTGCGTCGGCCGGCGGGGAGACGGGGGGCTCGCCGCGCGGCGGGGTACCGGTGGCGGTGGCGGTGTTCTTGATCGACCCGGCGTCCACGTCGGCCTGCGTCACCGTGTAGGTGGCGGTGCAGGTGATCGACGCGCCGGGGGCCAGGGAAGCGGCCCCGGCGCTCGGGCAGGTGACCGCCGACAGCTTGCCGCTGCCGGTGAACGCGGTCTCGTCGACCTTCACGTCCTTCAGCGTGAGGTTTCCGGTGTTGGTGACGGTGAAGTCGTAGCGGACGTTCTCGCCGACGACGAGCTCGCCCGGCTTGCTGCTGTGACCGGTCTTGACCAGGGACAGCGCGGGCCTGTCGGCCGTCGTGAGGCTCGTCTGACTCGGCGGGGAGACCGGCGGCTCACCGCGCGGCGGGGTGCCGGTGCTGGTGGCGACGTTCTTCACCCGGCCCGCGTCCACGTCCGCCTGCGTCACCGTGTAGGTGGCGGTGCAGGTCACCGTCGCGCCGGGGACCAGGGAAGCGGCCTCGGCGGCCGGGCAGGTGATGGGCGACAGCTTGCCGCTGCCGGTGAACTCGCCCTCGTCGACCTTGACGTCCTTGAGGGTGACGTTGCCGGTGTTCTTCACCTCGAACGTGTAGACGACCTCCTCACCCGCGACCAGCGTGCTGGTCGAGGCCGACTTCACCAGGGCCACGCCGGGTGCGTCGGTCGTGGTCACCGTCACCTGGGACGGCGGGGAGACCGGCGGCTCACCGCTCGGCGGCGTGCCCGTCGCGGTGGCGGTGTTCTTCACCCGTCCCGCGTCCACGTCCGCCTGCGTCACCGTGTAGGTGGCGGTGCAGCTGACGGTGGCACCGGGCGCGAGCGAGGGGGACTCCGCCGGGCACGTCACGGGCGAGAGCTTGCCGCTGCCGGTGAACTCCCCCTCGTTGACCTTGATGTCCGTCAGCGTGACGTTGCCGGTGTTCTTGACCTCGAACGTGTAGGTGATCTGCTCCCCGGCGACGAGCGTGCCGGTGGAGGCGGACTTCACCAGCGCCACCGCCGGCTGCTCCGGCGCCGGGAGGAGCGCGTCGGCCGGCGGGGACACGGGCGGTTCGCCGCGCGGCGGGGTACCGGTCGCGGTGGCCGTGTTCTTCACCGAACCCGCGTCCACGTCCGCCTGCGTCACCGTGTAGGTGGCGGTGCAGGTCACCGTCGCACCCGGGGCCAGTGCGGCGGCCTCGGCTGCCGGGCAGGTGACCGGCGAGAGCTTGCCGCTGCCGGTGAACGCGGTCTCGTTGACCTTGACGTCCTTCAGCGTCACGTTGCCGGTGTTGGTGACCGCGAATTCGTACCTGGCCTGCTCACCGACGACGAGCTCGTTCGGCTTGCCGCTGTAGCCGGTCTTGACCAGGGACAGCGCGGGCTTGTCGGCCGTGGTGACCGTCACGTCGGCCGGCGGCGACACCGGCGGCGGACCGGACGGCGGCGTGCCGGTCGCGGTGGCCGTGTTCTTCACCGAACCCGCGTCCACGTCCGCCTGCGTCACGGTGTAGGTGGCGGTGCAGCTGACGCTCGCCCCCGGTGCCAGGGAAGCGGCACCGCTCGGGCAGCTGACGGCGGAGAGCTTGCCGCTGCCGGTGAACGCGGTCTCGCCGACCTTGACGTCCTTGAGGGTGACGTTGCCGGTGTTCTTCACCTCGAACGTGTAGGTGATCTGCTCCCCGGCGACGAGCGTGCCGGTGGAGGCGGACTTCACCAGCGCCACCGCCGGCTGCTCCGGCGCCGGGAGGAGCGCGTCGGCCGGCGGGGACACCGGCGGTTCGCCGCGCGGCGGGGTACCGGTCGCGGTGGCGGTGTTCTTGATCGACCCGGCGTCGACATCGGCCTGCGTCACCGTGTAGGTCGCGGTGCAGGTCACCGTCGCGCCGGGGGCCAGGGAAGCGGCCTCGGCGGTCGGGCAGGTGACCGGCGACATCGTGCCGGAGCCGGTGAACGCGGTCTCGGTGACCTTGACGTCCTTCAGCGTGAGGTTCCCGGTGTTGGTGACGGCGAAGTCGTAGCGGACCTGCTCGCCGACGACGAGCTGGCCGGGCTTGCCGCTGTGACCGGTCTTGACCAGGGACACGCCGGGCTTGTCGGTCGCGGTGACCGTCGCGTCGGCCGGCGGCGACACCGGCGGTTCGCCGCGCGGCGGGGTGCCGGTCGCGGTGGCCGTGTTCTTCACCGAACCCGCGTCCACGTCCGCCTGCGTCACCGTGTAGGTGGCCGTGCAGCTGACGCTCGCGCCCGGTGCCAGGGAAGCGGCACCGCTCGGGCAGGTGACGGCGGAGAGCTTGCCGCTGCCGGTGAACGCGGTCTCGTCGACCTTGACGTCCTTGAGGGTGACGTTGCCGGTGTTCTTCACCTCGAACGTGTAGGTGATCTGCTCACCGGCGACGAGCGTGCCGGTGGAGGCGGACTTCACCAGCGTCAGCTCGGGGTCGTCCGGGATCGGCACGTCGCTGCGGCAGGCGGGGTCGGTGTTGCCCGGGACACAGCTACTGCCCGACCCCGGAGGGCTGGTGACCGTGTTGTGGAGCAGGCGGTCGCCGTTGTCATCGGGGGTGTTCACGGTCACGCTGTAGGTGATCGTGGCCGAGGCGCCCATGGCCAGCGGGCCGGACCAGGTGAGGGTGGGCGCGGTGTACTGGACGGATCCGGCGGTGGCCAGGGCGTTGTTGCCGTAGGCGGCGTCGTCGAGGACGCCGCTCAGGTCGTCGGTGAAGGAGGCCGGGTCGGCGGCGGTGTAGTCCGCGGCCCCGGTGTTGGTGACCTTCAGGGTGTAGGTCACGGTGTCGCCGAGGTTGGCGGTCGGCTGCGACGCCGTCTTCACCAACGAGAACGCCCGCTCCGGGATCTGCACGCGGCAGGCGGGGTCGGTCGAGCCGGGGGCGCAGTTGCCGCCGGACCCGGGCGGTGTGACCACGGTGTTGTCCAGCTTCTGGTCACCGGTGTCGGGGTTGTTGACCTTCACCGAGTAGGTCACCGTCACGGTGCCGCCCACCGGCAGCGGGCCGGACCAGGACAGCGTCGGCGCGGCGTAGTTCACCGCGCCGGAGGTGGCCGCCGCATCGTTGTCGTAGACGGCGTCGTCGAGGACGGCGCTCAGGTCGTCGGTGAACGAGGCCGGGGCGGCGGCGGTGTAGTCGGCGCCGCCGGTATTGGTCACCGTGATCGTGTAGTCGACCTTCTCACCGGCCGTCACCTTGGTGGCCGGAGTCGTCTTCACGACCCGCAGGGACTGCACGGGGACGTCGGCGGCGCAGTCCTTGTCGGTGGAGGCCGCGGCGCAGTTCGAGGCGACGCCGGGCGGGGTGACGACCCGGTTGGTCATCAGGTGGGCGCCGGTGTCAGGGTCGTTGACCTTCACCGCGTAGGTGATGGTGGCGCTGGCGCCCGCCGCGAGGGGGCCGGACCAGCTGATCACCTTCGCGGCCTGGTCGTAGGTGGCGGTTCCGGCGGAGGCCTGGAGGCTGGCGGGGTCGAAGACGGAGTCGCCCAGGACCTTGGTGAGGCTGTCGCTCAGCGAGGCCGGGTTGGCGGCGACGTAGTCCTGGGTGCCGGTGTTGGTGACCTTGATCGTGTACGTCACCGGATCGCCCGGCCTGGCGGTCGCGGGGTTGGCGGTCTTGGTGAGGTGCAGCATGCACTGCTCGGCCGACGGGGCCACGTTGAAGGTGACGGTGCCCGTGGTCTGGCCCGGCGCGTCGCTCGTACCGCCGGCCGTGGTGACGGCGGTGGCGTTGTTGGTGACCGGCAGGCTCTGCTGGCAGGAGACCGGCGGAGCGACCGTGCGGTAGCAGACCTGGACGCTGTCGCCGACCCAGGTGACCTTCACCTTCGCGGCGTTGACCGCGGTGGGGCTGTTCACCGCGGCCAGGCTGACCGTCGCGGTCAGCGCGGCGGTGTTGCCCGAGACGGGTATCGAGGAGATGTCCACGGACTGGGGGCCGGACTTCGGGAAGGGCACCTCGGTCCACCCCGGCACGGGCGCGCCGTTGGCCCCGGTCAGCGTCAAGGTGGCGCCGTAGTACTGCGAGCCGTCCAGGCCCGGCAGCGACACCGATCCCCACGAGGTGGTGTGCCCGGCCTTGCCGTCGCAGTAGTAGACGTCCGGGGTCAGCTGCACGCTCCGGGACGCCGAAGCACACGGAGTGCCGGTCTCGCCGTTGAAGATGCCGATCCGCCCGCCGTCACCGTTCGACGCGAAGCAGCCCGGCAGGTTCGCCAGCGGACGCACCGTGTAGCTGCGCAGGTTCGGGGGGTGGGTCGTGAACCTGGCGCAGGGCTGGACCTTGCCGGCGACCAGCGGCTGCGCGAAGTCGTAGCAGTCCACCACGTTGGTGTTGCCCGTGTAGTACTTCGTCCCGACCAGCGTGCCTGTGCCGTAGCCCTGGCCCGAGGCCCCGTAGGAGTAGATCCGCTGGCTCCACGGGTTCGCGAGTGCCGCGCCCGTGGGCGTGTAGCAGACCGACTGGTAGACCGCGCAGGCCCCGAGGAAGGCGCCGCTCGACGAGACGACCGGGAACACCTCGCTGCTGAAGCCGACGGGTTGCGGAGCACCGGTCGCGATCGGGAAGCCCGCGCACAGCTGGTGGGTGACGGTGTCGAAACACGACAGGTAGTCGCTGGTCCGCGCGGTGTTGATGTACGTGACGTAGACGTAGCGGCCGTACGTCCCCATCTCGAAGCTGTACCCGGTGGGGAGGATCCCGCCGACCGTGATGTTCACGGTGCCGCACGCGGTGCCGTCCGGCGCGACACAGTGCAGGTTGCCGCCGAGGGCCAGGTAGTAGTGGTTGCCGTCGGCGGCCGCGATGCCGTCACCGGCGAGGACGTGGGTGGCGTTCGGGCTCGTGCCGAGGTGGGTGTAGCCGCAGCTGACCCGGGCGTCCAGGTCCAGGCACTGCATCCCGTATTCGAGGCCCTGCGACACCGGCCAGTAGAGCTTGCCGTTGGCGATGAACGAGCCGTTGATGTGGGCGGTGTAGTAGGCGCCGGCGGTTCCCGTGCCCAGCGGCGTTCCGGCCTTCGGGTCCACGTAGGTGGAGAACGCGGGCCAGCCGGGGCAGACCGCGCCGGCCAGCGTCGCGCAGAACACGACCGTACCGCTGTTGTTGTGGTGGAAGACGGTGTAGATGTTGTTCTTGTACCCCTCGACCGAGTAGCCGTCGCCGCCGGGGGTGTTGAAGTTGACGGGCTGCGAGCTGAAGACGGGCGACGCGGCCGAGGTCGTCCCCTGGAGGACGGGACCCTTGGCGCTCAGCGTGCCGTTCGTGACCGAGCCGGTGAAGCCGGGCGGCAGTTGCAGCGAGTTGTCGACGTAGGTCTGTCCGCCGGTGATCGGGTCGGTGATCGACACGTCGGCGTCCGTGGTGGTGCCGTTCTTGTAGTCCAGCACCCACTTGATCGTGTCACCGGGCCGGGCCGACCCGGCCGTGGTGGCGGTCGCCGTCGACGGGTTCGTGACGTCGGTCCCCGTCTTCGTGAAGGTCGACAGCGGCGCCGCCTCGGCGGCCGGCGCCGTGTTGAGGCCGCTCAGCCCGAAGCCGGTGAAGGCCACGAGCATGCCCACCAGGACGCAGAGCAGCCGTGACGGCCGGCGCCTTCTGCGTCTCCCCCGTCCTCCGCCGCTCCCGACCGCCCCCGGCTTCGCCCGACGCGGGCGGCCCAGCCTACGCAGTGTCATGGTGTCTTCCCCTCGGATCAGTGTCCGGTGCTCCCAGCTATGGGATGAGAGCGACCTGATCGCACTGATGTATCACAGATGGGGATATCTGCATATGATTGGCGTAAAGAGTCCGATATGAGTTATTCGATCCGTCATCAGGTCATCAGGGCGCCAAGCCCTTCCACGGCCCTCCTGGTGACGGCGGGCTCGCCCCGGTGACACCCGTCGCTTCGGCCCGCCGTCGGGGCAGCGCGGGCGGGGCGGCTCACGGTTCGTAGGGCAGCTGCGGCACGTCGAAGCAGGTGGTGGTCATGGACTCCACCTGGGTCACCCAGCCGCCGTGCCCGCCCTGGGCGGAGTCCTGCCAGCGGGCCGCGTTCAGACAGGCCCGGGTGAGCCCGCTCGGCGGGGGCTGCGGGACGAAGGAGGCGGGCAGGAGCAGCCCGTGCGCGTCATAGGGCTCGGGGCGGTTCATGAACCGCTCGACGCAGGCCCGGGTGAGCTGCGCGCCGCAGGAGTCCATCGCGTCGGCGAGCCATTGCGCGCCCGCCCAGCCCTCCAGCTCCCAGGCCGACAACAGCGGTGCGCGGTCCGGGAAGTAGCGGTCCATCGCCGCGCGGAAGGCGGCCACCGCCGGGTGGCCGACGTCCTCGTAGTCGAGCGAGGAGGAGGTGGCCCAGAGCACGTCGCGGCAGGCCGGTGAGGCCTGGTAGTCGGTGCGGACGGACTCCGACCAGTTCTGCACGTTGGTCACCTTCGCGGTGACGTGCACGCCGGCCTCGTCCAGGGAGCGGCAGAGCGCCGCGTTGCCCCGGGTGTCCATGGCGTCGAAGAGCAGCTGCGAGCCGTCGGCCCGGACGGCCGCGGCCACCGCCTGGAAGTTCGGCAGCGCGAAGTCCACCGTCTGCATGAGCACCCGGTAGCCCTCGGCCTCCAGCCCGGCGCGCAGCTGGGCGGCGTAGCGGGCGGAGTCGGCCTGGTTGTAGGCGACCACGGCGGCGCTGCTCGCGCCGAGGCGTTCCCTGAAGAAGCGGAAGACCTCGGTGGACTGGTAGAGCGTGCCGTTCCAGCCGACGGCGTGCCCGTCGCGCGGCGCGCTGCTGCCGTAGATGCCGTACAGGTGCGGCCAGCGGTCGTACGCGGTGCCGATCGGCTGGCCGCCGACGTCCGGCACCGCCTTGCCGCTCACGTACGGGGCGCCCGCGTAGTCGAGGACGCTGCCGGAGACGAGGGCGAAGACGTGCGACTGGTCGACGAGCCGGTGCACGCAGTCCTGGTTGCCGATGCCGCTGCCGCCGTCGTCGCAGGTGACGAGCTTGACGGTGCGGCCGTGCAGGCCGCCGTGGTCGTTGAGGGCCTGGAAGAAGGCCTGGGCGCCGTAGCGCGGTCCGCCGAACACCTCGCTGCCGACCGGGCTGGTCAGCGAGGTGATGACGCCGACCCGGATCTCGGCCGGGGTGACGCCGGTGTCGGAGGCCGGGTTGCCGCCGCCCGCCGCGGTGGTGCCGGTGGCGCCCGCCGTGGTGGGGCGGGCGCCGAAGGCGCGCTCCGGCAGGCGGGTCCCGCAGCCGGCCGTGCCGGCCAGCAGCAGGGCCGGGGCCAGGGCGAGGACCAGCGCGCGGACGGGCGCGGGCGCACGGGTGGCGGGGGTCAGCTGCATCCGGGGATCGGGGTGCCGGTGGCACCGGCGGCCTGGACCAGCAGACCGCAGAGGGTCCCGCGGGAGACCTTCCAGGTGCCGCCGTCCAGCACCGCCTGGCCGGTCGCGGCCGGTTCGACCACGCTGCCCTGGAGGGACAGCTCGTAGGTGACGGTGGCTTCGGTCGGGGAGGTGAACGCCACGTCCGTCACCCGGGCCTTCACCTGGCCGACCCGCGGGTCCTGGGCGAAGCCCTGCAGGACCGGCAGCAGCATCTCACCGTTCTGGAGCAGCGAGGCCTTCTCGGGGATCGGGGTGGCCGGGTCGAAGAACTTCTGCCAGTTCCCGGTGATCTGGGTGGTGGCCGCGGCCGGGTCGGCGGGCGCGGTCGCCCCGGGGCTCGCCGTTCCGGTGGCCGTGGCCGTGGCCGTCCCGGGGGCCGTGGCGGTCTCCGTCGTGGTCTCCGTCGCGGTGCCGGTCGCCGTGGCCGTGGCGGGCGGCGACGGGCTCGCCGTCGAGGACGTCGACCCGCCGTCGCTGCCGCACGCCGCCGCCGCGCCCGCCAGCAGCAGGGCGAGCAGGAGGCCCGCCGGCCGCAGGAGGGCGCGGCCGCCGGGCCGACGGGTGCCGCTCTGCCTCACGTGCATGGTGTTCCTCTCGACGGCCGGGCGGGCGGGGCCGGCGGGCGCGCCCGCCCGGGCACCGCGGGGGCCGGTCCGCCCCGCTCCGGATGCTGTTCCAGGCCGATCCTGGAAACGTCGCAAGTGACACCATCAAGGCGGATCCATGGACGAATCGCAATCCGGGCGGCCGCGCACCGCGCACCGCCCGAAGGACGCGGTGACGCGGGCGGTGCGGTCGGCGCGGTCGGCACGCCGGGCACGGGAGGGCGGCGGCGGGTGGGCCGGATGGACGCTGGTCGCCGTGGGGGCGGTGCTCTGCGTGCTGGGCTGGTACGGGGTGTCCGGCGAGCGCTTCGTCGAGCAGCAGATCCCCTATCTGGCCTCGGCGACCGTCCCGGGCGCGGCGCTGATCGTGGCGGGCGTGGTGCTGGTCGCGCTGCGTCCGCCCGGGCGCATCCGCCCGCCGTCCGGGGCCACGGTCACGGACCGCCGGATCGCGCACCTGTACGCCCTCCTGGTCGAACCCGGGGAGCCCGGGGAGCCCGCCGGTCCCCCGGAGGGCGGGGCCGACGGCCCGCCGCTGGCGGTGCCCGGCGGCACGCTCTACCACCGCCCCGGCTGCCCCCTGGTGGCCGGCAAGCCCACCGCCGCCCCCGTCGACGCCGCCGCCGTCCGGGAGCGCGGGCTCGCGCCCTGCCGGCTCTGCGACCCCGGGCCGGCCGACCCCGGGGGCAGCGCCACCCGTCCGGGCGGTCCGTGCCCGCCGACCGGCTGAGGCGGCGGCCCGGTGAACCCCCTCGACCCGCTCCTCGGCGCGGCCGGCCCCGACCCCGCGGACCTCACCATCGACCTCGCGCTCGCCGGCCTGACCGTCGGCTCCGCCGCCGCGCTCAGCGGCATCGGCCTGGTCGTCTGCCACCGCGCCACCGGCGTGCTCAACCTCGCCCAGGGCGCGCAGGCGATGCTCGTCGCCTACCTGCTGCGCGATCTGGTCGTCGAGCGGAACTGGCCGGTCTGGCCGGCCGTGGCGTGCTGTCTGCTGCTGGTGGCACCCGCCCTGGGGGTGCTGCTGGACGCCCTGGTGTACCGGCCGCTGCAACGGCGCGGCGCCGGACCGGCCGAGACGATGGTGGCCGGGCTCGGGGTGTTCGTGCTGCTCATCGGGGTGGTGGTGCTGGTGTGGGGGGCCGCGCCGGTGAGCGGCGCGCCGTCCCCGTTCGGCGGGGCCTCCCTCGCGCTGCCCGGCGGGCACACGCTGCGCCCGGACACGGTGGCGCAGCTGGCCGCGATCCTGGTGCTCGCCCTCGCGGTCGGGGCGACGACCCGGTTCACGCCGTTCGGGCTGCGGGTGCGGGCGGTGGTGGACGACCGGCGGCTCGCCGAGCTGGCCGGGGTGGACGCCGACCGGGTGTCGGCCGCCGGGTGGGCGTTCGGCTCGTTCACCGCCGGGCTGGTCGGGATCGCGCTCGCGCCGTATCTGCTGCTCGACCCGTACGGGCTGCCGCTGCTGGTCATGGAGACGATGGCGGTCGCGGTGGCGGCCCGGCTGCGGAGCATCCCGGTCGCGGTGGTGACCGGACTCGGACTCGGCGTGCTGCAGGCGGAACTGACCCGGTTCCGGCCGGACGGTCAGCTGCTGCCGCTGGTGCAGGCGGTGCAGGCGAACCTGTTCGTGGTGGCGCTGCTGGCCGCCGCGCTGCTGGCCGGTCCCCGGCTCGCCGACGGCCCGGAGGTGCCGGGCGGCCGGCCCGGTCCGCCGTGGACGCGGGCCCGGGGCGGCGGGGGCGCCCGGGCGGCGCGGGCGGTCTGCCTGGTGCTGCTCCTGCTGCCGCTCGGCTTCCGCGGCAACGACCTGCGCAGTGCGCTGCTGGTGCCGGCGCTGGCGCTGGTGCTGCTGTCGATCGTGGTGGTGACCGGCTACGGCGGGCAGATCTCCCTCGGCCAGGCCGGGTACGCGGGTCTCGGCGCGCTCGGGACGGCGCTGCTGATGTCCGGGCGGATCCCCGGCCTGCCCGCCCTGCCGGCCGCGCCCGCGCTGCTGTTCGCCGTGCTCGTCACCGCGCCGCTCGGCCTGCTCACCGGCTGGCCGGCGATCCGGCGGCGCGGCCTGGCCCTGGCGCTGGTGACCTTCGCGGTGGGGACGACGCTGAGCCGCTTCGTCTTCCAGCAGCCGTACGCCACCACCGGGCTGGTGCTGGACCGGCCCGCGTTCCTGGCCGGCGACCGCGCCTTCTACGTCGCCGAACTGCTGCTGCTCGGGCTGGGCGCGGCCGTGGTGCGGGCCCTGCACGGCGGGCGCACCGGCCGGGCGCTGAGCGCGATGCGCGACCACGAGCCCGGGGCCGCCGCGGCCGGGGTGAACGTGCCGGGGCTCAAGCTGTTCGCGTTCGTGGCGGGCGCGGCACTGGCGGCGCTCGGCGGCGGGTTGATGGGCATGGCCGGGCGCGCGTTCGACGCGGCGGCGTTCGATCCCGTGCAGGGCCTGCTCTGGTTCGCGGCCGTCGTCGTCGCGGGCGCGGACAGCGCGCCGGGCGCCGTCCTGGCGGCGGCCCTGCTCATCGGCCTGGACGCGGGCACGGTGGCGGGGGTGTCGGCCGTCGCGGTCGGCGCGCTGGCGGCCGCCATCGGCCGCCTCCCGGGCGGCCTGGCCGGCCTCGCCGCCGGCCGGACGGCGGCGAGGCCGGTGACGGCGGTGTCGCCGGTGACGGCGCCCGCCGGCCGGCTGACCCCGGCGGGCCGACGGATGCGGGCCCTGATCGCCGCCCGCCGGCCGGCCGACGGCGAGACGCCCGGGGAGGCCGGACCATGACCACGCCCCGCCCCACCCGCCGGGCACCCCACGACGGCCCGTCCGACGAGCCCCTGCCCCGGCGGGCCCGCGCGCGCCGACCACCACCCACCCGCCGACGGCAGACCACCCGAGGAAGCCGGACCATGACCACGCCTCACCGCACCACGCCCACCGGCCTTCCGGCCCCACCGGTGCACGCCCTGAGCGCCACCCACCGGCCGGTCGGCCGGGAGGCCGGACCATGACCGCCCTCCACCGCGCCCCCGGCGCCCGGCTGACGGCGCGCGGGGTGGTGCGGCGGTACGGGGGGATCGAAGCGGTGGCGGGGGTCGACCTGGTCGCGGCGCCCGGGCGGGTGACGGCGCTGATCGGGCCGAACGGCGCCGGGAAGAGCACGCTGTTCGACTGCCTGGCCGGCACCGCCCGCCCGGACGCGGGCCTGGTGCTGCTCGGCGGCCGGGACGTCACCCGGCTCCCGGTGCACGCGCGGGTGCGGCTCGGACTGGCCCGCACGGTCCAGCAGATCGCCGTGTTCCCGACCCTGTCGGTGGCGGACAACGTCCGCGTCGGCGCCGAACAGCGCCCCGGCGCGGCGGACGGCCGGACGGCGCGCGCGCTCGCCGTGTTCGGGCTGGGCGCGGTGGCGGCGGAGCCGGCCGGCGGGCTGTCGACGGGTGTGCTGCGGCTGGTCGAACTGGCGCGGGCGCTGGCCGGCGAGCCTCGCGTCCTGCTGCTGGACGAGCCGGCGGCGGGCCTGGACACCGCACAGACCGCCCGCCTGCTCACCGTCCTGCGCGGTCTGGCCGACGACGGCATGGCCCTGCTGGTGGTCGAGCACGACCCGGGCCTGGTGGCCCGACTCGCCGACACCGTCTACGCGATGGCCGACGGCCGGGTGGTCGCGGCCGGCCCGACGGCGGCGGTGCTGGCCGACCCCCGGGTGGTCCGCGCCTGGGGCCGGTGACCACCTGCGCGCCGCCCCTCCCCCGCACCCGCCGACCACCAGGAGCCCCCGTGCCCGTCGAAATCGCCCTGCTCGCCGTGCGCGTGCGGTACGGCCCGCTGGAGGCCCTGCACGGCGTGGACCTGGCCGTGCCCTCCGGGCGGGTGACGGTGCTGCTCGGCCGCAACGGCTCCGGCCGTACGAGCGTGCTGCACGCGATGGCCGGGCTGGTCCGGCCGGCCGCCGGGCGGGTGGTGTGGCGCGGGCGGGACGTCACCGCGCTCGGGGTGCACCAGCGGGTGCGGCTCGGCCTCGCGCTGGTACCGGCGGAGCGGGCGGTGTTCCCCTCGCTCACCGTCGCCGAGCACCTCGCCCTGGGCGCCCGGCCCCGGGGCGGCCCGACGGGCGAGGTGCTGGAGCTGTTCCCCGAACTCTCCGCACTGCTCCCCCGGCGGGCCGGGACGCTCTCCGGCGGCCAGCAGCAACTCGTGGCGGTGGCCAGGGCGTTGACCGCCTCGCCGAGGCTGCTGCTGCTCGACGAACCGGACCGGGGCCTGGCCCCGGCCGTCGCCGCCCGGCTGTACGCGCACCTGCTGTCCTCGGCCGCCGCCACCGGGCGGACGGTGGTCCTGACCGCGCAGACCCTCCCGCCGACGCCGGCCGGGGCGGCCGTCGTGCACGTCCTGCACCGGGGCGAGGTCGGCTTCTCCGGGGAGCCCGGCGAGCCGGGAGCGGCACCGGACCCGGCACGGTGACGGCCCCGGCACGCTGACGCGGCCACGGTCCTCCGTCGTCCACGAAGCCGAACGGCAACCGCCCGGTGGCTCTCAGTGGCGCCCGGTGGCCCCTGGCGGCGCTCGGCGCCGGCCGGTGACACCACCACCCCCGCCCCCGGTTCGCGTTACGCCGCGGCCCGGGCGTCCGTGGCGAGGGCCTCGGCCGCGGGGAGGTTGGGCTGCGGGTGGGTCAGCAGGTGCATGCCGGCCGCCAGGGCGCCGCCGAGCAGCGGGGCGAGGAGGAACAGCCACAGCTGGGAGAGCGCCGGGCCGCCCGCGAACAGGGCCGGGCCGAGGCTGCGGGCCGGGTTCACCGAGGTGCCGGTGAGCGGGATGCCGACCAGGTGCACGACCACCAGGGCCATGCCGATCGGCAGCCCGTCGAAGCCGGTGACGGCGAGCCGGTGGGTGACCGCGAGGACGACGTAGACCAGCAGGAAGGTCAGCACGACCTCGGTCAGGAAGGCGCCGCCGGCGTTGATGTGGACCTGCGAGCGGTCACCCCAGCCGTTCGTGCCGAGCTTGCCGTGGGTCTCCAGGCCGGGCACCTGCTTGGCGAGCAGCAGCACCAGCGCCGCGCCCGCGATGGCGCCGAGCACCTGCGCGACCCAGTACGACACCGCCGTGCGGCCGTCGATCCGGCGGGCCAGCAGGAAGCCGAGCGTCACCGCCGGGTTCACGTGGCAGCCGGAGACCGGGCCGATCGCGTACGCGAGCGCGAGCAGCACGAAGCCGAACGCGAGCGCGATGCCCACCGAGCCGATGGCCTCCCCCGCCAGCACCGCCGCGCCCACCGCCAGCAGCACCAACAACAGCGTTCCGAGGAACTCTCCGACCACCGCTCGCCTGTCCATCCGGTCCTCCTGACCTCGTACGCGCGGGCGGCCTGGCGCCGCCCGTCACTCCCGGTCAACCCTCTGCACTCGAATGGGCGAGCGCATGTCGGCCGACCGGGCGATCCCCGTGATCACGGGGATTCCGAGCGTCGGATTATTCCAAACGAGTGAAAATCAGACCAATCCGGACTTAGGGCACGATCAGGACGATCTTCCCCCGCAGGTGCCCGCGCGCGCTCTCGGCCTGCGCCTCGGCCGCATCCGTCAGCGGCAGCACCCGGTGCAGCGGGAGCGTCAGATCGCCCGCCGCGAACAGGTCGAGCGCACCGTTCAGCGCCGGGCGGTCGTAGGTCACGGTCGACTCGCCGCCGCTGAAACGGACCCCGTGCTGCTCGGCGCCCTGCCAGTCGGCGATGGTCAGCACGTGTTCCACGCCACCCGCGAGCTCGGCCGACAGCGGCAGCACGCCCGTCCCGGCCGCGTCCAGCACCCGGTCCACCCCGTCGGGCGCGACGGCCCGGACCCGCCCGGCCAGGCCCTCGCCGTACGCCACCGGCACGGCACCCAGCTCGCGCAGGTACCCGTGGTTGGCCTCGCTCGCGGTACCGATCACCCGGATCCCCCGGGCCCGGGCGAACTGCAGCACCAGCGTGCCGACGCCGCCCGCCGCGCCGTGCACCAGCAGGGTGTGGCCGGACCGGACGTCCAGCAGGTCGAGGGAGCGCCAGGCGGTCTCGGCGGCCACCGGCACCGCCGCGGCCCGCGCCCAGTCGAGCGCGGCCGGCTTGCGGACCAGCCGGCCCGCCTCCGCCAGCACGTGGTCCGCGTACCCGCCGCCGTGCACCGCGCCCAGCACCTCGTCGCCGCTGCGCCACTCGGTGACGCCCGCGCCGACGGACTCCACCACGCCCGCGACCTCGTAGCCGAGGACGGCGGGGAAGGTGACCGGGAACAGGGCGGTCAGCGCACCGGAGCGCACCTTGTGGTCGAGCGGGTTGACGCCGACGGCGCGCACGGCGATCCGCACCTGGCCCGGGCCGGGCGCGGGCAGCTCGATCCCGATCGGCCGCAGGACGTCCACGCCGCCGTACTCCGTGAAGCCGATGGCCTTGACCGGAAGGGTTCCGGGGCCGGGGGTGTTGCTCATGGGAATGCCCACCGTTCGTTCGTTCCAGGGGACTTGGCTCGTCCCGGTGACGACTCCAGCCTGATACGGAGGGCAGGGCCGTCCGCCCCGCCGTTCGGGCGGTTCCACCTGTCCGTTCGGCCGGGCCGGTGGGGGCGGGCGCGAACTAGGCTGGTCGGCATGGTGGAACAGCCGCGGGGCGACGGTGGACACGGGGACGGACGCGGACACGGGGGCGGGCCGGGGGGCGGCGGGTGGTCCTGGGACGACCCGGCGGGGGCCCTGGCCCTCACCGCCGAGGTGCTGCGCACACCCCGGCCGAGGCTGATGGCGAAGATCTCCGAGGTGATCGCCGGGATCGTCCCGCACCTCGCGCTGGCCCAGCTGAGCGGGATCTGCACGCACTCCCCCGCGAGCGTCACCGGCCCCGAGGAGCTGTCCGCGCGGATCACCGGCGCGGAACTCGCCAGGCTCCGGGAGGAGGTGACGCCCGGCCGGCCCTGGCAGGGCGAGGCGGTGCTCGGCGGCCGCCCGCACCCGGCGGTCGCCGTGGCGGCGGCGCCGGCCGGCAGCAACGGCGCGCTGCTGGTCCTGGTCCGCGCGGCGGGCGGGCCGCACGGCGGGGGCGACGGCGCCGGGGCGGCGCCGGTGCCCGAACGGGCGCTGCGCGTGCTGCAGCAGCTGTGGGAGCTGCTGACCGCGCACTCCCACCACCGGGCCGTCGACGCCGCACCCACGCACGCCGCCGCCTCACGCGCCTCGGCGAGCGCCCGCGCCCGCACCATCGCCGAACTCGGCGGCGCCCACGCCTCCGCGCTCTCCGCGATCCTCGCGCCGCTGCGCTCCGCCGCCCTGGACGACGCGACCGCCCGGCGCAACGCCACCGAACTGGCCGTCACCGCCCTGCTCGACCTGCGCGGCGCCGCCGCCCTCGACCGCGAGCTGAGCGAGGAGCCGGCCGCCACCGCGTTCTCCCGACTCGCCGACGTGGTCAGGCCGTTGCTGCGCCACAGCCCGATCCGGCTGGACCTGCTGCCCCCGGCCGAGGAGGACCGCACGGTGCCCGCCGACACCGCCCACACCGCCCGCGAGGCCGTCCGCTCCACGGTGCTCGCCATGCTGGAACAGGACGGCCTGAGCCGCCTGCACGTGCGGTGGCAGTTCATCGGCAACGGCCTGCGCGCGATCGTCCGGGACGACGGCCCGGGGCTGCTGACCGCCGACGCGCTGACCGTCCACCGCACCGCCGACCGGATCTCCGCCCTGGCCGGCCGCCTGACGCTCGACGCCGTCCCGGGCTGGGGCACCACGGTCACCGTCGACCTTCCCCTGCACGCCCCGCAGGCCTGCCCGGGCGCGGCGTCCCACTCCCTGGACGGCCTGCACCCGAGGGAGCTGGAGGTCTTGGACCAGCTCGCCCGGGGCCGCCGCAACCGCGAGATCGCGGCCGCCCTGCACATCAGCGAGTCCACGGTGAAGTTCCACGTCGCCAACATCCTGGCCAAGCTCGACGTCACCTCCCGCGGCGAAGCCGCCGCCCTCGCCCGCCACGCCGGCCTCCCCACCCCACCCCCCACCCCCCTCCACGCCGCCTCCTGACTTCCCCTCCCACCCCAGCGCGCCCAGGAAGCCGGCCGCACCGACTTCCCACTCCCAGCCCCCGCACATGGACGACACCGCGGTGCTGGCGGTGGTCAGCCGCCTCACCCAGGCCGCTGCCATGGCAGAGGGATTTCCCGCCGAACTCCTTTCCGACGTCAGTGCCTACCAGGCCAGGGCCGCCGCACCGACCACCTGAGGCAGGTGCTGTGAGGTCACCGGCCACACCGGGCACCACCACGGGTCGATCTCCTCCAGATGCCGGCGGCGGTGGGCAGAGAGCGCCGGCCTGGCCGTCGGGACCTGGGCGGCGGCCCGCTGGGCGGAGAGCCAGATACCGATCGGGTAGCCGCCGACCGACGCCCTGGCGGGCGCCGCCAGGCTGCCGCCGTGCTCGCGCGCCCAGACCCGCGCCCAGTCCAGGCCGGCCTCGAACCGCGCGTCCGGCACCGACCACACCATCCCGGGGCTGTCGAGCATGCCGACCCGATGGCGCGCCAGTTCACCTGCGGCGTGCTTGCCCCGCCGGTCCGACAGCCACTTCCCGAGCGGGCCTGGTCGTCCTGGCCAACCTCGACGGGCGGCACGCCGTGGTGGCCCACTGTCGGTGAGAAACGGGCGAGGTCGGGCGGGTGCTGGCCGCGACCCGTCGCCGCGACGCCCTCGTCTCCGGTACGGGGCAGGTCGTCGTCGACATCGGAGCCTGCGCCTGGCGTGCGGCTCTGGGTGGCCTGGGCGAGAGCCTCGCCGCAGTCGGCGCTTCCCTTCCGTTCCCGGCTTACGGGTGCTGGCCGGTTCGAGCTCTGTCCCGCGGGTGCCATCGGTCTGGCGGGACAATTTTCCAATCGAGGTCGAATTTTCTGCTTCTGGCCGGGAAGAGCCTCACGGACCATCAATGTCGTTGACGGGTAAGGATCGTGGGCGATAGCTTCCAGTTGATCTTCTTCGCCAGTCCGAAAGTGGTGCTGGTGCCCCTCTGGAATGCTGCTCTTATTCACCGGAGTCCTTTTGCGTACTATTCGAGGGGTTTCCTGGCCCCTGAGCATGGTTTTGGCCATACCCGTGATTGCCGGATCCGTCCCGGCCGCGTCCGCTGCGGAGCCCACACCGCCACCGGCGGCGGTGGAGGACTTCATCCACCCGGGTGCCGCGAAGATCCTCGCTGACCGGGGGATCACCCTGAAGGCCGGCGACGGCCACATCCGGCTCGCCGAGTGCGATTCGAGCTCGAACCTGGTGCGTCTGTACAGCCGGGCGGCCACTCCGAGCCTGGTCTGCTTCGAGATCACCGGGCCCACGGGCTACCTGGCCCTGGAGATCCCGCACATCTACAACATCAAGGGCGACGACCACACTGTCAAGGCCAGAATCAACACCTCGGGCAACACCACGGAGTTCCAGCTTGACAAGGACAACTGGACACCGATCGGCGAGGGGAGCGGAGGTGTGTGGACGACACTGCTCGAACTCAGCGCCATCGCCGGCCCGGAGGCTCCGAAGCCGCCCAGCGACAACCCTGCGGTCGGCATCGTGACAGTCGGTCAGCCGGGGCGGGTCCCGGGCGCGAAGGCCTGTACTGCCACATTGGTCAACCGGTTCTGGGCACTGTCGGCGAGCAGTTGCTTCACGGACAACCCTGCCGCGCTCGGCAAGGGGGCGCCTCCCATCCCCTCCACCGCCGTCTTCGGGGCCCGTAGCGTCGGCATCGCGGAACTGGTCCCGTACAGCGGCCGTGATCTGGTCATGGCGCGCCTCGCGACCCCGGTCGAGGGCATCACACCCGTCCGCCTCTCCAGTGCCGCACCGGCAGTCGGGGAGAGCCTGCGCATCCCGGGCTACGGACGCACGGCCAACGAATGGCTGCCGTCCTCCCTTCACACGACCACCCACACTGTGGACGCCGTCACCGCCTCGGGCCTCGACACTGCGCCCGTCGCCGGGCACGCCTCGCTCTGCGCCGGTGATGCGGGCGCGCCGCTCCTTCGCACGAGGAACGGCTCCGTCGAGCTCGCCGGGCTCGCCTCCCGCTCGTGGCAGGGCGGCTGCCTCGGCAGTACCGAGGCCCGCACCGGCGCGTCGAGCACTCGCACGGACGACATCACCGCGTGGATCAACGCGACCCGCCACACCACCGCGACCGGCACCTTCGTCACGGGCACGCCGTTCGTGATCACCGACCCGGTTGACAACCACCTGGTGACCTATCTTCAGGACAGTGCCGGCCACCTGTGGTCCGTCGACCCGCAGGACGAGGGCTGGGTCGACCACGGCGCCTTCGCCGCCGCTCCGCCGACTGCGGCCGTTGATCCCGCCACCGGCCGCGTCGTGGTCCATGTCAACGGTCCGGACAACCGGCTCTGGTCCTTCGACGAGCGCAACGGCACGAAGTGGACCAAGTTCGACCTGACTCCGCGCGGCACCGCACTCGCACCCAACGCAGTGCCACGCACGATCGTCGACCCGGCCGACAACCACCTGGTCACCTTCGTGCGCGACACCGACAACCGGCTGTGGTCGGTCGACCCACAGGACGAGGGCTGGACCGACGTGTTCCCCGGCGCGCCGATCGCCGCCACCGACCCCGTGCCGATCATCAACCCCAACGACCAGCACATCACCCTGTACTTCAACGGGCCGAACAACAAGCTCAACTCGCTCTCGCTCCCCGACCGGACCCGAACCGAGTTCCAGCTGACCCCGGCCGCCACCGCGCTCGCCCCCGACGCCGTGCCCAGCACGGTCGTCGATCCCGTCAGCAAGCACTTCGTCACCTTCGTGCGCGACACCGCCAACCACCTGTGGTCCGTCGACCCGCTCGGCGCCGGCTGGGTCGACCACGGCTGGAATCCGGGCGACGCCATGGCCGCCACCGACCCGGTCGCGATCGTCAACCCGCTCACCAACCACATCACCGTGTTCGTGAACGGGCCCGACAACGACCTGTTCTCCTTCGACCTCCAGGGCGGCGGCCAGCACAACGGCTGGACCCGGTTCAACCGGACCTGGGCTGGCACCTCCATGGCAGCGAACGCCGTTCCGTTCCCGGTCGTGGACCCGGCCGACAACCACCTGACCACCTTCATCCGCGACACCAACAGCACGCTGTGGGCCGTGGATCCGGCGGCCGAAGGCTGGACGCCGTACGACGGCGGCCCTTCCGCCCCCTGACCGCTGGCCTGGCCGGGGGTAGGGGCGGAAGGTACGGCGCCTGCGTCCCTCGCCGGGCATGACGGCGGGCGTCCCCCCGGACACCCGCATCCACCTCCACCATCTCCCGAGCCGCCGGAGCAGGCATGCCCCGGCGGCTCGGCGGCACCTCGCTGCCGTGCGAAAGAGGACGGATTGCATACTTCATGAGGACCACACTGATTTCTCGGCGGGCACGGTTGCGGGCCGCCGCGGCCGGGATCGTCGTGAGCGGCCTGCTGGGCGGCCTGCTGACGATCCCGGCGGTGGCGGTCGACGTGCCGCCGGCGACCGGGCCGGTCTCGGACCGGATGAAGGCCGTGGAGGCCTGGAAGAGCGGAGGCCCGGCCACCCGCCGCGCCGTGGAGGCGGCGCTGACCGGCTCCGAGAACGACCTCAAGGCGTTCCTGGCCACCGGTCAGGCAGCGGCGGGCGAGCAGGACCTCCGCGCCCAGATCGAGGAACTCGTCGGCTCCTCCGGGCCGGGCGTGCGGCAGGCCGCGACCGCCGCGCTGGCCGGATCCGCCGCCGACCTCCAGGCCTTCCTCGACAAGGGCCTGCAGAAGAACTTCGAGGACGACCAGCGGGTGCGGCTGTCCCAGCTCATGGTGAGCGGTGGCCCGGGGGTGAAGTCCGGCGCCCAACAGGCCATGAACGGCTCGTTGGAGGACGTGACCGCGTTCCTGAACCTGGGCCAGTACAAGGCCCGTGACGACGACGACCGTGTGCGTCTGTCGCAGCTGATGGCCTCCGGCGGGCCGGAGGTGAAGAAGGCCGCCGGTGCGGCGCTGAGTGCCAACAGCATGGACGAGGTCCAGCTGTTCCTGAAGTACGGCTACCAGACCGCGGCCGCCCACGACCAGGAGACGCTGACGGTCGCGCAGCTGGCCGACCTGACGCGCAACGCCTCGGCGCAGGCCGGCGCGCAGGCTCAGGAGGCCAAGGACGCCGCGGCCAAGGCGGTGGACGCGACCCGTCTGGCCAAGCAGGCCGCGGAGAAGGCGGCCGCCGAGACCGCGGCTGCGCAGGGTGAGGCGGGTCGCGCTTCGGAGGCTGCCGAACGCGCGGCCGACGCCGTGTCCCGGGCCGCCGACGCCGCCCAGACCGCCTCCGACGCGGCGAAGGCCGCGAACGAGGCCGCCCGGCAGGCGGCCAACGCCGCCGCGAACGCTGCCTCCGCCTCCATTCGCGCGGGCAAGGCCGCAGCCCGGGCGCTGAGCGCGGCCAACGCTGCCGGAAACGACGCCAGCCAGGCCGCGGCTGCGAACCAGGCCGCCGGCGCAGCCCGCCAGGCCGCGGTCGACGCCCGTTCCTCCGCCGAGGCGAGCGGCTTCGCCAGCGCCGCTGCCGACCAGGCCGGCGCCGCTGCCAGGTCTGCGGCCTCGGCGGGTGGGAATGCCGCCGCCGCGGCGACCGCGACTGCGAACGCGGCCGGTGCGTCGGGGGTCGCGTCCGCCGCCGCCGAGCGCGCCCGCCAGGCCGCCGCCCGCGCCAACCGCGCGGCCGCCGAGGCCACCCGCGCCGCGAACGCCACGGTGAAGATCGCTGCCGAGGCCGCAGCGGCCGCCGCAGCAGCCCAGCAGGCCGCCAACGGAGCAGCCGCCCATGCCGAAGCAGCGGCAGCAGCGGCCGAGGAGGCCGCCCGTCACGCGGGCAGCTCCTCGGGTTCAGCGGACGCCGCCCAGGCCGCCGCCAACGCGGCCCAGGCCGCCGCCGACTCGGCGGCGGGCACTGCCCTCCAGGCCCACAAGATCACCGACATCGCCCGCGCCTCCGACCAGGAACGCCTCGACGCCCAGCAGGCCGCCGAGATGGCCGCCGCCGAGGACGCCACCCGCGAGGACATCCTCAAGACCCGCAAAGCGGCCTGGGAAGCCGGCAAGGCCACCCAGTACGCGGCCGAGACCGAACAGCTCATCACCGACGCCACGGCTACGGGCGTCGAGCCCAAGACCGCCGTCCGCAAGGGCCGCCAGGCCGCCCTGCGCCTGCTCGATGTCGGCGGCCCCTGGGTCGCCGCCGCCTCCGAAGCCGCGCTTGACGGCGCCGACGACGCCGTCCTCACATTCCTCGGCTCAGGTCTGGCCGAGGCCCGCGACCGCGACAACCGCACCAGCGCCATCGCCATCGCCATGGGCCCCACCAAGCTGGCGCAGCGAGAAGCGGCCGAGGCCGCCGCCGTCGGCAGCCCCGAGCAGGTCAAGGAGTTCCTGGCGACCGGTCAGTACATCGGCAAGGACGACGACGACCGCGTCCTTCTCTCGCAGATCATGGCGGCAGGCGGCCCGGGAGTGAAGGCAGCCGCCACCAGGGCCCTGGACGGCACGATGGAGGACGTCCGCGCCTTCCTGGCCACCGGCCAGCACCGCGCGCGCGAGGACGACAACCGCGTCCTGGTCACCCAGACGCTGACCACCGCCACCCCCGAGGTCAAGGCCGCCGCCCAGGCCGTCCTGTCCGGTCCTGCCGCCCGCCTTGAGCCGTTCCTGCAGTCCGGCCTGCCCAGGGCCCGTCAGCGCGACGCGTTCACCGCCATGCACGTGGCCACCGTCAACGCCTACCTCGCCGACATCGACGGCTCGGCGGCTCTCGCCCGCCAGTACGCCGCAGAGGCCGGCCAGTCCTACGCCATCGCCCGCGGATCCGCTGCCGAAGCCGCCGGCTACGCGGCCCAGGCCCAGGCCTCCGCCGGCCAGGCCGCCGACTGGTCCACCAAGGCCGCCGCATCCGCGACTCAGGCCAAGGGCTCCGCCACCCAGGCCGCCGACTACGCCAAACAGGCGCTCGCGAACGCCGCCACCGCCCGCGCCGACGCCGCAAAGGCCGACGCCTCCGCGAATGCCGCCGCCGGCTACGCCAAGCGCGCCCGCCAGTACGCTGCGACCGCCAAGGCCGCCTACAACCAGGCCCTCGCCGAAGCCGCGGCCGCAGGCCGCAGCCGCGACGAAGCAGCTCAGGCCGCGGCGGAGGCCAAGTACGCGGTCTGGCTGAAGCAGCAGGCTGAGACGCTCATCTCACAGCTTCAGAAGGACACATCCGCGACCGACGATGAGACCGGCCAGCAATCCGCTCTGGAACAGCAGCTGAGGTCCGGGGTTACCCCCGAAATCCTCAAGCAGGACATGACCAAGTGCATCCAGGACGACAAGGGCACCACCCTCGGGTGGCTGATCAAGTGGAACAACACGACCTGGCACAGGAACGCTGCCGGTGTCGAGGTCTGCAACGTCAAGGTGACCGTTCGGATCAAGGGCACCATCGACCTCGTCATGAGGACGTGCCCCGAGCCCGGCCTTGACCTTGAGGCGTGCAAGCTCAAGTACGGCGCGCTGCAGACCACTGTTCTGGAGAGCAAGGAGATCGAGCGTCTCGAAGAGACTGACGTCGAGATGACCTATGACGAGTACGCCATGCACTACAAGGTGTACTGCTCACCCGGCGCCGCGCCGGCCGGCTGCCTCTCGATCGACGCTTCCAAGATGATCCTCAAGGCGCTGACCGACGACTTCGTGAAGTGCTTCAACAATCTCGGCCTCAACGGGCCCTGCGCCTGGGCGGCATCGAACTTCATCCCCTACAAGACACTGGTCACCGCAGCCAAGAGCATCACGGCCTACCGGTTCGCCATTCTGGCCGGTGTCGGCATCGAGGACGCCAAACTCGCTCTCCAGCTGTCCCTCGACGGCTACAGCCAGGCGGTGAGGGCGAAGCTGGACAAGGTCGCCGAGGCCGTCACCAGCTTCCGTGGCACGCTCGCCAGCGGTGAAGGGAGCGACGCGGCACTGGCCGCCCTGCGCAACAACCCGGACGTCGATCAGGCACTGGTGCGGCAACTGGAAGCCGAAGCCGGGATCGCCCGCGTCGCCCGGACGTCCTGCCCGGTCAACAGCTTCCCGGCTGCAACCCAGGTCCTGCTGGCGGACGGCTCGCACCGGCCGATCGACGAGGTCCGCACGGGTGACCAGGTACTGGCGACCGACCTTGTGACCGGGCAGGTGCTGCCGCGGCCGGTCACCGCCACGTTTGCCCACGACACCGAGCGGCTCGTGGAGATCAGCCTCGCCAACGGCACTGTCCTCTCCACTACCGCGGGCCACAGCCTCTACGTGGACGGCGCCGGCTGGACCCTCGCCGCCCAGTTGAAGGTCGGCGACCGACTGCGGTCGACCGACGGGACCCCGCAGGCGATCACCCAGGTGCGGGACCGTCAGGGACTCGATCCGCAGCCCGTCTACGACCTCACGGTCGACGGCGAGCACACCTTCTACGTTCGTCCCGCCGGCGAGCAGGGACCGGACGTTCTCGTTCACAACTGCACCGACATCGTGGCCGACGAAGGCATCAACGGGGCCCACACCCTCGACCAGCATGTGGGGCTGAGCGCCCAGAAGATCGAGAAGAAGATCGACGAGGACGGGATCGCCAGCGTGTGGAACGACCAGGCCACCGCCTCCAGGGCCGTGGCGGAGGCCTTCCAGCAGTGGCTGGACCGCAGCTCGCAGAACGCCAACAAGTTGGCCAGGTGGATCTCAGAACAGTCGCAGAAGAGGTTCTTCGACCCGACCAGAGACCTCTTCCCGATCGACTGGGAGCTCAGGGGCGAGGGGTCCCTTGGCACCGCGTACACCCGAGTCGCCAATACGACGCAAGGCATCGCCACAGGAAATAAGGTGATCATCAGACTGAAGTACACACGAAAGCACGACAAGGACCCCCAGCGAAACTTCGTTGTCTACAGCGCCTATCCCAAGTAAGGACACCGACACCGTGGACCCGCGTCAGGACTTCCATGAGGACTTCGGGATCACCGGGCTGTCCCGCTACATCGGGATGCAGCTCAAGTACTTCGACGCGCCCGGCTGCCTGGACCTGGTCCTGGCCCTGTCCGAGGACAGGGGGGGTTCGGCGTACGTCAAGGAAGTCTTGGACGACGCCCGGCGCCTGGCACGGTCGTCGTTGCCGGATGAGGCGCTGTCCGCCTTGTGGCTGGCCGCCGTGAATGGCCGGTTCGATCCGGCACGTGCGAATATTCCGGTACGCGCCTGGTTCGACCGGATCGCGGACACGTGCATTGGCTATGTCCGCAGGGACGACCCCTCGTTCGAGCCGGAAGAACCGGAGCGGGACGGCCACCCCGAACTCGGAGCCACCGTGCTGGCGGAACTCCGCGCGGTCGAAGCGGTGCTGGCGGAGAAGGCCGTCACCAATCTCTACGTGCCACCGCTGCCCGGGCTGGTGCCCGCCCTGGACGCCGCAGTCACCGCGCTGGGATCCGATCTCGGGTTCAGGCTCTTCCTGCGGGCCATGAAGGTGTACTTCGTTCCGATCGGTCCGGGCCGCCTGGCCCGGTTCGAGGAAATCGGCCGCGTACTCGGCTACCACGACTGGGTCGTCGAGGACGGCAACCTCAACGTCTGGTCGGACCTGGAGGACTGACCCTGACAAGAAGCCGGGCCCGCTCTGCCGAACAGAGCGGGCCCGGCCTCTGTTGTTTGCGGTCAGTGTGGAGGGCCGGATTCAACTGCGCACGCCCGGCACGCCCGGGGGCGCCAGGCCGGCGGGACGGCATGCCGGTCCTCGGTGCCGCGGCGGCGGGCTCCGGCCGGCCATCGCGGGTTGAGTGGCGGCAGTCGACGTGCAGGCCGGTCGACCCCTGCGCTGCGGGAACGTGGCTCCGCTCAGGCCCCCTTGGGGCGGGTGCGGGCGCGGAGGTGGAGGCGTTCGCCCTGTTTGCCGAAGAGGCTGAGGACTTCGACGTCACCGGCGCCCGCGGAGCCGAACCAGTGCGGGTTCTGGCAGTCGAACTCGGCCGCCTCGCCCGGGGCGAGGACGACGTCGTGCTCGCCGAGCAGCAGCCGCAGGCGGCCGGAGAGCACGTAGAGCCATTCGTGCCCGGTGTGGGTGGCGAGGGAGGGGGTGTGCTGGGCCGCCGGGATGGTGATCTTGAACGCCCGGGGCTCGGTGCGGTGGCGGGAGAGCGGGACGAAGGTCCGCCCGTCGGCGCGCCCCGGGTGCTGGTGGACGCGCGGGTCCTGGACGCGCGGGGCGGCGACGATCTCGTCCAGCGGGACGGCGAGGGCGGCGGCGATCGGCAGCAGGAGTTCCAGGCTGGGTTTGCGCTGCTCGGACTCCAGCCGGGAGAGCGTGCTCTTGGAGATGCCGGTGGCCTGGCCGAGCTCGGCCAGGGACATGCCCTTGCGCTCGCGCAGCCGGCGCAGCCGGGGGCCGATCTGGCGCAGCGTGGCGGCGATCTCGGGGTTGGCGTCCTGGTCCATACGGACGATCGAACCAGGACGTCCCGGTCGCGGCAACGCTGCTACGGCGCGGTGGCGGTGCGCAGCACGGCCTGGTCGCCGTGGGGGCCGTAGAGGTGGAGGATCTCCACGGCGTCGGGGCCCGCCGGGCCGAACCAGTGCGGCTCGGCGGTGTCGAACTCGGCGGCCTCGCCGGGGCGGAGGGTGAACGCGCGGTCGCCGAGGAGGAGCCGCAGGTCGCCGGCGAGCACGTAGAGCCACTCGTAGCCGGCGTGGCTGACCAGCCGGGGTTCACGCGGGGCGAGGACCTGTTTGAAGACCTGCACCCGGCCGGGGTACTGGGTGAGCGGGACGAGCACGCTGCCGGTGTCGCGCCGGCGGGGTTGCAGGTGAACGCGGGGGTCGCCGGTGGCGGGGGCGGCGATCAGGTGGTCCAGGGCGACGCGGTGGGCGCGGGCGAGCGGGATGAGCAGGTCGAGGGTGGGGCGGCGGTGGCCGGACTCCAGGCGGGAGAGGGTGCTCACGGAGATGCCGGTGGCGGTGGCGAGGGCGTCCAGGGTGAGGCCTCGGCCGAGGCGCAGCGCACGCAGCCGGGGCCCGATGGCGGCGATGGTCTCCGCGACGTCGTCGACGTCGACGTCGTCGGTGGCGGCGGTGGCGGCGGTGGCGGTGGCGGGGTCGACGTCGTCGGTCGTGGCGGGGTCGGCGTCCATGAACGTGATTCTGCCCCGGGACCAGCCCTTTGCGGTTTCCGCAAGAACGCTGCCCCGCAGCCCTCCCCCGGCCCCAGCATGGGCGCGCCGTGATGACGATCCGACCGGAAGGCGTGTCCACCCCATGACCACCACCGCGACCGCACACCCGTCCCCACCCCCGCCCCCGCTCACCGCCCGTCGGCGCTGGACCGTGCTCGCCGTCTGCGCGCTGAGCCTGTTCCTGGTCGGCCTGGACACCACGATCGTCAACGTCGGCCTGCCGGCGATCGGGCGCGGGCTGCGGGTGGGCACCCGCGACCTGGAGTGGATCGTGGACGCCTACACCGTCGTCCTCGCCAGTCTGCTGATCACGGCCGGCGCGCTCGCCGACCGCTTCGGGCGCCGCCGGGTCTTCCAGTGCGGCCTGCTGCTCTTCGGCCTCGCCTCGCTCGGCTGCGCGCTCGCGCCGTCGACGGGCGCGCTGGTCGCGGCCCGCGCCCTTCAGGGCGTGGGCGCCTCGATGCTGAGCCCGGTGGCGCTGGCGATCGTGGTGAACGCGATGCCCGACCCCCGGGAGCGGGCCCGGGCGATCGGGGTGTGGGCGTCGGTGTTCGGGCTGAGCATGGCGGCGGGGCCGGTGACCGGCGGGGCGCTGGTCGCCGCGTTCGGCTGGCGGTCGGTGTTCTGGGTGAACGTGCCGGTGGTGGCGGTGGCCGTGGTGCTGACGGCGCTGGTCGTGCCGGAGTCGCGGGCGCCGCGTGCCCGCCGGCTCGACCTGCCCGGGCAGGTCCTGCTCACCGCGGCCGTGGCGGCGGCGGTGGCCGTGCTGATCGAGGGACCGCGGCTGGGCTGGGCCTCGCCGTGGGCGCTCGCGGGGTACGCGGTGACGGCCGCGGCCACCGCCGGGTTCGTGCGGGCCGAACGCCGCCGGGCCGAACCGCTGATGGACCTCGCGCTGTTCCGGCGGCCGGTGTTCGGCACGGCCGTGCTGGGCGCGGTGGCGGTGTTCGTGGCGCTGACGGTGAGCCTGCTGCTCACCACCTTCCAGATGCAGCACGGCCGGGGGTGGACGCCGCTGACCGCCGGGCTGGCCACGCTGCCGATGGCGCTGGGGGCGACGGTGTGCGCGCCGCTGTCCGGCGTGCTGGTGAGCAGGGGCGGACCGCGCCGGCCGCTGCTGCTCGCGGCCTGGTTCACCGCGGCCGGCGGGGCACTGCTGCTGGTGCGCACCGGTCTGTCCGACGGGAGCCCGGCCGACGTTCCGGTGCTGCTGGTCGCGCTGCTGCTGCTCGGCACCGGCTTCGGCTTCGCCAACGCGCCGATCACCAACACGGCCGTCGGCGGCCTGCCGGCGGACCGCGCCGGGGTGGCCGGCGCGATCACCTCGACGGCCCGGCAGCTCGGCTCGGCCGTCGGCATCGCCGTGGCCGGCGGCCTGGTGGCGGGCGCGACCCCGGCCGGCCTCGCCGCCGCCTCCCGCCCGGGCTGGCTGCTGGTCACGGCCTGCGGTCTGTTCCTGCTCCTGGTCGCCCGCGCCTCCCGGCAGCGCTGACCGGAACGGCCGCCCGGGCCCCGTTCCGGACCGCGTGTCGCGGACGGCCCGAGGGGGCCGCGGGTCCTCGACGCGCCGCGCGCCGCCGAGGGGTGGCTCGACGGCCCGGCGGTCGTCGTCACCGGCGCCGCCGAGCCCGGGCCCGCACCCCCAGCGGTCCTGCCGCCACGACGGGCCCCGGCGCACCGCGCCACGGGCCCGCCCCCCACGCCACCCGCCACCCGGGACCGCCACCGGACGACCCCGGGCACGGAACCGCCCCACGGAGCGGTCCCGTGCCCCGGCGGTCGGTCCTGCCGCTACTCCTGCGGCGGGACCACCGCCGACGCCGTGCCGCCGGTCAGCTTCAGCAGTTCCTCGTACGTCATCGGCACCACCGTGTGCGGGTGGCCGGCGGCCGCCCACAGCAGTGCGTGACCGGCGAGGTCGGTGTCGACGACGGTGCGCAGCGGCGCCGGGTGGCCGACCGGGGCGACGCCGCCGATGGCCTGGCCGGTGGCCTCCCGCACCTGGGCCGCGCTCGCCCGGGTGATCGGCCCGGTACCCAGGGCGCGGGCGAGGAAGGCGGTGTCGACGCGGTGGGCGCCGCTGGTCATGACGAGCAGGGGCTCGCCGTCGCAGACGAAGACCAGGCTGTTGGCGATGGCGCCGACCTCGCAGCCGAGGGCGGCGGCTGCCTCGGCGGCGGTGCGGGCGGAATCGGGCAGGACGCGGATCTCCCCGGGCAGGCCGGCCTCGGCGAGGGCGTCGGCGACCGCCCGGCTGCTGCTGGGCAGGGATGTGTCGTCGGTCATCGCCCCATCCTGCCGTACCGCCCCGTCCCGCCGTGCTGCCCCGGCGCCCGCGGGAGCCGAGGACCCGGCACCCGCCCGCCCGACGGCGCTGAGCACCGCCCGGACGCCGGCCGCCAGCACCGAGGAGTCGCGCCCGGCGCCCCAGACCACCTGCCCGTCCACCCGGGCCTCGACGTAGGCGACGGCGTCGCTGTCGGGCCCGGTGCGCACGGCGTGCTCGGTGAACTGCAGGATGTCCACCTCGTGCCCGGCCGCGCCGAGCGCCGCCGTCACGGCGGCCAGCGGCCCGTTGCCCTCCCCGCGGTGCCCCTCCCCGCGGGGGCCGTCCCCGCCGGGCGTGAGCGACAGCGTCGCCCAGTGCCGCCCGTCGGCCTCCCCGGTGCGCCAGCTCGCCGCGGCGGGCGCCGCGTCCAGGTAGGCGGCGCGGAACAGGGCGTACAGCTCGTCGGCGCTGACCTCGCGTCCGCTGTCGTCCGTCGACTCCTGGACCACCCGGGAGAACTCGATCTGCATCCGGCGCGGCAGGTCCAGCCCGTGCCCGGTCTGCAGCAGGTAGGCGATGCCGCCCTTGCCGGACTGGCTGTTGACCCGGATCACCGCCTCGTAGTCGCGCCCGAGGTCGGCCGGGTCGATCGGCAGGTACGGGACGTCCCACGGGGCCTGCCGCTCGGGCACGCCGAGGCGGGCGGCGGTGGCGGCGTGGTGGGCGAGGCCCTTCTTGATGGCGTCCTGGTGGGTGCCGGAGAAGGCGGTGTGGACGAGGTCGCCGACGTAGGGGTGGCGTTCGGGGACGGGCAGCCGGTTGCAGTGCTCGACGGTGCGGCGGATCCCGTCGATGTCGGAGAAGTCGAGCATCGGGTCGACGCCCTGGGTGTACAGGTTCAGCGCGAGGGTCGCCAGGTCGACGTTGCCGGTCCGCTCGCCGTTGCCGAACAGGCAGCCCTCGATCCGCTGGGCGCCGGCCAGCAGGGCGAGTTCGGCGCAGGCGATGCCGGTGCCGCGGTCGTTGTGGGGGTGGACGGAGAGGATCACCGCGTCGCGCCGGGCCAGGTGCCGGTGCAGGTACTCGATCTGGTCGGCATAGACGTTGGGGGTGGCGATCTCGACGGTGGCGGGCAGGTTGTGGATCACCGGGCGGTCCGGATCGGCGTCCCACAGTTCGGTGAGGCCGTCGCACAGCTCCAGCACGTAGTCCGGTTCGGTCAGGTTGAAGACCTCGGGCGAGAACTGGAAGCGCAGGCCGGGGCGGTCGCCGCCGCGGCGGGCCATCCGCTCGGCGGCGGCGGTGACCAGCTCCCGCACCTGGGCCCGGTCGCGGCCGAGGACGAGCTCGCGCCAGACGGGGGCGGTGGCCGTGTAGAGGTGGACGACGACCCGGGGCAGTCCCTCGACGGCTTCGAAGGTGCGGTCGATCAGGTCGGCGCGGGCGGCGGTGAAGACCACGACGGTGACGTCCTCGGGCACCGCGCCGGGGGTGGTGGCGAGGTGGCGCACGAAGTCGAAGTCGGTCCGGCTGGCGGAGGGGTAGCCGACCTCGATCTCCTTGAAGCCCATGGCGAGGAAGAGGTCGAACATCCGGCGCTTGCGGCCCGGGTCCATCGGTTCGGCGAGCGCCTGGTTGCCGTCCCGCAGGTCGACCGGGACCCACAGCGGGGCCCGCTCGATCCGCCGGGCGGGCCACCGGCGCCCGCCCGGCAGGGCGTCGACGGGCGGCAGCGGGACGCGCTCGTGGGCGGGGCGGTAGCGGTGGGAGGGCATGGAACCGGCGCGTTGGGGGTTCCAGGCGGGGGCGTCGGCGGGGACGGGCCCGGCGGGTGTCCGCAGGGTGGCGAACGGCTTGACGTTCTGTGCGGGTTCGGTGGAGCGCACGGGGTGCGGCGTCCTTCCCTGGTTCGGTGTCGAGGGGACGACGACCGGCAGCACGGCGACCCGCAGCGGGGTGCCGGTCTGTCAGACCCCGCTGCGGCCACCGAGAAGAAGGTTCCACGTCTGCATGATGGCGAGTACCGTAGCCGTGAACCGTCCGGCGGGACAACCCCGTTCCACTCTGCGGGACTTGCCGCACGGACCGGCGGGCGCCACCGCGCGACCGGCCGGACCTGCCGCGCGGCACGGCGGAGCGGGGCGCGCGGCGGCCGGGGAAGCGCCCCGTGGGAGCCGCGGATCCCGCCCCGCGGCGATGTCAACGACTTGTGTGTGCACGGCCCGGAGATCGAACGGGCTTTCACTCCTCACACACCGTATGACTAGTATCGCCTCGTCATAAAGCCCGTGCCCCGGTCGGTGCGGCCCCTCCCGGGCCGACCGCCAGCCCCAAGGAGTCAGCTCTGCGCGCGCGTGCGAATCGGCGGCCCCCGACGCCGAAGGCCCCCCGCAGGCGTCGTCCGCGCCTGTCACTGCGGACGGCACTGCTCGTCCTCGCCCTCGTCCCCAGCATCGCCCTGGCCGTCCTGTGGGCGGTCACCAGCGGTGTGACCTTCTTCGACTTCCAGCGTCAGGCGGACCAGGGACTGCTGGCCCAGAAGGCGGGACAGCCGTCCAACATCGTCTACTACAACCTCCAGGAGGAGCGCCGCCTCACCGCCGAGGCGCTCGCCCGGCCCGGCACCGCCGCCGTCACCGACCAGCTGAAGCGCCAGCGCCAGCTCACCGACGAGGCCGTGCAGAAGTTCCAGGTCCTCTCCCGGGAGACCGCCGACAGCGCTCCCGCCGAGGTGCTCACGGCCGTGGCCGAGGCCCGGCGCGCGATGGACAGGCTGGGCGACCAGCGGGCCGCCGTCGACAAGGGCACCGCCGACCAGCAGAGCGTCTACGCGTACTACACCGACCTGATCGCGGTGGACCTGCGGCTGTTCACCACGCTCAGCCACGGCGACAACGGCGAGGTCACCTGGATCTCCAAGACCCTGGTGAACTCCTTCTGGGCGAAGGAGATGCTGGCCCGCGAGGACGCGATCCTCGCCCGCGGCTGGCCCTCCGGCAAGCTCGCCGCCGCCGACTACCAGCTCGTCCAGCAGGCCATCGGCGCCCAGGAGCACCTCTTCTCCGTCCAGGTCGTCCCCTACCTCCCGGAGGACGAACGGGGCACCTGGGCGGAGCTGATGAGCGGCAGCGCCTGGCAGGCCAAGACCTCCGTGGAGCAGGCGCTCACCCGCCCGGCCGTCGCCGACGCCACCGGCACCGTCCGCCTGCCGCCGCTGCAGGACCAGTGGCGCCAGGCCCTCGACCAGATCAACCCGCAGCTGGTGAAGGCCCTGGAGACCCGCACCGACGGCGTGGTCGAGGTCGGCAAGGGCACGTTCCTCTCGCTGCTCACCCGGGTCGCGCTGACCGCCGCGATCGGCCTGCTCGCGGTGATCGCGGTGGTCGTCACCAGCTGGCGGCTGACCCGCTCGCTGCGCCGCCGGATCAAGGACCTCCACCTCCAGGCGCAGGAGCTGGAGCGCACCCTGCCCGAGGTGGTCGAGCGGCTCGCGCGCGGCGAGCAGGTCGACGTCGAGGCCGAGAGCCGGGCGATCACCGCCGGGGCCCGGGCCCGCGGCGGCGACGAGCTGGCCGAGCTGGGCCAGGCGCTGAACCTGGCCCGCACCTCCGCGCTGGAGACCGCCGTCCGGCAGGCCGAGCAGCACCGCGGCTTCGAGCGGCTGCTCCAGCGCATCGCCCGCCGCACCCAGCTGCTGATCGGCCAGCAGCTGCGCAAGCTGGACACCCTGGAGCGCCGGCACGAGGACCCGGACGTCCTGGAGGGCCTGTTCGACCTCGACCACCTGACGGCCCGCCTGCGCCGCTACGAGGAGAACCTGGTCATCATGGCCGGGGGCCAGCCGCAGCGGAAGTGGCGCAAGCCGGTGCCGCTGCTGGACGTGCTGCGCTCGGCGCAGGGCGAGGTGCAGGAGTACCGCCGGATCGTGCTGGACGTCGAGGGCCACCCCTGGCTCTCCGAGCGGGCGGTCGGCCCGGTCGCCCACGTGGTCGCGGAGCTGATGGAGAACGCGGCCAGCTTCTCGAAGCCGCCGACGCCGGTCGACGTGCGGGCAGCCGTCGTCGGGCGCGGGCTCGCCATCGAGATCGAGGACCGCGGCCTCGGCATGGACCTGGAGCAGTACGACGCGGCCAACGCACTGATGGCCGCCGCGCTCGCCGACGACCCGCCGCGCACCGACATGCTGGCGCGCGGCGACGACATCCGCCTCGGCTTCCACGTGGTGGGCCGGCTGGCGGCCGCGATCGGCCTGCAGATCGAGTTCCGCCCGTCGGCCTTCGGCGGGACCAGGGTGGTCGTGCTCGTCCCCGGCGAGTACGTGCTGGACGGCGACGCCGGGCTGCCGGACGGCGCCGAGGTCACCCCGATCCCGCTCGCCCGGCGCCAGCGGCCCGAGCAGCGCAAGGAGCCCGCGCCGCTCGCCTCGGTGACCGAGATGCCCTCGGCCGCGCCCGCCCCGGCGTCCTCGCCGGTGGTCGCGGTGGACGAGGCGGAGGAGCGCGCGGCCCTCGCGGCGCCCGGGGCGGACCCGGACCCGGCGGGCGGCGACTGGTTCACCCCCGGCGCCCACCCGGCCCCGGCCGAGGCCTTCGCCCACGTCGAGTACGTGCCGCCGTCCGACGACGAGGTGTTCGGGGCCCCGGCCCGCGAAGGCTTCGAGGACGGCTTCGGGAACGGTGCCGACGACGGTTTCGGCAACGGCTTCGGCGGGGGCTTCGAAGGCTTCGGCGGCGGCTTCGGGCACGGCGAGGCCGACGGCTACCTGTACCCGCTCGCCGAGGCGGGCCGGCCGGTCGAGCACGGCGCGCCGTACGGCGCCCGGGCGGCGCACGGCGCGCCCGACCGGCCCGCGCAGCCCCGGTACGACGACCCGGCCTACCCGGACATCGCCTACGCCACGGTGACGCCCGCCGAGGCCCCGTACGCCGACGAGCAGTACCGGCCCGCCGACCACTACCGGCTGGCCGAGCGGCGGCGCGAGGACGGCACCGGCCCGGCGCCGCAGCCGGCCCCGGCCTCCCCGGCCCCGGCCGCGCCGCAGACCGGCTCCCAGCCCCCGCTGCCGCAGCGGGTCCGGCAGGCCAGCCTGGCCGCCGAGCTGCGCGTCCCCCCGCCGCCCCGGGACTCCTGGACCGGCCACCCCGGCGCCGGAGGGACCGGCGCGGGCGGCGCCGGCACCGGGAACGCCGGCACCACTGCCACCGGCACCGCCGCCCAGCCCGCGGCGGGCCCGTTCCAGCGCCCGGCGCGCCGCTCGGGCGCCACGGTCGGCGCCTTCCAGCGCCAGTCCCGGGCCGCCCGCGGCCTCGACGGCGCCCTGCCCGGCACCACCGACGACACCGCCACCGGCTCCGCCGCCGGCGCCGACCGCACCGCCGCGGACCACGCGGCGCAGCGCGGCCTGCCCCCCGGCCCGGCCGCGCCCACGGCCGTCACCGGCCCCCCGACTCCCGCGCCGGGTCCCTCCCCCTGGGCCCTCCCGGCCGCGGACCCCCGAACCACGAGGACGGAAGAGCAGTCATGAACCGCACCATCGCCACCCACCAGGACCTCGACTGGCTGCTGGACGGACTCGTCGACGCGGTGCCCGGCACGAGAAGCGCCGTTCTGCTCTCCGACGACGGCCTGGTGGTCAGCCACTCGCGCTCCATCGACCGCGCCGACGCCGAGCGCCTGGCGGCCGTCGCCACCGGCCAGCAGAGCCTCGCCCGGGGCATCGGCCAGCTCTTCGACGGCGGTCCGGTCCACCAGGTGATCATCGAGCTGGCCGAGCTCTGGCTGTTCGTCATCGCCGCCGCCCAGGGCACCCACCTGGCCGTGGTCGCCGACCAGGAGGTGGACGCCGAGGTGATGTCGGTGGCCATGCACCAGCTCGTCCAGCAGGTCGGCCAGAAGCTCAGCACGCCGGTCCGCAGCGAGTTCGACGCCTTCGCCGCCAGGAACCGGGGGTGACGCTCCGGTGAGGCCGCACTGGAGCGAGCTGCCCGACGAGGACGAGGACGAGGACTACGGCGCGGGCACGATGGTGCGCCCGTACACCATCACCCGCGGCCGGACGGCGCCGGAGCACGACCACCTCACCCTGATCACCCTGCTGACCACGGTGGAGGAGCTCGCGGACCCGGTGCTGGCCTCCCGGTCGTCGGGCGTCCGCGGCCTGCAGCCGGAACACCGCCTGATCCTGGAGCGGTGCCGCCGGCCGGCCGCCGTCGCCGAGGTGGCGGCCGGGCTCGACCTGCCGGTCTCGGTGACGAAGATCCTCCTGGGCGACCTCATCGCCCAGGGGTTGCTGCGGGCCCGGGCACCGATCTCGGTGGCCCGGGCCTCGGGGGACGGCGGCCTGGACCTCGGGCTGCTGACGGCCGTACGCGAAGGACTCCGGAGGCTCTGAACCATGGCACCATCCGCACCTCTCCCCTCCTCCCCCCCGTCCCCCCTCACGGCCGCCGCGCCCGCGGCCCTGAAGATCCTCATCGCCGGCGGCTTCGGGGTGGGCAAGACGACCCTGGTCGGGTCGGTGAGCGAGGTCGCGCCGCTGCGCACCGAGGAGTACCTGACCCGCGCCAGCGAGGGCGTCGACGACCTGTCCGGGGTGGACAGCAAGGAGACCACCACGGTCGCCCTGGACTTCGGGCGGATCACGGTCAGCCCGGAGCTGGTGGTCTACCTGTTCGGCACGCCCGGCCAGGAGCGCTTCTGGTTCATGTGGAACGACCTGGTGAACGGCGCGCTCGGCGGCATCGTGATCGCCGACACCCGCCGGCTGGAGACCAGCTTCGCCTCGATCGACTTCTTCGAGAGCCGGGGCATCCCGTTCGTGGTGGCGATCAACTGCTTCCACGGCGAGAACACCCGCACCGTGGCGGAGGTCCGGGCCGCCCTGGACCTCGATCCGCAGGTACCGATGCTGGTCGGCGACGTGCGGGTGCGGATGTTCGGGCGGGACCTGCTGCTCGCGCTGGTCGACCACCTGATGGAGCTGGCCGGCGCCCCGGTCGGCTGAAACGTTTCCCCGCCCTTCCCGCCCCGCCCTCCCCGTCCCGCATTCCCCGTCCCGCCTTCCCCGTTCCGCCTTCCCCGCCCCCTCCCCCTTGGAGTAGCACCACCATGACCCCACCCCTGCGCGTCCTCGTCCACGGCGCCGGCATCGGCGGCCTGACCGCCGCCACCGCCCTCGCCGGCCGCGGCCACCGGGTCGACGTCGTCGAGCTGCGCGACGCCCTGGAGGCGCTCGGCGTCGGCATCATCCAGCCCTCCAACGCGCTGCACGTGATGCGCGAGATCGGCGTGCTGGAGCAGTGCCTGGCGGTCGGCTTCGCATGGGAGGTGCTCACCATCTGCGACCCGGCCGGCGGCGTCCTCGCGAAGATCCCGCAGCCCCGGATGGACGACGCGCCGCCGACCAACGGCATCCCCCGCCCCGCCCTGGCCCGGGTGCTGGGCGAGGCCGCGACCGCCGCCGGCGCGACCCTGCGCTTCGGCACCACCATCACCGGACTCGCCGACGAGGGCGAGGAGGTGGCGGTCACCCTGTCCGACGGCAGCAGCGCCCGCTACGACCTGGTGGTCGGCTTCGACGGCATCGGCTCGCCGCTGCGCAAGCGGCTCTACGGCGAGACGTACGCCCCGGAGTACACCGGCTTCGCCAACTGGCGGGTCACCCTGCCGCGTTCGCCCGAGGTGCAGGGCGTGGTGATGTCCACCGGCAACCTGAAGGCCAAGGCGCTGCTCACCCCGATCAGCGACGACCTGATGTACCTGGGCTCGGTGTTCGCCGAGGCCGAGGACTTCCGCCCGGACCCGCAGCGGGCCCACGAGCAGCTGCGCGAGCGGCTGGCCGGCTTCGGCGGGCCGATCGCCGAGGCGCTGGCCCAGGTCACCGACCCGGCCGCGGTGGTGTACTCGCGGATCTCGCAGGTCACCGTCGAGGAGCCGTGGCACGTCGGCCGGGTGGTGCTGGCCGGTGACGCCGCGCACGCCTCCACCCCGCACCTGGCGCAGGGCGCCGCGATGGCCGTCGAGGACGCCCTGGTGCTGGCCCTGAGCCTGGACGCCGCCGGCACGGTGCCCGAGGCGCTGGCCGCCTGGGAGGAGCGCCGCCGGCCGCGCGCCATGTGGGTGCAGGCGATGTCCCGGGCGATCCTCAAGCAGGAGACCGGCACGCCGACCACCCCGGAGGAGGACGAGCTGCTGAAGGTCGGCATCCCGGGCGCCGCGCACGCGCTCGTCCGGCCGTACTGACGCCGCCCTCCGGCCCACCCGGACACCCGGTCACCCGGACACCCGGTCACCCGGTCACCCGGTCACCCGTGGCCGAACGGCCGGGGCCCGGTGCGGACGGGTGTCCGCGCCGGGCCCCGGGCCGAGGTGACGCCCTCCCGGCGGCGTGACCGGCGCACCCGCAGGCGTCAGCGCGCGCCCGACCGGGCGGGGGCGGCGCCGACCGCGTGCCGCCGCTCCCACACCGCCGCCGAGACCCGGGCCAGCAGGCGGGCGGCCGGGTCGGCGGCGGCCTCGTCGGCGCCCGAGGCGAGCGGGCCGGTGTAGCAGACGGCCAGCAGGTACGGCGGGCAGTCGTCCGGGTGGACCAGCGCGACGCAGTGCCGCACGCCGGGGAGCCAGCCGTTCTTGAACGCGACCCTGGTCCCCGGCGGCAGTCCGGCCGCCAGGTCGACCCGGAAGGAGTTGCGCTCCAGCAGCTCCAGCAACTCCGGCTCGCCGTCCAGGGACTGCAGCAGCCGGACCAGGTCGCGCGCGGTGACCAGGTTGTGCACGCCCGCCTCGCGCGCGGGGTGGTCCTCGATCCCGCGCGGGCTGGCGCTGCGGGTCGCCCCGGCCCGCCGCCACACCTCCTCCACCGCCCCGTGCCCGGCCCGGGCCAGGCAGAGGTTGGTGGCGAGGTTGGAGGAGTGGGTGATCATCCGCTCGGTGAGCAGTCCCAGCGGCACGGTGGCACCGAGCAGCGTCCACGGCACCGGGTCGCTGTCCCAGTCCGGATCGTTGGTGAACTCCCCTCCGGCCCGGGAGGCGAAGGCGTTCACCACCGGCACCGGTTCCCGCGGATCCGCTCCGGCCCGGCTCAGCGCGGCCAGCACGGCCACCTTCATCGTGCTCGCCGCGGCGTGCGGCTCGTCCCCGTTCCGCTCGAACACCGGCTCATCGCCCCAGGGGGCCACCACAACTGACAGCATGTCCGCTTCAGTCCCCCCGCGCGTCGCGGCCCAAACCGGCGGGCCGGGAACGGCGCCGGCCGGCGGCGCGGGGCCCGCCCCCGCCCGTTGAGGCGGCGCGCGGGGCTCGGGGATACTGGGTCCGGACCTCCCGCACCAGGCCACCCCCGCAAGGTTTCTGCCGATCCGTCAGTTCGACGACTCCGGAAGGGTCCCGCCCATGCCAGCATCCCGTCACGTCGGCCTCGCCCTCGCGGTCGCGGGCTCCGCGGTCACCGGGGCCGCGCTGCCGTCCCCCGCGCACGCCGAGAGCACCGTGCTCCACGTCGACAACGGACCCCGCTCGAACTGCTCGGACTCCGGGACCGGCACGCGGGAGCGGCCGTTCTGCACCGTGCAGGCCGCCGCCGACGCGGCCGGCCCGGGGCAGACCGTCCAGCTCGCGCCGGGCCGCCGGTTCACCGGCCAGGTCACCGTCCGGCGCTCCGGCGAGCCCGGCCGCCCGATCGTCTTCCAGGGCGCCGAACCGACCGTGCACGCGCCGAACGCCTCGGTGGGGACGCGGTCCTGGGGCCGGGGGCCGGCCCCCGCTCCGCACGCCTTCGTGCTGGAGGGCGTGCACGACGTCACCGTGACCGGCCTGCGCCTGGACGCCCCGCAGGAGGGCGTGCTCGTCAAGGACTCCACCCGGATCACCGTGGACCACAACGACGTGGAGGCGGGCGACCCGGTCCGCGGCGGCGTGCGGGCCTTCCCGGCGGCGACGCCGAGCGTGCGGATCACCGGGACGGGCTCGTACGTCACGGTGAGCCGCAACCGGATCTCCGCCGCGCCGGTGAGCGGTGTCGCGGTCGACGCCGGGACCTCCGGGGTGGTCGTCACCACCAACCTGATCGCCGGGGGCGCCGGCCGGGGCGTGCTGGTCACCGACGCGCCCGGCACGATCGTGGTGGCCAACACCTTCGGGCGCAACTGCGGGAGCGACCTGGAGTTCGCCGGGAACTCCACCGGGTCGGTGGCCGAGAACAACATCCTGGCGAAGCGTCCCGCCCCGCGCTGCGGCACCGCCGCGCCCGCCGCGATCCCGCTGGTGGTGTCGGCCGGATCGGTCCGCAGCACCCGGGTCGACTACAACACCGTCGTGCCATCGGGCCCCTACGCCTACTCCTGGGGGGACACCCCGTTCGCCACTCCGGAGGCCTTCCGGGCCGTCGGGCAGGGCGCGAGCGACAACGCCGTCGACCCCGGGTTCCCCGCGGACCGCGAGGACTACACCCCGGCCGCCGTGACGGGCGTGACGGACGCCGCCGACCCGAACGCCCTCGGCACGCCGGCCACCGACCTCCTCGGCGCCGAGCCGGCCGACCACCCGCGCTTCCCGAGCCCGACCGCCTGGGGCTACCGGGACCGCGGCGCCATCGAGCTCCAGGACCCGCTGCGCGTGCGCCTGGGCGCCCGCCCCCTCCCCCGGCCGGGCCACCCGCTCAACGCCCGGCTGACGGTGGGGTACACGGCCGGCTGGGCACCGGGCACCGCGACCCTGGACTTCGGCGACGGCAGCGCGCCGCGCGCGGTGGACCCCGGGCACGGCACCGTCGACCACGACTACCCCGCCGCGGGCAGCTACACCGCGACGCTGACCGCCGGCGGCCCGGCCGGTCCGGTCCGCACGTCCACCGCCCAGGTCGTCGTCGGCCCGGCGGGCCGCCACTGACGGCGTGTCAGGCCCGTCAGGCGCATCAGGCCCGCCGGGCGTTGCGGTACGGATGCCGGTGCGCGCGCGCATGCCCGCGCGGGTACGGGTCGCGGGGCCGTTCGGGGGCGAGCCGGGCGGCCGGGAGACGGGTGGTGTCCAGCGGCCGCACCAGCGCGGCGTCCTCGGCGAGCGCCGCGAGGTAGCGGGCCCGGGGCTGCGGGGCGGCGCCGAGCGAGCGCACGTGCGGGGAGTCCCACTGGGCGTCCAGCAGCCGGCCCCCGGCGGCGGCGAAGCGGGCGGCGAGGTCGGCCACGGCGACCCGGGCGGCGTCCGGGCGGCGGTGGAACATCGAGTCCAGGCTGAGCACCGGCCCGGAGGCGATCCCGAACACCCCGCCGACCAGCTCGCCGTCCTCCCACACTTCCGCGCTGTGGGCCGCGCCGAGCCGGTGCAGACCGATCAGCGCGCTCTGCAACTCCGGCGTGAGCCAAGGGGGTTCGCGCCCCTCGGCGCAGGCGGCGAGCACCTCCTCGAAGGCCTGGTCGGCGGTGGTCCACCAGTCCAGGCGGTTGCGCAGCAGCCGGGAGAGCTTGCGCCCGAGCCGCACGCCGTCGGCGGCGAGCAGCGGGCGCGGGTCGGGCGACCACCAGGCGAGCGCGTAGGGGTCCGTGCCGTGCTCGGGGTCCGTGCCGTGGTCGGGGCCCGGCAGCAGGGCGATCTCCCCCGCCGCCACCGCCGCCCCGGCGCGGGCCTCGTTGAAGGCGCTCGCGTAGGCGTCGGCGGCGGGCAGCGGGAAGAGCCCGTGCCGGTAGGCGGCCAGCAGCGTCCCGGGCGCGAGGTCGGCGCCGAACGCGGCCGGGCCGTCGGCGGGCGCCCGGGCGACGTCGAGGGCCGCGAAGAGCTCCTCGGGGGCGGTGGCGGTCATCGCAGCGCCTCCAACGGCGAGGCCTCCTGCGGCGGGGCGAGGAAGCCCTCCGCGGTCAGCCGGTCGAGGTAGAAGTCGAGCAGGGCGTCGTCGACGGCGGGCAGGTCCACGCCGCTGCCGGCCAGGGCCCGTTCGGTGTTGGCCCGGTCGAAGCGCGGGAAGGTCGGGCGGAAGTACAGCTCGCTGATGGACAGTGCGGTGCCGGGCACCCGGTCGACGAAGAGCGGCACGAACGGCGTCATCGGGTGGGTGGGGTGCCCGGCGGCGAACCGGACCAGGCCCTGCACCCACTGCGGGTAGGGGACGGGCTCGGCGCGGTGGCCGCGGGCGCGCAGCCGGGCGGCGAGGTCGGCGAGGTCCGCCGGGCGCGGCGAGGTCAGGTGGTAGACCTCGCCGATGGCGGGGGCGTGGGCGACCACGTGGCACAGCGCCCGGCCGAACCGGTCGGCGGGCACGAAGTCGAGCGGCAGCCGGACGTCGGGGTAGCCGCCGCTCTCGGCGATGTACTTGATCAGCGCGCAGATCTCGGTGCCGGTGTTCATCACCCCGGTGCGCAGGTCCCCGGTGACGTCGTTGGTGCGCAGCACGGTGACCGGCAGTCCGCCCGCGGCGGCGTGGTGGAGCAGCTGTTCGGCGACCCACTTGCTCTCGACGTAGCCGACGGCCAGCCGGTCGGGGTGGGCGAGCGGGGTCCGCTCGGCGACCTCGCGCACGCCCGCCGGGCCGAAGCCGGCCAGCACGGCGAGGGTGGAGAGGTAGTGGACGGGGATGCCCCGGGAGTGCCCGGCGAGGCGGACCACCTCGCGGGTGCCGGCCACGTTGGCGGCGCGCAGCTGGTGGTAGGGGTAGATGAAGTTGACCTGGCCGCCGAGGTGGTGGATGGCGTCGAGGGTGCCGGCCAGGTGGTCGTAGCGCCGCTGCTCCAGGCCGAGCCGCGGTTCGGCGAGGTCGCCGGTCAGCGGGACGACCCGGCGGTCGGCGAGGTCGTGGCGCAGGTAGCGCTGCTGGGCGGCGCGCAGCCGTTCGAGGGCGTGTTCCTCGTCGGGGGCGCGGACCAGGCAGTGGATGCGGGCCTCGGTGGTGTGCAGCAGGGCGTCCAGCAGGTGGGCGCCGCAGAAGCCGGTGGCGCCGGTGAGCAGGATCTCGGCGGGTTCGGCGCGCGAGGGCGCGGGGCTCCAGGACTGCCGCAGCGGGGTGTCCAGGCGGGCTTCGGCGGCCCAGTCGACGGCGGCCTCGCGCGGGCCGGGGGCGGCCCGGCCCCGGCCGGTGCGGGCGGCGAGGACGGCGGCGGCGAAGGCGTGCAGGGTGGCGTCGCCCAGCAGTGCGCGGGTGAGGGAGCGGATCCGGGTGACGTCGAGGCCGAACATGATCCGGGCCCGGGCGATCATCTCCATGGCGAGCAGGGAGTTGCCGCCGAGCTCGAAGAAGTCGTCCGCGGGTCCGGGCTCCCCGACGCCGAGCAGTTCGGCCCAGAGCTGGGCCACCCCGGCCTCGACGGCGCCGCCGGTGGCGGCGGTGGCCGGGGAGCCGTCCGGCGGGGCGTCCGCCCGGGCGGGCGGCGCCGCACCCGGGCCCGGCGCGCCGTCCTCGCGCCGCCGCACCCGGGGCGGGGCGTCCGGCAGCCGGCGGCGGTCGATCTTCCCGGCCGGGGTGAGCGGCATGCTGTCGAGCGGCACGAACGCGGCCGGGACCATGAAGTCCGGCAGCCGTTCGGCGAGGTAGGCGCGGATCCGGCCGCGCCGGGCGCGGGCGCCGGAGGAGGCCCGGTCGGTGAGCGTGTAGTAGGCGGTCAGGACGCGGGCGTCGTCGCTGCCGTCGGCGGCGACCCGCACCTGCCGGACGTCGGGGTGGGCGGCGAGCACGGACTCGACCTCGGCGGGGTCGACGCGGTGGCCGCGGACCTTCAGCTGGTCGTCGAAGCGGCCGAGGACCTCCAGGGTGCCGTCGGCCCGCCAGCGTCCGGCGTCGCCGGTGCGGTACATGCGCTCGCCGGGGGCGGGGGCGTAGGGGTCGGGCAGGAAGGCCTCGGCGGTCGGTGCGGGCGCCTTCCAGTAGCCGCGCGCCAGGCCGGGCCCGCCGAGGTGGATCTCCCCCTTCTCCCCGGGCGGCACCGGGCTGAGCCGGGCGTCCAGCACGTGCACCCGCACCCCCGGCAGCGGCCGCCCGATGGGCACCGGCGCGCCGGGCCCGTGCGGGCCGGGGGCGGCGAGCGCCGGCCCGGTGATCTCGGCCAGGGTGGAGGTGACGGCCGCCTCGGTGACCCCGTAGGCGTTGACCAGCCGCACGCCCGGCAGCCGCTCCAGGCAGGCGCGGCAGTCGTCCTCGTGCACGGTGTCCCCGCCGACCACGATCAGCCGCAGCCCCTCGGGGGCGGGCCCGCCGGGCGGGTGGAGCCCGAGCAGGTGGTGCCAGTAGGCGGGCGTGAGGTCGGCGACGGTCAGCCGCAGCTCGCGCATCCGGTCGGCGAGCTCGGTGGGCGCCCAGGTGCGGGCGCCGCCGAGGACGAGCGTGGCCCCGGCGGCCAGGGTCGCGAAGACCTGCTCCAGCGCGGTGTCGAAGCCGAGCGCGGCGAGCTGCAGCACCCGGTCGTGCGGGGTGAGCCGGTAGGCGTCGATCACCCGCTCCAGGGTGAAGGCCAGGGCGCGGTGGGCGACCGGGACGCCCTTGGGGGTGCCGGTGGTCCCCGAGGTGTAGATCAGGTACGCCAGGTCGTCCGGCCCGCTGACGTCCGGCACCTCGACCGCCGCCCCGGCGCCCTCCCCCGGGGCCACCGTGCGCACCCCCGGGAAGCGCGCCCCCTTCTCCGCGACGACCAGGTGCGCCCCGCAGTCGGCCACCAGCCGGGCGAGCCGCCGGCGCGGGTGCGCCGGGTCCAGCGGCAGGAAGGCCCCGCCCGCCTTGAGCACGGCGAGCCAGGCGGTCACCAGGTCGGCGCCGCGCTCCAGGCAGACCGGGACGATCCGCTCGGGCCCGGTGCCCAGGGCCCGCAGCACGGCGGCCAGCCGGTCGCTGCGGGCGTCCAGCTCGCCGTAGTCGAGCGTCTCGTCGTCGTCGAGCACGGCGAGGGCGCGCGGGTCGTGCGCGGCGCGGGCCCGGACCAGTCCGTGCACGCTGCCGGTGCCGGTGCCGGTGCCCGTGTGCTCCGCCCGGGTGACCCGTTCGCCCCCGTGCCGGGCCCCGGGCCCGAGTCCGAGCCCGGCGGGGCGCCACTCGCGGTCCACGTAGCCGCGGCACTCCTCGTGCGGGGCGGGCCCGAAGACCGTGCGCCAACCGCCCGGGACGGTGAAGTCACCCGGCCAGATCGCATACTGACCGTCCTCGTTGACCAGCACGGCGTGACGTCCGGACCGCACTCCGGGACGTGCTTCCCGTGCGCTCTCTGCTGCGTCATCCACCGGCTTGACCTCGTGCTGTGGCGGCAGAATGCTGGGAGGTGCGACATTTCCGACTATACGCACTCAAGGCCCATTTCGAACGTCAGACCGGACCTCCCCGGCCCGGCTCGGACGCTCGCGAGCCCCTGCCCGGAGCCCGCCGCCCGCCCCGGGCGGGTGCGGTGACGCCGAGGAGGAGGTAGCTCGTTGACACGTCGGCGCCAACGCCTGATGGTCTGTTACCTGGCGTGGATGGTGCTGTTCACCGGCATCTACTACGCCAACCCCTCCCAGCGGATCATCTGGTGGACGGGCATCGGCCTGGGCGGCGTCGCCGCCATCGTGGCCGGCGTCCGCCTCAACCGGCCCTCCCACGCCGTCTACTGGTACCTGCTGGCGCTCGCCAACCTCAGCTTCACCGCAGGAGAGGTGGTGCAGGTCGTCCAGATGCAGTTCCTGCACCTGGGCAGCCCCTTCCCGTCCGTCGCCGACGGCTTCTACCTCGCCGAGTACCTGCTCTACGCGGCGGGCGTGTTGGGCTTCATCCGCTGGCGGACGGCGCATCAGGACCGGGCCAGCCTGCTGGACGCGCTCATCCTCACCATGGGCCTGGCGCTGCTCGCCTGGATCTACCTGATCCTGCCGTACGCCCGCAACCCGGACCTGGACTGGTTCCAGAAGGCCGTCTCGATCGCCTATCCGCTGGGCGACGTGGTCGTGCTCGCCCTGCTGCTGCGCCTGGTCGTGCCGCGCGGCGGGGTCAGCCGTTCGCTGCAGCTGCTCGCCGCCGGAACGGTCGGCCTGCTGGTCTCCGACATCCTCTACGGGCTGATCGTGCTGCACGGCGACTGGCGCATCGGCACCCCCGTGGACCTCGGCTGGGCCGCCTTCTACACCGCCTGGGGCGCCGCCGCCCTGCACCCCTCGATGGTCGAGCTGACCAGGCCCATCCCCAGCCAGCAGCCGGACATCGGCCCCGGCCGGCTCACCCTGCTGGCCGGCGCCTCGCTGGTCGCACCGACCATCCTGATGATCGAGGCGAGCAACGGGAACACCAGCAACGCCGGGGTCATCGGCGCCTTCTCCGCCGTCCTCTACCTGCTGGTGCTCGCCCGGCTGGCGGTCGTGGTGCGGGCCCGCCGGCAGGCCGTCGCCCGGGAACGCGCGCTGCGCGAGGCCGGTTCGGCGCTCACCTCGGCCGTCACCGTCGAGGAGGTCGCCGACGCCGTCCAGGCCGCCGCCTCCACCCTGATGCCCACCGAGCCCGGCCACGTCGCGCTGCTCGCCGTCACCGAGGGCGGCGTGCTGCACGTGCGGCACGCCGAGCGCGGCGCGGGCCGCCACCACCTCGGCGCCGAGCGCGACTCCGACGAGGCGCTCGCCCTCGCCGCCTACCGGGAGACCAGGCTGCTGCCCGTCGAGGACATCGGCACCGAGCTCGCCGCCCGGATCGACGGCATGCCGTGCGCCCTGCTCTGCCCGCTCACCCTCGCCGAGCGCCCCTCCGGCGACCCGCTGATCGGCGCGCTCATCGTCACCGGCACCGAGCAGGAGCTGACCAGCCTCTGGGGCTCGCTGGAGATCCTCGCCGCCCAGGCCGCGCTGGCCGTCGAGCGGGTCATGCTCAGCCAGGAGATCACCCGGCGTGACAGCGAGGCCTACTTCCGCACCCTGGTGCAGAGCGCCAGCGACGTCATCCTCATCCTCAACGACGACGACTCCGTGCGCTACGCCTCGGCCTCCTCCGCCGGGCGCGTCCTCGGCCACCCCCACCTCGACGGCACCCTGCTCACCGAGCTCGTCCCGCCCGAGGACAGCCGGTCGGTCGGCAAGGCGCTGGCCAGGATGCGCAGCCCCGCCGTCAGCGGCGGTGCCCGCGCCGGCCTGGACACCCAGCGCGAGCACTGGCGGCTGCTACGGGCCGACGGCTCCCCGATCGAGGTCGAGGTGCGCTGCAACGACCTGCGCGACGACCCGACGGTCGGCGGGCTGGTGCTCACGCTGCGTGATGTCACCGAGCAGCGGCAGATGGAGCGCGAGCTCACCCACCGGGCCTTCCACGACTCGCTCACCGGCCTGGCCAACCGGGTGCTCTTCCTGGACCGGGTCGGCCACGCGCTCTCCCGCAGCGAGCGCAGCGGCGCCGTCACCGGAGTGCTGTTCCTCGACCTGGACGACTTCAAGGTGGTCAACGACACCCAGGGCCACGCGGTCGGCGACGAGCTGCTGGTCGCCGTCTCGCTGCGGATCTCCACCGCGCTGCGCGCCTCCGACACGGCGGCCCGGCTCGGCGGCGACGAGTTCGCGGTGCTGGTGGAGGACGCCATGGCGCCGGCCGACGTCGGGGCGATCGCCCAGGGCCTGCTGGCGGCGTTCGCGGAGCCGTTCCGGCTGCGGGCGGGCGCGGTGCGGGTGTCCGCCTCGATCGGGGTGGCGACGACGGAGGACAGCGTGGACGCCACCGAGCTGCTGAGCCACGCCGACCTCGCGCTGTACTCGGCGAAGGCGGCCGGCAAGCGGCAGTGGCGCCTCTACCAGCCGGCCCTGCAGGCCGGGCTGATGGCCCGGCACGAGCTGAACGAGAACCTGGACACCGCGATCGCCGAATCCGCGTTCCGCCTGTACTACCAGCCGATCGTCGATCTGCAGACGGGTGACCTGGTGGCCTTCGAGGCCCTGGTGCGGTGGCCGCACGACCGGCGCGGCATGGTGCTGCCCGACGAGTTCATCGCCCTCGCCGAGGAGAGCGGCCAGATCGTGCCGCTCGGCGCCTGGGTCCTGGAGCGCGCCGCCCAGGAGGCGGCCGCCTGGCACGCCCTCAGCACCCCCGCCCGCGCCGCCGCCGGCCTGCCGCCGCTGCGGGTCAACGTCAACGTCTCCGCCCGCCAGTTCCGCGACGCCGGCTTCGTCGACGTGGTGCGCGGGGCCCTCTCCTCCTCCGCCATCCCGCCCGGGTCGCTGGTCCTGGAGCTGACCGAGTCCGTCCTGATGCGCCGCGACGACCGCGTCCGCACCGACATGCGCACCCTCGGCGAACTCGGTGTCGGCATCGCCATCGACGACTTCGGCACCGGCTACTCGTCCCTCTCCTACCTGCGCGAGTTCCCGATCTCCGTCCTGAAGATCGACAAGTCCTTCATCGACGGCCTGGGCCTGTCCCAGCAGCAGTACGCCCTCGTCGAGGGCATCACCCGGATCGCCGACACCCTGGGCGTCCAGGTCATCGCCGAGGGCATCGAACACCCCGAGCAACGCGACCTGCTCGCCGCCATGGGCTGCCCCCTCGGCCAGGGCTACCTCTTCGCCCACCCCCTCACGCCCGACCAGGCCCGGTCCTTCATCACCCGCCACACCACCCCCCTCGGCCACCCCACGGGCACCGGCTAGCGCCAGCCGACGGGCCGCCCCGCCTTCTCCTCCGCCGGCCCCTGCGCGCGGAAGGCGCCCGCGCGGGCTGCCGCCTCGGCGGCGTCGGCGGCGCGGTGGGCGGCGGGTTCGTCGAGGGGGTCGGGGGTGGTGAGCATGCGGTAGTAGAGGGGGGCGGAGACGGCGCGGACGACCTCGGCGGGGTCGGTGCCGGGCGGCAGCTCGCCGCGGTCGACGGCCTCGGTCACGCAGGGGGCCCACTCCTCGACGCGGGCGCGGTAGAAGCGCTGGAGGGCCTCGGCGGCGGCCGGGTCGCAGGTGGCGGCGACCAGGACGGCGCGGAACAGCGCGCCCTGGCGCGGGTCGGCCAGGGTGCGCTGAACGAGGCGGGCGTTGGCGCGCAGGTCCTCCCGCAGGGAGCCGGTGCGGGTGCGCGGGAGGGACTGCTCGGCCATGTCGGTGAGGAGGTCGGCGAGCAGCGCCCCCACCGAGCCCCAGCGCCGGTAGACGGTGGTGCGGCCGACCTCGGCCCGCCGCGCGAGGTCGCCGAGGTCGAGCCCGGCGAAGCCGACCTCGACGAGGGCGTCCTCGGCGGCCTTCAGCACGGCGGTCCGCACGCGCGCCGTCCGGCCGCCCGGCCTCTGCATGCCCGGTGAAGTCATTAACGGGATTCCTGTTCCATTAGTGTCGCCGACAGTGCTAGGGTCGGAGTCATCTTAACGGCACAGAAGTCCCGTTAGTGAAGGGAACCCCCATGGAGTACCGCCGCCTCGGCGCGTCCGGCCTCACCGTCCCCGCCCTCTCCCTCGGCACCGGCACCTTCGGCGGCCGCGGCCCGCTCTTCGGCGCCTGGGGCAACACCGGCGCCGACGACGCCCGCCGCCTGCTCGACATCGCCATCGACGCCGGCGTCACCCTGTTCGACACCGCCGACGTCTACTCCGACGGCGCCTCCGAGGAGGTCCTCGGCCGGGCCGTCAAGGGCCGCCGCGACCAGGTGCTGATCTCCACCAAGGCCGGCCTGCCCACCGGCGACGGCCCGCACGACGCCGGCACCTCCCGCACCCGCCTGATCACCGCCGTCGACGCCGCCCTGCGCCGCCTGGACACCGATCACCTCGACCTCTTCCAGCTGCACGCCTTCGACGCCGCCACCCCCGTCGAGGAGGTGCTCGCCACCCTCGACGACCTGGTGCGCGCCGGAAAGGTCCGCTACACCGGCGTCTCCAACTTCTCCGGCTGGCAGCTGATGAAGTCCCTGGCCGCCGCCGACCGCGACGCCCGCCCCCGCTACGCCGCCCACCAGGTCTACTACTCCCTCGTCGGCCGCGACTACGAGTGGGAGCTGATGCCGCTCGCCCAGGACCAGGGCGTCGGCGCCCTGGTCTGGAGCCCGCTCGGCTGGGGCCGCCTCACCGGGAAGATCCGCCGCGGCGCCCCGCTCCCGGCCGGCAGCCGGCTGCACGACACCGCCGACTACGGCCCGCCCGTCGACGACGAACTGCTCCACGACGTGGTGGACGCGCTGGACGCGGTCGCCGAGGAGACCGGCCGCACCGTCCCCCAGGTGGCGATCAACTGGCTGCTGCGCCGCCCGACCGTCTCCTCGGTGATCATCGGCGCCCGCAACGAGGAGCAGCTGCGCCAGAACCTCGGCGCCGTGGGCTGGGAGCTGACGGCCGAGCAGGTCGCCCGCCTGGACGCCGCCAGCCTGCGCACCGCGCCGTACCCCTACTTCCCGTACCGCCGCCAGGAGGCCTTCGCCCGCCTCAACCCGCCGCTCGCGGGCTGAGGCGGACCGAAGGTCCCGCGATCCGCCGGACAGCCCGTAAACCGGTTGTCTCCGCGAGCCCCGGCGGGGCATCGTCTGCGCCATGATCGAACTGCGTGAACTGACGTCCGACGACTGGCCGCTCTGGCGCGAGCTGCGGCTGGCCGCGCTGGCCGAGGCGCCGTACGCCTTCGGCTCCGCGCTCGCCGACTGGCAGGGCGAGAGCGACCGCGAGGAGCGCTGGCGCTCGCGGCTGGAGATCCCCGGCGCCCTGGACCTGGTCGCCCTCGTGGACGGCGAGCCCGCCGCGATGGCGACCGGAGTCCCGGCGGACGGGTACGCCGAGCTGATCTCGATGTGGGTCGGGCCGGCGGCGCGCGGCCGGGGCGTCGGGGACCGGCTGATCGCGGAGATCGAGGCGTGGGCCGCCGGACGGGGCTTCCCGGCGCTCCGCCTCGCCGTGATGCCGCACAACGCGCACGCCCTCGCCCTCTACGAGCGCGCCGGCTTCACCGACACCGGCGAGCCGGGCGACCTGCTGCCCGACGGCGTGAGCCGCGAGGTCGTCATGGCCAAGCCCCTGCCGGCCTGATCAGCGGCCCCCCGCCGCCCCCGGCGCCCACCGGCGCACGAGGAACGACCTGACCTCCTCCGCACGGCCCCACGCCCCGCACTCCGTGAACCCCGGGTACCCGCATCCGGCGGCGGGCGCGGCGGGCACGGTGGTGGCCGCCGCGGCGGTGAGGACGGACAGGGCCGTCCTGGTCATCGCGGAGCCCCGCGGCGGCCGGAAGGACTGCGTCGTTTCGCTCATGCCGCCAGCTTCCCGGCGCCGGCCGCGCGGCCGCCGCCGCTTCCGGCGCCGTTCACCCGATCAACGGACCGTCAGGACAGCGGACTTGACCCCTCCGCGAGAGCCCCGCCGCCGCCGGTGACGGTGCCCGTCATGCTGCTCGACACCATCCACCGGTGGGAGGGGGCCCGGCCCCCTCCCACCGGTGCTTCCTGATCGTGTGGTGATCAGAGGCTGCTGGTGATCATCGTGCCGGTGTGGTTGCCGGGGATGGCGGTGAGGTCGAGGGTCTCGGCGGTAGCCCAGCTGCCGTCGGCGTGGCGGGCGGTGAGGACGACCTTGTTGTCGGTGGTGGTGATGGCGAACCGGGCTTCGGTGTCAACGGCGGCGGCGCTGATGCTGGTGCCGGTGATGTTCCCGACGACGCCGGCGAGGGATGCGTTGGGCTGCCAGGTGCCATTGGCCCACCGCATGGTGTGGTACTGGCCGTCGGTGGCGATGAAGGCGAGGTTGAGGTCGCTGTTCTGACGGGAAACCGCGACGGCGGTCACGGGTGCGGTGGCGCCGGCGGCCTCGGCGACCGATCCCCAGGAGCCCCAGTTCCCGCTGGCGGTCCGCAGCGTGTGGTAGACCTTCCCGCCCGAAACGGCCGCGATGTGCAGTTCGCCTCCGGCGGTTCCGGCGGTGGAGATGGAGGTGATTCCCTGGAGCGGGCCGGCCACGTCGGTGACCACGCCGAAGGCGCTCCACTGTCCGTCGCCGTTGCGGACGGTGTGGAACACGAAGCCGTCGGCGACTATGACCACGTGCAGGTCGTTGCCGATGGCGGCGAGGGAGACCTGGGTGATGTTGCCGAGGTCGTTGAGGGCGATGTTGAGGTCGACGAAACGCTGGTTCCAGCCGCCGTTGAGGTTGCGGATGGCGTAGTGAAGGTGCCCGTCGCCGCCCAGAGCGATGATGTGGGTGTCGGCGTTGATGCCGACCGTGGAGACGGCGCGCACGCCGCCGATGTTGCCCGCGGTGGCCTGGATGTCCTCGTACGGGGTCCACGTGCCGTCGTAGAGACGGGTCGAGTGGTACAGGTTGGCGTCGCTGCGGATCAGGGCCTGGGTCTTCCAGCCCACTACCGTCGCGCGGGTCTGCTGCACCCAGCCGGCGAGGTCGTCGGTGCGGGTGTTGACTGCGCCGGTGCGGGTCTCGGTCTCGCCGAGGCAGCCGCCCTGCCAGGAGCGGGAGGCAACGGCGACCAGTTCGGTCCGGCCGGGACTGGTTTCACGGACGACGGGGGCGCCGGTGTCGCCCTTGCAGATCGCCGAGCCGTTGGTGCCGGCGGTGTCCACGGCGGTGGGGCGCACCCCGTTGACGGTGAAGGCGCCGGTGTGCAGCCTGTTGGGCACCCATTCGGTCTTGGTGCGGCCGTAGCCGGGGACCTGGAAGCTCTCGGCGGTGGCGGGTGCCGTGGTGGCGATCCGCAGGGGGACGATGCCGTCGACGGGGGTGGCGAGCTTGGCCATCACCAGGTCGCGGTCGGAGCGGGCCACCAGGCGTTCGACGGTGCTGGTCGCGCCGGTGTTGGTCGCGGTCAGGTCGGTGCGGCCGACGGTCACGGTGGTGGGCCACTTCGGCGCGCCGTCGACCGCGGTGGGCTGGGCGGGGTTGTCGGCGAAGCACGAGGCGGCCGTGATCACCCAGTACCGGTCGACGAGGGCGCCGGTGCAGGCACGGACGTTGTCGCCGATCGTCAGGCGGGCGGTGTAGGCGTACCAGCCGTTGGCGGCGGGGTCACCGGCGGTGGCCGAAGCCGGCGGGGTGGCGGAGGTGGCCAGGGTGCCGGCGGCAAGGGCCGCCGCAAGGACGCCGGCCCTGAGGGCGGGGCGTATGGGCTTACGGGACAAAGTCACAACTCCGGGGAGTGAGGAGGGGTTCGGTCGGTGCGGGCCGGACACCCGGGCCCGAGGCAGCAGCAGGGGCCGACGGGGCGAACCGGTCGGATGCGACGGTTCAGCCGGTGACGCGCAGTTCGACGAGGACGGAGCGCTGTCCGCCGGGCAGGCTCTCCCCGACCGGCACCGCCTGGTTGGGGCCGACGTTCACCAGCGTCTCGCGTCCGGCGGCGACCAGCTTGGCGCTGACCGACCGGTCCTCGGTCCAGAAGCCGTAGACGTTCGGAAGCTCCATCGCGAGGTACCCGGTCGTACCGGAAACGGTGAAGCAGTATCCGTTCTTGTCGTCCATACGGGACTCGACGAAGATGTCGTTCGCTCCCTGGCACGCGGCTTGCGTATTGTTCTCGATGCCCTCCTTCAGCCTGATGTGCCCGTCGCCCTGCTTCAGGGTGATCTTTCGTTCGGCCAAAAGACGCGAGGCGCCCGGGTGTTGAAAGTCCTCAACGGCGAGGGGAACCGTCTCCTCTGTCGTCGAACTGACAGCGGTCGGCGTTGCCGTCGTGCCGGTGGTGGTGGCCTGCGCGGCCGGCAGTGAGGTGTATCCCACACATGCCATCAGGGCAGCGGCGCCGCCGACCAGGAGGGTCTTCCGGAAGCGCGATTTACGCAAGGCAAGTCCTTCGGATCTGAGCCAACGCCAGAACTAGTACCTGGCGTTGGGGCGTATTCGACACGAGTAAAGCATGCGTAAGATATCAGCGCTCACCACCCCTGGCGCTATCCGGACTGCCCATGAGTGGTGACGTGACAGGAGGGTGACTGTTCGTTGACAGTCCGATGAAGCTCCGAGAAGTCTTCTGTTCCTCCGCGCCGGAAGTGAACATTCCAGGAGCTTGAGACTTCGCGCACGCACTCACATGTGACCGGTTTGAGAGGAATTGATTGTGAATCACCCCTTGCGCTCCTTGGGAGCGCCGAGCGCCGCCGGAAGGAAACGGCGCCGCGGCAAGAGGGCCGCCGGATTGCGCCATGCCTTCGCCGGCCTGCTGCCCGTGGTGCTGACCGCCGGCCTGCTCGGCGCGGCACCCGCCTTCGCCACGGAGCCCACCCCCGACCCGAGCACACCCTCGCTCACGGACCGTGGTCGTGTCATGAGTCTGTGGCTGAACGGCGGCCCCGGCGTCAGCGCTGCCGCCGAGGCCGCGCTGACCGGTTCGGACGAGGACATCAAGCGCTTCCTCGACACCAAACTCGACATCGAGGAGTACCACGACCAGCGGGTCAGCGCGTTCCAGATATTCAGCCTCGGCGGCGCCGGAGTGCGCGAGGCCGCCACCAAGGCGCTGAAGGGCTCCCAGGACGACCTGCGAGCGTTCCTCAAGGACGGCTGGAAGGCCCCGCTGGAGCAGGACCGCCGGGTCGAGGCGTTCCAGCTCGTCGCCACCGGAGGGGTGAGCGTCAAGGAGCAGGCCACCGCCGCGCTCCAAGGCACCCCTGACGACGTCAAGCAGTTCCTCGAAGAGGGCCAGTTCGACGCCGCGAGGACCGACAACCGCGTCCGCGCGTTCCAGCTCCTCGCCTCCGGCGGCCCGGCCACGCGAGAAGCCGCGAAGGTCGCGCTGCGGGGCACGCCCGCCGATGTCACCGAGTTCCTGGCGGTCGGCCAGTTCGTCGCCCTGGCCCGGGACCAGGAGCGGGCGACGATCTCACAGCTGGCCGAGCAGGCCCAGCAGGCCGGCCGGCAGGCGCAGGTGGCCAAGGACGCCGCCAAGACGGCCTCCGCCCGGGCGGTCGACACCTCCCGCCTCGCCAAGGAGGCAGCCGAGACCGCGGCCAGGGAGACCGAGGCCGCCGGGCAGGACCTGGCCCGCGTGAAGGAAGCGGCCGCGCGCGCGGCCGACGCCGCCGAGGGCGCGGCCGCGGCCGCCGGCCAGGCGTCCGCCGCCGCCGCAGCCGCCAACCAGGCCTCCCGCACCGCGGCCAGTGCGGCCAGCGCGGCCGCCAGCGCCGCGGGAGGCGCGGCCCTCGCGGCGGCCAACGCCCGCAAGGCCGCCAACGCGGCGGCCTCCGACCGGAACAAGGCCGCCGAGGCGCGCCAGCGGGCCGAAGAGGCCCGCAACGCCGCCAGTGACGCCCAGCGGGCCGCGGACGCCGCGGACAGCGCCGGCGTCGCCTCCCAGGCCGCACGCGAGGCCTCGAACGCGGCCAAGAGCGCGGGCGCGGATGCGAACGCGGCCGCCGGCTCGGCGGAGAAGGCCGGCCAACTGGCGAACGCCGCGGGTGCGAACGACAAGCGCGCGCAGGCGGCCGCCGACCAGGCCCGCCGCCAGGCCAAGGAGGCCGACCGCGCCGCGACGGCGGCCGCGACTCTGGCCGACCAGTCCGCCAAGGCCGCCTTCCAGGCCCGTGACGCCGCCCGCTCGGCCGCCACCCACGCCCAGAACGCCGCCACCGCCGCCGACCAGGCGGCCGAACACGCCGGCGAGTCCGCCACCTCGGCCGCCGAGGCCACCCGCCAGGCGGAAGCCGCCCGCACCGCCGCCGCCACCGCGAGCGCAGCGGTCACCACCGCGAGCGGTGTCTACGACCTCGCCCGCAAGACCGAGGCCGAGGACCTGACCGCCCGCACTGCCGCCGCCCTTGAGGATGCCCGTGCGATGAAGGCGGACGACGACGAGGTCATCGGCGGCATCGGCACCCTCCTCGCGGACTGGAGGGCCCGCGACCAGGACGCCGCCGACCTCGCCGCCGAGGCCGCCCGTCCCGACGCCGACCCCAAGGCAGTGGCCGCCAAGGGCCGCAAGGTCGCGATCCAGATCATGCGCAGCGGTGGCGCCTGGAGCCAGGAGGCCGCACAGACCGCCCTGTCCGGCACCGACGAGACCGTCGTGGACTGGGTACGCAGCGGGCGCCACAAGGCCGAGTTGGACGACATGCGCCAGCGCGTGCAGGAGATCGCCCAGGACAGTCCCGACGAGGCCGTGCGCACCGCCGCCACCGCCGCGCTGAAGGGCACCCCGCAGCAGATCGAGGCGTTCTTCACCACCGGCCAGCACGAGGCCGCCGTCACCGACAACCGCATCCGCGCCTACCAGCTGATCGCCACCGGCGGACCCAGTGTCAAGGAAGCCGCCGAGAAGGCCCTGCGCGACGGCTCGCCGAAGGCCGTCGCCGCGTTCCTGATGATGGGCCAGTACACCGCCCGCCAGACCGACGAACGCGTCCAGGCCTTCCAGGCGCTCGCCGCGGGGGGCCCGGAGGTCCAGTCCGCGGCCAAGCTCGCCCTGGCGGGGCCACCCGAGCTCGTCACCTCCTTCCTGCAGACCGGCCGGTACATGGCCGACCGCAAGGACCAGCTCGCCGCCACCCACGCCGCACAGATGCGCCGCCTCATCGCCGAGGCCTCCCAGACCGCGGCCAGGGCCCAGCAGGACGCCTGGGAAGCCACCGCCGCCGCGGCCACCGCCAACAACGCCCAAACCGAGGCCGAGGCCGCCAGCGGCCAGGCCCGCGGCTACGCCGACCAGGCGGGCACGTACGCCGCCGACGCCAAGACGTCCGCCCAGGACGCCGAAGCCTCCGCCACCCGCGCCGGCCAGTCCGCCAGCACCGCCCGCACCGCCTCCCAGGCAGCGGCCGGTGACGCGGGCAAGGCCGCGGCCTCTGCGGTCCGCGCGCGCGCCTCCGCTGCCCAGGCACGCGGGTCGGCCACGGCAGCCCGTGCCGCGGCGAACAGCGCCTATGCCTCCGCCCGCGCGGCCGGCAAGGACGCCACCCAGGCCCAACAGGCCGCCGACGAAGCCTGGGTCATCACCACCGAGAAGAAGAACCAGGAACGCCTGGCGCAACTGGCCGCCGAGGACACCCGCATCCAGACCGAAGGAAAGGAGGTCGCCGACGAGATCCAGAAGGAAATCAATGAGGAGATCCAACGCCTCGCCTCGCAGGATAGGCGGAATGCCGCTGCTGCTCTGGAGGAGCGGTACGGCGGCTACGACTGCCACTTCTACATGCCCTGGTGGCCGTACGATGTCCTTGAATACTGCAAGCAAAAGAATGCCCAGGAGAAGACCGAAGCGACTCGTACGTTCGGCCCCATCCTCGGGACGTTCTACATCTACAAGGACGAGATTCAACTCGTCGCCAGCGTCGCAAAAACCCTGACGGGCTTCGACTCTGCCGAAGAGTGCGTCAAGCAGAAGAGCGCCGTCGCCTGCCTCGAACTCTCGGCCAGCTTCTTCCCCGCCGGGAAAGCGGCAAAACTTGCCCAGCTCCTGAAAAAGGCCAAGGACGTAGAGGAAGCGGCGAAAGCATCGCGCCTCAGCCGTGCGGCCGCGGAGTGCCTCCTCCCGGGACACAGTTTCCCGGCAGGTACCCCCGTCCTCATGGCAGACGGTTCCACTCTGCCAATCGAGCGGGTGCGCGTGGGCGACTACGTGCTGGCCACCGACCCCGACTCCGGTGACACTGGCGCCCGTCGAGTAGAAGCGACCATCTACACACCCAACGACCGCGAATTCGTTGACATCGTTGTCGAATCGGCGGACGGCGCCACCGGCACGATCACCTCGACGAACACGCACCCGTTCTGGCTGGAGAACCAGCACGCCTGGCAGAAGGCCGCAGACCTGACGACGCGCGACACCCTGCGCACGGCCGACGGCCAAGCCGCGGCAATCACCGGGACCAAGCAATGGACAGCTGTCCGCCCCGCGTACGACCTCACGGTCGCCGCCGTCCACACGTACTATGCACTTGCCGGGACCACGCCGGTTCTGGTGCACAATGCAACCTGCGGCTTCATTCCCGGGCCGATTCCAGACCCCATCAACATCGACCGCGGCTCATTGAAGAAGCTCACGGAGAAGCAGCTCGAAAAGGCACTTGCGAGCATTGGAGAAGATCCTCATGCCTTCAAGCTCGACTGGGTGCGGAAGTCCGACATAGCCAAGTTCGACGCCATGCGTGATGCAGACAGCAGGATCGTTCTCGTGAGCAAGGACGGCAAGATTCTGGTTCCGACGAACTACAAGTATATTCCATGAGCGCATTCCGCATCTACCTCAGGGTGATCAGCTCGACTCTGCAGCCGGAGGAGATCTCCGCCTGGCTCGGCACCGAACCGGACGAGTCGACGTCGATCGGAAGTCGCCGGCGACCCGAATCGCCCCCGCGACTTGACGCGACATGGATCCGGCACGCAAAGGCAACACGTGCCGACGCGCGGCCGGAGGATCTTGAGCCGATCGTCTTGGCTTGGGGTCCAGAATTTGCCAGATCCCTGGGACGCCTTGTCGGGTCCGGCAACGCATCGGCATCCCTGGAGATCGTTCAGCAGATCCGGGACATCAACAACAGGCAAGAGAAGGGGATATTCCTCGGGCCCGACCTGATGGCCTGGATGGGAATCGCAAAAGCATCGCTCGATATTGATCAATACATTTACCACGAGTGCGGCGAGGAACCAGAATAGCCCACGCGTGATGAACTTCCACGCCTTGGACATTGTCAAACCGTGCAATAAGTTCATTGCAGTCGGCAATTGACAGCACGTGGAAGAAGTTCAGGGCCCCGCCGCCGCCGGTGACGGACGGTGTCGGCGGGGCCCGCTAGCCTCCGAGGATGGCGAACTCCTCCTATCTGTGTGCCACGGACGTGGCCTCCCTCTACCCCTCCAGCCAAGTGGCCGGCTTCGACGCCCAGGGCGGGGTCGTCGCCCACGACGTCTCCGGCGTCCCGCTGCTCTGGCTCGCACTGTTCCGCCCCGCCGACCTGGTGACCGCCGTGTTCACGGTCGACGAGGACGACCTGGACGAGGACGAGGACCCGGAGGTGGAGGCCACCGCACCGCTGGTGGCCAAGGACCGCGCGCTCGCCCGGCTCGACGCCGCGCTGCCGGTGCTGAACGCGCTCTTCGCCGACGAGGGCCCGCTCGACGCGCACGTCGCGCTGCTGCGGCAGGCCGTCGAGAAGGCGCCGGGCGCGTTCCTCACCGTCGAGCTGGAGGAGATCGAGGCGGTGTGGGACGACGAGGACGGCTTCCAGCCCGCCCTGCGCACCGCGCTGGCCTGCTTCGACGGCGGGGTGGACCCGGCGGAGGGCCGCGCCCGGCTGGTCGAGCTGTCACGGGTGCGCACCGGCCGTCCGTTCCCCTCCGCCCGGCTGCTCCTCGACGGCCTGGAGGCGGGCGACGACGACCACTGGAACCTGGTGCGGCTGCTCGGCACGCGCTTCATCAGCGAGGTGCCCTGGGAGCCCGCGGACTGACCCGCCGTACTGGCCCGCCGTACTGGCCCGCCGTACTGGTCCGGCGGGCCGGTTCGGCGAGCCGCAGGAAAGTGGTCGGCAGAAGTTAACACGACTGCCATGTGGCAGCCCTGCCACTTCCCTAACGTCAGGGGGGCCCGACCGCGGACCCGGGGCCGGGCCCCCCAGAGTGAGGCCTCGCATGAACCACGACGACACCATCGGCATCGTCCAGATCTCCGACACCCACTTCCGGGCCGGCCCCGGCGCCCGCTCGTTCGTCCCGCACGAGCCCGACGAGGGCCTCGCGGCGGTGCTCGCCGACGCCGCCGGCGCGATCGCGGACGCCGCGCTGGTGGTCGCCACCGGCGACCTCGCCGACCTCGGCGAGCCCGGCGCCTACGAGCGGCTGGGCGCGGCGCTGGATGCCCTGCCCACCCCCGTCTACTGCCTGGGCGGCAACCACGACCGGCACGACCCGATGCAGGCCTGCCTGCCCCGCCCGAACGTGCACGTCGAGCCCGCCGTCCGGGTCGGCACCTGGCTGATGCTGCTGCTGGACACCAACGCCCACGGCCGCGAGGCCACCGACGCCGGTGACGGCACCTACCGCGACCTCGACGACCGGGTGCACCGGGCCGCCCAGCCCGGCCTCACCCCGGTCGAGGAGCAGCGCGCCCGCGCCGTCCTGTCCGCCACCGGGGCCGAGCACGTCTTCCTCTGGCTCCACCAGCCGCCGCTGCCGCAGACCGCCCCGGACACCGACACCTACCGCGAACTCGTCCAGCTGGTCCGCGACTTCCCGAAGATCCGGGCGATCGGCGGGGGCCACCTGCACGGCGACCTCTCCGGCGAGTTCGAGGGCCGCCCGGTGTACGTCTGCCCGTCCAGCTTCATGAGCATCGACCTGCCGAACCGCCGCTTCGAGGGCCCCGGCTACCGCACCTACCGGCTCCACCCCGACGGCCGCGTCGAGACCGAGGTCCACACCGTCCCCGGCGCCCTGACCGACACCATGCGCGGCACCGCCCTGCCGCCCTTCCTCAGCGACATGATGACCGGCCGGATCACCGGCCAGGAGCTCAACGCCCTCGGCGACGAGGAGTTCGAGGCCCGCTACGGCGAGCGCCGCCCGCTCGCGCGGGGGTAGGGCCGGGACTGTCGGTGCGGGGCGGGAGCCTGCGCCCATGCGTTCCGGCCTTGCCGTGCGGGAGGGCGAGCGGGCCGTCCGTGCCGATGCAGCGCTCTCCCGCCGGCCGAACGCATCGCCGCCCACGTCGCCGCCCACGTCGCCGCGCTCCTCGCACGCCGGCCCGGCCTGGCCGGGGACGAGGGCGGCCCTCTCCCCGTGGTCGGCTGCTACGACCCGCAGTCCCGGTGCCTGCTGTCCCGAGCGGCCCCACCGGGCGGAGTGGGACGTCGGGCCCGCCGACTTCCCACTCCGCGCACCGGCGGGGTAGCCGCCGCGCGGCGGCTACCCCGCCGGCGGATACGGGTGCGGGTGGCCGAGGTGGGGGAAGGCGGGGAGGAGATCGGTGTGCGGCGGGATGTGGTCGCTGGTGACCTTGCCGCCGGAGATCATCGTGAGGCGGATCGAGGTCACGTCGTCCGTGAGGGTGCGTCCGTTGGGGTAGCCGGCGGGCCGGGAGCGGTCGTAGCGGAGGATGTCGGGCAGGACGAGCTTCAGCGTCTCGGTGGCCGCCTCGGTGGTGTAGTCGCCGGTGTGCTGGAGGACGGCCGTCCACGCCTCGTGGTACTTGTCCCAGTCGTCGGCCGGCTCCCCGGTGTTGTACGCGTCCTTGACCTCCTCCGCGTTGAAGTACGCGGTGAGGGAGGGGTGGGCGCCGCGGTCCACCGAGACCAGCTGCCCGTCCTGGTGCAGGCTGACCCTCGCCCACACGCCGATCTCCGGCCCGGGGCCGAGGTCGGCGTCCGGCACTTCGAGCGCGATGCCGAAGACGTTGGCCTGCGCCATCGCGTCCTTGCCGGTCCAGGTGAAGTCGTTGACGATCCCTTCGAGGTCGGCGAAGAAGGGGTCGCTGCGCAGCCCCGCCGAGAGCTGGTAGCCGCCGTACGGCGAGGAGACCACGTGCGGCGCGTCGCCGAAGGCCACCGGCACGTCGGCGAAGACCACCTCGCCCACGGCCTCGTGCCGCTGCGCCGCCTCGCCGGTCGCGCGGCGGACGGTGACGCTCTGGGCTCCGGCCAGCGGGACGGAGAAGGTGAACGAGTACGCGACGTCGGCGCGGTCGTCGCCGTTGTTGTCGATGTTGATGCGGTAGACGGCGTCCGGGTGGAACTCCGCGCCGCCGGTGGGGGCGTACGGGTTCACGTTCATGATGAGGACGGTGCGGCCCGGGGCGCCGGAGGCGGGGAAGGCGAACAGGTCGGTGAGGTCGAGCCTGGCATCGCCACGCGGTGAGCGGAGGTTCGGTCCGCTGAGGTGATGGGACATGGGGTAGAGCTACCAGGGCGCCCCGCGCGGCCCGGGCAGGACACCCGCGCACCCGCCGCCCGTCCACCGATCGGCGGAGGGCCCCGTACCGACGGGCCCGCACGGGCCGCGGCCCGTTCGCGACACGCTCCCGCGCCCCGTGTCGCGCAGTGCGAAGCGATCCGGCCACGAACCCGTGCGCTCCCGTCGCGATCAACCCTCCTCTCCCGGCGCCCCGGCGACTACGCTTTTGCACGAGGACGCAAACGATCCGCGCCCGGACCACCAGGGCCCGCCCAGGGATGCGCCGTTGATAGAGCTCCGCCTGACGACCGACGACCTCGAACGGACACGGGTCGCCGACGAACCCGACTTCGGCTACGAACTCGCGCTGAGCGGGAGCCACTTGGCCATGCGGTCGGCCACCCGGCACCTGGCGGCCTGGCGCCTGGGCGTCGCCCGCGCCTGGAACCCGCGGCACAACCGGCTGTTCGACCTCTACACGGACCTCTACCTGCCGGCCTTCTTCGACGAGGCCGCCCGGCCCGACCCGGCCCCGGTCGACCCCGGCTCCCCGCCCGCCGTGGCGCACCTGGTGGACCTGGCCCGCTCCGGCGCGCTGACGCCCTTCACCCGCGGCCTCGCCGAGGGCGACCCCCGGGCGGGCGCCGCCCTGGACCGGATCCTCGCCGGCCTGCGGGCCACCGCGCTCGACCCCTACCGCCGGCGCATCGCCTCCCGGGTCTCCGCCGCGGCCGCCAGGACGCTCACCCACGCCGCCCTCGGCGGCCCGCCCGGCCTGCTGCGCGCGATCCACCCGTCGGTCGACTGGGACGGCCGCCACCTGCGCCTGAACACCCGCGTCGACTCCCTGGACTCCCTCGAAGGACGGCCCTTGATCCTCCAGCCCTCCGCCCTCGCCACCGGGATCTCCTTCAACCCGCTGGAGGACGAGGTGATCATCAGCTTTCCGGCGACCGCCGCCCCGCTCACCCCGGACCCCGAACTCCACGCGCCGCCCCGGGCCCTGGAGTCCCTGCTCGGCGCGACCAGGGCGGCGGCCCTGGTCGCCGCCGTCAGGACCCCGGCCCTCACCACCAACCGGCTCGCCGCCACCCTCGGCGTCTCCCCCGCCGCCGCGTCACGGCACGCCTCCGTCCTGCGCGACGCCGGCCTCCTCGCCACCGTCCGCAACGGCCGCACCGTCCACCACCACCCCACCCGGCTCGGCCTCGACCTCGCCCACCAATCCGCCACCACCGACCAGCCGCACCACACGGACCACTGAGCCCGGACAGCCTCCACGCCACCCCGGCCTCCACCTCACCCACCAGCCCGCCACCACCAACCGGCCGCACCGCGCAGACGGCTGAGCGCGGTCGGAGACGCACGACGGCCGTCCGCCGACAGCTCGGGCCGTGGAACGCCGACGCCGGAAGTCGGACGGGCCGACTTCCCACTCCAGCCCACCAGGCATCAGGCACCGGGCGCCGCCCGGGCACCGGCCCGGAAGCCGGACGGGCCGACCCCCCCACCGGCCCACACACCAAACACCAGGCACCGGGCACCGGCCCGGAAGCCGGACGGGCCGACTTCCCCTTCCAGCCCACGCGCCAAGCACCGGGCACCGGCCCGGAAGCCGGACGGGCCGACCCCCCCCCACCGGCCCACACACCAAGCACCAGGCACCGGGCACCGGGCACCGGCCCGAAAGCCGGACGAGCCGACTTCCCCTTCCAGCCCACGCGCCAAGCACCAGGCACCGGCCCGGAAGGGAAGCCGGCGGCGAAGCCCGCTGGAGCGAGGCACACCGGGCGCCGCCGCCCGATCCGGTCCAGCAAACGGGCAGCGGACTACAGCCGACCGTTCGAGCACCCGTCAGGGTCCGTCTTCCGCCACCCGTCATCCGCCCGGAGGGCGCGGATGACGGGTGGCGCCTGGGTGCGCGCATCGCAAGGCGGAGGTGGGGGGCGCCTCCCGGCCGAAGGCTGGGGGCGGAGCCACTGCGGCAGAAACACCACCCGCCTCGCCAAGCCAGGGACCGTCCACGACCCACGACAGCCCAGCACAGGGGCACCCCCCGCCCTGCCGGGCCAGGGGGCGTCCGCCCGGGAGGCGGGGGTTCGACGACGGGCCGTCAGGCTAGGGTGGCCCCATGGATGATCTTGGAGCCATCGCCTGGCCGCCCGCGCCGGTCACGACCGGGAGGCTGGTGCTCCGTGCGCCCGAGGCCCGGGACCGTGCGGCGTTCGTCGAGTTGTTCGCCTCGCCGGAGGTGAACGCCTATGTCGGCGGGCCCCGGCAGCGTGAGGTGCTGGAGCGCGAGCTGCCCGAGGTGCCCGAGCAGTGGCCCGGCAGCTTCGTCGTCGAACTCGACGGCGCGATGATCGGGCACGTCCTGCTCCGGCGGGCGACCGGCCACCGCCGCCCGGCCGCCGCGGGGAAGCTCGACCTCGGCTACCTGTTCCTGCCGCGGGCCTGGGGGCTCGGCTACGCCACCGAGGCGTGCACGGCGGCGCTCGACTGGCTCACCGGCGCCCTGCCCGGCGAGCCGGTCGTGCTCACGACCCAGAGCGCCAACGCCGGTTCGATGCGGCTCGCGGCGAAGCTGGGGTTCACCGAGGTGGAGCGCTTCGAGGCCTGGGACGCCGAGCAGTGGCTCGGCATGCGGCCACCAGCGAATCGAATCGCGGATCGCGAATGATCTGACCATTTAGCCCGACCGAGGGTGGGCGGCAGGAGTCTGCGGGGAGGGCGGGCCGGCGGCGTGGATGATCTTGGCCGAAGTCCCTTCCGCCCAGATCACGGAGGATCCATGCGCCATCCCGTCTCCCGTCCGCGAGCATGCGCCCTGGCCGTCGGGCTCGCGCTGACGGCGGCCGCACTGCTGCCCACGGGCTCCGCCGGCGCGGCCGACCGGTACGAGTGGGCCGCGCTGGGCGACTCGTTCACCGCCGGGCTGTTCGTCGGGGAGCCGCAGCCCGCGCTGGGCGACGCCTCGCGGGACGGCTGCGACCGCACCACCGACGCCTACCCCGCTCTCGTCGACCGGGAGCTCGCCGAGTTCCCCCCGGGCAAGCCCGTCCGTCTGACCGACGCCAGTTGCGGCGCGGCCACCGTGCCCGAGATCGCCACGGCCGGGCAGACGCCGATCAGCCCGGTCGATCCCCCCGCGGGCGGCTGGTCCGCCGTGGACCCGCAGACCCAGCGGGCCCGCCTGGGCGACGGGACCGACGTCGTGACGGTCGGCGTCGGCGGCAAGAGCCTGGGCCTCGGCGCCCTGCTCCTCACGTGCAGCGAACTGGGCCGCAGCGGCAAGTCCTGCCGGACCCACTTCACCGATCCGCCGGCGGGGACGGAGAGCGTCGCGGACCGGCTCACCCGGCTCCAGGACGAGTACATCGAGATGCTGGCCCACGTGCACCAGGCGGCGCCCCACGCCAAGGTGGTCACGGTCGGCTACCCGGCCCTCCTCCCGGAGAGGGGCAGCGCCTGCGCCAGCGCCGATCCCACCCAGCTCGGTTCGATCACCCCCGACGACGTCGACTGGCTCCGCGACGACGTCCTCCGGCGGCTGAACACCACGATCCAGCAGGTCACGGAGTTCTTCGGCGACCGCTTCGTCGACGTCTACGCCTCCAGCATCGGCCACGACGCGTGCCAACCGGCGGACACCAAGTGGGTCGAGGGCTTCTGCGGCGAGGCCGCCGACTACTGGCCGTCCAGGCTGCCCGGCGCACCGCTGGACTGCACCACCATCGGCCGGCGCGCCACCCTGGTCCACCCCAACGCCGCCGGCCACGCCAACACCGCCGCCCACGTCGAACGGGCCGTCCGGATCGCCCTCCTCGAACGCTGACCAGGAGCGCACCCCGGGGCCGCCGGGCCGACGGTCCGCCGATCCCGGCCCCGGGGTACGGGGCCGGGATCCACGGACCGTCACTGCCCGGGCTGCGGGGCCACCTCCTTGACCTTCTCCGCGAACTCCTCCCAGGTCGTGCGGGAGGCCGCGAAGTCGAACCGCTGGAGAACGCTCCCCATCTCCGCCTCGCTCGCCTTCGCGATCTCCTCGGCGGCCGTCCGGTAGTCGCCCGCGAAGGTGCCCAGCGAACCGATGAGCCGGGCGAGGGAGTTCCCGGCGTCCCTGCCGTGCTGCACGGCTTCGTCGACCGCCGGCGCCTGCTGGTCGAGCACTCGCTTGACCTCTCTGCGGACCTCGGCGGCGTAGCTCAGCAGTTCCGCCCGGCCGCAGGCGGCCTCGGGAGTGCGGGCGAGGTCCTCGTGGTCCTTCGCCTCCCGTTCCGCGTCCGCCTCGAACGTCTTCTGGACCTTGGCGATGCGCTCGGCCAGCTCCCGGTACTTCGCGGTGGTCGCGGCCATGTCCTCGCTCGCCCCGGTCCAATCCTCCGGGGGTTGCAGGAGGGTGTGGAGGGAGAGGAGTGCCTCGGTGAGGCGGTCACGGGTCGACTGGGTGAGCTTGCCCTGTTTGACCTCGGCGACCACATCGGCGAGCGCGTCCGCTGCGGTCCCGTACTGGGCGGTGATCGCCGGGACGGCGTCCGCCACGGACTTGAGGACCTCTTTCGTGAGACCGGCGTTTGCCGTGTCCAGGTCCGTCTCCTGGGTGACCAGATCCCTCAGGCCGTACAGCTGCGCCTGGAAGTCGAAGCCCGGGTTGTGGTCGAAGACCTCGCCGTCCTCGTTCTTGCAGTGGATGTAGCGCTTGATCGCGGGGTGGGCGAGGTCCCTCAGCAGGTTGTTCTTCAACAGATCGGCGAGGTGCCGGTACGCGTCGACGGTCGACACCGTCGCCTTCGCCTCGTCGAGGTCCCAGTGGTACGTCGTGTCAGGTGGCATGTCGTCTCCTCGGGCCACGGGCGGTGCCGTGTCCCGGCGGGAGGCCGGGACACGGGAGCGGGTCGGGTCCGCTACTCCACGAGCGCCGCGCCGAATTCCGTGCGGGAGGGCGAGACCAGCGAGTTCCCGGTGAACCAGTCCGTGGCGTCGACCACGTTCTTCCACTCCTCCTCCGCCTGCTTGAGCTTGAGGGTGGTGGCGACCTTGTTCTTGTTGCCGAGGGCCTCGTCGTCCAGTTTGGCGATCTGGGCGATCGAGTTGCTGGTGTTCTGCCACTTGCCGAGGATCGTGTCGAGGTGGGTCTGGAAGCTGTTGGTGTAGCCCGTCAGGGGGGTCACCTGGGTGCGCAGCCCGTCGAGGTCGGTGAGGAGCTTGACCTTCTTGAACTCCTCGTCCTCCATCGCCTTCACCTTCGCGAGGAGCTTGTTGTACTTCGCCCTGAGGACGGCGGCGTAGATGCCCAGGCCGATCGCGGTGAGCACGCCGATGAGTCCGCCCGCCGTGGAGCAGCAGGCCGCGATCATGTACTTCTTCCAGCTCTTGTAGGTGGCGTCGGCCTCCTCCTGGAAGTCCTTCGCCTCCTGCTTGCACTTGTCCCGGGCGGCCACCGCGTGCTTGTAGATCTTCCCCTCCTTGGCGACGTACAGCGTGAGCTTGTCGTTCTGGGTGCGGAAGTCCCCGGAGAACGTCGCGAGGTTCTGGATGATGCCCTTGAGGTCGCTCATCAGTTTGTCGATCAGGTTCTTGAGGCCGTTCTGCGGCCCGACCAGGAGGTCCCGTACGTTCTCGGCGTTCGTCTTGACCGCTCCCTGGCCGTCGTCGAGGGAGGACGGGAGGTCCTTGCAGAAGGTGTGGAACGTCTTCGCGGTGTTCCGGATCCGGTAGGCCAGCCAGATGTTCTGTGCGTAGACCTCGCTCGGCGGCGTTTCGCCCGTGAGGTAGTCCCCGCCCTTGCTGATCTTGTCGATGATGGCGACCGGGTCCCCGAAGCGGCTCGACAGCTTCTGGATCTCGGTCACGGCCCCGATGAAGTCCTTGATCTCGTCCTCGTCCTCCTTCGCGATCGTGCCGTACGTGCTGGTGTAGTTGCTCGTGTTCGCGATCCTCATCTTCAGGATGGAGGTGACGAACACCTGGATGTGCAGCCACTCCTCGCCGAACAGGGCGTAGGTGAAGTCCGGCTGCTTCTGGTCCTGCTTCTTGGTGGGATCAGCCTTGAGGAGCAGGGTTTCCGTGGGGGGTGACAGCGTCTCGGTGGCCATGCGAGGTCTCCGTTCTGGGCGTGGGGGGTGGGCGGCGTGGAGGGTTGGGCGGCGTGGAGGGTTGGGCGGTGAGGGGGACGGCCGGCTCACTTGGCGCTGAGGGGGTACCCCCACGGCACGAAGGCCGGGGCGACGAGGGCGTCCCGCGTGAAGTCCTCGGCGACGGCCGCGAGTTTGTCCCAGGCCTGGGCGCCGGCGGTGAGGTCGAGCTCCGCGTCGAGGCGTGCGGGATCGCCGAGGACGTCGTCGGGGAGTGCGACGGCGCTCTTGAGGGCGGCCGACACCTTGTCCCAGGCCGTGGACATGTCGGCCGAGCGCTGGCGCAGGGCGGCCAGGGCATCGGGCAGCGCCTTCGCCTGGTGGTCGAAGCCGCCGAGGTCCGCGGCGAGGCTCGCCTTGTCCCCCACCTCGTCCTCGGCCACGTTCACGGCGTCCTGCAGCGAGGTGTACGTCGTGCGCGCCACGACCGCCCGCTCCTTGGGGGCCGGTCCGTCGAGCTTGGCGACCCCCACCGGAACGCCGCAGTTGACGACGCACACGTCGAGGGTCTGGACGGACTGCGCGCCGCGGTAGCCCAGCCACTCCGTCCACGCGGCCTCCGCGGCGCGGTCGAAGGCGGCGGCCTGGTTCTCGACGTCCTTGCGCGCCTGCTTCGCGCTCGCGTACGTCTTGGAGCCCTTCCCCAGGTGGTCGGTGAGCGGCTGCTGAACGACCGTGAACGCCATCACCACCTTCTCGGCCTTGAGTGCCAGGCCGGTGAAGTCCTTCTTCTGCTCGGCGCCCAGCGAGGCGAGGCCGTCGGCTCCCGTGAACGCCTCCCGGACGAGCGCGGCGTTCTTCTGGTGCTCCTGGGGCTGGGCCTTGAGGGTGCTCAGCAGGCTCCGGGCCGTGGAGGCGAAGGTGCTCGCGGCGGAGTGCGCCCGGTAGGCCGCCCAGAGCGCGTGGGCGTAGAACTCGGGGGGCGGGTCCTTCTTCTGGAGGTAGTCGGCGTCCTTGGCGATCTTCTTCGTCAGCGTGACGGGGTCTCCGTGGGCGTCGAGGAACGTGCCCGCGTCCGTGACCGCCGCCACGAGCTTCTTGTGCTCGTCGGCGTCCGTGATCTTCCCGTACGCGCTCTTGAAGTCTTCGTCCTTCAGCGGGAACCTGAGGAGCCCGCCGACGTACACGGGGCCGCGCAGCCACGGCTCGCCCGCCGTGCCGTAGCCGTCCGAGCTGTTGAACAGGGCCTTGGGCGGGCCGTACTGGATCTTCATGAGACTCCCTTGGTCGCTTGGTCGTCGTCGCTGGGCCGTCTGATCGCTGGGCCACCTGATCGCCTGATCGGCTGGTCGCCCGGTCGCCCGGTCGCCCGAACGATCACGTGAACGCGCCGGGGGAACCGAGGCCCGGTTCCACCGCACGGGACGCCCGTCGGGGGCTTGTTCACCCGGGGCCGGATCAAGGTGGCGCGCGCGGCCGGACTCCTGCGCGATCGCCGTTCCGCCGGCTGCCGTTCGACCGGTGCACGGGACGGCAGCCGCGATCGAGGACCGCGAGGCGGCCGCCCCTCCCACCATAGGTACCGGCAGCATCGTTCGCATGCCGACCGACGGGGCGGGAGAGGCCCGGAGGCCGCCCGCCGTGGCGCCACGGTCCGTGACCCCGGCGGGTTGCCGGCACGCAAGGTGACCGTTCACGGGGCGTGGACGGCCACGGCGGGGCCGCGGGGCGGTTTCGCGTCCGGAGGGGGCGACACGAGGGAGCCGAGCTGCTTCGCTGGTCTCCCCACCTCCCGTCAACGGGACGGGACGGGACGGAACGGGGGAGACATCACATGCCCGACTTCGGTGGGGGGCTCGCCAGGACGGCCGTCACCGGTGCCTTCGTGGCGGGTGCCGCGTTCGGCCTCGCGGCGCCGTCGCACACGTCCGCGCCGGAGGCGCCGGCGCCCGCCGCCCCCGGGATCCACCACCTCGGCGGGGCCACCACGACTCCCGTGCACCACCCGCCGACGGACCGGCAGAACCAGGGCCACTAACGTGTAGCCGGCCGGATCGGGGCGGGTCCCACGGCCGGGGAATCGGCAGGGCTGCACAGGAAGTCGGACCGGCCGACTTCCTGTGCAGCCGTCACACCGCCGTCGGCCGGCCGGAAGGTCAGCCGATCTCGACGGCGCCGGTGCCGAGGGGCAGGACGGGGAGGGCGACTCCCCCGACGGTCAGCTGGATTCCGGCCGAACCGCCCGAGGCCGCCAGGTTCGCCGCGGCCGGCAGGGTCAGCGGGAGAGCGCCGCCGACGGTCACGGTCGAGGTGCCGCTGAGCGTCGCGGTGCCGGTTCCGGTGGTGCCGGCGGTCGCGGGCAGGTCGACGTCGATGGTGACGCCCGCCGCGCCGAGCAGCAGGCAGGACACCTCGCCGGTGGCGGCACCGCCGGTGGTGACCTCGGCACCGGCGGCGCACAGGCCGCCGGTCAGGCTGACGCCCAGCAGGGTGCTGGAGAAGGTGCCGGTGGTGGCCGCGGCGGCCGGGGTCGCGGAGGATCCGCCGGTGGGGGCGGAGACCGTGACGTGCCCGGCCAGGATGGTGCCGCCGACGGTGGTGGTGTTGTAGGTCAGGGTGAACGACCCGGAGCCCTTGCCGCCGTCGGTGGCGGCCAGGGTGAACGGGCAGGAGCCGGTGACGCCGCCGATGCGGCAGGTGGCGGTGCCCGTGGCGTAGGCGGTGCCGGAGGCGGTGGTGTAGACGTCGGTGAAGGTGGCGCCGCCGAGGTGGACGTCGTTGACGTTGTCCTCGAACACCAGGTGCCCGGAGACGGCCCCGCCGGCGGCGGTGCGCTGCACGGCCACGCCGAACTGGCCGGCGTGGGTGCCGACCGGGATCCGGCCGGCGCCCTGGATCCGGGCCAGCACGTTGACGTAGGCGTACTGGTCGGCCGTGCCGGTGGCGCTGGTGCCGCCGGGGGTGGTGACGGTGACGTCCACCGTCCCGGCCGCGTGAGCGGGTGCGGTCGCGGTGATGGACGTGTCGCTGTTCACCGTGAACGAAGCCGCCGCGGTCGCACCGAAAGCAACGGCCGTGGCCCCGGTGAAGCCACTGCCCGTCAGGGTGACCGTCGTACCGCCGGCGGTCGGGCCGTGGCCGGGGTCGAGCCCGGTCACCGTCGGGGCGGGGGCGACGTAGGTGTAGTGGTCGGCCGTGCCGGTGGCGCTGGTGCCGCCGGGGGTGGTGACGGTGACGTCCACCGTCCCGGCCGCGTGAGCGGGCGCGGTCGCGGTGATGGACGTGTCGCTGTTCACCGTGAACGAAGCCGCCGCAGTCGCACCGAAGGCGACGGCCGTGGCCCCGGTGAAGCCACTGCCCGTCAGGGTGACCGCCGTGCCGCCGGCGGTGGACCCGCTGGTGGGAGCGAGGCCGGTGACGGCGGGACCGGCGGAGACGATGGTCGTGGACGTGGAGTCGGTGCCCACGATGTTGAAGAAGTTGACCAGGGTGCCGGCGGTCACCGTGCCGGTGGCGGTGGGCAGCACGGTCGCGGTGACGGTGTAGCCGGGGCTGACCGGTACCAGGGCGTTGCACTGGACGTGGGTGCCGGAGGAGACGACGCACTCCAGGTCCACGCCGACGCTGTCGGTGACGGCGGTGAAGGTGGCCGCCGCTCCCGTGAGGTCGATCGTCAGGTCGGTGGTGTCGTCCCCGGCGGAGGCCGGGACGTTGACGGTGACGGTGTAGGGGGTGCCGACCGTGACGGGCGTCGCCGGGCCGGTGATCTGCGCGTTGGCGTCGGCGTGCGCGGGCACGGCGGCGCCCAGTGCGCCGCCGAGCGCGAGCGCGACGCCGACGGCCGCGAGGCGGCCGCGCCGGCGGGCGAAGCGGCCCCGGGGCACGGCAGGCCGGGTGGGTGCGAGGTGCATGTGGGCCTCCTGGTCGCACGACGCCCCCGAGGGCGCCGGTGCGGACGGTGGGGACAGGCACGTGCGAACGCGGCGCCGGGGCACCCGGAACCGCAGAGGCATCATGGCGACCCGCTACGGGGAGTGCCCCCGGAATCACGGCATATGGCCGAAGGACGCCCGCCCCGCACTGAACCCCTACCCGAACCACCCGGCCCCGGCCGCGCCCCGGCCGCACCGCGGGCGCCGCGCACCCGCGGGAGTAGGGTGAAGAGTGGCCACGGGCGAGAGGCAGGGCGAGTTGACGATCCTTCACGTCATCACGGGCGCGCCGGGGGCCGGGAAGTCCACGCTGCTGCGGCACGTGGCGGCGTACCCGTTCGGCACCGTCGACTTCGACGAACTGCCGGGCCCGGACGGCAGGCTGCTGGGTGTCGACATCACCTCCGCCTCGGCGAGCGCGGTGTGGCCCGCCTACAACACGCTCTGGGTGAAGATCGCGAGCATGATGCTCCGGGCCGGCGGGCCCGTGCTGGTCCTCTGCCCCTTGACGCCGGGCGAATGGGCGAGCGCGGCGGCCGGGGCCGTGGACGCCCCGCGCACCACCTGGGCGCACCTCGACTGCGCCGACGCGGACCGGCGCGCCCGGCTGGCCGCGCGCGGGTGGGGCCCGGACCGGATCGAAGAAGCGATCGAGGACGCCGGGGAGCTCCGGGGCGTGGTGAACCGGCAGTTCACCACCACCGGCCGGAGCCCCGCCGACGTCGCCGCGGCCGTCGCCGAGTGGATCGCCGACGGTCCGGGGCCCGGCCCCGTCAGAGGTGCTGCGGGACGGGGTGGTCCGGGGAGTCGAGCCAGGGCGTCTGGCCCTCGGGGGTGACGGTGAGGCCGAAGCGTTCGTGGGTGGGGCGGCCCCGGGCGGTCCACCAGCGGTGCGCGGCCTCGACCTGGGACCACAGGCGGCGGGGGCCGGACTGGTACACCTCGTACTCCGTGCGGCCGGGCTCGTAGTCGGCGGACGCCCAGGAGCGTTTGTCCCGGCTGTGGATCCACAGGGTGTAGGCGTCGTCGTCGTAGCGCTCCGCGCGCCAGAAGGCGCCGGGGACGGCGAGGCCGATCACGAACTGCTGGAACCACTCGCCGGTGTCCCGGGGCGAGAGCGTGGTCGTGCTCCGCACCCCGTCCGCCGGCCACGGGACCCCGCGCAGGCACTCGGCGAACGGGGGCCGCCGCGTGCGCTGTTGACGCAGCCGCATGAAGGCGGAGCCACCCGTGAAGTGACCCGAAGCCCAGGCGCCGTCCTCGCTCACGGTGAGCCGGACGATCTGCTCGCCGCCGTACTCCGTGGCGAACGGCGCGACGATCACCGCGCCCGGCGCCGACTGCTCCAGCCACGCCGGGGGAATCGACAGCAGGGAGCAGGTGGCGATGATGCGGTCGTACGGGCCGCCCCGCACCCAGCCCTCCCGGCCGTCGCCCTCGACCACGGTGGGAGACAGTCCGGCGCGCTCCAGGTTCCTCCGGGCACCGCGCGCGACGTCCGCGTCGTACTCGACGGACACCACGTTGAGGTCGCCCAGGCGGTGGGCCAGGAGCCCGGCGTTCCACCCCGTGCCCGTACCGATCTCCAGGACCCGGGCGCCCGGCCGGACGTCCAGGTCCCGGAGCATCGACGCCACCATGGTCGGCATGGAACTGGAGGAGGTCGGGGTCGTGCCGAGGCCGTCGCCGTGGTGCCGGCCGTCGTCCCACTGCGTGGTCAGCGGGATGTCGGAGTACACCGCGTTCCGCCACCCCTCGGGGTCCCGGGAGCGGTCCACCAGGGGGTTCTGCCGGGTGCCGTCGGCGACGCCCGGCCAGATCCGGTCCGGCACGAACAGCTCGCGGGGCACGGCCTCGAAGGACGGGAGCCAGTCCGGGGACAGGGCGCCGCCGGCCACCAGCGCGGAGGCGAGCCCGCGGGGGCCCGCCTCCTCCTGCGTTCCGCTGGTCACTTGCCGCCCGCCGGGTTCTGGCCGTCCGAGGTGTTGCCGCCCTCGTCCGAGCCGCCACCGCCGTGCCCGGAGCCCTTGTTGCTGTCGTCCTGCTGCTTGCCGCCGTCACCGGGGCCGGTGCCGCCTCCGTGCTTGCCCATCTCGGTACCTCCGTGCTCGTCGTGCCTGCGGGAAGATCACCCTGCCCGCGAGATGCACCAAGCGTACGGAGCGTCACCGATCAGTTCCACAGCGCAACCCTCACGAAGCAGGGGCGACTCCCCCACCACGGGCGGCCGTCGGATCGACGGCCCGAAACCGGGGTCAGCGACAAGGGGCTCACCTCACGGCCCCATTCCCAACCGGGTGGAGGCGGGCCCGCCGGGGCCCGCCTCCGTGAGTGCGTCTCCGCCGGTCGCTCGCGGTCAGACGGAGCGGGCGAAGGCCAGGAAGGACTGCCAGGCCGCAGGGGAAAAGGTCAGGCGGGGGCCGGACTTGTCCTTCGAGTCACGGACGAGGACGGCGGACGTGGTCTCGGCGACCTCGACGCACTCACCGCCGTCACCACTGCTGTGGCTGCTCTTGCGCCAGGCGATCTCGACACACTCCCCACCATCCGGCCCGCTGTGGCTGCTCTTGAACCACACCAGATCGCTGTTCATGGCTCTCCCTGAATAGAGGGTGCTGTAGCGCGAGTTCAGGATACGGGGCACACACCCCACACGGGAGGAGCGGAGCCCACACAGACAGCGGCCGTCCACCGGTGGGTGGACGGCCGCTGAGCATCGAGCGGGGAGACTGGTCGTCAGACCGACTGCGCGAACTCGACGAAGGCCTCCCAGGCCGCCGGCGAGAAGGTGAGGTGGGGACCGGACTTGTCCTTGGAGTCGCGGACCAGCACGGTCGACGTCGTCTCCGCGACCTCAACGCAGTTGCCGCCCTCGTTGCTGCTGTAGCTACTCTTGAACCACACCAGTTCGCTGCTCATCGCTCTCCCAGAATCTTCTCGATCAACGACAGGGACTCCTCAGGAGTGTGCGCCTGCGACCTGAGCGTGCTGTAGCGCGCGTTCAGGATCCGGACTTCACTCTGATCCGTGATCAGCCTACTGCTGGTCTGCACCTCGATGTAGCCCATCTGCGGACGACCCTTTGGAGTGATCAGGGTGAGTGGACCACCCATACCAGCGTGCTCAGTGCGGTCCAGCGGCATGACCTGGACCACCATCCCTCGCGCACTCCCCACCTCGATCAGACGTCGCAGTTGACCTGCATGAACGTCCCACCCGCCCATCGGCCGACGGAGCACACTCTCGTCGATCACCCAGCTGAACATCGCGCGGGGCCACTTCGCGAGGACTTCCTGCCGCGCCAAGCGAGCGGCAACCCGCGTCTCGATAACCTCGTCGGACAGAAGCGGCTGGCGCATCGCGAAGATGGCACGGGCGTGGGCCTCGGTCTGCAGAAGTCCCGGCATTCCGTACATGGTCCAGTCGTTGAGCTCCTCGCACACCGCCTCCAGCCCCGCGTAGCCCCGGAACCACTCCGGGTGCCGCACACGGGCTTTCGCCTTCGCCTGCTCGATGTCGTCCGCGACAACGAGCAGCAGCCCACCCGCGTCCAACACCCTCTCCGCCGCCTCCAGCAGCTCCCGCTGCGGGGTCCGCTTCCCCTGCTCGACCGCGCCGATCAGGCTCTCGGTGTAGCCGACCAGCTTGGCGAACTCCTTCTGCGTCAGCCCCGCCCGCTCGCGCAGCAGCTTGATCTGCTTGCCGACCGCCCGGAGGAAGTCCGACACCTCGGACAGGTCCTCGTCGAGCTGCGGGCGCACCACATCGCCGCTCTCTCCACCGGTTCCCTTAACTTCGGTCATGACGACCTCCCCATTTCCCGGTCACGGCCGACCGCCGTCACGCGACACTTTCCGCACACATACAGGCACTCACCGTGCCCACCGGATGTGCGGTCAGCCTAAGCCCGGGGGGGCAGGCTTTTCCCCATGAAGTCCGAAATTCCCCTCGACGACCCCGAGCCGCGCGCCCACACCGCGCTCCTCACCGCCACCCCCAAGGGGGCCGCGACCGGCCGCCGGATCGCCCGCCAGCAACTCACCTCCTGGGCCCTCAACTCCCTTTGGCCGGAGGCGTTTCACCACGCGCTGATCATCGTCGCCGAGCTGGCCGCCAACGCCTCCACCCACGGGCGCATGCCGGGGCGCGGGTTCGAGCTGCACCTCTCACTCACCACCGCGCGCCGGGCGCGCACCACCGTGCTCCGGATCGAGGTCTCGGACTGCCGGGGCGACCGCCGGCCCGTCCTCCCGTCGCCGGGCTGCCCGATGGACTCCCAGTCGGGCCGGGGGCTCACCCTCGTCGACGCTCTCGCCGACCGCTGGGGCACCCTGCCCCGGGACCCCAACGCCAAGACCGTCTGGGCCGAACTCGACCTCCCCATCCCCGAGTTCAAGCCCTCCCCCGACTCCTCCCCCACCGACGATGTCGCTGCCTGACCCGACCCCGCACACCCGGCACAGCCCGGCCGCCGCCGCGGCCTACACCGCCCTCCCCCTCACCCTGCTCCTCGCGCTGGTCGCCTGGATCTACCCCGTTCTCACGCACCACCACGACCTCCACCCCACCCCGGTCACCCCGGCCGCCACGGCGACCGCGACCCCCGACCCCTGACCGCCGCACAGGAAGTCGGCCCCGCCGACTTCCTACTCCTCCCCCGCCGCCGGCCGCCGGGCATCGACCTCGATCTCGATGCGCATCCGGGGATCGGCGAGGCCGCAGACCATCATGGTGGCGGCGGGCCGCACGTCCCCGAAGGCCCGGCGCAGCACGGGCCAGCAGGGCTCGAAGTCCTCGCGCTCCGGCAGGAGATACCGCACCCGCACCACGTCGGCGAAGGTGCAGCCGGCCTCGGCCAGGGCCTCGCCGATGTTGCGCAGGCACTGCTCGGCCTGGGCGGTCACGTCGTCGGCGATCGTCATCGTCCGGTAGTCGAATCCGGTGGTCCCGGAAACGTGCACCGCATCGCCGACGACCACCGCCCTCGCATAGCCGATCTGCTCCTCGAAGGTGGAACCACTGAGAATGGCGCGTCGCTCTGTCATGCGGCGAACGCTAGGCAAGCTGCGGCGATACGTCCAATACCCGGAAAACCATCGCCTGATATCCCTAGGAATATGGACCGCCCCGAACTCCCGCTCCCCCAGTTGCACGCTTTCACCGTGCTCGCCGATGAACTGCACTTCGGGCACGCCGCCGCCCGCCTGGGCATCGCGCAGCCCCCGCTGAGCCAGCAGATCGCCCGCCTGGAGGCGAAGGTCGGACACCCGCTCTTCGTCCGCGAGCCGGGGCGGGTCGCCCTCACCCCGGCCGGGCGGGAGCTGCTGCCCGCGGCGCGGCGGGCGCTCGCCGGCCTCGCCGACGGGCTGGCCGCCGCCCGGGCGGTGGGCGGCGGCCGGGCCGGGCGGCTGCGGATCGGGTTCTCGGCCTCGCTCGCGCTGACCGTCCTGCCGCCCCTGCTCGGCACCTTCCGTGCCCGCCACCCGGCTGTGGAGCTGGACCTGCGCGAGATGACCACCGCTCCGCAGCTCGCCGCCCTCCAGGAGCGGTCCCTCGACGTCGGGCTGTTGCGCGAGCCCCCGGAGGACACCGGGGCGGGGCCGCTCGGCTTCCGGACGGTGCTCACCGAGCCGTTCGTCGCCGTGCTCCCGTCGGGCCATCCGCTGGCCGCCCAACGGTCCGTCGGGGTGGCCCAGTTGGCGGACTCGCCGTTCGTCCTGCTGCCCCGCCGGGCCGGCCCCCGGCTCTACGACCGGATCACCGGGCTGTGCGGCGCGGCCGGCTTCGCACCGAGGATCGCGCAGCACGCGGTGGAGTGGCAGACGGTGTGCGCGCTCGTCGGCGCGGGGCTCGGGGTGTCGCTCGCCCCGGCGAGCATCCGGCGGCTGCGGCTGCGGGAGGTCGCCTTCCGCCCGGTCGAACCGCGCACCGCCCGCACCCGGGTCGCCGCCGCCTGGCGGCGGGAGGACCGCAGCCCGCTGGTGAGCAACCTGCTGGCGGCCCTCGACGAGGGCGGCGCCGCGTGACCGGGATCGAGCCCTACCGGATTTCGGTCGTCCACGCTCTAGATAAAGGTCTCATACGAACAGTATGGTTGCTGCCAACTGGCCGCGGCAGCAGCCCGGTTGGAACCGTCACACCTTCCCTCGGGGGGAAACATGAACAAGCCCGGCATCCTCGCCACCATGGCCCTGGCCCTCGCGGCCACCCTGGGCCCCGTCGCCACCGCCCAGGCGACCCCCGCCCAGAGCGGGGCCGCCGCCACCACGACCGCCACCACGACCGCCACCAGCAGCACGGTCGCCACCGCCAACGGCGGCTGCCTGGCCCTGTTCGACGACGGAGCCCCGGCCGCGCCCATCCTGTGCGACACCGAGGCCCGCGACATCGACTGGCCGGACGGCCGGCGCGAGTGGGTGATGGTCGGCAGCGACCGGCAGGTCTGGCACACCTACCAGTTCAGCGCGAACGGATCCTGGTCCACCTGGTCCGTCCTCGGCAGCGCCAGCGGCGTCCGGGGCGGCGTCTGGCGCTGGTACAGCACCCTCAGCACGCCCGTGGTGAAGGTGTACGGCAGTGACTCCAACTACTGGTGCAACACCATCGGCGGCAACGGCACGTGGACCGACTGGTACACCTGCTGACCCGCAGCCGGACGACCGGGCGGGAGCCGGGGCGGCTAGCGGTGCCAGTTGCTCCAGTTCCCGCCCGTGTCACGCTCCTTGTACCAGCTCTTGCCGTCGGTGCCACGGACCTTCAGCTGCAGGTAGTTGCCGCTGTGGTCGCTGATGGTGGCATCGGAGGTGACCACGCCGCCCAGCGAGACCACCGGGCTGGCGCCACTCTTCGGGCTCATCCAGGTGGTCCAGATCGCGTGGTCGGGCCCGACGAAGAACGACTGGCGCGTGCCGTCGTCGAAGTTGTACAGGGGGACGTTGAAGCCGTACCCGCCGCCGCAGAGGAACGTGGCACCGGACCAGCCGATCCAGGGCTCGGCCGTGGTGGCCGGCTTGTTGCAGCGGTAGTTCACCAGCGTGTCCACCTGAGCCGCCTGGGCCGTGCCGGCCGCCCCGGCGACGGCTCCCACCAGCGTGGCGGCGACCACGGCCGACGACGCGACGGCCTTCCCGAACCTCTTCTTCGTCCCCACGACGAACCTCCCGATACGGGGCCGGCGTGGTGCAGGCCCTCACCGACAGCCTCACCCGGCCCGCGACGCCCCGTCACCCCCCGGGAGTGGATCATGGTCGCGCGGCCGGGCCGGCGTGCCCCGTCGGCCGTCCGAGGACTGCCCGTCCGCGCGACCATGATCCGAGGGAGAGGACCTAGCGCGAGCCGGTCTCCTCACGTGCGGGGACCAGCCGGGGCACCAGGCGGACGTAGGCGAGCATGCCGAGCACCTCCACCAGGGTCTGGGCGACGACGACGGAGGCGGCGACGGCGAACGCGTCCGGCAGGGCGAGGGCGAGCGGCAGGACGACCAGGGAGTTGCGGGTCGCGCCGGTGAAGACGATCGCCCGGGAGGCGCCGGTGCCGAGCCGGAAGAGCCGGGCGACGGCCGTGCCCGCGAACGCCATCACCACCAGGAACAGCACGTAGAACGGGACCACCCCGGCGACGTCGCCCAGGCTGTCGCCGAGCTCGGGGACCTGCGAGGCGACCACCGTCAGCAGGGTCGCGGCCATCAGCGGCACCATCGCGGTGGTCGCGGCGTCGGCGACCCGCTGCCCGGCGGGGCGGCGCGCGGCCCAGGCCTGGAGCAGCCAGGCGAGGGCGAGCGGGACCACGATCAGGGTGAGGAAGGCCCGCACGAACGGCCCGGCCTCGACGATGTCCGCCAGTTCCGCGCCCATGAACAGGCGGAGGAACACCGGAAGCAGCAGCATCTGCGCCACCAGGAGCAACGGGGTGGCGGCGAGCAGACGGCGGCTGGAGCCGCCGGCCAGGCCGGAGAAGACGATGACGTAGTCCACGCAGGGGCAGAGCAGCACCAGCAGCGCCCCGATGCGCACCGCCCGGTCGTCCGGCAGGAAGGCGAACCCGGCGGCCACCACCAGCGGCACGACGGCGAAGTTCACCGTCAGCGCCGCGCCCAGGAAGCGGGTGTCGCGCAGCGAGCGCAGCAGGTCGGCGGCGGGCACCTGGAGGAAGGTGACGAACAGCAGGGCGCCCAGCACGGGGTTGACGGCGTGCTCCAGGCCGGGCCCCGCGCCCGGGGCCAGCCACCCCAGCAGCCCGCCGAGCGCCATCGCGGCGAGGTAGACCGCCACCTGGTGCTCGTCCATCCACGCGACCGGGCCGCCGCCGCCCTGCGGTCCTTGCTCCGCCACCCGCACTGCTCCCCACATCTCGACGCCGGTCCGCCACGGTGGCGGACCGGCGTCCATCCTCGCAGGTCAGCAAGGTGACCGACGGCTCAGGAGCCGCCCTGGCAGGAGGCCTTGCGGCGCTTGTCGAACTCCTTGGCGGTGAGCAGCTTGTAGTCCCAGTCCCAGCCGCCGGCCGCCCAGGTGCCGGCCGGGAGGGCGAGCAGCACGTCGCCGGGGACGGTCACGGTGAGGGTGCGGTTGCGGACCACCTCGACGGTGTAGCGCCGGTCGGCGCTCAGCTCGGCCGGGAGCCGGCCGTAGGTCATCCAGCCGGGCGGCAGCTCTCCGAGGTCGACGGTGTCCGTGACGGAGCGGCCCTCGTGCGGGCGGACCTCCAGCTTCTCCGCGCCGGGGAAGACCGTGACCCGGACGGCGCGCAGGCGCTCGTCGTGGCACACGCCGGTGCGGACGACCAGCTTGCCGGCCTCCAGGCGGACGGCGATCAGCTCCTCCTGCTTGGGCTGCGGGCCGCCGCAGCCGACCACCGCCGCCACGGCCGCGGCCACCGCCGCCACCACTCCCGACCTCCGCCGCCGCACCCCGTGCCTCCTCCGCACCCGTCCGATCCGGTCCGATCGGACCGATCCTGCCCCACGGGGCCCGCGTGCCCCACAGGAGGGACCCGTGGAGGGCGCCGGAGGGGGCGGGAGGGGGTGGGAGGGGGCGGAAGGGGGCGGCGGGCGCGCCGCCCGGGGCACCCGCGGGAACACGGGCGCCCCGGGCGGTCGGCCGCGGCTTCCCCGGTGCGGGTCAGGCCGCGCCGCCGGCCGGGGTGAGGGCGGGCGGCCAGTCGGCGGGGATCTCGCCGGTCTGCGGGGCGTAGAGGCGCAGGGTGACGGTGAACGTGCCGCTGGTGGGGATGGGGAGCCAGTTGGCGGCCCGGAGCTCGGTGTCGGCGGGCTCCGCGGCCTGGACGTAGAGGGTGGTGGAGCCGTCCTCGCCGGTCACCGGGACGGCGAAGTGGCCGACGGCGTAGATGTCGGCGTCGTTGGCGACGAGGAAGCTGTCGGAGTCGTACGCGGTCAGCGACCAGAAGGCTTCCACGGGCGGCAGCTGGCCGGCGGGGAAGGTGAGGGTGTAGGCGATCGGCGCCCCGTTGTCGTCGGCGGCCTGCGCGCTGGCCGTGGGGTAGAGGGCGTCCTTAGGGAGGTTGGCGCCGAGCCCGATCGTGGCGACGTAGGCGCGCTGCACGTAGTCGGTGCCGTAGTAGCCGATGCCGGAGGTGAAGAACGTCCAGCCGTTGACGGGCGTGGGGCCCTGGTGCTGCTTGATGACCTCCAGGCCCGCGGCCTTGGCGAGGTCCAGGACCTCGCGGCCGGGCAGCCGGTCCTGGTCGTAAGGGTGGACGCCCAGCTCGGCGAGCAGGGCTGACGTCCGGTCGTCCGCGGGGTTCAGCGGCGTGCGGTCCAGCAGGGCGGCGAGCTCGTCGAAGAACTCCGGTCCGCCGAGCCGGTTGATCACCTCGGAGGGCGGGTCGGTGGGCAGGTCCGGGTCGTAGCTGCCGTTCGGGGGCACGTAGCCGCCCTTGTCGGGCCACGCGCTCAGCGGCAGCAGGCGCATCTGGTCCTGGTAGCCGACGACGGTCTGGACCTCCTGCTCGCTGTCGTCCTGGAGCTCGGTGCGGCCGATCAGCCAGACGGTGTTCGTCGGCATCGGCAGCGGCTGGAGGCCCTCGGGGAGTTCGCCCTGCCAGTCGGGGCCGGTCAGCGCGTAGGCGTAGACGTCGATGTCCTGCGCCTGGTCGAGGACCGGGGTGGCGAGCGGGTCGATGCTGCTCGGGTCGGCGACGGTGTTCGACCAGGCGTCCATCAGCTGCATGAGCCAGTAACGGCCCTCGTCCATCACCGGGACCTCCAGCACGACCGGCTCGGCCGTGAGGTCCAGCCACGCCTGGGTGTAGAGCGTGTCGACGTTCGGCCGGACCACGTCCTTCGACTCCGGTGTGGGCAGCGAGGTGTGCTGACAGAACTGGTTGACCGGCGCCTGCGTCGCGTTCACCTGCTCGGTGTTGGTCTGGAGCCGGCGCGTCAGCTCCATCATGATCAGCGCGTAGCCGAAGACGTAGAGGTCCGTCGCCGCGGCCTGCGGGTCCTGTGCGGGGGAGCTCGGAGAGGTCATGCCGTCGTCCGTTCGGGTTGAGGGTCGGAGCAGCGACGCTACTGTCCGGATCCGGACGACCACAGCGGCAGAACAAGCCATGTGAAGGGCTTTCACAAATGGAACCTTTGCTTCCCTTCGGCCCACCAGCCCCAGGGGTCACACCTCAGGACCGGGCGGCAGGCCGGGCCCGGCCGCTCGTCGCGGGAGTTCGCGGCCGCGGACCGGGGCCCGGACCGGGGCCGGGAACCGGCCCTGAGCGGCCCGGGAGCCGGGTGGCGTGAACCGGTCGGGGCGACCGACCCGCACCGACAAGGCGTTAGATCTACATTCGGTGGCTGAATTTGAGGAAACGTGAGTCCGTTTGTGAACGGTGTGCGAGGATCGCCGTCGGCCGTACAGGCCGCTCGGCCGGTCCGTGTTCCCACCGGCAACCGAGTGCTCTGCCGCGCCGGACCGCGGTCACCCGTCCCGGCACGGCCCCGTCCCCCGACGAAGGGCTTCCATGTCTCGTTCCACCCTCGCCGCGACGTCGGCCCGCCCCGGCAGGCGCGCCCCCGCGGCCGTCCTCGCCACGGCGGTCACCACGTTCGGCCTGCTGGCCGGCGCGAGCCCCGCTCACGCCGACTCCGTCGTGCAGATAGCCGGCCCGGCCGGCCCCCTGCCGGCGAACGCCCCGTACACCGTCACCATCGACGTGCCCAACGCCAATCCCACGCCCGCCACCTCGGCCACCATGGTCAACGTCACCCTGTCCGGCGCCGCTGCCACCGTGACGTCCGCGACGCCCTCGGCCCAGGACTGGGACTGCGACTTCCAGGCCGGGTCGTCCGGCATGTGCTGGAACGTCTTCAACAGGCCCACCCCCACGTCGCTCACCCTGACCGTCCTGCCGACCGCGAGTGGCACCGTCAGCGCCGTCGCCGACGCCCGCAACAGCGCCAACCAGCCGACGGGGTCCGCCGCCCTCACCACGGTGGTCGCGGCCCCGGCCCCGACCGTGACGGGCGTGGCGCCCGATCACGGTCCGCTGGCGGGCGGCGGCACCGTCGTCCTCACCGGCACCCATCTCACCGGCGCGAGCGCCGTGACGTTCGGCACCACGGCGGCCACCTCGTTCACGGTGGACAGTGACACGAAGATCACCGCGACCGTTCCCGCCGGGAGCGCCGTCGGCCCCGTCGACGTCACCGTCACCACCCCGGGCGGCACCAGCAAGCCCGGGACGTACGCGTACGACATCCCGGCCCCGGTGGTGAGCGGCCTCGCGCCCGATCACGGCCCGCTGGCCGGCGGCGGCACGGTGACCGTCACCGGCACCCACCTGACCGGCGCGAGCGCGGTGACGTTCGGCTCCACGGCGGCCACCTCGTTCACCGTCGACAGTGACACGAAGATCACCGCGACCGTTCCCGCCGGGAGCGCCGCCGGTGCCGTGGCCGTCACCGTCACCACCCCGGGCGGCACCGCCGCCGCCGGGACGTACACCTACGAGGACGGCTCCTACGTCTTCTCCCAGACTTCCGACCCCGCCTCGGGCTCGGAGGTGAGGACGGGTGACAAGGTCACCTACACCGTCACCGTCGCCCAGCAGGGTGCGAACGAGGTCAAGGGCGCGACGATCACCGGCGACCTGTCGAAGGTGCTCGACGACGCCGCCTACAACGGCGACGTCAAGGCCACCTCCGGCACCGCCGCGGTCAAGGACGGCACGCTGGCCTGGACCGGCGACCTGCCGGTGGGCGGCCGCGCGACGATCACGTACTCCGTGACCGTCAACGGCAACGGTGACAAGCAGCTGTCCAGCGCCGTCACCACGGCCGACGCGAAGCGCGGCGCCTGCGACCCCGCCAAGGACTGCGCCGCCGACCACACGGCGAAGGCCGCGAGCACCCCGTCGCCGACCCCGACGGCCACCTCGACGGCCACCTCGACGCCCACCGCCACGCCGTCGGCCACGCCTACCGACGCGGGTCAGACCCCCGGCACCCCCGGCCCCGGCGCGTCGACCACGGCCGCGGCGGTTCCGGCGGGCTCGTCGGCCTCGCCCGCGCCGGTCGCCCCGGCGGCTCCGGCGGCTCCGGTCGCCGCGCAGTCGTCGGGCGGTGCACTCGCGAGCACCGGGTCCACCGCGCTCACCACGACGGCGGTCAGCGGCGCCCTGCTGATCCTCGGCGGGCTCGCCGTCGCCCTCGGCCGTCGCCGGCGCCGCCTCGGCTGACCGGACCGGTCCGACAGGGGGGCGTGGCATCCGGCCACGCCCCCCTGTTCGTCGTCAGGCCCCGGCGAGACGGGCGAGCGCGGCGGCCGCCGCGGCGTCCTCGCCCGGGGAGAAGACGTGCAGGACGAGGCCCGTCTCACCGGGGCCGGCCGGGACGTGCAGGGCCTCGAACTCCAGGGTGAGCGTGCCGGTCAGCGGATGGTGCAGGCGCTTGCGGCCCGCCGTGCACATCACCACCTCCCCGGACTCCCAGATCCTGCGGAACTCCCGGCTCTCGGAGGACAGTTCGGCGATCAGCGCGGTCAGCTCCGCGTCGTCCGGCCAGGTGCCGGAGGCCACCCTGAGCTGGCCGACCGCCTCGGCGGCACGGGCCGGCCAGTCCGGGTGGACGGTGCGGGCGGCGGCGTCCCGGAAGAGGAAGCGGGCCTGGTTGCGGTCACGGCGCGCCGGATCCCCCGCGCCGCCGAGGAGTTCGGCCCCCAAGGCGTTCCAGGCCACCACGTCGAGGCGGTGGTCGGTGACGAAGGCGGGAAGGCCCGCGCCCAGCGCGTCCAGCATCCGGCGCAGCACCGGGCCCACCCGGGGCGTCGGCGGCGGCATCCGGCGGCCGCAGGCCAGGGTGTCCAGGTGGCGGCGCTCCGCCTCGTCCAGGCCGAGCGTGCGGGCCAGCGCCGTCAGCACCTCCTGCGAGGGCTGGGTGGAGCGGCCCTGCTCCAGGCGGACGTAGTAGTCGACGCTGATCCCCGCCAGCTGCGCCAGCTCCTCGCGGCGCAGCCCGCGCACCCGCCGCCGGCCGCCCCCGGCCAGCCCGACCCGCTCGGGGGCCACCCGGCCGCGGCGGGCCCGCAGGAACTCGCCCAGGGCGCGCCGGGGGTCGACGGAGCGGGCGGCCCCGTCGGCCCGGTCCGCCCGGTCGTCGGCCTGGCGGGTGGTGGCAGTGTCCATGCCCTCCAGTATGGGTGGCCCTCGCAGTACCAGGACCGGGAGTCCGCCGGAAGCCCGGGGATCTGGCTGCGGGGTGCGGGGCGGGCGAGGGTGGGCGACATGAACAGCCACGCACCCCAGCAGCCGTCCGGCGGGCGCCCCCGACGCGTCCTGATCGTCACCGCCCACCCCGAACCGCGCTCCCTCACCGCCGCGTTGGCGGACTTCGCCGTCCAGCGGCTGCGCTCCGCCGGGCACCGGGTGGAGGTGTCCGACCTGTACGCGATGAAGTGGCGGGCCGGCCTCGGCGCCGACGACTTCCCCGCGCACCCGGCCGACGCCCGGCTGGAGGTGCTCGCCGCCCAGGGCGAGGCCACCGGCGCCGGGCGGCTCGCGGCGGAGCTCGCGGCCGAGCAGGAGAAGCTGCGCCGGGCGGACGCGGTGGTGTTCCAGTTCCCGCTGTGGTGGTTCTCGGTGCCGGCGGTCCTGAAGGGCTGGATCGACCGGGTGCTCACCTTCGGGTTCGCGCACGGTCCCGATGTCCCGCCGCCGTACAGCGAGGGCGCGCTCGGCGGCAAGCGCGGGCTCCTCGCGGTGAGCGTCGGTGCGCGGGAGCCGGCGTTCTCCGACCGGGGCGCGCACGGGCCGCTGGCGGACGTGCTGTTCCCGCTGCAGCACGGCGTGCTCTGGTTCACCGGCATGGCGGCGCTCGAACCGTTCGCCGTGTACGGGACGGTGGGCCTGCCGGAGGAGGAGTTCGAGGCCGTCACGGAGGCGTACGGGCGGCGGCTGGACGGGCTGTTCACCGAGGAGCCGGTGCCGTTCCGGCGGCTGGACGGCGGCGACTACGGGCGGGACATGCGGCTGCGGGAGGGCCTGGAGCGGCCGGGCGCGAGCGGGCCGGGGCTGCACCTGCGGCGGTCCTGACCCGGCGGCGGTCCTGACCCGGCGGCGGAAAACCGCCTTGACCGACGGCCCCGCGGATCATCAGGGTGGGGCGGGCGACCGGCGCGGACGAGCGCACGGTGCCCGCCTCACCGCCGGAGTGTGCTGATGCCCTTCCCGTTCGACGCCCCGCCGCTGGAGGGCCGCCTGGTCCGTCTGGAGCCCCTCGACCGCCGGCACCTCGCCGACCTCGCGGCCGCCGCCGAGGAGGAGCGCGGCTCGTACGGCTTCACCATGGTGCCGCGCGCCGCGGACCTCCCCCGCTACCTCGACGAGCACGCCGCGCGCGTCGAGGCCGGAGGGCTCGCCCCGTACGCCCAGGTGGTCCGCGCCACCGGGCGGGCCGTCGGCGCCACCGCGTACTGGGACCCGCGTCGGTGGCCGTCCGGCGAGGGCCTGTGCGCGATCGAGATCGGCTGGACCTGGCTCGCCGCCTCCGCCCAGGGCACCGGGGTGAACACCGAGGCGAAGTACCTGCTGTTCCGGCACGCCTTCGAACAGTGGCGGGTCGCCCGGGTCGACCTCAAGACCGATGCCCGCAACGCCCGTTCGCGCGCCGCCCTGGCCGCGGTGGGCGCCACCTTCGAGGGTGTGCTGCGCAACTGGTCGCCGTCCTGGGCCCCCGGCGAGGCCGGGCGGCTGCGCGACTCGGCGATGTTCTCGGTCACCGCCGAGGAGTGGCCGCGGACCCGGGCCCACCTGGAGCGGCGGATCGCTCAGAAGGAGGCCGCGGCGAGGACCTCGCCCCACGACGCGTAGGCCACGCAGAGCAGCAGCCAGACGCCGAGACCGGCGGTCACGGCGGCGAGGATCCGGCCGGGGCGGCCGCGCCGTTCCCTGGGGCGGCGCAGCTGCCGCACGCCGAGGACGATCAGCAGGACGGCGCCGGCGCCCAGGGCGTAAGCGAGCACGGGGCTCCGGCGGAGGGCGAGGGAGGCGAGCGCGAGGAGGGCGACCAGGGAGGCGGTGGTCAGCAGCACGAGCAGCAGGCCGAGGACCGCCTCGCCCACCAGCTCCAGCACGAACTCACCGATCGCCCGCAGGCAGCCGCGCACCGGACCGTGCGGGGGGTCGGACACGGGGGTCGGGTCGCCCGGCCGGTGGACGGGCCGGTCCGGGGCGGGGGCGTCCGGGCCGGGGGCGTCCGGGCTCCCGTCGCTCATGGCTCCCCTGCCCCTCTGTGTCCGCGTCCGCGTCCGCGTCCCGGCACGCTAGCACGGCCGGTCCGGGGTGGTGGGCCGGTCCGGGGTCGGCGGGCGGTCGTCGAGGAGGGCCTGGCCGAGCGGGGTCAGGGCGTGGCGGACGCCGGGTCCGACGCGTTCCGTGGTGAGCAGGCCCGCGGCGCGCAGCACGGTGGTGTGGTGACTGGCGGTGGCGGCGGAGGTCCCGGTGCGGCGGGCGAGTTCGGCGGTGCCCGCCGGATCGGCCGCCGCCCGCAGGGTCCGGGCGCGGGTGGTGCCGAGCAGCGCGACGAGCGCACCGTCCGGCTCCTCGGCGGCGGCCGCCCAGACGGCCCGGTAGGTGGTGAGGTCACGGGCCAGCGGGTAGTGCAGCACCAGCGGGTGTTCCGGCCCCCGGTTGTCGGTCATGGCCATCGGCTCGGGCCAGAAGAAGGTGGGCACGAGCAGGATGCCGGTCCCCCGCAGGTGGACGTCCGCCTCCAGCGGGCAGGGCACCGACAGCACCGGCGCGGCCCAGCGGATGTCCGGATGCAGCGTGCCCAGCAGGCCGTCCAGCCCGGTGTCGGCCGTCGCCAGCGCCCGGACCGTCCGCTCGGTGTGCGCGGCGGCCAGCAGCTGCGACCAGTAGGGCGCGACCGCGAAGGCGTGGTACTGGCGGATCCTGCGGTCCACCACACCGCGCCACTCGCGGGAACCGGCGTGCAGGTCGCGCACCCAGCGGGGCGTCCCCGGCCGCAGGTACTCCAGGATGGTCAGATCCGCCGCCCAGCGCCGGCGCGGCAGCGACCAGGTGTGGTCCAGGCTGTCCGGCAGGCTGTCGGTGGCGGCGTGCAGGAACGCCTCCGGGGCCTCCGTCGCCCCGGCGGGCGTCGCCAGCTCGAACAGCGCGCCCAGTTCGGGGCGCAGCCGTTTGCGGGTCCTGCTGCGCCAGCCTTCCAGGGCCACTCCCCCCACATGGCGGGCCTGTACCAGGGACAGGCTCAGGACCGTCTCGGTGAGCGGGTCCGGTGCCCGCGCGATCCGGACCCTGGTCAGGTCGTCGTGGGTGAAGTGGATACGCAGCAATCCGGCCCCTCCGTCGGCCTCCCCGGCAGGGTGCGGCGACGTCCCGGACTCGCCCCCACCGATCCCTGCGGCCCCGGGCGGCCGTGAGCCCACCGTAAGCGGACCGTTCGAGCGCGTCGGGCGCGTTGCCCGGCTCTGACCGGTTCGTGGCACGGCGAGGACATTGCACGGCCCGAATTCGATGCAGCTCGAAAGGTCTTGGGACGAACCGCGTCGCTTCGTGAGACTGACGGCCGAGGGCGCCCCAGTGCGGCGCCCCGGTCCCAGGTGAGGAGTGCGTCCGTCATGCGATTCACCCGTCAGTCCGTCGTCCGCTCCGGTGTCGTCGCGGGCAGCGTGCTCGCCGCCGCGGCCGTGCTGGCCTCCCCCGCGCAGGCCGCGCCGGTGCTGCACGGCTACGCGAACGCCGTCCAGGGCAAGTGCCTCGACATCCGCGGCGGCTCCACCGCCGAGGGCGCGCTGCTCCAGGAGTTCAGCTGCAAGAACGCCTCGAACCAGCGGTTCTGGACGGACGACTCCGCCGTCGGCGGGACCGAGATCCGGGTGCAGAGCTCGTCCCTCTGTCTCGAACCGACCACGCCGAACACCTACAGCACCGTCATCCAGCGCCAGTGCTCCGGCGCCGACAAGCAGCGCTGGGAGCTCGTCCCGGCGGGCGTCAACGCCGTGGCGCTGAAGAACAAGGCGAGCGGGCTGTGCCTACAGGACTGGCTCTCGGGGGACGGCAGCCGGCGCGACGTCATCATGTGGACGTGCGACGGCAGCTCCTACCAGTCGTGGGTGATGCGCTAGTCCGGCGGGCCGGGCGGACCCGGGGGGCCGGGGGTGCGGCCGCCGGTCAGACGGCCGCACCCGGGGCGGCGGTGGAGCCGGCCTGCCGGCCGAGGGTGCGCTCGGCCTTGGCGACGGCGGCCCGGTAGTAGAGCGAGGCCAGTTGCGAGTCGTCCGAGTCGCGTTGGAAGAAGCCGTACGCGAGCGCGACCTCACCGAGGCGTTCGAGGCCGAGGTAGCCGTTCAGCCGGACGCCCGCGAGGGTGCCGTCGAGGCGGACGGCCGGGGCGCCCTCGCGGTCGCCGAGGGCGAGCGGGGTGACGGTGAAGGTCACGGCCTCGCCGGTGTCGTCGGTGAAGGTGAGGCTGTGGCAGTCGGCGAACGCGGCCGTGGCGGTGGCGAAGTCGGCCGTCAGGCGCTCGGGCTCCTCGGCGGTGAGCGCCTCGTTGATCATCGGGTTGCCGTCGGGGCCGTCGAACTCGGCCTCCTGGTGCGGGTTCTGGGACGGCGCGTGGGCGCCGGTGCGGTTCAGCAGGGCGCGCAGCGCGTCGCAGCCGGCCACCGGGGAGGGGCCGGAGCCGGCTCCGGCCCCGGGTGAGGGGCTCTCCGTGTCGAGCGGGACCTCGGTGAAGTCGGGACCGAGCTCGGCGGCGGTGAGCAGGGCGGCCCTGAGCTGGGCGTCGGTGGGCAGCGCGGGTGCGGCCGCGGGTGCGTTCACGGGCGCGTCCACGGCTGCGTTCAGGGCTGCGTCCGCGGGCGCCGTACCGGCGGCGAGCCCGGCGGTGCCGAGGGTGAGGACGGTGGCGGCGGCCATCGCGGTGAGGGCGAGGAGCGGCCTCGGGAGAGACATGCGGGCCCCCCGGTCGACGGAACGGGCAGGGACAGGCGTCCAGTGTCCCACCGGCCGTCGCGCACCGCCCGTCCGGCGGGGATCGCCGCAGGTCAGGACGGGTTCGGCCGGGCCGGGGGCAGGGTGTCCAGGGTCTCCTGGAGCCAGTGCACCCAGAAGGTCTCCAGGCCGATCCCGGCCCGCAGCACGGCGTGCTGCAACGGGTCGCCGTCGCGCTCCGCCCCGGCCGGGAAGTCGCGCCGCTCGATCGTCTCGTAGTGCGCCAACTGCTCCCGGTGCAGGGCGAGGTGCCGGCGCAGCTCGGTGTCCAGGCCGGCCGTGCCGACCACGGCGGCGGCGCGCAGCCGCAGCAGCAACGGGTCACGGATCGGCCGGGGCTCGTCCGCGGCGCCCGTCCACCGCTCCAGCTCGGCGCGGCCGGCGGGCAGCACCTCGTACTCCTTCTTCTGCCCGCGCACCGGCCCGGCCTGCGGCAGCGCCCGGATCAGCCCGGCGGCCTCCAGCCGGCCGAGTTCGCGGTAGATCTGCTGGTGGGTCGCGGACCAGAAGAAGCCGATCGACCTGTCGAACCGCCGGGTCAGCTCCAGCCCGGAGGACGGCTTCTCCAGCAGGGCGGTGAGGATGGCGTGCGGCAGCGACATGACACGATCCTAGGGGCGCTCCTCAACCCCCCGCCCCCCGCCCGGAAGGCGCGCCCCGCCGCCCGGAGGCGGAGGCGGAGCCACCGGCCGCCGACGACCACGCGCCACGGGCCCGCCCCGGGCGAGGGGCCGGGCGGGCCGCCGGGTGGGGGGTCAGAGGGTGGCGGCCAGTTCGGTGCCCTGCTTGATGGCGCGTTTGGCGTCGAGTTCGGCCGCCTCGTGGGCGCCGCCGATGAGGTGGGGGGTGAGGCCGAGGGCGCGCAGGGCGGCGTCCAGGTCGCGGCGCGGCTCCTGGCCGGTGCAGAGCACCACGGTGTCGACGGGCAGCAGCTGCGGCTCGCCGTCGAGGGTGAGGTGCAGGCCGGCGTCGTCGATCCGCTCGTAACCGGCGCCGGCGACCATGGTGACGCCGCGGTGCTTGAGCTCGGTGCGGTGGATCCAGCCGGTGGTCTTGCCGAGCCCCGCGCCGACCTTGCCCGCCTTGCGCTGCAGCAGGTGGACCCGGCGCGGCGGCTCGGGGCGCTCGGGGCGGGCGAGGCCGCCGCGCTCGCGGTACTCCTCGTCGATGCCCCAGTGGCGGCGGTGCACGGCCGCGTCCAGGCTCGCGGCGTCGCCCGCGTCGGTGAGGTACTCGGCGACGTCGAAGCCGATGCCGCCCGCGCCGAGGATCGCCACCCGCTCGCCGACCGGCGCGCCGTCGCGCAGCACGTCGAGGTAGCCGAGCACGCTGGGGTGGTCGACGCCCGGCAGCTCGGCGGCGTCGGGGACGCGCGGGGTGACGCCGGTGGCGAGTACGATCTCGTCAAAGCCCTCGGCGGCAAGGGCGGGCGCCTGCGCCCATGTGCCGAGCCGCAGCTCCACGCCGAGGGCGTCCAGCCGGTGGCGGTAGTAGCGCAGGGTCTCGGCGAACTCCTCCTTGCCGGGGATGCGGCGGGCGATGTCGAGCTGGCCGCCGATGGTGTCGGCCGCGTCGAACAGGGTGACCCGGTGGCCGCGCTCGGCGGCGGTGACGGCGAAGGCGAGGCCGGCCGGTCCGGCGCCGACGACGCCGATCCGCTTGGCCAGCCGGGTGGGGGCGAGGACGAGTTCGGTCTCGTGGCAGGCGCGCGGGTTGACCAGGCAGGAGGTGATCCGCCCGCTGAAGGTGTGGTCGAGGCAGGCCTGGTTGCAGCCGATGCAGGTGTTGACGGCCTCGGGGCGGCCCTCGGCGGCCTTGGCGACGAACGCGGGGTCGGCGAGCAGCGGGCGGGCGAGCGAGACGAGGTCGGCGAAGCCGTCGGCGAGCAGGTGCTCGGCCAGCTCGGGGGTGTTGATCCGGTTGGTGGTGACCAGCGGGACGGAGACCGAGCCCATCACCCGCTTGGTCACCCAGGCGAAGGCGCCGCGCGGCACCGAGGTCGCGATGGTGGGGATGCGGGCCTCGTGCCAGCCGATGCCGGTGTTGATGAGGGTGGCGCCGGCCTCCTCGACGGCCTTGGCGAGGCGGATCACCTCGTCGAGGGTGGAGCCGCCGGGGACGAGGTCGAGCATGGAGAGCCGGTAGATCAGGATGAAGTCGGGGCCGACCCGCTCGCGGACCCGGCGGACGATCTCGACCGGGAAGCGCATCCGGTTCTCGTACGGGCCGCCCCACTCGTCCTCGCGGTGGTTGGTGGCGGCGGCGGTGAACTCGTTGACCAGGTAGCCCTCGGAGCCCATGATCTCGACGCCGTCGTAGCCGGCGCGCCGGGCGAGCTCGGCGCAGCGGGCGAAGTCGTCGATGGTCCGCTCGACCTCCCCGGCGGTGAGGGCGCGCGGGGGGAAGGGGCTGATCGGGGCCTGCACGGCGCTGGGGGCGACCAGGCCGGGGTGGTAGGCGTAGCGGCCGAAGTGCAGGATCTGCAGGGCGATCCGGCCGCCGGCGGCGTGCACGGCGTCGGTGACGACCCGGTGCTCGTCGGCCTCCTGCTCGGTGGTGAGCTTGGCGCCGCCGTCCCAGGGGCGGCCGGCCTCGTTGGGGGCGATGCCGCCGGTGACGATGAGGCCCACGCCGCCGCGGGCGCGTTCGGCGTAGAAGGCGGCCATCCGTTCGAAGCCGCCGGGCGCCTCCTCCAGGCCGACGTGCATGGAGCCCATGATCACGCGGTTGGGGAGGGTGGTGAAGCCGAGGTCGAGCGGGCGCAGCAGGTGCGGGTAGGCGGCTGCGGGGGTGCCGGCGGTCGTCGTCATCGCGGCGTCTCCTGGGAGGGGCTGGTGGTTACTCCACGGTAGGGGACGCGGAACACCCTATGCAACCAGTTGCATAAGTGATCCGGGGTACACCGGCCCGGTTCCGCTGACGGCTCATCAGTTCGCGTCGTATCGTCGACGGGTCGACGGAGCGTCGAGAACGCCGGGAACTGCGGGAACCACGAGGACGGCGTGAACGGCGGAAGCGGCGTGAACGGCGGACGGGGCCCTGTCGGCGGGCCCCGGCGAGGAGGGGAGAAGGCCGTGCGGGGTGGATCGGTCGCCGTGGTCGGCGGCAGCATCGCGGGGTGCGCGTTCGCGCGGGCGGCGGCCCGGGGCGGCGCCGAGCGGGTCACCGTGCTGGAGCGCAGCCCGGGACACCTGGAGGACCGCGGGGTGGGCCTGTGCATCCTGCTGGACCGCTACGACGAACTGGTCCGGGCCGGGCACCTCGACGACGGCATCCGGCACCACCCCGTCACCGCCCGGCACTGGCTGGCCAAGGGCGGGCACGGCTCCGGCCCGCGCGGGCGGACGCTGTGGGTGCAGCCGATGGCGATGCACTCCTACCACTGGGGCGTGCTCTGGCAGGGCCTGCGCGAACGCACCCCGGAGGGCGTCGAGTTCCGCCCCGGCACGGCCGTCACGGCGGCCGGCGGCACCGAGGCCGCCGGGCCCGCCTGGGTGGAGACGGCGGCCGGCGGGCGCGAGGAGCACGACCTCGTGGTCGGCGCCGACGGCCACCGCTCGGTGGTGCGCACCGCCGTCTGCCCCGAGGCCCGCTCCGAGTACGCCGGGTACGTCGCCTGGCGCGGCAGCTTCGACGCCCGGTTGCTGGACACCCTCCCGGGCGGCGCGGCCCGCTGGCCCGAGCAGGAGGTGATCACCGTCTGCTACCCCGGCGGTCAGGTGGTGCTCTACCGCATCCCCGGCCTCGACCCCGGCACCACCCTGGTCAACTGGGTCTTCTACGCCCCCGCCCCCGCCTGGCTGCAGCGCGCCGACGAGGACTCCGACCCGCTCGGCTTCCCGGTCGGCTCGCTGGACGCCGCCCGCCACGGCGAACTGGCCGAGCTCGCCGAGCGCGTCCTGCCGTCGTACTGGGCGGGCGTGATCGCCCTGACCCCGGTCGGGCGGATCCTGCTCCAGCCGATCCACGACCTCCAGACCCCGCGCCGCACCGCCGGGCGGCTGCTGCTCGCCGGTGACGCCGCGACGCTGGTCCGCCCGCACACCACCAGCGGCGCGGCCAAGGCGCTCCAGGACGCCTGCGCCTTCGAGGACGCCTGGCGGGCGGCGGCGGACTGGGCCGGCCTGCTGCCCGGCTACGACCGCGAGCGCGGCGCGGCCGGGCACGCCCTGGTGGACCTCAGCCGCCGGCTCGGCCGGGCCCAGGTCACCGGCGCGCCGGACTGGTCGGCCATCGACGAGCCGGGCATGGTCGCGTGGTGGCGCCAACAGCTGGGCGCCACCGGCGGATTCGGCGGGCTGGCGCTCGACCGGGCACCGAAACCGCCGTCGGCCACCGGGCGTTGACCCGTTCGGTCACTCGCCCGGTGGCCCGCTGCCGCCCGCCGGGAGCCCCTCCGGGCCCCGTGCGCCGGTCAGACGTTCACAGCGGTCAGACGGTCACGCCGGTCAGACGGTCAGACGTTCACGCCGTAGTCGGTGGCGATGCCGCGCAGGCCGGAGGCGTAACCCTGGCCGATCGCACGGAACTTCCACTCGGCCCCGTTGCGGTACAGCTCGCCGAAGACCATCGCGGTCTCGGTCGAGGCGTCCTCGGTGAGGTCGTAGCGGGCCAGCTCCTGGCCGTTGGCCTGGTTGACGATCCGGATGAACGCGTTGCGCACCTGGCCGAAGCTCTGGAACCGGGCGTCCGCGTCGTAGATCGACACGGGGAAGACCACCTTGGCCACCTCCGCCGGGACGGCGGCGAGGTCGACCTTGATCTGCTCGTCGTCGCCGTCGCCGCCACCGGTCAGGTTGTCGCCGCTGTGCTCGACCGAACCCTCCGGGCTGCTCAGGTTGTTGAAGAAGACGAAGTGCTGGTCCGAGACCACCTTGCCGTGCGCGTTGCAGAGCAGCGCGCTCGCGTCCAGGTCGTAGTCGGCGCCGGTGGTGGTACGGACGTCCCAGCCGAGTCCGACGATGACGGCCGTCAGCCCCGGCGCCTCCTTGGTCAGCGAGACGTTGCCGCCCTTGGCCAGCGAAACTCCCACGATTGCCCTCCTCGGTCGCTCTCCCTGCCAACGAATCTACAGCACTGTAGAGATCACGAGTATCCGTCACCGGACAACAACCCGGCCACGTGGTCCGGCAGCAGGCAGGCCCGCCCGGACAGCAGTTCGACGAACGCCGCCGTCAGCGCGTCCGGCCTGGTCCGGGTGTACGCGGCCAGCGGCCGGCGCACCGGCGGCTCGGGCCGGCGCACCAGGCCCTCGAACCCGGCCGGCACGATGTTCGCCGGCACCAGCGCCGGCCCCAGCCCGGCCGCCGCCAGCAGCGGCGCCGCCGCCGTCTGCTCGGTGCGCACCGCCGCCCGGGGCCGGAACCCCGCCTCCGCGCAGGCCGCGTCCAGCAGGTCCGCCAGGCCGTTGCCCGGCGCGTAGTGCACCCAGTCGCACCCGGCCAGCTCCGCCAGCGGCACCCGGCCGCTCACCGCCGCCGTCTCCTCGGGGAGCACCAGCACGAACTCCTCCACGCCCAGCTCCCGGATCGGCCCCTCCCAGTCCGCCGGCGGCGTCCCCACCGCCACGTCCGCCTGCCCGGCCGCCATCGCCGCCCGCAACTCCTCGTTGTGCGCGAACTCCCGCAGCCGGATCCGCACCCCCGGATGCGCCGCCCGCCAGGCCCGCAGCACCGGCGGCAGGATGCCCAGGCTCACCGAGTACACCGTCGCCAACTCCAGCTCCCCGCCCGCCAGTCCGGCCGCCTGCCGGGCCGCCGCCCGCGCCCGCCCGGCGTCCGCCAGCGCCGCCCGGGCGTGCGGCAGCACCGCCCGCCCCACCGGCGTCAGCCGCACCCCCCGCGGCAACCGCTCCAGCAGCGGCCCGCCCACCGACTTCTCCAGCGCCCGCACCTGGTGCGACAGCGCCGGCTGGGTGACGTGCAGCAGCTCGGCGGCCCGGGTGAAGGAGCCGGTGTCGACGACGGTGACCAGGTACTCGAACTGCCGGAGCGTAGCCATGCACGCAGTTTATGGCTACGGCAGAAAACAAGCCTTGGACTCATCCGGCCAGCTCGGCGCAGTCTGGTCGACATGACCGACTCTCCTCTCCCCCTCCCCCTCGCCTCCCGCCGCGTCGTCGTGGTCGGCGCCGGCTCCCACACCGGCCGCGCCCTCGCCCACGCCGCCTCCGCCGCCGGAGCCGAACTGATCCTCGCCGGCCCCGACCCGCGCAAGCTGGAGTGGACGGCCGGCGAACTCACCGGCCCCGCGAAGGTCGTCCCCGTCGACCTCACCGACGAGGCGTCCATCGCCGCCCTCGCCACCGCCACCGGCCGCTTCGACCACCTGGTCTCCACCGCCGCCCTGCCCGCCAACGGCCCGCTCGCCGACCTCGAACTCGCCGACATCCACCGCGCGTTCGCCGCCAAGGTCTACGGCCCGCTGCTGCTCGCCAAGCACCTCGCCCCGAACGCCGCCACCGACACCCCCGACGGCGCCTCCTTCACCTTCTTCTCCGGCGTCGCCGCCTGGCGCCCCGCCCCCGCCCGCACCGTGATGGCCACCACCAACGGCGCCCTCGCCTTCCTCGTCCAGGCCCTCGCCGTCGAGATCGCCCCCGTCCGCGTCAACGCCGTCTCCCCCGGCATCGTCGACACCGGCGCCTGGGACCGCCTGGGCGCCGACAAGGCCGCCTTCCTCCACACCACCGCCACCCGCAACCCCGCCCGCCGCACCGGCACCACCGACGACCTCACCCGCGCCGTCCACTACGCCATGACCAGCCCCTACGTCACCGGCACCGTCCTCCACGTCGACGGCGGCGGCCGCCTCGCCTGAGGCACCCGGCACGCAGCGGTCACAGCAAGAGGAGGGGCGCCGCCATGGCGCCCCTCCCCTTGCTTCCTTCTTCCGGCGGCTACCGCCGGCCGCTGTCCCCGGTCATCCGGCGGACAGGGCCGTGCGGAGTCCGGAGACGTCGAGTCCCGCGCGACCGAAGTCGTCCAGGAGCTCGCTCCTCTCCGCCGCCAGTCGCTGCCTCTCCCCGGTGTCCCGGTACTCCTGGACGATCCGCTCGGCGCGGTCGTGCAGGCCCAGCTGCCGTGCCGCGAGGTAGGCCTTCACGAGGCGGCTCTCCCGGTTCTTCACGTACACACCGAGATTCATCCGGCCGAACCGGACCGCGTCGCCCGGGGCCGCCATGAGGTCGATCAGCTCCCCGGGACCCACGACGAGCAGGTTCCTCGCCTCCCGTGCGTCCTCGGTGATCTCCTCGGGCAGTCCCCCGGCGGCGTCCCCGATCCGGTACTGGTCCCGCTCCGGGCGCCCCTTGGCGTCGGTCCGCAGGGCGCTGCGCAGCGGGAACCAGAAGCCGAACTGGCCGAACTTCTCGACCGTGCTGTCCGGTTGGTCGACCGAGACGTCGACGACGATCTCCACGGCGGGGAAGTCGACGTACCCGCGCCCGGGTTCGAGGACCGAACCCTTGGCGGACTTCACGAGCAGGCGGGAGGTCAGTTCGCCCCGGAGCGAGGACACCCCTCCCCTGGCCGTGAAGCCGTCACCGAGGACGCCGGCCGTCAGGGCCTTGGCGACACCCGGAGCCGTCCATTGCGCCATGGCTCGTCCTTCCTTTCCGTCAGCGCTTGCACCGCTTCTCCTTGCTCTTCACGATCTCATGCTGGCGGAAGTGGAAATTGTTGGTCGTCTTGTTGTGGGTGTAGGTCCACAGTTCACTCGAACAGGTCTTGGTCTCCTTCATGTACCGGCGCAGCTGGCGCCGGCCCTTGGTGAGGGCGCTGCGCTTGGTGGACTTGAGTTCCACCATGCGCTTGCCGTTGTTGCGGACGGCGTCGACGCGGGATTTCGCGGAGATGGTCACTTCGGACTTCCAGCCGCGGGCCTTGGCGTAGGTCTCGAACTGCTTGTGCGCGCGCTTGCCCAGAACGGCGGCGGAGTTGTTGCCGCCGATGAGGCACGAGGCGTTGTGCACGATCGCCGAGGAGTCGCCGACCTGGACGAAGTAGGTGTGCAGGTCACCGACGTTCAGGTTGTAGACCAGCTGGTCGGGGAGGTCGCCCTCGTCGACGATCCGGGTGAGCGGCAGGGCGGTGCCGTCGGCTGCGACGACCGGGTCGCCGATCCGCAGGTCACCGGCCTGCACCCAGCCGCGGTCCTCGACCCAGACGGGGTGGTAGGACGTGGCCCGCACGCCGGGGGTGGTGGGGTCGAGGTCGGTGTCGAACTCGACCATGTGCTTGGTCGTGTAGGTGACCAGCACCGCGAGGACGGGCTCCGCTCGCAGTTCCCCGGTCTCGGGGTCCGCCGACGCCACCTGGTCGCCGGCCTGGACCCGGCTGATCGGCAGGTAGCTGCCGTCGGCCATGAGGACGGGCGTGGAGGGGTCGAAGGAGTTGCAGCCGCGGCGGAAGACGGCCCTGGCCGCGGAGGCGGCCTTCTGGACGCGTCCGGAGGCCCGGGTGGTCTTGACGGCCGCTGCCGCGACCTTGACCACCGGTCCGGCGCCGACCGTCGCGGCGACCGCCGTCACCGCCATCTCGGCGGCCTTGGCCCAGTTCCCGGTGGCCGCGTAGGACACCGAGGAGACCGCGGCCGCGACCGCGCCGATCGGGCCGGGGATGTTCGAGGCGACCTCGGCGACGACGGCGATGACCTGGACCGTCTTCTTCAGCCACTTGGGCATGCCCCAGTTGCCGTCGAGGTCGGTGCAGTTGACCGGATCGCCCGTGCAGTAGTCGTACGGGCT
>NZ_JBIBVJ010000003.1:655009-712133 GCF_043080305.1 Kitasatospora sp. NPDC015120 | reverse complement strand
CCGTGCGCCTCCACCACGTCCACGTCCGCCGCAGCCAGCCCCCCGCTCGCCAGCGCCGCCCGGATCACCCGCTCCTGCGACGGCCCGTTCGGCGCCGTCAACCCATTGCTCGCACCGTCCTGGTTCACCGCGCTGCCCCGCACCACCGCCAGCACCCGGTGCCCGTGACGCACCGCGTCCGACAGCCGCTCGACCAGCAGCAGGCCCACACCCTCGCCCCAGCCGGTCCCGTCCGCCGCCGCCGCGAACGGCTTGCACCGCCCGTCCGCCGCCAGACCGCGCTGACGCGCGAAGTCGACGAAGACGGCGGGCGTCGACATCACGGTCACGCCACCGGCCAGCGCCAGGTCGCACTCACCGGCGCGCAGCGCCTGGCAGGCCAGGTGCAGCGAGACCAGCGAGGACGAGCAGGCCGTGTCGACGGTCACCGCCGGGCCCTCCAGCCCGAGCGCGTAGGCGACGCGGCCCGAGGCGACGCTCCCGACGTTGCCGTTGCCGAGGTAGCCCTCCAGCTCGTCCGGCACCCGGTTCAGGCGGGTCGCGTAGTCGTAGTAGATCGCCCCCGCGAACACGCCGGTGCGGCTGCCGCGCAGCGACTCCGGGTCGATGCCCGCGTATTCGACGGTCGCCCAGGCGGCCTCCAGCAGCAGGCGCTGCTGCGGGTCCATCGCCAGCGCCTCGCGCGGCGAGATCCCGAAGAAGCCGGCGTCGAAGTCGGCCGCGTCGTCCACGAATCCGCCGGTCCGCACATAGGTGCTGCCCGGGCGCGAGGGGTCGAGGTCGAAGATCCGGTCGAGGTCCCAGCCCCGGTCGGCGGGGAAGTCGGTGAGCGCGTCGACACCGGCGGCGACCAGCTCCCACAGCTCCTGCGGGGAGGTCACGCCGCCCGGCAGCCGGCAGCCCATGCCGACGATGGCGATCGGCTCGTCCGGGGCCGCCGGCACGGGCCGGGCAGCCGGGGAGGCCGGGGCCACCGGGGCCGGACCGCCGGTGAGCAGTTCGGCCAGGCGGCCGGCCAGCAGCCTCGGGTTCGGATAGTCGAAGACCAGCGTCGCGGGCAGGCGCAGGCCGACGGCACCGCTCAGCCGGTTGCGCAGTTCGAGCCCGGTGAGCGAGTCGAAGCCCAGCTCGCGGAACGCGCGGCTCTCCTCGATGCCGTCCTCGTCGCCGTGTCCGAGCACGGCGGCGGCGTGGGCGCACACGGTCCGCACCAGCAGCTGCCGGCGCTCGGCCTCCGGCAGACCGGCCAGCCGGGCCGTCAGCGCGCCCGACCGCGCCCTTCCGCCGGCCGCGGTGCCACGGCGGCCGGGCACCCGGGCGAGGTCGCGCAGCAGCGCGGGCATCGCGTCGCCGTCGGCGCGGCGGAGCACGGCGAGGTCCATCCGGACCGGCATGAGAACGGGCTCGGCGCGGTTGACGGCCGCTTCCAGGAGCGCGCAGCCCTGCTCGGCGGAGAGCGGCAGGACGCCGAGGCTCGTCATGCGTCGGCGGTCGGCCGTGCCGAGCCCCGCGGTCATCTCGCTGCCGTCGGCCCACCAGCCCCAGGCGAGCGAGGTCGCGGGCAGGCCGTGGGCGCGGCGGTGGCGGGCGAGGGCGTCGAGGTAGGCGTTGGCTGCGGCGTAGTTGCTCTGCCCGGGGTTGCCGATCAGGCCGGCGGCCGAGGAGAACAGGACGAAGGCGTCGAGGTCGAGCTCACGGGTGGCCAGGTGCAGGTTCCACGCGGCGTCGGCCTTGGGGCGCAGCACGGCGGCCAGCCGCTCGGGCGTCATGGCCTGGATCACCCCGTCGTCGAGCACCCCGGCCGCGTGGACGACGGCGGTGAGCGGGTGCTCGGCGGGGATCGCGGCGAGCACCCGGGCGAGGGCCTCGCGGTCGGCCGCGTCGCAGGCCTCGATGCTCACCTCGGCACCCAGCTCGGCGAGTTCGGCGGCCAGCGCGCCCGCGCCGGGCGCGTCCGTGCCGCGGCGGCCGAGCAGCACCAGGTGACGCACCCCGCGCTCGGCGACCAGGTGGCGGGCCAGCAGGGCGCCGAGGGTGCCGGTACCGCCGGTGATCAGCACGGTGCCCTCGGGCGCGGGTGTGAAGCCGGTGTCCTCGGGGCGGGCGGCGGCCCGGACCAGGCCGGGGACGTACCCGGTGGCGCCACGCAGCGCGAGCTGGCTCTCGCCCGAAGCGGCCTGGGCGAGCACGGCCTCCTCGGGGGTGCCGGCCTCGGCGTCGGCCAGCACGAAGCGCCCGGGGTGCTCGGCCTGCGCGGAGCGGACCAGGCCCCAGACGGCGGCCGAGGCGGGATCGGTGGCCTGCTCGCCCGCGCCGACCGCGACCGCGCCGGTGGTCAGCAGGACGAGACGGGCGTCGGCGGTCCGGGGATCGGCCAGCCAGCGGCCCAGGAGGCCGAGGACGTGCGCGGTGAGCTCGTGCGTCCGCGCGGGTTCCGGATCCTCGGCGGCGGGGACGCGCACGAGCACGGTCTCCGGGAGGCGCTCCCCGGAGTCGTCGAGGAGGGCGAGGGCCTCGTCCAGGGTGACGGCCGCGCCGGAAGCCGGTCCGGCCGTGAACTCCGCTTCTTTCCAATGGAGTTCGAAGAGGGAGTCGCGGAGCGGCGTGTCGGCGGTCCGCAGCAGCTCGGCGGAGACGGGCCGGACGACCACCGCGCCGATGGAGACGACCGCCCGGCCGTCCTGGTCGTGGGCGCTCAGCGAGATCGCGCCGGCCGCGCCCGCCACCAGCCGCACGCGCAGGGCGCGGCTGTGGCGGGTGTCCAGCCGGACGGCCGTCCAGGAGAACGGAAGGCCGGCCTGGAGCGGCGCGTCCGCCTCACCGCGGACCAGCATCGGGTGCATCGCGGCGTCGAGCAGGGCCGGGTGCAGCGCGAAGCGGTCGGCGTCGGCACCGCCCTCGTCGGGGAGTTCGACCTCGGCGAACAGCTCGGTGCCGCGCCGCCAGACCTGGCGCAGGCCCTGGAACAGCGGGCCGTAGTCGAAGCCCGCCGCCGCCGCGTGCTCGTAGAGGTCGTCGGCGTCGACCGGCAGGGATCCGGGCGGCGGCCACTGCTCGGCCGCCGCCTCGTCGGTCACGGATGCGTCCGGGCCCTCGGGGGCGGCGGTGAGCAGGCCGGCGGCGTGCCGGGTCCAGGGTTGGTCGGCGGGCGCGTGCTCGGGCCGGGAGTGGATGCCGACCGCCCGGGCGCCCGTCTCGTCCGGGTCCTCGACGGTGACCTGGATCCGCACGGCCCCGGTGTCGGAGAGCACGAGCGGGGTGTGCAGGGTGAGCTCCTCGACCACCGGGACGCCCGCCTCGGCCCCTGCCCGCAGGGCGAGTTCGAGGAAGGCCGTGCCGGGGACGATGACCGTGCCGAGCACGGCGTGGTCGGCGAGCCACGGGTGGGTGGCGGTGGAGAGCCGGCCGGTCAGGACCGTTCCGGAGCCGTCGGCGAGCTCGACGGCGGCGCCCAGGACCGGGTGCTCCATCGCCGACTGGCCCCAGCCGGCGCCGAGGACGTCCGTGGGGTCGGGTTCGGCCCAGTAGCGGCGGTGCTGGAAGGCGTAGGTCGGCAGGTCGACGTGCCGGCCGGCGGGGAGCAGGGTGGTCCAGTCGACGGGCAGGCCCGCGACGAAGGCCGCGGACAACGCCGTCACCAGACGTTCGGGACCGCCCTCGTGGCGGCGCAACGTCTCCAGGACCACCGCGCCCGGGACCTCTTCGAGCTGGTCGGCGACCGGGACGACCAGGCCGGGGTGCGGGCTGCACTCGACGAACGTGGTGTGCCCGTCGGCGACGGCCGCACGCACCGCCGCGTCCAGCCGGACCGTGCCGCGCAGGTTGTCGAACCAGTACGAACCCGCCAACCGCTCCGGCCCATCCACCAGTTCGCCGGTCACCGTCGAGTACATCGGTATGCGTCCCACCAACGGGCTCACCGACGAGGAGAGCTCGACGACCTCGTCGCGGACCGCGTCCATGTACGCGGAATGCGAGGCGTAGTCGACCGGGATCCAGCGCGCCCGCACACCCTCACGCTCACACCACTCCACCACGGCCGTCAACGCCTCGGTTTCCCCCGACAGCACCACGCTCGACGGCCCGTTCACCGCCGCCAACGACAACCGCGCATCCCCAGCCACCAGTTCGGCGGCCCGATCGGCCCCCAGGCCGACGGACAGCATCCCGCCACCCGTCACCCCCCGCAGCGCCTGCGAACGCCGCACCACCACCCGAACCGCATCCTCCAGGGAGAGCAGCCCCGCCACATGCGCCGCGGCGATCTCACCCTGCGAATGCCCGATCACCGCCGCCGGGCGCACCCCGCACGACTCCCACCACTGCGCCAACCCCACCATCACCGCGAACAGCACCGGCTGCACCACATCAACGCGCTCCAGCAACCCACCCGAACCGTCCCGCAACACCTCCACCAGCGACCAGTCCGTCAGCGGATCCATCACCCCCGCACACGCCTCCACCGCCGCCGCGAACACCGGTGTGGTGTCAAGGAGTTCGGCCGCCATCCCCACCCACTGCGACCCCTGACCCGGGAACACGAACACCGCACCCGACCCCGACACCGCAACCGACTCACCCCCGGCCACCTCACCCAGCCGGTCCACCAACTCCCCCACCGACCGCCCCGCGACCACCGCCCGGTGCTCGAACACCGCGCGCCCCGTCACCAGCGACCGGCCGACATCCACCGGATCGACCCCGGGATGCGCCACCGCCCACTCCCGCAACCGCTCCGCCTGCGCACACAAGGCCGCGCCCGACCGGGCCGACAGCACCCACGGCACCACCCCGCCGACCGGCTCCGCAGCAACCGGGGACTCCGCCTCCGGCGCCTCCTCCAGCACCACGTGCGCATTGGTGCCGCTCGCGCCGAACGACGAGACGGCGGCCCGGCGCGGACGGTCCGAGCGCGGCCAGACCACGGGCTCGGTCAGCAGCCGGACGTTGCCGGTCTCCCAGTCGATGTGCGGCGAGGGGGCGTCGATGTGCAGGGTGCGCGGCAACTCCTGGTGCCGCAGCGCCATCACCGTCCTGATCACACCCGCCACGCCCGCCGCGGCCTGGGTGTGCCCGATGTTGGACTTCACCGAACCGAGCCACAGCGGCCGGTCCTCGGGACGGCCCCGCCCGTACGTCGCCAGCAGCGCCTGCGCCTCGATCGGGTCGCCCAGCGGGGTACCGGTGCCGTGCGCCTCCACCGTGTCCACGTCGCGCGCGGCCAGGCCGGCGGCCTCCAGGGCCGCCCGGATCACCCGTTCCTGGGACGGGCCGTTCGGCGCCGTCAGCCCGTTGGACGCGCCGTCCTGGTTCACCGCGGAGCCGCGCACCACGGCCAGGACGGGGTGTCCGTGACGTAGCGCGTCCGACACGCGCTCGACCACCAGCAGGCCCGCCCCGTCCGCGGGGCCGAAGCCGTCGGCCGCCGCCGAGAACGGCTTGCAGCGGCCGTCCGGCGCGAGGCCGCGTTGCCGGCTGAAGTTGACGAAGGTCTCCGGGGTGCACATCACGGTGGCGCCGCCGGCGAGCGCGAGGTCGCACTCCCCGGCACGCAGGGCGCCGACCGCCAGGTGCAGCGCGACCAGCGCCGAGGAGCACGCCGTGTCCACCGTCACCGCCGGCCCCTCCAGGCCGAGGACGTAGGACACTCGGCCGGCGAGCAGACTGGCGGCGTTGGCCATGCCCAGCGTGCCGTCCCGGCCCTTCGCCGTCCGGGCGAGGACGGTGGTGTAGTCGAGCCAGTTGATCCCGGTGTACACGCCGGTGCGGCTGCCGCGCAGGGCGCTCGGGTCGATGCCGGCCCGCTCGACCGCCTCCCAGGAGATCTCCAGCAGCAGGCGCTGCTGCGGGTCCATCGCCAGCGCCTCGCGCGGCGAGATGCCGAAGAATCCGGCGTCGAAGTCGGCGGCGTCGTGGAGGAATCCGCCCTCGCGGACGTACGCCGTGCCGGGGGCGTCGGGGTCGGGGTCGTACAGGGCCTCCAGGTCCCAGCCCCGGTCGGTCGGGAAGGCGCCGATCGCGTCGCCGCCGCCCGCCACGAACTCCCACAGCTGCTCCGGCGTCGACAACCCGCCCGGGAAGCGGCAGGCCATGCCCACGATCGCGATCGGCTCGCGGCCCCGCTCCTCCAGCTCCCGGACCCGCCGGTGCGCGTCCCGCGCGTCGGCGACGGCCCGCTTGAGGTAGGACCGCAGCTTCTCTTCCGACTCGGCCACGTCTACTCCGACTCCTCGATCGAACGGTCGTTGTCGCTGCTCTGGTGCTGGTGCCGGTGCTGGTGCCGGTCCCACGGGGGGCCCGGGTGGGTCCGCGGCCTCACTCGAACCCCTGGTCGACGAGGGAGAACAGCTCGTCGTCGGTGGCCGACCCGAGGTCGTCCTCGTCCGTTCCGTCGGCGCCGTCGTCCGGCGTCCCGCACAGCGCCAGCAGCTCGCGCAGGCGTTCGGCGATCCGGTCGCGGGCCCCGTCCTCGGCCAGGAGCGCCGGGAGCGCCTCGTGCAGCCGGTCCAGGTCGGCGAGCACCGGGGTGGCCGCCGAGGAGTCCTCGGCGAGGCGCGCGAGCACGTGACGGGCCAGGCTCACCGGGTTCGGGAAGTCGAAGACCAGGGTCGAGCGCAGGTGCACCCCGGTGGCGCGCACCAGGCGCTTGCGCAGTTCGACCGCCATCAGCGAGTCGAAGCCGACCTCCTTGAACGCCCGCTCCGGCCCGACCTCGTCGGCCCCCGGGTGTCCGAGGACGGCAGCCGCCACGGTCCTGACGAGCGTGACCAGTTCGCGCTCGCGCTCCTCCTCGGACAGCGCCGCCAGCCGCCGTCGCAGGGCGTCCGCGTCCGGGGTCTCGGGGGTCCGGACGCCTTCGGCCGCGCGACGCACCTCCAGGGCGCGGAGCAGCTGCCGCAGCGGACCGCGCACGGTCTCCGGGCGGGTGCGCAGGGCCACCCGGTCGGGCCGGGCGAGCACCAGTCCCGGACCGGCCGCACGCAGCGCCTCGTCGAACAGCACGAGCGCCTCGGCCTCCGGCACCTCCACTAGCCCTTGCGGGAGTTCGGAATCGGTGCCGTCGGCTCCGGTGGGCCCCCAGGCGAGCGCGGCGGCGGGCAGGCCGTCGGCGTGCCGGGCGGCTGCCAGCGCCTCGGCGAAGGCGGCGGCCGCGGTGGCCGCGGGCGGTTCGGGGGCACCGGTCAGGCCGCCCGCCGAGGAGACCGTCACGAGCGACGCGCCCGGATGCGCCGCGAGCAGTCCGGCAAGGGCCAGGCTCGCCCCGACGTCCGGCTCCGCGTCGTCGCGGGCCGCACCGGCCACCGCGAGCAGCGCGCCGGCCACCGGGTGCCCGGCGACGGCCGCCTCCAGCGCGGCGCGCAGCCCCTCGTGGTCGCCGGGCGTCCGGCCGACCACCTCGGCCTCCGCTCCCGCCCCGGCCAGCCGGTCCGCCAGCCGGTGCACGGCGTCGATGCCCGTGTCGCCGCCCGGCAGCAGGACCAGGCGGCGGACCCCGTGGGCCGCGACCAGGTGTCCCGCCAGCGCGCCGGCGAGCGCGCCGTCCGCGCCGCCGACCAGCACCGTGCCACCGCCCGCGCCCCACGGCTCGACCGGGGCGATGTCGTCGGCCGCCGCCGCCCTGACCAGTGACGGGGCGAGCAGCCGTCCGCCGCGCACGGCGAGCCTCGGTTCGCCGGCGGACACCACCCTGGGCAGTGCGGCCGCGGAGGCCGGGTCGCCGTCCAGGTCGGCCAGCAGGATCCGGTCCGGGTGCGCGGCCTGAAGCGCGCACACCGCACCCCAGACGGCCGCCCGGGCCGGGTCGGGCACCCGGTCCCCGTCCGCGGTGTGGACGGCCTGCCGGGTCACCACCAGGAGCGTGCTGTCCGCCGGCCCCGGTTCGGCTGCCCAGGCGGCGACCTGGGCGGCGACCCGGGCCACCGCGAGCGGGATCCGGCGGACGGCCGGGGCGGTCGGCTCGGCGTCCGGGTCCAGGCCGGTCGCGGCGAGCACGACGGTGTCGGGTGCCGGCGCGCCGGCCGCGACGGCGGCGGCGAGGGCCGCCACGTCCGCGTACCGGGCCTCCGGGGCGAAGTCGTCGAGGGTGCCGAGGGTGCTGAGGGTGTCGGGGGTGTCCGCCGCGCCGAGGACGGCGACACGTCCGGGCACGCCGGGGCCCGGCGCGTCCTCGTCCCACGGCGACCAGGTCAGCCGGAGCAGCGCGTCCCGCTGCGCACCGCCGGCCGCGCGCAACTGCTCGGCGGAGACCGGGCGCACGGTCAGCGACTCGACCACCGCGACCGGACGGCCCGCCGCGTCCGCGACGCGCATCGACACCGCGCCCTCCCCGCCCGGGGTCAGCCGGACCCGCAGGCCGACCGGCCCCTTGCCGGAGAAGCGGACACCGTGCCAGGAGAAGGCGACCCGGACGTCCTCGTCCTCGCCGGCGCCCACGCGGAGCGTCTGGACCCCCGCGTCGAGCAGGGCCGGGTGCACGGCGAAGCCGGCCGCCTCGCGCTCGTGTTCGGCGGGGAGCCCGACCTCGGCGAACAGGTCGTCACCGCGCCGCCAGGCGGCCCGCAGCCCCCGGAACGCGGGACCGTAGTCGACCCCGGAGAGCGCCAGGCGCTCGTAGAAGTCGTCCACGTCCAGCGGTACGGCACCGGTCGGAGGCCAGCTCGCCCACTCGGGGCCGGCATCGTCGGCCTCCGCCCCCTCCAGCAGCGTGCCCTCCGCGTGCCGGGTCCACGGCTGGTCGGCGGGCGCGTGCTCGGGCCGGGAGTGGATGCCGACCGCCCGGGCGCCGGCCTCGTCCGGCGCACCCACGACGACCTGGATCCGCAGCGCCTCGGAATCCGGCAGCACGAGCGGGGTGTGCAGGGTCAGCTCCTCGACGGTGGGACTGCCCACCTCGCCGCCCGCCCAGGCTGCCAGCTCGACGAAGAGCGTCCCCGGCACGATCGCCGTGCCCAGGACGACGTGGTCGGCGAGCCACGGGTGAGCCGCGGTGGAGAGGCGACCGGTGAACAGCACGGTGCCGTCGTGGGCCGAGCTGACCGCCGCGCCGAGCAGCGGGTGCCCGGCCGGGGCCAGCCCGAGCCCGGCCGGGTCGCCCGCCCGGACACCCTGGTCGAGCCAGTAGCGGCGGTGCTGGAAGGCGTAGGTCGGCAGGTCGACGTGCCGGCCGGCGGGGAGCAGGGTGGTCCAGTCGACGGGCAGGCCCGCGACGAAGGCGGCGGACAGTGCCGTCACCAGACGCTCGGGACCGCCCTCGTGGCGGCGCAGTGTCTCCAGGACCACGGCGCCCGGGAGCTCTTCGAGCTGGTCGGCGACCGGGACGACCAGGCCGGGGTGCGGGCTGCACTCGACGAACGTGGTGTGTCCGTCGGCGACGGCCGCGCGCACCGCCGCGTCCAGCCGGACCGTGCCGCGCAGGTTGTCGAACCAGTACGAACCCGCCAACCGCTCCGGGCCATCCACCAGTTCGCCGGTCACCGTCGAGTACATCGGTATGCGTCCCACCAATGGCTCTACGGACGAGGAGAGTTCGACGACCTCGTCGCGGACCGCGTCCATGTACGCGGAATGCGAGGCGTAGTCGACCGGGATCCAGCGCGCCCGGACCTCCTCACGCTCACACCACTCCACCACGGCCGTCAGCGCCTCGGTTTCCCCCGAGAGCACCACGCTCGACGGGCCGTTGACCGCCGCCAACGACAACCGCGCGTCCCCGGCGACGAGTTCGGCGGCCCGCTCGGCTCCCAGGCCGACGGACAGCATCCCGCCACCCGTCACCCCACGCAGCGCCTGCGAACGCCGCACCACCACCCGAACCGCATCCTCCAAAGACAGCAACCCCGCCACATGCGCCGCAGCGATCTCACCCTGCGAATGCCCGATCACCGCCGCCGGCCGCACCCCGCACGACTCCCACCAATGCGCCAACCCCACCATCACGGCGAACAGCACCGGCTGCACCACATCAACCCGCTCCAGCAACCCACCCGAACCGTCCCGCAACACCTCCAGCAACGACCAGTCCGTCAGCGGATCCATCACCCCCGCACACTCCTCCACCGCCGCCGCGAACACCGGTGACACATCAAGGAGTTCAGCCGCCATCCCCACCCACTGCGACCCCTGACCCGGGAACACGAACACCGCACCCGACCCCGACACCGCGACCGACTCACCCCCGGCCACCTCACCCAGCCGGTCCACCAACTCCCCCACCGACCGCCCCGCGACCACCGCCCGGTGCTCGAACACCGCCCGGCCCGTCACCAGCGACCGGCCGACATCCACCGGATCGACCCCGGGATGCGCCACCGCCCACTCCCGCAACCGCTCCGCCTGCGCACGCAGCGCCGCATCCGACCGGGCCGACAGCACCCACGGCACCACCCCGCCGACCGGCTCCGCAGCAACCGGGGACTCCGCCTCCGGCGCCTCCTCCAGCACCACGTGCGCATTGGTGCCGCTGATCCCGAACGAGGACACCGCCGCGCGACGCGGGCGACCGGTCTCGGGCCACGCCACCGACTCCGCCAGCAGCTCCACCGCGCCCGCCGACCAGTCCACGTGTGACGAGGGCGCGTCCACGTGCAGCGTCCTCGGCAGCAGGCCGTGGCGCAGCGCCATCACCATCTTGATCACACCGGCCACCCCCGCCGCCGCCTGGGCGTGGCCGATGTTGGACTTCACCGAGCCGAGTCGCAGCGGCCGGTCCCCGGGACGGCCCCGCCCGTAGGTCGCCAGCAGCGCCTGCGCCTCGATCGGGTCGCCCAGCGTCGTGCCCGTCCCGTGCGCCTCCACCGCGTCGACGTCCGCCGTGGTCAGGCCCGCGTTGGCGAGCGCCTGGCGGATCACCCGCTGCTGGGCGGGCCCGTTGGGCGCGGACAGCCCGTTGGAGGCGCCGTCCTGGTTCACCGCGCTGCCCCGCACCACCGCCAGCACCCGGTGCCCGTTGCGGCGCGCGTCCGAGAGGCGCTCCAGCAGGAGCAGCCCGACGCCCTCGCCGGCGCCCATGCCGTCGGCCGCCTCCGAGAACGCCTTGCAGCGGCCGTCCGGGGAAAGTCCGCGCTGCCGGGAGAACTCGACGAAGAACTCGGGCGTCGACATGACCGTCACCCCGCCCGCGAGCGCCAGGTCGCACTCCCCGGACCTCAGCGCGTTGGCCGCCAGGTGCAGCGCGACCAGCGAGGACGAGCACGCCGTGTCGATGCTGACCGCCGGACCCTCCAGCCCCAGCGAGTACGCCACCCGGCCGGAGGCGATGCTGCTCGCACTGCCGTAGCCGACGTAGCCCTCGACCTCCTCCGGGACGCGGTCGAGGCGCGAGCCGTAGTCGTTGTCGATGACACCGGCGAAGATCCCGGTCCGGCTGCCGCGCAGCGAACCGGGGTCGATGCCGGCCCGCTCGACCGCCTCCCAGGAGGCCTCCAGCAGCAGACGCTGCTGCGGGTCCATCGCCAGCGCCTCGCGCGGCGAGATCCCGAAGAACTCGGCATCGAAGTCCGCCACGCCGGACAGGAACCCGCCGCGTCGCACGTAGCTCTTCCCGGACGCCTCCGGGTCGGGGTCGAAGAGCGCGGCCACGTCCCAGCCGCGATCACCCGGGAAGTCGCCGATCGCATCGCCACCGGCGGCGACCAGCTCCCAGAGGTCCTGGGGCGAGCCGACCCCGCCGGGGAAGCGGCAGCCCATGCCGACGATCACGACCGGATCGCCGTCGGTGCCCGTGCCGGCGGCCGGGGTCGGCACGGGCGCCGTCTCCTCCGGCCCGGCGGAGCCGAACAGCCGCTCCAGCAGGTGGCCGGCGAGCCGGGCCGGGGTCGGGTGGTCGAAGACCAGGGTCGACGGCAGCCGCAGACCGGTGACGCCGTTCAGCCGGTTGCGCAGCTCGACACCGGTCAGCGAGTCGAAGCCCAGCTCCTTGAAGGCGCGGGTCGCGTGCACCGCGTCGGCCGACCGGTGGCCCAGCGCGCCCGCGGCCTCGGTCCGGACGATCTCCAGCAGCGCCCGCTCACGCTCGGCGGGCGCCAGGGCGGCGATCCGGGCGGCCGGCGGTGCCGCGGCCGCCTGCCGGTCGCCGCGGCGGGCCGCTCCGCCCAGCAGGTCGCCGAACAGCGCGGGTGCGGCCGCCGCACGGGCGCGGATCGCCCGGAGGTCCAGGTGCGCGGGCACCAGGGTCGCGCCGGGTTCGGCGAGCGCGAGGTCGAACAGGCTCAGCGCCTCCTCGGCCGGCATCGCGACCGCACCCGTCCGCGCCCACCGGGCGAGGTCGGCCTCGCTCAGCCGCCCGCCCATGCCCCGGGTCCCGGCCCACAGGCCCCAGGCGAGGGAGATCGCCGGCAGGCCGAGCGCCCGGCGGTGCTGCGCCAGGCCGTCCAGGAAGGCGTTGGCGGCCGCGTAGTTGCCCTGGCCCGGACCGCCGAAGGTGGTCGCCCCGGAGGAGAAGAGCACGAAGGCGGCGAGCTTGGCGTCCCGGGTGAGCTCGTGCAGGTGGTACGCCCCGTCGGCCTTCGGGCGCAGCGAGCGGTCCAGGTGGCCGGCCGTCAGGGTCTCCACCAGTCCGTCGTCGACGATGCCCGCGGTGTGGACCACGCCGGTCAGCGGGTGCTCGTCGGGCACCCGCGCCAGCGCCTCGGCCAGGGCGTCGCGGTCGGCGAGGTCGCAGGCCAGCAGGGTGGCCTCGGCGCCCAGCGCGGCCAGGTCGGCGAGCAGTGCGGCGGCGTCCGGCGCGGCGGTGCCCCGGCGGGACAGCAGCAGGAGCCGGCGTACACCGTGGCCGGTCACCAGGTGCCGTGCGACGAGCGTGCCCAGGCCGCCGGTGGCGCCGGTGACCAGGACGGTGCCCTCCGGGTCGAGCCCGTCGTCGGCGGCCGGCGGCGGGGTCGCGCGGACCAGCCGGGGCACCAGCAACGCCCCGTCCCGGACGGCCAGTTGCGGCTCCGAGGCGGCCAGGGCCAGCGGCCAGCGGGCGAGCGAGGCCTCGTCGGCGCCGAGGTCGACCAGGGTGAAGCGGCCGGGGTGCTCCGACTGCGCCGAGCGCACCAGGCCCCAGACGGCGGCGGCCGCGACATCGGCGACCGGCTCGTCCGCACGGGCGGCGAGCGCACCGGTCGTCACGACGACCAGGCGGGAGCCGTCGAAGCGGTCCTGCGCCAGCCAGTCCTGGAGCAGACCGAGCACCGAGCCCAGCAGCCTGCGGGTCCGGGCGGGGACGTCCGCCCCGGCCCCGGGCGCCACCGGGACGTGCAGCACGACCGTGGCGGGCAGGTCCTCGTCGGCTGCGGCGGCCGCGGCGAGGTCGTCGAACCGGGCGGCCGGGCGGTGCTCCTCGGCCAGGCGCGCGGCCGGACCGGGCGCGTCCGCGTCGTCGACCGCGCCGAGCAGTGCCCATGGCCGGACCGTCCCGGAGTCGGGCTCGGCCGCCCGCCACTCCACCCGGAACAGCGCGTCGCGGTGCGCCGGACCGGCCGGGCGCAGCTGCTCCGCCGTGACGGGGCGGACGGTGAGCGCCGCCACCGACGCGACGCCCACTCCCGCGTCGTCCGCCAGGTGCAGCGACACCGCGTCCGCGCCGATGGGCGACAGCCGGACACGCAGGCGGGAGGCGGCCTCCGCAGCCCTCGGCCCGGCGGCCGACCGGACGCCGCGCCAGGCGAAGGCCACCCGGGCCGCGGCCGTCGCGCCGGCGGGCCCGTCCGGCTCGCGGGCTGCCGCCAGCGCGTGGAGGGCGGCGTCCAGCAGAGCGGGGTGCAACGCGAAGCGGTCGGCCACCGCGTCGGCCTCCACGGGGAGTTCGACCTCGGCGAAGATCTCCTCGCCGCGCCGCCAGGCGGCCCGCAGGCCCTGGAACACCGGGCCGTAGTCGAAGCCGGCAGCGCCCAGCCGCTCGTACGCGCCATCGGTCGCGACGGGTGCGGCACCCGGCGGCGGCCAGGCGGTGAGGTCCGGAGCGGCGGCCTCGGCCCCCTCTGCCGGGACGACCAGGGTACCGGTGGCGTGCCGGGTCCAGGGCTGGTCGGCGGGCGCGTCCTCGGGCCGGGAGTGGATGCCAACCGCCCGGGCCCCGGCCTCGTCCGGCGCGCCGACGGAGACCTGGAGCTGGACGCCGCCCGTCTCGGGCAGCACCAGCGGTGCGGGCAGGGTGAGCTCCTCGATCTCACCGTGACCGACCCGGTCTCCGGCCCACAGGGCGAGCTCCACGAACAGCGTGCCGGGGACGATGACCGTGCCGAGCACGGCATGGTCGGCGAGCCACGGGAAGGCGGCGGTGGAGAGGCGGCCGGTCAGGACCGTTCCGGAGCCGTCGGCCAGCTCGACGGCGGCGCCCAGGACGGGGTGGTCGACGGCGAGTTGACCGCGGCCGGCCCCGGAGGATCCCGCATCGGCGGCCGTCACCCAGAAGCGCTCGCGCTGGAACGGGTAGGTCGGCAGGTCCGCCTGGGGTCCGGCGGGGAGCAGGGTGGTCCAGTCGACGGGCAGGCCCGCGACGAAGGCCGCCGACAGTGCCGTCACCAGACGTTCGGGGCCGCCCTCGTGGCGGCGCAGCGTCTCCAGGACCACGGCGCCCGGGACGTCGTCCAGCTGGTCGGCGATCGGGACGACCAGGCCGGGGTGCGGGCTGCACTCGACGAACGTGGTGTGCCCGTCGGCGACGGCCGCGCGCACCGCCGCGTCCAGCCGGACCGTGCCGCGCAGGTTGTCGAACCAGTACGAACCCGCCAACCGCTCCGGCCCATCCACCAGTTCGCCGGTCACCGTCGAGTACATCGGTATGCGTCCCACCAACGGGCTCACCGACGAGGAGAGCTCGACGACCTCATCGCGGACCGCGTCCATGTACGCGGAATGCGAGGCGTAGTCGACCGGGATCCAGCGCGCCCGCACACCCTCACGCTCACACCACTCCACCACGGCCGTCAGCGCCTCGGTTTCCCCCGAGAGCACCACGCTCGACGGGCCGTTCACCGCCGCCAACGACAACCGCGCGTCCCCAGCCACCAGTTCGGCGGCCCCCTCGGCCCCCAGGCCGACGGACAGCATCCCGCCACCCGTCACCCCACGCAGCGCCTGCGAACGCCGCACCACCACCCGAACCGCATCCTCCAGCGACAACAGGCCCGCCACATGCGCCGCAGCGATCTCACCCTGCGAATGCCCGATCACCGCCGCCGGCCGCACCCCACACGACTCCCACCACCGCGCCAACCCCACCATCACCGCAAACAGCACCGGCTGCACCACATCCACCCGCTCCAGCAACCCACCCGAACCGTCCCGCAACACCTCCAGCAACGACCAGTCCGTCAGCGGATCCATCACCCCCGCACACTCCTCCACCGCCGCCGCGAACACTGATGCGGTGTCAAGGAGTTCGGCCGCCATCCCCACCCACTGCGACCCCTGACCCGGGAACACGAACACCGCACCCGAACCGGGCACAGCACCCGCAGCCGCCCCGCTGTCAACCAACTCACCCAACCGATCGGCGAGTTCACTCAGATCCCGCCCGACGACGACCGCCCGGTGCTCCAACGCCGCCCGCCCCGAGGCGAGCGTCCGTGCCACCGCCACCGGATCGGCCTCCGGACGGTCGCCCAGCCAGCCGCGCAACCGCTCCGCCTGCGCACGCAGGGCCGCCGCGGACCCCGCCGACAGCACCCAGGGAACAACCCCACCGGTGTGGGCCTGCGCTTCGCTCCCGGCCCCGGCCGGGGCCTCCTCCAGGATCACGTGCGCATTGGTGCCGCTGATCCCGAACGAGGACACCCCGGCCCGGCGGACCCGCTCACCGCGCGCCGGCCACGGCACGTCGTCCGTCAGCAGCTCGACCGCACCCTCCGACCAGTCCACGTGCGGCGACGGCGCGCCCACGTGCAGCGTCCTCGGCAGCACGCCGTGCCGCAGCGCCATCACCATCTTGATCACACCCGCCACACCCGCCGCCGCCTGGGTGTGCCCGATGTTCGACTTCACCGACCCCAGCCACAACGGCTCACCGGCCCGCTCACGCCCGTACGTCGCCTGGAGTGCCCGCGCCTCGATCGGGTCGCCCAGCGTCGTGCCCGTCCCGTGCGCCTCCACCACGTCCACGTCCGCCGCAGCCAGCCCCCCGCTCGCCAGCGCCGCCCGGATCACCCGCTCCTGCGACGGCCCGTTCGGCGCCGTCAACCCATTGCTCGCACCGTCCTGGTTCACCGCGCTGCCCCGCACCACCGCCAGCACCCGGTGCCCGTGACGCACCGCATCCGACAGCCGCTCGACCAGCAGCAGGCCCACACCCTCCGCCGCGCCCATGCCGTCGGCCGCCGCGGCGAAGGCCTTGCTCCGGCCGTCCGGGGCCAGACCGCGCTGGCGGGAGAACTCCACGAAGAAGTCCGGGGTGGACATCGCCGTCACCCCGCCGGCGAGGGCGAGGTCGCACTCCCCGGACCGCAGCGCGTTCGCCGCCAGGTGCAGCGCGACCAGCGAGGACGAGCACGCGGTGTCCACCGTCAGCGCCGGGCCCTCCAGTCCGAAGGTGTAGGCGACGCGGCCCGAGGCGACGCTCGTGGCGTTGCCGGTGAGCACGTGCCCCTCGACGCCGGCCGGCATCCCGCCCGTCGCGTAGTCGTGCCCGGCCATCCCGGCGAACACGCCGGTCCGGGTGCCGCGCAGCGAGCGCGGGTCGATGCCGGCCCGCTCGAAGGTCTCCCACGCCGTCTCCAGCAACAGACGCTGCTGCGGGTCCATCGCCAGCGCCTCGCGCGGCGAGATCCCGAAGAACTCGGCATCGAAGGCCGCCACGCCGGACAGGAATCCGCCGCGTCGCACATAGCTCTTCCCGGACGCCTCCGGGTCGGGGTCGAACAGCCCGGCCACGTCCCAGCCGCGATCACCCGGGAAATCACCGATCGCATCGCCACCGGCGGCGACCAGCTCCCAGAGGTCCTCCGGCGAAGCGACGCCACCGGGGAAACGGCAGCCCATGCCGACGATCACCACCGGGTCGTCGGCGCGGACCACCGTGCTCGCGGCGGGCGGCGCCCCGACGGACACGGGGTCGCCCTGGGCGGCCGCGGCGAGGAAGCCGGCGAGCCGGGCCGGGGTCGGGTGGTCGAAGACCAGGGTCGACGGCAGCCGCAGACCGGTGACGCCGTTCAGCCGGTTGCGCAGCTCGACACCGGTCAGCGAGTCGAACCCCAGCTCCTTGAAGGCCGTCTCGGGGCGCACGCTCTCCGCCGAGTCGTGGCCGAGCACCACCGCCGCCTCCGCCCGCACCAGGCGCAGCGCGAGGTCGACGCGTTCCCCGGCCGGGGCGCCGGCCAGCCGGCGGGCCCACGGCAGGGCGTCGTCGGCGGCCGCCGCGCGGCGCGGGGACGCCGGACCGGCGAGCGCCCGCAGCAGCGGCGGCACGGGGCCGGTGGCGGTGCGCAGCGCGGCGAGGTCCAGCCGCGCCGGGACGAGGGCCGCCTCGGGGCGCTGCCACGCGGCGTCGAACAGGGCGAGCCCCTGCGGCGTCGAGAAGGGCAGCAGCCCGCCGCGGGCGAGCCGCTTCAGGTCGGCGGCGGCGAGGTGTCCGGTCAGTCCGGTGCGCTCGGCCCACAGGCCCCAGGCCAGGGAGGTGGCCGGCAGGCCCCGGGCGCGGCGGTGGTGCGCGAGGGCGTCGAGGTAGGCGTTGGCCGCGGCGTAGGGGGCCTGGCCGGGGGTGCCGAGGACGCCGGCGGCCGAGGAGTACAGCACGAAGGCGGACAGTCCGGCGTCCCGGGTGAGGTCGTGCAGGTTGGCGGCGGCCGCGGCCTTGGCGCGCAGGACCCGGTCGACCTGCTCCGGCGTCAGCGCGTCGACCAGCCCGTCGTCCAGCACCCCGGCCGCGTGGACGACGGCGGTGAGCGGGTGCTCGGCGGGGATCGCGGCGAGCACCCGGGCGAGGGCCTCGCGGTCGGCCGCGTCGCAGGCCTCGATGCTCACCTCGGCACCCAGCTCGGCGAGTTCGGCGGCCAGCGCGCCCGCGCCGGGGGCGTCCGCGCCGCGCCGGCCCAGCAGCAGCAGGTGCCGGACGCCGTGCCGGGCGGCCAGGTGGCGGGCCAGGTGGCGGCCGAGGGTGCCGGTACCCCCGGTGACCAGCACCGTCCCGTCGGCGGCGAGCGGCCGGGGCAGGGTCAGCACGACCTTGCCGGTGTGCCGGGCGCGGCTGACGAAACGCACCGCCTCGCGGACGTGGCGCAGGTCGAAGGTGCGGACGGGCAACGGTTGCAGGGCGCCCGTCCCGAAGAGCGTCACGAGCTCGGCGAACAGTTCGGCGATCCGGTCCGGTCCGGCGTCGATCAGGTCGAACGCCCGGTAGCGGACGTCCGGGCGGTCCGCCGCGACGGCCTCCTGGGCGCGCACGTCCGTCTTGCCCATCTCGACGAACCGGCCGCCGTCCGCGAGCAGGCGCAGCGAGGCGTCGACGAACTCCCCGGCGAGCGAGTTCAGGACGACGTCCACGCCCCGGCCGTCGGCGGCCTCGGCGAACTGCCGCTCGAAGGCGGTGTCGCGGGAGGAGGCGATCAGGCCCTCGGGCACGCCGAGTCCGCGTACGACCGGCCACTTGGCGGGGCTCGCGGTGGCGAGCACCGTGGCGCCCCAGTGCCGGGCGAGCTGCACGGCGGCCATGCCGACGCCGCCCGCCGCCGCGTGGACGAGGACGGTCTCGCCGGGCCGCAGCCCGCCGAGGTCGCGCAGCCCGTAGAGCGCCGTCAGGAAGACCACCGGCACGGAGGCCGCCCGGGCGTACGACCAGCCGGCGGGCAGGCGGGCCAGCAGGCGGTGGTCGGTGACGGCCAGCGGACCGAAGGAGCCGTCGAACAGGCCCATCACCCGGTCGCCCGGCGCGAGCGCGGTGACACCCGGTCCGACCTCGGTCACGACGCCCGCCGCCTCGGCGCCGACGACCGCGCGGCCGGGGTACATGCCGAGCGTGATCAGCGCGTCGCGGAAGTTCACGCCGGCCGCGCGCACCGCGACCCTGACCTGTCCGGCGGCGAGCGGTTCGGCCGCGGCCGGGTGGCCGACGACGGCGAGGGCGTCGATGGTGTGCTGCGGGCCGGACTCGACGCGCCAGGGCGCGGGCCCGTCCGGCAGCACGAGCGCCCGGTCGGCGCCGGCGCGGACCAGTCGCGGGGTCAGCACGGTGCCGTCCCGGACGATCGCCTGGGCCTCGCCGGACGTCAGGACGGCGCGCAGCCGGTCCACGGGGAGCGGGAGGCCGGCCCGGTGCGGGTCGTGGTCGAGGTCGACCAGCACGAAGCGCTCCGGGTGCTCGGTCTGGGCGCTGCGGACGAGGCCCCAGACCGCCGCGTGCACCGGCTCGGGGACGTCCTCGGACGGGTCGGGGGCGATCGCGCCCCGGGTGACGACCACCAGGCGGGCGGCGGCGAGCCGTTCCTCGGCGAGCCAGCCGCGGAGGACGCCGAGGACGGTGTGGACGGCGGTGCGGACGGCCTCGGGTCCGGTGCCGTCCGCCGGCGGGCAGAGCAGGACGGCGACGTCGGTCCCGGCCTCGGCCGCCGCGGCCGGGTCGGGGTGGGCGGGCAGGTGGTCCTCCGCGACGGCCGGCAGGTCCGGCGACGGCGTGCCGAGCAGCGCCCAGCGCTGCTGCGGGTCGGTCCCGGCCTCGGGCAGGGCCGTCTCCGTCCAGTCCACCCGGTGCAGCCAGGCCGGGTCGGCGGCGACCGGACCGGCCAGCCGGCCGGGGGCCAGTGGCCGCAGCGTGAGCGACTCGACACGCGCCACGGGCGAGCCGCTGCGGTCGGTGGCCAGCAGCGACACCGACGCACCGCCGGTGCGCCGCAGCCGCACCCGCAGGGCGGTGACGGGCCCGGCGGCCGGCTCCCTGGTCACCCCTGTCCACGCGAACGGCAACAGGGTGCTGCCCGAGGCCTCCACCGCGTCCAGCGCGGTGAGGTGCAGGGCGGCGTCCAGCAGCGCGGGGTGCAGGTGGTGGCCGTGCGCGTCCGGTGCTTCCGGTCCGCCCGGTTCTCCTGCTCCGCCCGGTTGGCCCGGTTGGCCCGGTTCACCCGGGAGTTCGACCTCGGCGAACAGGTCGTCGCCGTGCCGCCAGGCCGCCCGCAGGCCTTGGAAGACGGGGCCGTAGTCGTAGCCGACCTCGGCCAGGCGCTCGTAGAGGGTGGTGGTGTCGACGGCCTCGGCCTGCGGGGGCGGCCACGGAAGGAGGTCGTCGGCGACGGCCTGCGGCGGGGTGGAGGAGAGGCTGCCGGTGGCGTGCCGGGCCCACGGCTCGTCCTCGGGGACGCCCTCGGGCCGGGAGTGGACGGCAAGGGCCCGGACACCGGTCGCGTCGGGCGCGGCGAGTGCCACGTGCAGCCGCACGGCGGCCTGTTCGGCCAGCACGAGCGGCTCGTGCAGGGTGAGTTCGTCGACCACCGGGCAGCCGGCCTCGGCGCCGGCCCAGGCCGCGAGGTCGAGGAGGGCGGTGCCCGGGACGAGGACGGTCCCGTGCACGGCGTGGTCGGCGAGCCAGGGGTGGGCGGGCACGGACAGCCGTCCGGTGTACGACAGTCCGCCGTCCTCCGGCGAGCGCACGGCGGCGCCCAGCAGCGGATGGCCGGCCGCCACGAGCCCGAGGTCGTGCGCGGCCCCCGCGACGGGCGGCGCGTCGAGCCAGTAGCGGCGGTGCTGGAAGGCGTAGGTCGGCAGCTCGGCCTGGGGTCCGGCGGGGAGCAGGGTGGTCCAGTCGACGGGCAGGCCGGCGACGAAGGCGGCGGACAGTGCCGTCACCAGACGTTCGGGGCCGCCCTCGTGGCGGCGCAGCGTCTCCAGGACCACGGCGCCCGGGACCTCTTCGAGCTGGTCGGCGACCGGGACGACCAGGCCGGGGTGCGGGCTGCACTCGACGAACACCGTGTGTCCGTCGGCGACGGCCGCGCGCACTGCCGCGTCCAGCCGGACGGTGCCGCGCAGGTTGTCGAACCAGTACGAACCCGCCAACCGCTCCGGCTCATCGACCACCTGGCCGGTCACCGTCGAGTACATCGCCACCCGGCCCGCCCATGGCTGTACGGACGAGGAGAGTTCGACGACTTCATCGCGGACCGCGTCCATGTACGCGGAATGCGAGGCGTAGTCGACCGGGATCCAGCGCGCCCGCACCTCCTCACGCTCACACCACTCCACCACGGCCGTCAGCGCCTCGGTTTCCCCGGACAGCACCACGCTCGACGGGCCGTTCACCGCCGCCAACGACAACCGCGCGTCCCCGGCGACGAGTTCGGCGGCCCGCTCGGCCCCCAGGCCGACGGACAGCATCCCGCCACCCGTCACCCCACGCAGCGCCTGCGAACGCCGCACCACCACCCGAACCGCATCCTCCAGCGTCAACAGGCCCGCCACATGCGCCGCAGCGATCTCACCCTGCGAATGCCCGATCACCGCCGCCGGCCGCACCCCGCACGACTCCCACCACCGCGCCAACCCCACCATCACCGCGAACAGCACCGGCTGCACCACATCAACCCGCTCCAGCAACCCACCCGAACCGTCCCGCAACACCTCCAGCAACGACCAGTCCGTCAGCGGATCCATCACCCCCGCACACTCCTCCACCGCCGCCGCGAACACCGGCGCGGTGTCAAGGAGTTCGGCCGCCATCCCCACCCACTGCGACCCCTGACCCGGGAACACGAACACCGCACCCGAACCGGGCACAGCACCCGCAGCCGCCTCGACGTCAACCAACTCACCCAACCGATCGGTGAGTTCGCTCAGATCCCGCCCGACGACGACCGCCCGGTACTCCAACGCCGCCCGCCCCGACGCGAGCGTCCGTGCCACCGCCACCGGATCGGCCTCCGGACGGTCGCCCAGCCAGCCGCGCAACCGCTCCGCCTGCGCACGCAGGGCCGCCGCCGATCGTGCCGACAGCACCCACGGCACCACCGCACCCGCACCCGCGGCCGTCACCGGCTCCGCCGGAACGCCCTCACGGTCGAGGGAAGCGGGCTGCTCGATGATCACGTGGGCATTGGTGCCGCTGATCCCGAAGGACGACACCCCGGCCCGGCGCGGCCGCCCCGTCTCCGGCCACTCCACGGACTCCGCCAGCAACTCCACCGCGCCCGACGACCAGTCCACGTGCGGCGACGGCGCATCCACGTGCAGGGACTTCGGCACCACCCCGTGCCGCATCGCCATCACCATCTTGATCACACCCGCCACACCCGCCGCCGCCTGGGTGTGCCCGATGTTCGACTTCACCGAACCGAGCCGCAGCGGCCGATCGGCCGGCCGCTCCTGCCCGTACGTGGCCAGCAGCGCCTGCGCCTCGATCGGGTCGCCCAGCGTCGTGCCCGTCCCGTGCGCCTCCACCACGTCCACGTCCGCCGCAGCCAACCCCCCGCTCGCCAGCGCCGCCCGGATCACCCGCTCCTGCGACGGCCCGTTCGGCGCCGTCAACCCATTGCTCGCACCGTCCTGGTTCACCGCGCTGCCCCGCACCACCGCCAGCACCCGGTGCCCGTGACGCACCGCGTCCGACAGCCGCTCGACGACGAGCAGGCCGACGCCCTCGCCCCAGCCGGTCCCGTCCGCCGCCGCCGCGAACGGCTTGCACCGCCCGTCCGCCGCCAGACCGCGCTGACGGGCGAACTCCACGAACACGGTCGGTGTCGACATGACCGTCACCCCGCCCGCGAGCGCGAGGTCGCACTCCCCCGAGCGCAGCGCGCTCGCCGCCAGGTGCAGCGCGACCAGCGACGACGAGCACGCCGTGTCGATGCTCACCGCCGGACCCTCCAGCCCCAGCGCGTACGCGACCCGGCCCGAGACGACGCTCCCCACGCTGCCCGCGAGCAGCAGGCCCTCGTAGCCGTCGGGGGCCCGGTGCAGCCGGGAGGCGTAGTCGTGGTGCATGACGCCGGTGAAGACGCCGGTCCGGGAGCCGCGCAGCCCGGCCGGGTCCACGCCCGCGTGTTCCAGCGCCTCCCAGGCGGTCTCCAGCAGCAGGCGCTGCTGCGGGTCCATCGCGCGGGCCTCGCGCGGCGAGATCCCGAAGAACTCGGCGTCGAAGTCGCCGGCGTCGTACAGGAAGGCGCCGTGCCGGGTGTACACCGTGCCGGGGCGGGCCGGGTCCGGGTCGTACAGGGCGTCGGCGTCCCAGCCCCGGTCGGTCGGGAAGCCGCCGACCGCGTCGGTCTCCCGGGCGACGAGGCGCCACAGGTCCTCGGGCCCGGTGACGCCGCCGGGATAGCGGCAGCCCATGCCGACGATCACGACCGGATCGTCGTCGGCCGGGGCGGCCGCGGGCGTCGGGGCGGCCACTGCCGGGGCGCCCGCCACCTCCCTGGTCAGCCGCGCCGCGAGGGCGGCGGCGCTGGGGTGGTCGAACACCACGGTGGCGGGCAGCCGCAGGCCGGTGAAGCTGTTGATGCGGTTGCGCAGTTCCAGCGCGGTGAGCGAGTCGAAGCCCAGCTCGCGGAAGGCGCGCCGGACGTCGACGGTGTCCGCTTCGCCGTGGCCGAGCACGGTGGCGGTCTGGCTGCGGACGAGGTCGAGGGCGGCGCGGGCGCGGCGGTCCTCGGGCAGGCCCGCCATCCGGCGCGCCCAGGAGGACGCCTCCCCGGCGCCGTCGCCGACCGCGGTGCCCGTCGCCGCCCCGGCCACCCGTGGCAGGGGGGCACGGACCAGTCCGCGGAGCACGGGCGGCACGGCGCCGGCCGCCGCGAGGTCGCGCAGCGCCGCCCGGTCGAGGCGGGCGGTGACGGCGTACGGCAGGTCGGTCCGCAGCGCCGCGTCGAACAGCGCGAGCCCGTCCTCGGTGGACAGCAGGCCGATGCCGCCGCGGGCGAGTCGGGCGCGGTCGGCGGCGGCGAGGTGGCGGGTCATCCCGCTGCCCTCGGCCCACAGGCCCCAGGCGAGAGAGATCGCCGGCAGCCCGGCCGCGCGGCGGTGCCCGGCCAGCGCGTCGAGGAAGGCGTTCGCGGCCGTGTAGGCGCCCTGTCCGGCGTTGCCGGTCACCGAGGTGACGGAGGAGAAGAGGACGAATGCGTCGAGGTCCTGCTCCCGGGTCAGCTCGTGCAGGTGCCAGGCCGCGTCCGCCTTGGGGCGCAGGACGGCGGCCAGGCGTGCGGGGGCGAGGGTCTCCACCGTGCCGTCGTCGAGGACGCCGGCGGCGTGCACGACGACGCCCAGCGGGTGGGCGGCCGGGAGCCCGGCGATCAGCGCCGCAAGCTCCTCGCGGCGGGCGACGTCGCCGGCGGCGATCGTCACCCGCGCGCCGAGCGCGGTGAGTTCGGCCCGCAGCGGCTCGGCGCCGTCCGCCAGCTGCCCGGCCCGGCTGACCAGCAGCAGGTGGCGCAGGCCGTGCTCGGTGACCAGTCGGCGGGCGATCAGTGCGCCGAGGGTGCCGGTGCCGCCGGTGATCAGCGCCGTGCGCTCAGGATCGAGCGGGCGCCCGCCGAGCGCCGCCGCAGCCGGGGCCGGGGCTGCGGCCGGGGCCGCGGCCGGGACCAGCCGGGGACGGTGCGGGATCCCGTCGCGCAGGGCCAGTTGGGGCTCGTCGGCGGTGAGGGCGGCCCGCAGGGCGCGGCCGGAGCGCGCGGGGTCGTCGAGGTCGATCAGGGTGAGCCGGCCGGGGTGCTCGGACTGTGCGGTGCGCAGCAGGCCCCACACCGGGGACTGGCCGAGGCCCGGCACGGCGTCCCCGTCCCGGACGGCGACCGCGCCCCGGGTGACGACGACCAGCCGGGCCCCGTCCGGGCGGTCCCCGGCCAGCCAGGCCCGGACGGTGTCGAGGGCCCAGCGGGCGGCGGCGTGCGCGGCCTCGGCCGGGTCGCCCGGCGTGCCGGGAACGGCGGCGACCACCACGGCGGGCGCCGGATGCCCGGCGGCGGTGTGGGCGTCGAGCCCGGCGAGGTCCGGGAACGTGGCGCGCGGGTCGAGACCGAGGTCGTCGGCACCGAGGACCACCCGGTCCGGATCCCCCGCGGCGGCGGGCACGCTCAGTTCCGTCCAGTGCAGGGCGAACAGCGCGTCGCGCGGGGTGGCCCCGGCCGGTGCGAGCCGGTCGGCGGGCAGTTCGCGCAGGCTGAGGCCGCCGACCGTGAGAACGGGCGCCCCGCTGAGGTCCTCGGCGGCGAGTGCGGTGGTGCCGTCCGGCGCGGGCGACAGCCGGACGCGCAGCGCGGTGGCTCCGGTGGCGTGCAGTCGCACGCCGGTGAAGCCGAACGGGATGCGCGGGCCGGCGCCACCGGCGGGCGCGTCGGCCAGCAGCAGCGGGTGGAGGGCCGCATCGAGCAGGGCGGGATGGACTCCGTGCGCGGCATCGCCCCGGACTGGTTCGGCGGGCAGGCGGACCTCGGCGTACAGGTGGTCTCCCGCGCGCCAGGCGGCGGTGAGGCCCTGGAACCAGGGGCCGTAGCCGTAGCCGAGGCGGTCGAGACGCTCGTAGGCGTCGGCGAGTTCCACCGGCTCGCTGCCCGGCGGCGGCCAACTGCCCTGCACCGCAGCGGCGATGGGCTCGTCGGCGGCCGTCAGCGTGCCGGAGGCGTGCCGGGTCCAGGGCCGCTCCGCGGGCTCGTCGCCCGGTTCGCCCTGCGACGCGGGCGGCCGGGAGTCCACGGTGACGGCGTGCCGGCCCGCCGGGTCGGCGGGGGCGACGGCCACCCGCAGCTGCGTGCGCCCGGTGTCGGGCAGCACCAGCGGGGCCTCCAGGGTGAGCTCCTCGACTCCCGGGCAGCCGGCGAGCGCGCCCGCCCGGAGCACGAGGTCGAGGAAGGCCGTGCCGGGCAGCACGACCGTGCCGGTGACCGCGTGGTCGGGCAGCCAGGGCCGGGTGTCCGCGGAGAGCCGGCCGGTGACCAGGGTGGTGCCGTCCGGGGTCGTGGTGACGGCGCCGAGCAGCGGGTGGTCGACGGCGTCGAGGCCGAGGTCGGTGGGGCGGGCCTGCGCGGGCCCGGTGGTCAGCCAGTAGCGGCGGTGCTGGAAGGCGTAGGTGGGCAGGTCGACGTGCCGGCCGCGGTGGTCGCCGGGGAGCAGCGCGTCGGGGTCGGGCTGCGCGCCGTGGACGATGGCCTCGGAGACCGAGGCGAGGAACTGTCCGAGGCCGCCGTGATCGCGCCGCAGGGTGCCGATGGCCGTGCCGCCGGCACCGGTCGTGCCCCCGGCGCCTTCGGGGGCCCCGGCGCCTTCGGGGCCTTCGGGGCCGCAGGCGTCCAGCGTCTCCTGGGTGCCGATCTTGAGGACGGGGTGCGGGCTCGCCTCGACGAAGAGCCGGTGGCCGTCCGCGTGCAGGGCGCGCACGGCGGGCTCGAAGCGGACCTCCTGGCGCAGGTTGCGGTACCAGTAGTCGGCGTCCAGCGTGGTGGTGTCGGTCAGCAGCCCGCCGGTGACGGTCGAGTAGAAGGCGATCCGCGCGGCGCGGGGCGCGAGGTCGGCGAGCGCGGCGAGGAGCGGTTCGCGCAGCGGCTCGACGTGCGCCGAGTGCGAGGCGTAGTCCACCGGGATCCGGCGGGCGCGCACGCCGCTCCGCTCGCAGTGGGCGAGGAGGGCGTCGAGGGCGGCGGCGTCCCCGGAGACGACAGTGGCGACGGGGCCGTTGCGGGCGGCGATGCCGATCCTGCCGCCCCAGGGCGCGAGGAGCGCGCCGGTCTCCTCGGCGGGCAGCGGGACGGAGACCATGCCGCCGGTACCGGCCAGGCCGAGCAGGGCGCGGCTGCGCAGGGCGACCACCTTGGCGGCGTCGTCGAGGGTGAGCGCGCCCGCGACGTACGCGGCGGCGATCTCGCCCTGCGAGTGGCCGACGACGGCACTCGGTTCGACGCCGGCGGCCCGCCACAGCCGGGCCAGCGCGGCCATGACGGCGAACAGCACGGGCTGGACGACGTCGACCCGGGACAGGTCGGGTGCGCCCGGCCGGCCGCGCAGGACGTCGTGCAGCGACCAGTCGGTCCAGCGGGCCAGCGCCGCCGCGCAGGCCTCCATCTCTTCCTTGAACTCCGGCGAGGAGTCAAGGAGTTCGACAGCCATGCCGGCCCATTGCGAGCCCTGGCCGGGGAACACCAGGGCGGTCGCGCCGCGGGCGGCGGACTGGGCCCGGACGAGGTTGTCGGCCGGTTCGCCCTGGGCGAGCGCGGTCAGCCCGCGCAGCGCGTCGGCGTGGGTACGGGCGAGGACGACGGCGGTGTGGTCGAACCTGGTCCGGCCGCGCAGCAGGGCGTGGCCGAGCGCGAACCGGTCACCCGCCGTCGCGGCCGCGCCGGCTTCGGCCCCGGCTTCGGCGGCCGGGGCCAGGTGCCGGGCCAGCCGGCCGGCCTGGGCGCGCAGCGCGGCCTCGGTGCGGCCGGAGACGGTGAGCGGCACGGGCAGGTCCGGGTGTCCGCCGCCACCGGCCTCCGGCGCCGGTCCGGCCGGCGCGGGCGCCTGCTCGACGATCACGTGCGCGTTGGTGCCGCTGATGCCGAAGGAGGAGACACCGGCCCGTCGGGGCCGGTCGGGACCATCGGGCGCGGGCCACGGGGTCGCGGCCGCCGGCACGCTGACCGCGCCGTCCGCCCAGCGCACCGCCGGCGAGGGCTCGCGCAGGTGCAGCACGCCGGGCACCAGCCCGTGCCGCATCGCGAGGACGGTCTTGATCAGCCCGGCGATCCCGGCCGCGGCCTGGGTGTGGCCGATGTTGGACTTCACCGAGCCGAGCAGCAGGGGGCGTCCGGGGTCGCGGCCGGCGCCGTAGACGGCGAGCAGGGCGTGGGCCTCGACCGGGTCGCCGAGCGCGGTGCCGGTGCCGTGCGCCTCGACCACGTCGACGTCCGCGGGCGCCAGCCCGGCGGAGCCCAGCGCCTGCCGGATCACCCGCTGCTGGGCCGGCCCGTTGGGGGCGCTGAGGCCGTTGCTGGCACCGTCCTGGTTGACGGCGGAGCCGACCACCAGGGCGAGCACCGGGTGGCCGTGGCGCCGGGCGTCCGACAGCCGCTCCAGCAGGACGACGCCGACGCCCTCGGCCCACGCCGTGCCGTCGGCGTCGGCGGAGAACGGCTTGCAGCGGCCGTCCGGGGCGAGGCCGCGCTGCCGGGCGAACTCGACGAACATCCCGGGCTCGGCCATCACGGTGGCCCCGCCCGCGAGGGCCAGCGTGCACTCCCCGTTGCGCAGGGCCTGGGCCGCCAGGTGCACGGCGACGAGCGAGGAGGAACAGGCGGTGTCCACGGTGACGGCGGGGCCTTCGAGGCCGAGCTCGTAGGCGATCCGGCCGGAGGCGACGCTCGGGGTGGTGCCGGTGAGCAGGTAGCCGTCCAGGCCGTCGACGGGCTGGTGCATGCGCGGGCCGTAGTCCTGTGCGGTGGCGCCGACGAACACCCCGACGCGGTCGCCGCGCAGCCCGGCGGGGTCGAGCCCGGCGCGCTCCAGTGCCTCCCAGGACGTCTCCAGCAGCAGGCGCTGCTGCGGGTCCATGGCGAGGGCCTCGCGCGGGCTGATGCCGAAGAACTCGGCGTCGAACTCGCCCGCGCCGTCGAGGAATCCGCCCTCGCGCACATAGGTGCTCCCCAGCCGGTCCGGGGAGGTCCCGTGCAGCTGGTCCAGGTCCCAGCCGCGGTTTCGGGGGAACGCTCCGATGGCGTCCACGCCGTCGGCGGCCAGCCGCCACAGCTGCTCGGGCGTGCGGGCGCCACCGGGGAAGCGGCACCCCATGGCGACGACCGCGATCGGGTCGCCGTCGCGGTCGGCCGCCGGGGACGGCTCGGCCGGCTCGGCCGGCCGTTCCGGCGCGGGCCCTGCCAGGGCCCGGGAGCACAGGTGGCGGGCGAGGTCGGCGGGCGTCGGATGGTCGTAGCCGGCGCTCGCGGGCAGGTCGAGGCCGGTCGCGGCCGACAGCCGCTGGAGGAGTTCGACGGTGGCGAGCGAGTCGAGTCCCGACTCGCGGTAGGCGAGGTCCGCGCGGACGGCGTCCCTGGTGGCGTGGCCGAGCACGGCGGCCGCGTGCGAGCGGACCAGGTCCAGCACGACGCGCGCCCGGTCAGCCTCCGGCAGCCCGGCGATCCGGCGGGCGAGCGGCGACGCCGGCGGCGCCTGGGGCAGCCGCGCCGCAGGAGCGGCCCGTCCCTGAACGGCGTTCTCCGGAACGACGTCCTCGGGCGCGACGTCCTCGGGCGCGACGTCCTCGGGCGCGACGTCCTCGGGAGCGGCGGCGCGCAGCCAGTGCGGCGTGCGCCGGAACGCGTAGGTGGGCAACGCGACCCGCCGCCGTGCCCGGGCCTCGAAGAGCGCGGTCCAGTCGAGCGCGGCACCCAGCGTGTGCAGCCGGGCGGCGGTCTCGGCCAGGGCGTCCGCCTCCGGCCGGCCGGCCCGCAGGGTGGCGACGGCCGCGAAGGCCTCGCCGCCCTCGGGCACCGGGCACTCCCGGGCCAGCGCGGACAGGCTGCCGTCCGGCCCGAGTTCGACCAGGACGCTCGCACCGCCCTCGCGCAGCCGCTCGACGCCGTCCCCGAAGCGCACCGCCCCGCGCACCTGGCGCACCCAGTAGCCGGGCGAGCACAGCTCCTCGGCGGACGCCGTGCGGCCGGTCAGGTTGGACACCACGGGCGTCGTCGGCGGACGGAAGGTCAGCCCCCGCGCGACCTGCGCGAAGGCGTCGAGCATCGGCTCCATCCGCGCCGAGTGGAAGGCGTGGCCGACCCGCAGCCGCCGGACCTTGTGGCCCTGCGCCCGCCACTGCTCCGCGAGCGCGAGGACGGCCTCCTCGTCGCCGGAGACCACGGTGGCCGCCGGCCCGTTCACGGCCGCGACCGAGACCCGGTCCCCCAGGTCCGCGAGTGCCGCCACGACCGCCGCCTCGCCCAGGCGGACGGCCAGCATCGCGCCACCGGCGGGCAGTTGCTGCATCAGCCGGCCCCGGGCGGCCACCAGGGCGCAGGCGTCGGGCAGGTCGAGGACGCCGGCCACGTGCGCGGCCGTGAGCTCGCCGATCGAGTGGCCGAGCAGCAGGTCGGGAACGACGCCCCAGTGCGCCAGCAGCCGCTGCAGCGCCACCCCGAGGGCGAAGAGGGCGGGCTGGGTGAACTCGGTGCGGTGGACGAGTTCCGCCTCCGGGCTGCCCTGGGGCGCGAACAGCACCTCGCGCAGCGGACGCGGCAGGTGCGGGTCGAGGTGCCGGCAGACCTCCTCGAAGGCGGCGGCGAACACGGGGAACCGCTCGTGCAGTTCGCGGCCCATGCCGGGGCGCTGGCTGCCCTGGCCGGAGAACAGGAAGGCGGTCCGGCCGGGCCTGACCTCACCGCTCACCACGCCGGGGGCCGCGCCCGAGGTGCGCAGCGCGTCGAGGCCGGCCAGCAGCCCCGCGCGGTCGGGGGCGTGGACGACGGCGCGGGCGGCGAGGTGGCTCCGGGTGGTGGCGGCCGACCAGCCGAGGTGCGCCGGCTCCACGCCGGGGTGCCGCAGCAGGTGTCGGTGCAGGCGGTCGGCCTGGGCGCGCAGCGCCTCGGGCGTGGCGCCGGAGAGCGGGACGAAGGCCGGGGCCCCGGGGCCGGCGGCCGGCTCGGCAGGGCCGTCGGCGGCCGCCGCCGGGGCCTGCGCACGTCCACCGTCCGGCTGTTCCGCCAGCACCACGTGGCAGTTGGTGCCGCCCATGCCGAAGGAGCTCACCCCGGCGACCAGCCGCTGTCCGGGCATCGGCCAGGCGCCGGTCGTGTCCTGGACGCGCAGGCCGAGCTCGCCCAGCGGGATGCGGGGGTTCGGGGTCTCGTAGTTGAGGCTGCGCGGCAGCTCCCGGTGGCGGATCGCCAGGACCGTCTTGACCAGCCCGACGATTCCGGCCGCGCCCTCCAGGTGCCCGAGGTTGGTCTTCACCGAGCCGACCCGCAGCGGTGCGCCGGCCGGGCGGCCGGTGCCGAGCGCGGCGCCGAGGCCGGCCGCCTCCACCGGGTCGCCCACGGGGGTTCCGGTGCCGTGCAGTTCGACGTACTGGACGTCGGCCGGGCGGAATCCGGCCCGGCGGTGGGCCGCGCGGATCACCTGTTCCTGCGCCGCGGCCTCGGGCGAGGTGAGCGCCGCCCCGCCGCCGTCGTGGTTCATCGCGCTGCCCGCCACCACGCAGTACACGGTGTCGCCGTCGGCGAGCGCGCGGGCCAGCGGCTTGAGCACGACGACCGCGCCGCCCTCGCCGCGCACATAGCCGTTGGCGCGCGCGTCGAAGGTGAAGCACCGGCCGTCCGGGGAGAGTCCGCCCAGTTTGCCCGCCTCGCCCGGCCCGTCGGGGACGAGGTCGAGGTTGACGCCGCCGGCCAGGGCGAGCTCGGACTCCCCGCGCCGCAGGCTCTCACAGGCCGTGTGCACCGCGACCAGCGAGGACGCCTGGGCCGCGTCGACCGTCATGCTGGGGCCGCGCAGGCCGAGGGTGTAGGAGACCCGGTTGGCGATCATGCTGCGGTGCAGGCCGGTCACCTGGCGCGCACCGGCCGCGATGCCCGCGCGGCGCAGCAGGACGGCGTAGTCGTCCCAGATCGCCCCGGCGAACACGCCGACCGGGCCGCCGCTCAGCCCGTGCGGCGGGATGCCCGCGTGTTCCAGGGCTTCCCAGCACAGTTCGAGCATCAGCCGCTGCTGCGGGTCCATGAGCGCGGCCTCGCCCGGAGTGATGCCGAAGAACCCGGGGTCGAAGCCGCTGACGTCGTCCAGGTAGCCGCCGCGCCGGGGCCGCTCCGGCGCGCCGCCGGCGACCGTGGCGGCGGGGCGTTCCGGCGGTGTCGCGGCGCGCCGGCCGTCGGGGAATTCACGGACGGAATCGACGCCGGTGCGCAGGAGTTCCCAGAACGCGTCCGGGTTGTCCGCTCCCGCCACCCGGCAGGCGAAACCGACGATCGCGACAGCATCCGAACCGGCCATACCGTTCCATCACGTCCAGAGTCGATTAGCGGGCGAGCGCGGGCAGGCAGAACTCTGAATCGCGCCGTCGATGATCCGCAAGCGTCTGGTTTCGGCCAGCCGGACACCACGGAAGGAGACCGAAGACACTCCGCGCCACCCGTTGCGCTCCCACACCAAGGCCTGGAGCTGCACAAATGCGATCACCCGATGAGTGCACCGCCCGAGGTCCCGCCGCCTCGAACAGTGAACTCATGCGTCCGATTCCGGTGGGCAGCAAACATCCTGCTGACGAACTGCCGTTCGCCATCAATTCCCGGGCGTCACACTCGTCACTCCACGGGACAATCCCGAGCCGAGCGGAATCCTGAATTCCTCGCCGCTCGAACATTCGGCCGAGCAGCTGATCCGAAAGAATGTCCGACCGCCGCGATCCCGCCGGGCCCGCGATTTCAGGCCGGGGATGTTCCCGGGCAACCTGCCCGTCACCTGGGCGCAGACTCCCGGGCGGGGCCGGCGAAAGGTGCACACCCTCGCACCCGCCGGACTCGCCCGCCCCCCGGCGCGGCGCCTTCCCCGGCCCCGAACCCTCCCTTGCGTCACTAACTGAACAATGTTTAGCTTCAGGACCAGGACACTGCACCGACGCACGAAGGCGGGACGGAACATGACTGCGCGACTCGACGGGAAGATCGCCTACATCACCGGAGCGGGAAGCGGCATCGGGGAAGCGACCGCGGAGCTCTTCGCCCGCGAGGGCGCCGCCGTCGCCGTGGCGGACCGCAACGGCGAGGCCGCCGAGAAGGTCGCCGCACGGCTGCGCGCCGACGGCGCACGCGCCATCGCCCTGACCGTGGACGTGGCCGACGAGGAGCAGACGCGCGCCAGCATCCAGGCGACCGTCGACGCGTTCGGAGGCCTGGACGTGGTGCACCTCAACGCCGGAGCGGCCTCCCCCGACGACCACGACGTCGTCAACACGCCCGACTCCGCGTGGGAGCTGTCCTTCCGCGTCAACCTCATGGGTGTCGTCCACGGCACCCGCCACGCCATCCCGCACCTGATCGCGCGCGGCGGCGGCAACATCGTGATCACCTCCTCGCAGCAGGGCGAGGTCGGCGACGTCAACCGCGTCGCCTACGGGTCGGTCAAGGCGGCCGTCACCTCGCTCACCCGGTTCATCGCCACCTCGCACGGCCGCCAGGGCATCAACGCCAACGCGATCCTTCCGTCGCTGGTGCTCTCCCAGGGAGCGGCCCCGCAGTTCCCCGGCGCCTTGCGCGACGCCGTGGTGCGCCACCAGACCACCGACCGGGTCACCGAGCCCTCGGACGTGGCCAACCTCGCGCTGTTCCTCGCCACCGACGCCTCGCAGGCCATCCGCGGGCAGGCCATCCGGATCGACGCGGGGATGTCCGCGATGGGCTCGGCCTCACCCGACCTGGCCGATGCCATCACGGACCTCTACACGGCCGACGCCTCCTGACCCCGGCTCATCGCGCCGCGCCCCCCTCGGGGCGCGGCGCCAGCCTGGCCCGCAGCTCGCGTTCCACCGCCGTGTCGGCGACCCTGGCCGGCCCCTCCCCCCGCTCGGTACCGACCAGGACGGCAAGGGCCCCGTCGGTGAGCTGGAGGATGTAGTCGACGAACGGCCCGGGCTCAGCGGCCCCGGCCGGCGCGGCCTCGCCCGCGCCCCCGTCCACCGCCTCGTCCACCGGGCGGAACGGGAGGACGTGCTGCACCGCGACGATGCCGTGCAGCGCCATCCAGAGCGTCTGCGCGGTCTGCAGCACCGGGAGCCGCAGCGGACGGCCCTCCTGCCCGCAACGGTCCACAGCCCGCGCGAAGAGGTCGGTGACCTGCGCCGCCGGGTGGACGCGCGGATCGGGCGCACCCGCGGTGGGCTGCTGCACCTCGAACATGAGCCGGTACGGACCATGGTTGGCAAGACCGAACCGGCAGTAGGCGTGCGCCAACGCCTCCAGCCGGTCCCGGGCGTCCTCCCCGGCCTGCGCCTCGGCGGCCTGCATGCGCGCGGCCAGCGCGTCGAAGTGCCGCGCCAACGACGCCCAGAACAGACTCGCCTTGTCGTCGAAGTGGAGGTAGATCGCCCCCGCGGTGACGCCCGCCTCCGTGGCCACCCCGCGCATGGTCAGGCCGTCGTACCCGCCCGCCCGCTCCAGCAACCGGTCGACGGCGTCCAGGATCTCCCCGCGCAGCTGCTGCCCGGTCCCCCGACGGCTCCGTTTCCGCTTCTCCATCTGCCCCGCGATCCTTACGCACCTGGTACCGGTCCGTACAGGAATCTACCGCCCGGCCTCCGCAGACCCGTCCCCGCCGACATGGCACCCCGGTCAGACGGAGCGCAGCGCCGCCCCGGCGTCCTCCCAGAGCCGGTCGGCGGCCCCGTGGTCGAGCGCGTGGGCGGCCACCCCGCCCGGGCGGTCCTCGTCGCCGCGCACGACGGGCGCTTCCCGGCCGTCCTCGAAGTAGCGGCCCGTGACGCCGTCCAGCAGCGGAGAGGCGGCCAGCAGGACGGAGGTGGCGGCGCCCTGCTCCGGGGTCTTGTAGAAGGACGGCGGCGTCAGGTTCCCCGCCTCGTCCATCACGCCGAACGCCCGCATGGTGGCGTCGTCGAGGTGCCGCTGGAGGCGGGTGAGGACGAAGCCGGGGTTGAGCGCGTTCGCCGTGATGCCGTCGGCCGCCCAGCGCCGGGCGCCGACCGCGAACAGGACGCCGGCGGTCTTGGAGCGCCCGTAGGCCGTCCAGGGGTCGTACGGCCGGTGCGCGAAGTGCGGGTCCTCGAAGTCGAAGGGCGCGCCGCGGTGGGCGCCCGAGCTGACGATCACGACGCGCGCCGCGCCGGAGGCCCGCAGGGCGGGGTGGAGGCCGGTGGCGAGGGCGAAGTGGCCCAGGTGGTTGGTGGCCAGCTGCATCTCCCAGCCGGCCGGGCCGAGCGTGCGCTCGGGCAGGGCCATGATCCCGGCGTTCGCCACGAGCACGTCCAGCGGCCCCGACCAGGAGCGGACGAACGCCGCGACGGAGGCCGGGTCGGCCAGGTCGAGCGCCGCCGCGCGCACCGGGCCCGCACCGGCGACGGCCGACAGCTCGCGCAGGAGCGCCTGCGCGGACTGCGGGCGGCGGGTGGCGATGGTGACCTCGGCGCCCGCGGCGGACAGCGCCCGGACGGTCTCGGCGCCGAGCCCCGAGGCCCCTCCGGTCACCACGGCCCGCCGGCCGCTCAGGTCGAGGCCGTCGACCACGTCCAGGGCGCGGGTGCCGGCCCCGAAGGGCGTGGCGAGCCGGGGCGGCTCGGGGCGGTGGGCGGAGGCGGAGGTCCGTTCGGGCAGGGAGTGCGTCGTCATACGGCCACGCTACGGCCCAAGGATCGGACGCACTATGGTTGGAAGTCCGTACTTCTTTAGCGAACGTCCGAGACCTGGAGGCGCAGTGGACCCGCTGGACGACGTGCTGACCCTCCTGGAGACCCGCGCCCACCTGTCGGCCGGGCTGGCGGCCGGGGGCCGGTGGGCGGTCCGGTTCGCCGCACCGGAGGGCGTCAAGTTCAACGCGGTGCGGCGTGGCTCCTGCCTCCTGGAGGTCGACGGCCTCGACGCGCCCCTCGCACTGGCGGAGGGCGACTGCTACCTCCTCCCGCACCGCCGCCCCTTCACCCTGCGCAGCGGCCACGGGGCCGAACCCGTCCCGGCCGCGCCGCTGTTCGCCCGGGCCGGGAACGGCGTCGCCCGGGCGGGCACGGGCGACGACACCCTCCTGGTCGGCGGCCGGTTCTCCTTCGGCCCCCGCGCACAGGACCTGCTCCTGGACCGGCTGCCCCCGGTCGTCCACCTCCCGGCCGGCACCCCGCACGCCGGGACGGTGCGCTGGGCGCTCGCCGCGATCGACGAGGAGCTGACCCGTCGGCCGATGGCCTCCGCCCTCGTGGCGGAACACCTGGCCGTCGTCATGCTGGTCCACGTGCTGCGGCTGCACCTGGTCCGCGAGCCCCACGCGGTGTCGGGCTGGCTGGCCGGCCTCGCCGATCCGCTGGCCGCCACCGCCCTGGCCGCCCTGCACCGGGAGCCCGCCCGGGCCTGGACCGTCGCCGACCTGGCCCGCACCTGCGCGGTCTCCCGCTCCACCCTGGCCGCGCGCTTCAAGGCCGCCGTCGGCCAGGGTCCGCTGCAGTACCTCACCGGGTGGCGCATCGAACTCGCCGCCCGGCGGCTGCGCGAGGGCGACGACGGCCTCGCCGCCATCGCCCACGCCGTCGGCTACGGCTCCGAGAGCGCCCTGAGCGTGGCCTTCAAGCGCACCCTCGGCGTCTCCCCGAGCGACTACCGCAGGCGTCCGCCGGCGGCGTGAACCCGCTCGGACCGTACCGGAGCGCAGCGCCCGTGCTCCGTGCGGAATCACCCGGGCGGGTCAGCCGCCCGCGCGTCGCCCGTCCTGCGGGGGCCATCCTGGTTCCGGCCGTGCGGAACGCCTCCCGGTGCCCGGGACGCGCTGCTTCGCGACCGTCCGATCCGACGCCCCGGGGCTCGGCGGCCCGCCGCCGTGCCCGGGAGGACCGCCGAATCCCCGCGCAATCCTCCCCGCGCCGTCCCCGGGGAGAAGGGAGCAGCCGCCATGGAGGCATCCGCACAGATCGGCGTGACGGGCCTGGCGGTGATGGGCCGCAACCTGGCCCGGAACTTCGCCCGCAACGGCTACACGGTCGCGGTCCACAACCGCACCCCGGCGCGGACGAAGGCCCTGGTCGAGGAGTTCGGCCACGAGGGCACCTTCGTCCCGGCGGAGTCGCCGCAGGAGTTCGTGGCCGCGCTGGAGCGCCCGCGCCGGCTGCTGGTCATGGTGAAGGCCGGCGGGCCGACGGACGAGGTGATCGAGGAGTTCGCCCCGCTGCTGGAGCCGGGCGACATGATCATCGACGGCGGCAACGCGCACTTCGCCGACACCCGCCGCCGTGAGCGGGCGCTGCGCGAGCGCGGCCTCCACTTCGTCGGCAGCGGCGTCTCCGGCGGCGAGGAGGGCGCGCTGCTCGGCCCCTCGGTCATGCCCGGCGGCTCCGCCGAGTCCTACCGCGTCCTCGGCCCGATGCTGGAGAGGATCAGCGCCCACGTCGACGGCGAGCCCTGCTGCACCCACATCGGCACCGACGGCGCCGGCCACTTCGTGAAGATGGTCCACAACGGCATCGAGTACGCCGACATGCAGCTCATCGCCGAGGCCTACCACCTGCTGCGGGAGGTCGGCGGCCACAGTCCGGCCGAGATCGCCGGGATCTTCCGCCGCTGGAACGAGGGCCGCCTCGACTCCTACCTGATCGGGATCACCGCCGAGGTCCTCGCCCACACCGACGCCGCCACCGGCAAGCCCTTCGTCGACATCGTCCGCGACGCCGCCGAGCAGAAGGGCACCGGGCGCTGGACCGTGCAGACCGCCCTCGACCTCGGCTCCCCCGTCACCGCCATCGCCCAGGCCACCTTCGCCCGGGTCGCCTCCGCCCGGACCGAACTGCGCGACGCCTACCGGCCGCTGTCGGCGGAGAGCCCGGAGGTGATCCCGCACGAACCCGGCCACGGCGTCCTCGACATCGAGAAGGCCCTCTACGCCTCGAAGATCATCGCCTACGACCAGGGCTGGACCATGATCCGCGACGCCGCCGCCGAGTACGGCTGGGACATCGACCTCGGGGCGGTGGCGACGATCTGGCGCGGCGGCTGCATCATCCGCGCCGCCTTCCTGGACCGCATCCGCGCCGCCCACGCCGCCGACCCCGGCCTGGTCAGCCTGCTGGCCGAGGAGCGGTTCGCCGCCGAGATCGCCGACGCCCTGCCCTCCTGGCGCTCGGTCGTCGCCACCGCCGCCCTGCGCGGAATCCCGGTGCCGGCGTTCTCCGCCGCACTCGCCCACTTCGACACCCTGCGCAGCGAGCACCTGCCCGCCGCCCTGATCCAGGGCCAGCGCGACTTCTTCGGCGCCCACACCTACCACCGCACCGACCGCGACGGCGTCTTCCACACGCGGTGGGCCGAGCCCGGCCGCCCCGAGGTCCGCACCGACACCGCGACGGGTTAGCCGCTTCCCGCTCCCCACCGACGAGAGGTGCCCCCCGATGCAGATCGACCTCACCGGACGGACCGCGCTGGTCACCGGATCCACGGCCGGAATCGGCGCGGCGGCGGCCCGGACCCTGGCCGCCGCCGGAGCCGACGTCGTGGTCAACGGCCGCAACCCCGACCGCGTCGCCGAGACCGCGCAGCGGATCGGCGGGCGCGGCATCGCCGCCGACGTCGGCACCGCCGAAGGAACCGCCGAACTGATCCGGCAGCTGCCCGACGTCGACATCCTGGTCAACAACACCGGCATCTTCGAGACCAAGCCCGTCTTCGACATCACCGACGCGGACTGGCTGCGCTTCTACGAGGTCAACGTCCTCTCCGGGGTCCGCCTCGCCCGCCACTACACGCCCCGGATGGTCGCCCGCGGCTGGGGCCGGGTGATCTTCGTCAGCAGCGAGGCCGGCGTCCAGACCCCGCCCGACATGGTCCAGTACGGCATGACCAAGACCGCCCAGCTGGCCGTCTCCCGCGGCATGGCGCAGGAGGTCGCCGGCACCGGCGTCACGGTCAACTGCGTGCTCCCCGGGCCCACCATGAGCGACGGCGTGCTCGCCATGTTCGAGGAGCTCTATCCCGGCCTCGACCCCACCGAGCAGGAACGCCGCTACCTCGCCGAGAACCGCGCCGCCGCCTCCCTGCTCCGACGCCTGATCCGCCCCCACGAGGTCGCCAACATGATCACCTACGTGGCCTCCGAACACTCCTCCGCCACCACCGGCCGCGCCCTCGGCGTCGACGGCGGCCTGCTGCCCACGATCGTTCCCTGAGCCTCCCGGTCCCGCCCCGTGACGCTCCGCACGAGCACCCGGAGCGGACCCGGGAAGGTGATCCTCTTCGGGGAGCACGCCGTCGGCTGCGGCCGGCCCGCCATCGTCACCCCGATCGGCCGCGGGCTCACCCTCACCACCGCCCTGCGCGGCCGAGGCCGGTGCGATGCCGCCATCCGGGTGGGGGCGTGACATGCTTCGTTCCATGAGTGACCACGAGGACCGGGCAGCGCCCGGCCGGGCGGCGGACCGGTGACCGGGACCGGCCGGGACGCGGTCCGGGAGGTCCTGGCCGTCCTTCCCGGGTCGGTCGTCCTCCTCCAACCGGAGTACGGGCCCGAGGGCGAGGTGGCGGACTTCCGGCTCGTGGCGGCCTCGCCCGAGGCGGTCGACATCGGCGGGCGCCACGGCGCGCGGCTGCTCGGACTCAGTGTGCTGGCCACGTATCCGGGGATCGAGGCCACCGATCTGTGGCGCGGCTACCTGGGGGTGCTGGAGAGCGGCGCGGTCTACGAGGGCGAGCTGGAGTACGAGGAGAAGGCGGCCGGCATCCCGCACCGGTCCCGGTACGGGGTGCGCGTGACGCCGTGCCAGGGCGGGCTGATCGTCTCCTGGAACCGCCTGGACACCGAGGAGCGCGAGCAGCGCCGGCTGGCGCTCATGCAGCACCTGGGCCGGATGGGCTGGGTGGACCGCGATCTGGTCGGTGGCGGGATCACCTGGTCCGACCAGGTCTATTCGATCTTCGAGCGGGACCGTTCGCTGGGCCCGATGACGCTGGAGGAGCTGTCGGCCCACGCCGAGGCCGAGGACCGCCCCGGGGTGGAGGACGCGGTGCGGCGTCTGCTCAAGATCGGCGAACCGCTGGACCTCACCTTCCGCATCCGCCTTCCCGACCGCGAGATGCGCCATGTCAGGGTGGTCGCCGAGACCGAGACGGACGTGCTGGGGCAGCCGGTCCGGGTCCACGGGTTCTTCCAGGACCTCACCGAAGCCAAGCTCGCCGAACAGCAGCTGCTGGACCAGCAGCAGGTCACCCTCGCCCACCAGAGCCTCCTGGCCGCCGAACGCGAACTCGCCGCCCGCCTCCAGGACACCCTGCTCCCCGTGCCCCAGCAGACGCTCCACCTGGCCGGCCTCACCGTCGACGTCGCCTACCTGCCCCTGCAGGAAGGACTCAGCCTCGGCGGCGACTGGTACAGCGCCATCGAACTGCCCGACGCCGGCGCGCTGCTCGTCGTCGGCGACGTCGCCGGCCACGGCCTCGACGCCGTCGCCACCATGGCCCTGCTGCGCTTCACCGCCAAGGGCATGGCCATCACCGGCACCCCCCTGCCCGACGTCCTCGCCAACCTCAACACCCTCCTGCTGCACGCGGAGCGGAACGGGTCGACGGCCACCATGATCATGGCCGTGTACGAGCCCGCGGCCTCCCGCCTCACGTGGGTGCGCGCGGGCCACCCGCCGCCCCTGCTGCTGCGCGGCGGTGAAGCCCGCTTCCTGCCCTCCGTCGGCGGCATCCTGCTCGGCGCCGTTCCGGGCGCCCGCTACGAGGCGTCCACCGTGGACCTGCTGCCCGGCGACCATCTGCTGCTCTACACGGACGGCCTGATCGAGAAGGTGGACGAGCCCATCACCGAGGGCCTGGCCCGGCTGGCCGGCACGGCCCTGGCCCACGTCGGCGAACCGCGGCCGTTGGAGGGGATCACCCGGGCCCTCGTCGCCCCCCAGGCCCGCCGCGACGACATCTGCGCCCTGTACATCAGCCGCTGACCGGCCTGACCGGCGTCCCGCATCGCACCGGCGTACGGCCCTGCGGTCACCTCGCCAGGACGGCTCCGGTCACCGGGGCCCGGGCCGGGCCACGGGATCCGCGAAGCCGTACGCCTGCGCCCGCCCCGAGGCGCACGGCGACGGCCCGGACCTCGACGACCTGGCGCAGCACCTGCTGCTCGCCCCCGGCCGGCGGGACGTCCCCGTCGGGTGGATCGCCGCGCACCGCAACCGGCTCGGCGCCCGCAACCGCCGGGCCTGCGAAGTCCCCGCCACGGCAGCGGAGCGGGCCCCGGGGTGCTCGCCCCGGGCGGCGGGCGGTGCGGGCCCGGGCAGTCGCGCCGGCAGGCTCTGGAGGACCGCGGGGTGTTGGGTTCCGCCGGCGCCGAGGCGGAACACCGGTCGGGCGCCGGCCCGGGTACGGACCAGGGTTCGACCCTGGCTCGACGGGGCCGTGGTCCCGGGATCGTGGCCGGTGGAGGCCGACCGGCTTCGGTTGCGGTGAAGGGGGCGAAGGAGTTGACGAGGGTGGAGCCCGGTGGCAAGGGCGGGCCGGACGGGGCGGGGGATCCGTTGCCGCCGCAACTGCGCGGACGCGCCCGGGAACAGGACGTCCTCGATCGGCTGTTGCTCGACGTGAGCCGGGGACACAGCCGCGTACTGGTCCTGCGCGGGGAGTCCGGCATCGGCAAGACCGCCCTGCTCACCTATCTGGCGGGTCAGGCCCCGGCAGGCCGCGTCGTCCGCACGGTCGGGGTGGAAACCGGGTTCGAGATCGCGTACTCGGCTCTCCAGCAGATATGCGCTCCGCTGCTGAGCCATCTGGACCGGTTGCCGGCGGCGCAGCGAGCCGCCCTCACCACGGCGCTGGGGCTGGGGCCGGAGCGCGGACCGGGGGACGGCGGACCGCCTGGCGGTCCGCTGACCGGACTGGCCGTACTGGGCCTGTTCGCCGAGGCCGCCGCCGTCGAGCCGGTGGTCTGTGTCGTGGACGACGCGCAGTGGATCGACGGGATCTCCGCGGCCGTCCTCGCGTTCGTCGCCCGTCGGCTGGACGCCGAGTCCGTGGCGCTGGTCTTCGCCGTGTCCACCTCGGCACCGCTCCGCACACCGACCGGTGCCGGTTTCCTCACCGGCCTGCCGGAACTGCGGGTCGACGGGCTCCGCGACGACGACGCCCGGGCGTTGCTGGACTCGGTGCTGCCCGGTCCGGTGCACCCCCGGGTCCGGGAGGCGATCGTCGCCGAAGCACGCGGCAACCCGCTGGCGCTGATGGAGCTGCGGCGCGGTGAGAGCGACATCCGGAAGAGGCAGGGGACATGACCGGGTTGCGACGAGGGGGCGGCACCACGGCGTTGGTGGGCCGCGAGGACGAGCAGGCGGAGCTCGTGGCGTTCGTGAAGTCGGCCACGGGCCGGGCTCTCGTCCTGCGAGGGGAGACGGGGGTCGGCAAGAGTGCGCTGTTGAGCCACGCCGCCGCGTTGGCGGAGCAGGAGGGCCACCCCGTCCTCCGGGTCGCCGGTGTCGAGGCCGAGTCCGAGCTGCCCTATGCGGGGCTGCACCAGTTCCTCCATCCGCTGCTCGCCGACGTCGCGCGGCTGGACGACGGGGCCCGGGCGGTGTTCGACGCCGTGTTCGGCGGAGTTCAGGGCGATCCGCCGTCGGTCATGGCCCTCGGCATCGCCGTGCTCGGTCTGTTGTCGCTCTCCTCCGCACAGCGGCCGCTGCTGCTGGTCCTCGACGACGCGCAGTGGCTGGACGACTCCAGCGCCGCCATCTACGGGTTCGTGGGCCGACGCCTGGTCGGCAGCCCGGCGAAGATGCTGGTCGCGGTCCGCACCGACCTCACGTCCCGCTTCGACACCGCCGCACTGCCCGAACTGCCGATCACCGCCCTCACCGACGCGGACGCGGCCCGCCTGCTGGACGACCGGTACCCGGAGCTGAGCCGACGGGTCCGTCGGATCGTCCTGGAGCAGGCCCGGGGCAACCCCCTGGCCCTGGTGGAGCTGCCCGCCCACTTCGCCGGCCGGCTGGACGACCTCCCGGTCGAAGACCTGATCGGTCAGCACGGCGTGCCCCTGCCCCGGCGGCTGCAACACATGTTCGGCACCCGCATCTGCGCCCTCGACGAACGGGTCCGGACCGAGCTGCTGATGGGCGCGCTCGACGGCGCCGGGACCCCGAGCGGCACCGACGCCGTCCCCGGCACCCGCCGGGGCATGCACGACGCCGACGCGGCAGTGGCCGCCGGTCTGCTGGACATCGACGTGGTCACCGGCGATCTCGTCTTCCGCCACCCGCTCGTACGGTCGGCCGTCATCCGGATGGCCACTCCCAACCAGCGCCGCGCCGCGCACCTGGCGCTGGCGCGGTTCCACCGGGAGAACCTCGAACGCCGGGCGACGCACCTGGCGGCCGCAACGGTCGATCCGGACGAGGACGTCGCCGGCGTCCTGGAGGCGGCGGCCGGGTCGGCGACTCGGCGCGGCGGCGCGCTGGCGGCCGTGACCTGGCTGACCCGGGCCGCCGAGCTCAGCGAGAACCACGCCGACCGCTCCCGGCGGCTGACCGACGCGGCTTTCGTCGCCGGTCATGCCGCCCGCCTCGGCCAGGCGAACCGGCTGGTGCGGGCAGGCCTCGCGACCGGCTCGACGGACTCGCCGGCCTCGGTCCTGGCGGCCGCCTACCGAGCGCTCTACCAGGACGGGGACGTCCGTTCCACGCACCGCCAGGTGTCGGCCGCGATCGAGAAGCTGCGGGACACCGAGAAGCTCCGGGACGCGGGGACAGCCGTCGCCGACGGAGCCGCCGGACCCGACGAGGTCCTCACCCGGCTGGTGAACCTGCTCCTGGCGATCAGCCAGTTCAGCGGTGACCGCGCGACCTGGGAGAGCACCCGCGGACTCCTCGCCTCCCTGGGCGGCCTCGTCACCGAGCACTCGCGCCTCTACGGCGACACGTGGAGCGATGTGATCAGGCACGGAGCGGGCTGGGCCGGGCCGGTACGACGGGCCGCCGCGAGCCTGTCCGAGCTGGAGCCCTGGGCCGTCACTCGGCTCGGCGTGTCCGCCTACCACCTCGACGTCCTGAACCACTACCGCCCCCACCTCCAGCGCGTCGTGGACCGCGAGCTGGAGACCGGAGCCGTGGCCACCGGCATGGTGATGCTGCACCAGATCATGCTCGACCAGATGACGGCGGGCGAATGGGCCCGGGCCGAGGACACCGGACAGCGCGGCCTGGACCTGGCCACCGAACACGGCCACCACCTGTTCGCCGCCCAGAGCCGCGCGTACTTGGCCCAGCTGGCGGCGCTGCGCGGACAGGTCCGGCAGGCGCGGGACCTCCAGGCCGAGGTGGACGCCTGGGCCCGTCCCCGCGGTCTGGGGTTCCTGACCCAGGTCGCCGACTCCGCCGGCGCGACCGCCGCACTGGGCTCCGGCGACCACGAGACCGCGTACCTCTACGCCATCGGCATCACCGAGCCGGGCACGTTCCGGCCCTACGCGTACCAGGCCTCGCGCACCCTGCTCGACCTCGTCGAGGCCGCCCGGTGCACCGGACGCGTCGTGCAGGCCCGGGCGCACGCCCTCGCCGCGCGCGACACCGGTCTGCCGGAGGTGTCGCCCCGCCTGGCACTGGTCACCTACGGCGCGCTGGCGATGACGGCCGAGGACGAGCGGGAGGCCGCCGAGATGTTCACGCGGGCCGCATCGCACCCGGACGCCGGCCGCTTCCCGTTCGAGCTGGCCCGGATCCGGCTGGCGCACGGCATCCGGGTGCGCCACGTCCAGGGTCCGGCGGCGGCACGGCGGTACGTGGTCCCCGCGGCCGAGGCGTTCGAGCGGCTCGGTGCGGTCGGCTGGACCGAGCGGGCCCGGGCCGAACTGCGCTCCACCGGGGCCCCGCCCCCCGTCCCGGCGCTCGACCCGGCCTCGCTGACCTGGCAGGAACGCCGCATCGCCGATCTGGCCGCCAGCGGCCTGACGAACAAGGAGATCGGCCGGCGGATGCACCTCTCGCCGCGTACTGTCAGCTCGCACTTGTACCGCGTCTTCCCCAAGCTGGGCATCACGGCCCGGGCGGCGCTGCGCGACGCCTTGAGCCGGACCGACGCGGCGCAGGTCTGATGCCGGCGCTCAGCCCCCTGCGACCACGGCCTCGACGCCGTTGGCGGCCAGCCAGACGAGGACGTGATCGGCGACCGGGCGCCAGCCGCTGTCGAACACCAGGGAGTGCCCTCGATCGGCGAACTGCTTCAGGTCCGTCACGGCGGAGCAGTCGCCGTAGAGCTTGTAGACCGAGCGGGTCACGGCGTCCGGGACGATCCGGTCCTCCTGGCCGGAGACGAGCAGGAGCGGTCCGCGCGCCGGATTGGCCGTGTCCACGACGGTGTCGGCCGGCCCGGCGGCGGTGCGGTGGAGTCCGAGGTCCGCGAGCAGCCGGAGCGGGGCCGGGACGGCGTACCGGTCGAAGAGCTCCTCGGCCTCCTCCGCTGAGACCGCGTTGACGACGAGGTGTCGGAACCGGGCGCGCGGCAGCAGCCCGGAGCCCGGGTTCCGGGTCGTTCCCGCCGGCCCCGGCGCCCACGACCGGGGCCGGCCGCCCTCCAGCGGCACACCGCCGGGCGGCAACGGCGCGAGAGCGACGGCGGCCCGGCCGAGGCCGGCCCCGAGGAGCTGCTGGGCGATGAGGCCGCCGACCGAGTGCCCGATGAGGACCGGCGGGTCGTCCAGGGTGCGCACGACCTCCTCGTAGTGGGCGGTGAGTGCGGCGAGCCCGAGGTCGGGCAGCCGGCCGGGGTCGCGGCGGGCCTGGTCGGCGGTGGGCCCTTCGCCGGGCCGGCCCGGGACGCACACGGCGTAGCCGTGCGCGGTGAACCGTTCGGCCCAGCCGTCCCAGGAGGACCGGTGGAACCACGCACCGTGGATGAGGACGACGGGGGTTTGCTGCACGGCCAGACCTTCCGCTTGCACACACGACGACCCGCCGGCATCGCGGCGCTCCGTCGAGGATCACCGAGCGGTGGGACGGCGGAAACAGTCGAATGACTGAATCCGGCGGCCCGGCAGACCCTCCGTGCGTCCGTGAGCCCCTACGGGCGTCTCGACGTCATGTGACCGATGCGCCGGGCCGGTGGCCGATGAACAGTGGAGGCATCAGCAGGTCTCCAGGAAGGACCAGAGATGATCAACAGGCGTTCCTTCACCAGAGCGGTCGGTCTCGGCGTGGGTGCCGCGGCCGCGTCGCTCGGCGGCGCGTCGAACACGCCTGCCGCCTTCGCGGCCGGTGCCGACCGGCCCGGCCGCCCGGCCGCGGTCATCCCGGACGTCGCCCCGGGCACCCGTACCGCGTTCACCGGCCTGAAGCGCATCCGGGCCGGCGTGCTCGACATCGGCTACGCCGAGGCCGGGCCGGAGCACGGGCCCGTGGTCATCTGCCTGCACGGCTGGCCCTTCGACATCCACAGCTACGTCGACGTGGCGCCGCTGCTGGCGGACGCCGGCTACCGGGTGATCGTGCCGTACCTGCGGGGTCACGGCACCACGACCTTCCTGTCCCCGACCACCGCCCGCACCGGCCAGCAGGCCGCGATCGCCCTCGACGTCATCGCCCTGATGGACGCCCTGGAGATCCCCAGGGCGGTGCTGGCCGGCTTCGACTGGGGCTCGCGGGCCGCCGGAACCGTCGCGGCGCTGTGGCCGGAGCGGGTCAAGGCCCTGGTGGCGGTGAGTGGTTACCTCATCGTCAACGTGCCGTCGCAGAAGAACCCGTTGCCGCCGAAGGCCGAGCGCACCTGGTGGTACCAGTACTACTTCGCCACCGATCGCGGCCGCGTCGCCATGGAGACCAGGCAGAACCGGCACGACCTGTGCCGGCTGGTGTGGGAGGAGACCTCCCCGACCTGGAACTTCGACGACGCCACCTTCGAGCGCACGGCCACCGCGTTCGAGAACCCCGACTACGCCGCCATCGTGATCCACAACTACCGCTGGCGCCTGGGCCTGGCCGACGGCGAACGCTGCTACGACCGCTACGAGCACCTGCTCGCGGCCCGACCGCCCGTCACGGTCCCGACCATCGCCGTGGATCCTGCCCTCGACCCGTTCCTGCCCACGACCGACGGCAGCGGGTACCGGCGGTTCTTCACCGGCCCCTACGAGCACCGCGTCCTCGCGGGCGTCGGCCACAACGCGCCGCAGGAGGCGCCGACGGCGTTCGCCCAGGCGGTGGTGGACGCCGGCCTTCTGGCCGCCCGCGCCACCCGCTGACGACTCCGCACCGCTCTGCCGCTGACCAGCGGCCCCCGAGCGCCGGGAGGCGCGTCCACCCCCTCCGCCCTCCCGGCCACCTCCCGGCCACCTCCCGGCCGTCCTCCCCGAGCCGGCCCGGTGCCCGGCGCGCGATCGTCTAGGATCGGCGACGACGCCCGTGCGTCGACTTCGGGGAGGATCTGGTGCTGCTCGGGCGGGGCGCGGAGTGCGCAAGACTGGACGCCCTTCTGAGGGCGATGCGGGACGGCCGCAGCGACGCCCTCGTCGTCCTGGGCGAGGCCGGGGTCGGGAAGACCGCCCTGCTCGACCACGCCCTGCGGACCGGTGCGGACGCACGGATCCTGCGAGTCGCCGGGGTCGAGTCCGAAGTGGAACTGCCCTACGCCGCCCTGCACCAACTGTGCCTCCCGTTGCTGGACGGGGTCGACCGTCTTCCCCCGCCCCAGGCCGAGGCGCTGGCAACCGTGTTCGGCCTGCGGAACGGGGACGCGCCGAGCCCGTTCCTGGTCGGCCTCGGCGTGCTCAATCTGCTCGCCGAGGCAGGGCGCGGACGGCCACTGCTGTGCGTGGTGGACGACGCGCACTGGCTCGACGACGCCTCGGCGCAGGTGGTGGCCTTCGTGGCACGCCGGCTTCGGGCCGAGGCGGTCCTCCTGCTGATCGCGGCCCGGGAGCCGATCACCAGCATGCGCGGCCTGAGCGAGTTGACGGTTCAGGGCCTCGACACGGACGCCGCGCAGAAACTGCTGGACTCCGTGGTGCGCTGGCCGCTCGACGGCGCCGTCCGCTCAGCGATCCTCGCCGAGGCCCGGGGCAACCCACTGGCACTGCGGGAGCTCTCGCTCGCCTCGCCCGACCGGCTCGCCGGCGGATTCGGCCTGGTCGAAGCCGCCGCACTCTCGACGCGGATCGAGCAGAGCTTCCGGCGCCGGATCGCCGGACTGCCCGCCGGTTCCCGGGAACTGATGCTGCTGGCCGCTGCCGACCCGGTCGGCGATCCGGTGCTCATCTGGCGGGCCGCCGCGGCCCTCGGGCTGAGCCCGCAGGCCGGGAGCGCCGCCGAAGCGGCGGAGCTGCTCACGATCGGAGTCCGGATCGTGTTCCGCCATCCGCTGGTGCGCTCCGCCGTCTACCGCGCCGCCACGGCGGATGCCCGGCGCCGGGTCCACCGGGCCCTCGCCGAGGCGATGTCGCAGGAAGCGGATCAGGACCGCCGCGTCTGGCACCTCGCCCACGCCACCGAGCACCACGACGAGTCGGTGGCCGCGGAGTTGGAGGCATCGGCGGACCGGGCGCAGTCCCGCGGCGGGCTGGCCGCGGCGGCCGGGTTCCTGGAGCGCGCGGCCGCGCTGACGGCGGACCCGGCGCTGCGCGCCGAGCGCGAGCTCGCCGCCGCCGGGAGCAAGTACCACGCGGGTGCCCCGGACGAGGCGCGGGTCCTGCTCGACAGGGCGGAGTCCGGCCCGCACGACGAGCTGCGATCGGCCCGCGTCGGCCAGTTGCGGGGGTACCTGGCGTTCGCCACCGGAGACACCGCCCGGGCCCCCGGGTTGTTGCTGGACACGGCCCGGCGGTTCGAGCGGCTCGACCCGGTCCTGTCCCGCGAGACCTACCTGGACACGTTCAGCTACTCGCTGCTGGCCGGCCGGTTCGCCGCCGGCGCGACCGTGCCGCGCGTGGCCGCCGCCGCGGCCACGGCGCCTGCGCCGGGCCGGCCACCGCGTGAACAGGACCTCCTGCTCGACGCGTACGCCGTGCTGTTCACCGAAGGCCACACCGAGGGAACCCCGCTGATGCGGCGGGCCCTGGACGCCATCCGCCGCGACGAGCTGACGGTCGAGGAGGGGACGCGCTGGCTCGTCGTCGCCGCCCACGGTTCGTGGGAGACCTGGGACGACGAGGCCTGGGAGGCGCTCACGGAGCAGAACGTCCGCCGCACCCGGGCCGCCGGCGCACTGACCATCCTGCCGGTCGCGTTGACCCAGCGGATCGCCGCCCATCTGCACGCCGGGCGGTTCGGGGCGGCGGCCGACCTGCTGGAGGAGTCCGAGGTCGTCGCCGAGGCGACCGGAATCGCCCGCCCCGCCTACGACGCGGCGGCTCTGGCCGCCTGGCGCGGTCAGGCCCGGGCCCACGACCTGATCCGGGCCGCCCGGAGCACCGCGGCCGAACGGTGCGAGGGCCTCGGGCTCTCGCTCGTCGACTACACGAACGCCGTCCTGCACAACGGCCTCGGCCGCTTCGCCGAGGCCAGGGACGCCGCGGTGCTGGCGGCCGCGAACCCCGAGGAGACCGCGTTCGCCTCCTGGGCGCTGAGCGAGCTGGTCGAGGCGGCGGTCCGCTGCGGCGACCGGGCCCTGGCGGAACGGGCCGTGACACGACTCGCCCGCACCACCACCCCCAGCGCGACGGAGTGGAGCCTCGGAACCGAGGCACGCTCGCGCGCCCTGGTCAGCGAGGGCTCCGCGGCCGACGGGCTCTACCGCGAGGCGATCGACCGGCTCGGGCGCAGCCGCGGCGCGGTCGCGCTGGCCCGGGCCCTTCTGCTCCACGGCGAATGGCTGCGCCGGCAGGGCCGCGAGCCGGACGCCCGCAGGCAGCTGAGCGCGGCGCACGACGCCTTCGTGGAGATCGGCGCCGAAGCGTTCGCCGAACGCACCCGCCGTGAACTCGCCGCGTGCGGTGTGCCGGTGTCGCCGCCCGCCGCCCGACGGACGGTCGAGCTGACGGAGCAGGAGAGCCGGATCGCCAGGCGCGCGCGGGACGGCCGGTCGAACGCGGAGATCGGCGCCGAGCTCTTCCTCAGTGCCCGGACCGTCGAGTGGCACCTGCGCAAGGTGTTCACCAAACTCGGCATCGGCTCACGGCGGGAGTTGCGCACCGTGCTGCCGTAGCCGTCCCACGGGCCCGCCGGACCTCGGCGATCACCGTACGGCGGTCACCGCTCCGACAGGGCGCCGTCGATCTCCCGACGGGAGGAGATCCCCAGCTTGGTGAAGACCTTGCGCAGGTGCCACTCGACCGTCCGGGGGCTGAGGAACAGATGTGCGCCGATCTCCGCATTCGGATGCCCTGCGGCCGCGAGGCGGGCGATCTGCGCCTCCTGCGGGGTCAGGACCGGTGTGCCGACGGTCCGCTTGCGCACCGTCTCACCGGTGGCGAGCAGCTCACGCCGGGCCCGCTCGGCGAACGCCTCCATGCCCATGCGCGCGGCCGCCCCGTACGCCGCCCGCAGCTCGGTACGGGCCTGTGCACGCCGGTTCCGGCGGCGCAGCCACTCCCCGTACAGCAGTCGGGCCCGGGTCTCGAACACTCCGAGCCCGCCGCGGCCGAAGTGGTCGACGGCCTCGCGGTAACGGTCCTCGGCCCGCTCGGGTGCTCCGGTCAGGGCGTCGGCGACCGCATGCGCGCCCAGGGCCCAGGGCGTGCCGGCCCGGCTCCAGTCGGCGAGCCGCTCGCGCGCCCCGGCCGCGACGGCCGGCTCACCGGCCCTGGTCGCGGCCTCGACCAGCTCGCTGCACGTCCAGAAGTGCACCACGAGGTCCTTGTGCCCTCCCCCGCGCAGGGCCGCTTCCATGGCGAGCGGATAGTTGCCCAGGCCGTTGTGGAGCACGGCCCTCTCGCACGCGGCTACGCGGATGAGACGGCCCAGGCCACGCTGCTCGCCGTCCCGTTCCATGGCATCGAGCAGGTCCAGGGCCTCCCGCTCCCGCCCCCGGTACGCGCCGATCAAGGCCGCCGTGGCCGTGCGCATCGCCACGCCGGTGGCCGTCCCCATGGCCGCGGCCTCGGCCAGCAGGTCTTCGGCTTCGGCGAGACGCCCCGCATGGCCCAGCGCGCCCGCCCGGTAGGGCAAAGCCGTCGAGAGCACCGACAGCGTGCCCGTCGTCCGGGCGAAGCGGACCGCCCGCTCGGTGACGTCCAGCCATGCCTGGAGATCGCCCAGCTCCGCGGCGGCGTTGGTGGCCGCCCACAGGACGGACGGCTCCTCCTCGCCGGCGAGGGAGCGCAGCGCCCGCGCCAGGAGCGGGAAGGCGGCAGCCTGCCCGTCCGTGGTCCACACGACCAGGGCACGGAGGAAGATTCCGGCCGGCTCGTCGCCGGGTGCCAGACCACGGGCGACCTCGGCCGCTCGCCGTATTCCGTCTTCGTCGTGCGGCCAGGCCCAGACGGCCGCGTCGAACGCCGCGAGGCAGGTCTCCCGCGCGACGGCCGGGTCGAGGTCCCGGAACTGGCGCGCGGCGTCGAGCAGCGGTTGCACCGCGCCCTTCCCCGAGTCGGTCATGGACGACGCCTTGGCCCGCAGCCGGCCGGCATGGGCCTGCTGCAACCGGTCCAGCGGCCCCAGCTCCGCGGCGGCGAGCAGGTCGGGCACCCGGGTCGGCAGGCCGGCGGCGACGTTGGCCGCCGCGGCCGCCAGCGCGCGCCGCGCCCGCTCCTTCCGGTCGGGGGTGAGCGCGGCGGCCCGTTCCAGGAAGGAGGCGGCGGCCGCCCGCCCGCCCCGCGCCAGGGCCCGGCCGGCGGAGCCCTCCAGTGCGGTGGCGACCTGCTCGTCCGGCCCGACCGCGGCGTGGGCCCGGTGCCAGGCCCGCCGGTCGGGGTCGCGCTCGGCGTCGGTGGCCTCGGCCAGGGCTCGGTGCGCCTTCCGCAGCTCACCGGGGGCCGCGCCCCGCCACACGGCGGAGCGCACCAGCGGGTGCCGGAACCGTACCGAGGCTCCCAGCGTGACCAGGCCTGCGGCCTCGGCTGCCGCCGCAGCCTCCGGACCGACTCCCAGCCGGAGCAGAGCACGCCACAACAGCGCCCCGTCGCCGACCGGCTCGACCGCCGCGACCAGCAGCAGGGCGCGGGTGTCGACCGGCAGCGCCTCCACGCGCCGACGGAAGCCGTCCTCAAGCCGGGTCGCCAGCGGGCCGGCGCCGGGCCCGCCGAAGCCGAAGGCCAACTCCGCCGGCGACAGGCCCCGGGTCAACTCCAGCAGGGCGAGCGGATTCCCGCCGGTCTCGGCGACGATCCGGTCCCGTACCCGGGCGTCGACCGGTCCCGGCAGCACGCCGTCCAGCAGCGCCCGGGCGTCGGCGTCGGCCAGCCCGCCCAGAGGAAGGTCCGGCAGACCGGACAGGCCCTCGTCCTGCGCCCTCCCGTCGGTGATCCGCTCGGCGAACACCAACGCCACCGATTCCGCGTCCAGCCGGCGCCCGACGAACGCCAGGATCCGCCGGGACATCAGGTCCAGCCACTGCGCGTCGTCGACCAGGCACAGCAGCGGGGACCGGGCCGCCGCCTCGGCGAACAGGCCGAGGACCGCCATCCCGACCAGCAGCATCTCGGGAGGGTTCCCCGCGCTCAGGCCGAACGCGACCCGCAGCGCGTCCTGCTGCACCTCCGGCAGCCGGCCGAGGTGCGACAACAGCGGGGCGCACAGCCGTTGCAGAGCCGAGTACGCGAACTCGGCCTCGGCCTCGACGCCGGCCGCGCGCACGACCTGCCACCGCCCCGCCTGCCCGGCCAGGTGGTCGAGCAGCGCCGATTTGCCGACGCCGGCCTCACCCCGCAGCACCAGCACCCGGCTGCGCCCGCCGCCCACCTCGCGCACCAGTCCGTCCAGCACCTCCAACTCCCGGGCGCGCCCGAGTAGCTGGTGCTTCGTGTGCTGCGGCATGGCTCCTCCGGGACGAGTTCCTCCCGGAGGAGCTGCACCCATCCTACGAAGACCGGGCCGGCCGGACCGCACGGGTCCGGTCATCCCCGCCCGCGGCTCACCGCCCGACGTGCACCGACGCGGAACCAGTCGGCTCCCGCAGTCAGATGACTGATGTGCCGACGCGTGGCGGTGAAGCACGGTTGGTCAGCGGCTCCAGCCCGGTGCGTCGTGGCCCCCTCGGCCCGGACGCACCGCTCGACGGCCGCGCGCACGCCATGCCACCCAGCCTGCACCAGCTCTGCAGGCCGACCCCGAAAGCGAGTTCCCACCATGACCCGCACATCCCTCCGGCTGAAGTCCGCCGTCGTCGCGACCGTCCTCGCCGGCGCGGCGCTGATCGCCACGGCGGCTCCGGCGTCCGCGGCGAACCCGCCCTACGACGGCTGCCCCGCGTGGGCGCTCTGCCTCTACCAGCACGAGGGCGGGACCGGTTCGAAGGCGATCGTCACGCCTCCCCCGGCCGGCGGCAACGCGGCGATCGTGCGCCTCACGCAGGTCCACTTCCTGAACGGGGAGATCGCCGACAACCAGGTGTCGTCCTGGATCAACAACTCGCAGTGCTCGGTCAAGTTCATGGACGACCCGTACGGCGAGCTCCACCCCTCCGACCTGGACTACACCGAGATGTGGCACTGGGGTGCGACGGCCGACTACGGCCCCGGAAGCTCCAAGTACTACCTCAACGACCGGGTCTCCTCCCTCCAGTTCTGGTGCCCGTAGCAGCAGGCTCCGGTCCGAGAGCGGTGCCCCTGACGGATCCGCCCCGCTCGCCACTGCCCCGGCACCCGCCCCCGGAACCATCCGACGTCCCGGAAGGAACTCTCATCAAACGCCTCCGACCAGCGGCCGCGCTCTTGTCCGGCCTGCTGCTCTGCCTCACCGTCCCCGCGCTCGCCCCGGCCGCGCCCGTCCTCGAAGCGGCAGCCCCCGCCACCGCGGTGACGGCCGGCCCCGGCGCCGAGGGCCCGGACCTGAGCTTCGCCAACCGCACGTCGCCGCCGACCGGGATGCCGGACTGGTCCCGTGTGGGCTTCCGGGGCGGCCGGCAGCTGCCCGGTGACGGCGATCTGACCGACGATCCCGGTTGCCGCATCACCCCGGACGTGCTCGCCGCCCGGTACGGCGTGCGGGCGAACGACGGCGCCGACGACACCGCCGGGCTGCAGAAGGCCGTCGACGACGTCAAGGCCACCTGCTCGCCGAACGCCAACTTCAACCGGCTCTCGCTCATCTCCCTGCCGGCCGGCCGGATCGACGTGTCCCGGCAGATCTACGTCGACGCCGACTACCTGGTGCTGCGCGGGCAGGGCTCCGGCGACGGCGGCACCCGGCTGGTGTTCCGGCCCGACGTCAACACCCGCTACGACACCCTGGTCAACGGCCGCTGGGACCAGGACGCCATGAAGGCCGGCAGCGGCAGCGACGTCGGCACCGGCGGCTGGATCTGGCCCGGCCGCGGCCTGTTCCGGGTGCAGACCCGCGACATCGCCGACCGCTACCAGGACGACTGGGCGGCCGCCCCCGCCAACCGCAAGGACATCTTCGAGGGCAGCGTCAACCAGCACTGGGCCTCCGGCATCAAGGTCGCCGCCCCGGCCGCCGACCCCGGCTACGCGGCCCGCCAGGGCCAGAGCACCGTGCAGCTGGACGCCAAGGCGGACATGAAGAGGTTCTCCCCGGGCGGTTACGTCTGGGTCGGGGCGGCCAACAGCGTCATGTTCTACGAGCAGCAGGGCGTGTCCGACCGCAGCCAGATGGACAACCTGCACATGCGCCAGCAGATGTTCCGGGTCGACTCCCTGGACGCGGCGGCCAGGACCGTCACGCTGGACCGCCCGCTGGAGTGGGACCTGCCCGTCGACTCCACCTCCGACGGCTCCCCCGCGCTGGGCGACAAGCCGTACGCCAGCAAGGTCACCCCGCTCAAGGTCGTCCAGGGCGTCGGCTTCGAGGACTTCGCCTTCACCCAGGACATGAACGGCCTGCCCAAGCTCGGCGGCGGTACGTATCAGCTGACTCCCGGCCAGGCCGTGCACAACTACGGCAACCTGGCCCCCGAGTACGCGATGCACGGCATCGTCTTCAAGTGGGCCGCCAACGACTGGGCCCGCGGGCTGAAGGCCGAGATGACCGGCTCGCACCCGATCGTCACCGAGGACGCCCGCAACCTCCAGATCGAGCGCAACAGCTTCGACGGGGCCTGGAACAAGGGCAAGGGCGGCAACGGCTACCTGCGCGGCAGCCGCGTCTGGGACTCGCTGTACGCCTACAACCTCAGCCGCAACCTGCGCCACTTCACCTTCCAGTGGTCGGCCAGCGGCAACGTCGCCTTCCGCAACGACCTCGATTCCGACCTCAACCTGCACGGCGGCTGGGAGCACGCCAACCTCTTCGAGCAGAACACCCTGCGCGTCCCGTACGAGCACCGCTCGGGCAGCTGCCAGACCAACTGCGGCGGCGAGGGCGGCGAGGTCGACGAGGGCACCTGGTACCCGATCTGGTGGGCGGCCGGCCCCAAGGCGGTCAAGTGGTCCGGCTCCTCCGGCCCGCAGAACGTGTTCTACAACAACACGATGGTCAAGCAAGCGACGCCCGGCGGGCCCTTCGAGCCGTACGCTCCCTACGGCACCCAGTCCGGCACGGCGTTCCAGTTCGGCTCGGCCAACGACTCGCCGAACCAGTTCCAGCCGCTCAGCCAGGGCGGCCAGGCCATCCCCGACTGGGGCGGCCGCGAGACCCTCGACTACACGAACAAGGGTGTCGTGCCCCTCGACGCGGGCAAGCGGCCGTCGCTGTTCCTGGCGCACACCGGCGAACTCGAACCGCGCGACGACAACACGCGCAAGGTCGCCACCTGGAACATGCAGGGGGCGGACACCCCCGACGCCAACGGCAACAAGTACGCCAACGACCTGCCGCAGCTGTACGGGCGCGGCTTCGGGCAGGCCGGAGCCGACGTCATCGCCCTGCAGGAGGCCGGCGCTCCGCCCCGCGGCGCCACGTACCTGGGGGACATCGCGACCGCCAACATCCAGTGGTTCGACAACGGCGGGTTCACCGTTCCGGTCCAGGAGTACCGGATCGGCACCGCCGCCCGGCCCACGGGGTTCCTGTACTGGCTGCACACGGACACCAATCCCAGGCCGGGAACGGTCGGGCGGGTGAACATGGCCGTCTTCAGCCGCACCCGGGTCGACCGCAACGGCGTGTACACCACGCGGGAAGGCAGGATCACCGACGGCACGGACTCCCGGCCCGCGCTCGGCGTCAACGTCGGTGGCGTCGTCTACTTCTCGGTGCACGGATCCTCGGGCAGCGGCAGCGACGACCCCCAGCTCCTGCTCAACATCCGGGAGCAGCTGAGGGGCACCAATCTGCCCTGGATCGCGATGGGCGACTACAACCGCGCGGTGGACAGCCTGCAGGCCGCGATCGCCCCGGACTTCACCGTCCACTCCCAACACCTGCCCACGCGCCCGACGCCGCTGGTCACCAGCACGGCGCCGCCCTCGACCATCGACTACGCCGTCGTTCCCACGGCGCAGGCGCAGCCCACCATCGGCGGAGTGACGCGGGCCAACCTGACCACGTCCGACCACTACCCCGTCGTCTTCACCCTCACCGTCCCGCCCGCCCAGCAGCCGCCCGCGCAGCAGCAGGCCTCGACGGCCGTGCCCGCCCAAGCCGTGGTCCGCAGTGCCGCCACCACCAACGCGGCCGGCCCCTCCGGGACCAGTCACGTGGTCTCCGACCAGCCGATCGACCGGGCGAATCTCCCGTCGCAGGTGTTCAGCCTGACGCCCGACCCCGAGTACCCCGGCTACTACCGCCTGTTCCACGCGAACGCGCCCTACAGCGGTCGCTACCTGGGGCAGGAGGGCGCCGCCCGCGACGCACGGACGGTGCTGTGGCCGAACGCGGCACCGGACCAGCTCTGGGCGCCGGTCGACCAGCTCGACGGCACCTGGACCCTGCGGAACTACACCACCCGGCAGTTCCTCACCGACGTCGGCAGCGGCCAGGCGCTGGCCGGCCGCGACTACGACGGCTCGGCCGCCCAGCGCTGGTTCCTCCAGGACCCCCGCGAGGCCGCGGGCCTCAACGAGATCGTCTCGGGGGACAACGGGTCCCAGCCCTCCACGCTCACGGTGGACGATCTGGAGACCGCGCCCCAGCCGCTGATCTTCGCCCCGAACGGGCACGGCTCGAACCAGCGGTTCGCCACGATCTCCGCCGGGCGGATCGGCTCGGACGCCTGCTTCTACCTGGTCAACCTGGGCCAGTACGTCAACTCGACAACGGCCCACCCGGGACGACCGCTGGACGGCAGCCTCGTCACCATGGGCGGCTTCCGCCCCAACGACGACGGCTACCTGTGGTGCGCGACCCCCGACGGCCCCAACGGAACGCTGCTGACCAACCACACCACCCCTGAGGAACGGCTGAACCTCACCCGGAGCCCCTCCTCCGACGAGGCGACGATCAGCAGCCCCTCGTCCCCTGTTCCCACGTTCCACTGGAGCTTCCTGCCAGTCACCGGCTGACTCCCCGTGGCGGGGGGGGGCCCCCGCGGCCCCCCCCCCCCCGGAAACCCGGGCCGGGGCCGGGGCGGCCCACGGCCCCCCGCAGGGGGGGGCCCCCGCCAGCCCGGAAGGG
>NZ_JBIBVJ010000003.1:366913-654999 GCF_043080305.1 Kitasatospora sp. NPDC015120 | reverse complement strand
CCCCGCGCCCCCGGCCGCCGGCCGCCCCCCCCGCCGCCCGCGGGGCCCCCCCCCCCCCCCCCCCCCCCCGCCCGGGGGGGCCCCCCCCCCCCCCCCCCCCCCCCACACTCCGGATGTACCCGTTGCCCGGGAAGCGGCATCACGAGGCCGCCTGAAGGGTCGGACCGCGAGCTCAGAGGAAGTGCCGGATCGGGGCGGTAGCCGCCTCCATCGCGCGCCGGGCCGGGCCGCGGCGGTGCCAGCGGGACGGTGTCAGGGCCTGACTGCGCGCCAGGTCCCGGTCGAAGTCCCGGTCCAGCCGGGCGGTGAACTCCTCGTCCACCACGGCCAGCACCACCTCCTCGTCGTGGTCGAGCGAGCGGCGGTTGAAGTTCGCCGAACCGATCACGGACATCGTGCCGTCGAGCGTGAGGACCTTGGCGTGCATCATCGTCGGCTCGTACTGCCAGACCGTCACCCCGCAGGCCATCATCCGCCCGAAATGGCGCTCGCCCGCCAGCTGGCAGACCCGCTTGTCGGTGTGGCGCCCCGGTACGAGCAGCTCGACGGTGACGCCGCGCCGCGCCGCCTGGCAGAGCAGGCCGACGAAGTAGTCGTCGGGGGCGAAGTACGCCGTGGCCACGCGGAGCCGGTGCTCGGCGGAGGAGATCACCACCCGCATCAGGGTCTGCAGGTCCTGCCAGCCGACGGCGGCCGATCCCCGGACGACCTGGACCACCGCGCCGCCCGGCTGCTCGTGCTCCTCGAACCGGTCGGCCTCGTCGTAGAGCGTTCCGGGGGCGCACTCGGCCCAGTTCTGCGCGAAGGCGGCGGCGATCCCGTCGACCGCGGGGCCGGCCACCCGCACGTGGGTGTCCCGCCACTCCCCCGGGTGGCGCGCGTCGCCGCACCACTCCTCGGCGATGCCGACTCCGCCGGTGAACGCGATCCGGCCGTCCACCACCAGCACCTTGCGGTGGCAGCGGTGGTTCTGCTTGAACGGCGAGAGCCGGACCGGGCGCCGGAACCAGGAGATCCGGACGCCGGCCTTCTCCATCAGGTCGATCAGCTCGGGCTCGATCAGCCTGCTGCCGAACCCGTCCAGCAGCAGCCGTACCCGCAGCCCCTCGGCGGCCTTGCGGGCCAGCGCGTGGGCGAACCGGCGGGCGATGTCGCCGCGCCAGTAGACGAAGGTCATCAGGTCGACGGTCCGCCGGGCCGCGTTCACGGCCTCCAGCATCGCGGGGAATATCTCGTCGCCGTTGCGCAACGGCGTCAGCAGGTTGCCTTCGGTGGCAGCGATCCCGATCAGGGCTTCCAGCCGACGACGCAGCGTCGGGCCGCGGTCGGGTGCGGAGGCGGCCGCGGCCTGTTCGACGGGGCCGGGTCCGGAGGCGCCCGCCGTGGGTTCGACGGGGCGGGGGCCGGGTGCGGTCTCGGTGGTCATCGAGGGTGTTCCGTCCGGAGGAGGGGCTGATGGTGGCAGACGCTCCGCTACCCGTTCGGGGCGGGTCCACGCCAGGGGGATGAAATCCGGGGATCGGGGGACACGGCGTCCGTGACGAGAACCCAGACGCGCGCCGTGCGGATCGGCGTACCGGTGCTGGCGGCGACCACCCAGGGAGCGGTGCTGGTCGCGGCCGGGCTGCTGATCACCCACCCACCGGCCGGCTGGTGGGATCCCGGCGAGCGGAGCGTGGTGGCCTGGCTGGCGGCACACCGCACCGCCGCCCTGACCGGGGCGAGCGACTGGTTGTCCGCGCTCGCCTTCACCCCGGCCGTCGTGACGGTGACGGCGCTCGTGTCCGTCGCACTGCTGGTCGGGCGCCGGTGGCGGGGCGCGGCGCTGCTCTCGGGCGCGGTCGCCCTTCAGGCCGCCCTCTTCGTGACCGTCGCCCACCTGGTCGACCGGGCCCGCCCGGACGTGGTCCGGCTCGACGGGGCGCTGCCGACCTCCAGCTTCCCGTCGGGGCACGTCGGTGCGGCGACCGCCCTGTACGGGGGCCTCGGTCTGCTGCTGCTGCGGACGGGGCACGGGTGGCGGCGGGTGGTGTGCGCGCTGCTCTGGGCCGTTCCGGTGCTGGTGGCGGCCAGCCGGCTGTACCGGGGCATGCACCACCCCACCGACGTGCTGGCGGGCGCGTTGAACGGCGCGGCGGCGCTGTGGGTGGTGTCCCGGACGCTGCCCGCCCGGCAACGGCGCCGCACCGGTCCGACCGCTCCGGTACGCGGACCCGTCGCCCTGGTCTACAACCCGGTGGGCGTGGACGACGCGCTGCTGGAACGGCTGTCCGCGGTCGTCACCGCCCACGGCCACCGCCCTCCGCGGCTCCTGCCCGGGTCCGCGGAGGACTCCGGCCGGGCGGCGGCCGAGCGTGCCGTCGCCGGTGGGGCCCGCCTGGTGGCGGCCTGCGGCGGTGACGGCACGGTGACGGCCTGCGCCGACGCACTCGCCGGGACGGACACGGCCCTCGCGGTCGTCCCGTGCGGCACCGGCAACCTGCTCGCCCGCAACCTCGGCCTGCCGACCGACCCGGCCGACGCACTGGCCGACGCCCTCGGGGGCCACGCCCGGCGGATCGACCTGATGCGGGCAGAGGGCGATGGTCTGCCCGCCCGGGCTGCCGCGACCATGGCCGGGATGGGCCTGGACGCCGCCGTCATGGCCTCCACCCACCGGGGCCTGAAGCGGCGCCTCGGCTGGCCCGCCTACCTGTTCGGCGCGATCCGGCACCTGAGGGACCGCCGGTTCGCGCTGACCGTGTGCGTCGACGGCGGCCGCCCGGTGCGGCGCCACGTCCGGATGGCGGTGGTCGGCAACGTCGGCGCCCTCCAGGGCGGGGTGCGCCTGCTCCCCGGTGCCGTGCCCGACGACGGCCTGCTCGACCTCGTCCTGGTGCAGCCGCGGGGCCTGCTCGGCTGGGGCGCCGCTCTGGCCGGCCTGGTCACCGGCACCCGCCGGCCCGGCCCGGCCGCCCCGCTGGAGCACTTCCGCGGCCACCGGATCGAACTCACCGCCGACCGGGCCTGCCCGCGGGAGTGCGACGGCGACCCGGTCGGGGACGGCCGGGTGCTCGTCCTGAGCGTCCGCCCGGACGCCCTGCTGGTGCGGCTGCCCGGCACCGTCCCGGACGCGCCGCCCGGAGGGGCGGGGACACCACGCTCGGCAGAGGAACGGGAGACCGCATGACACGGACCGACCACGGCCGCCGGCACCGACGGACGGAGGACCGCTGATGGGAACCGCCAGCCGCGTCGGGGCCGGCCACGAGCAGCTGTCCGCCGACGAGGCAGTGCTGACGCTCCGCCGGAACGCCTGGTGGCCCCTGGCCCGTGACGCCTTCCTGCGCTTCCGGTACGCCGACGGGTTCAGCCACGCCCGCGCCCTCGCCTTCCAGATGGTGCTCTCGCTGGTGCCGTTCGCGATCTCCGTGGTCGGCCTCGCCTCCTCGGTGCACGGCGGACCCGTCGGCCAACTGGTCGCGGCCAGCATCGAGCGGATGGCCCCCGCATCCAGCGGCGACCTGGTCCGTGACGTCCTCGGCCGCAGCCGCAATCACACCGGCGGCACCGTCGCGCTCTGGTTCGGTGCCCTGTTCGCGCTGGCCAACCTGGTGACCGCCATGTCCCAGATCGAACGCGGCGCCAACCGCATCTACGGCATCGAGCGAGACCGCCCCTTCGACCGGAAGTACGGCCGGAGCCTCGTGATGGCCGCAGGTGCCGGCCTGCCCCTCGGCACCGGATTCCTCGTCCTCGTCGCCGGCCCGCAGGTCGCCGCGGCGGCCGACCAGGTCTTCGGCCTGGGCAGCGGCACCACCACCGTCTGGACGCTGCTGCGCTGGCCGATCGGCCTGCTGCTCACCCTCACCTCCACCGCCCTGATCTTCCGGCGGGCCCCGCGCCGCCGCCAACCCGGTTACAGCTGGCTGGCCTTCGGAGCCGGTGTCCACCTGGTGCTCTGGCTCGCCGCGACCTGGCTGCTCACGCTCTACCTGCGCGTCAGCGGTTCCTTCGACGCCGTCTACGGCCCGCTCAGCGTCGTCTTCTCCTTCCTGGTCTGGGCCTATCTGACCGCGATCGCCCTGTTCCTCGGTCTTGCCTTCGCCGCCCAGCTGGAGGCCGACCGCACCGGGCGGCCCGGCCCGGTCACGCCCGACCCGGAAGGGAGCGGATCGTGATCCGCCGGCCCGGACACCACCGCACCCCGCTGCGCCCGTCGCTGCGTACCGCGGACCTCCGGCTCGGCGAGCGGCTTCTCGCCGGCGTCCTCGCGTTCGGCGTCGCGGCGGTGCCCGCCGCGCTGCTGCTCGTGCTGATCGAGGCGAACTGGCCACCACTGCACCGGCTCGACGCGGGAGCGGCCGGGTACCTCCACGCCTCGGTCCGCGATCGCCCCGGTGTGCTGGCCGTGCTGCGCGTCCTCAGCAACGGCGCGTGGGACCCTCTGACGATGCGGTTGCTGATCGCGGCGACCGTCGGCTGGCTGCTGTGGCGCAGGGCCTGGCGGCTCGCGGTGTGGGCGGCTGCCACCGTCACCGCGTCCGGGCTGACCGGTCTGGCGGTGAAGGTCACCGTGGCCCGGGCCCGGCCCGCTCTGCCCGATCCCGTGGCGCACGCCCCCGGTTTCTCCTTCCCGTCCGGGCACGCGATGACGGCCGCCACCTGCTGCGCGGTGCTGCTGTTGGTGTTCACCCCGGTGCTGGGCCGGCGGTGGCTGCCGGCGGCGCGGACGGCGGCGGTGATCAGCGTCCTCGGGGTCGGGTTCACCCGGATCGCGCTCGGCGTGCACTGGCTCAGCGACGTCCTCGCCGGGTGGCTGCTCGGACTGGCACTGGTCGCGGCGACGGCGTGGGCGTTCGAGGGGTGGCGTCGCGACGCCGGCCGCTCCGTGCCACCGCCGTTCACGGAGGGACTGGAGCCCGAACTCGCCCGGCACGGGCCGGCGGAGCCCGAGGTGAGCGGCGGCCGGTGAGGCCTGCTTCGGCGTCGTGACGGGCCGGCCGCCGGGTGCGGTGTCCTCGGCGGGCTCCTCGTACCCGCGCCATCGGGGCGTCGGGGCATCGGGCCACACAGCACGCTGGACACCTCCGCAGCGCTGGTCCTCTGGACCGGACCGTGGTGGCCGCACGCCGCGCGGGTGCTCCGCCGTCGCCGTAGCGGCCGCAAGGGTGGTGGCCGAACCCCTGAGGGCAGCGATCCCGGTGGCCGGACCGGTGACCGAATCGGTGACCGAGGCGGTGACCGAATCGGCGGCAGACAGGGGCAGGGGCGCGGCGACCTGTCGCTACTGCCTGGGGCGTGCGCCTGATCGGTGCCCGCACGCCCTGGTGCCGGCGGCCGGGGCAGGACAGGCTGCTGGGCGGCCGGTCGGCTGCCCGGGTCTTTCACCCGGGTTCGCACACCAACCGGCGAGTAGTCACATGCCGTCGGCCCGGCACGCCCTACCGTCCCGTCACGCCGTTCGGGACCGGATCGCCGGGCCGGTGCACCACAGAAGAGAGGTCGAGTCCATGGCATCGGTCGATCACCACAGAACCACCCCTTCCGGACGCCTGCGGCGGTGGTGCCACCGGGCCGCGGCCGCCCTGGCGGCCGGCGCGCTCGGCACGCTGGGAGCGGTCGTGCCGCTGTCGGCGGCGCACGCGGCGCCCGCGCAGCGGCTGGTCTACATCGCCAACCTGCGCGACAACTCGGTCACGGCCTACGACCCCTCGACCAACACCACCGTGGCGACCGTCCCGGTCGGCGCCAACCCCGAGGGGGTCGCCGTCTCCCCGGACGGCACCCAGGCGTACGTCACCAACAACAGCAGCAACACCGTGTCGGTGATCGACACCGCCACCAACACCGTCACCAGCACCTTCCCCGTCGGCCGGTTCCCCGGCCCGGTGGCCTTCTCCGCCGACGGCGCCCACGCCTACGTCGGACGCTTCGTCAGCCCCGGTGTCGGCGGCGTCGACGTCATCGACACCGCGACCCGGACGGTCACCACCACCGTCCAGGTCGGCAACCAGCCCTTCGGCATCGCCCTCACCCCCGACGACACCCGCGCCTACGTCGCCAACTTCGTCGGCAGCTCCGTCTCGGTGATCGACACCGCGACCAACACCGTCAGCGCCACCATCAGCAGCGGCAGCGCCCGCACCCCCACCGCCGTGGCCGTCACCCCCGACGGTGCGCACGCCTACACCGCCAACTTCAACAGCAACAACGTGTCCGTCATCGACACCGCCACCAACACGATCACCGGCTTCATCGCCGGCCTGTCCGGCCCCGGGGGCGTGACGATCACCCCGGACGGCACGCAGGCCTACGTCACCAACGAGAACAACAACACCGTCTCGGTCATCGACACCGCCACCAACACCGTCACCGGCACCGTCCCGGTCGGCACCACCCCGATCGGCATCCTCGCCGACGAGGCGGGCGGCGCCGTCTACGTCACCAACGGCCGTTCCAACACCCTTTCGGTGATCGACACCGCGACCGGCACCGTCCCCGCCACCGCGCCCACCGGGAACACCCCCTTCGCCCTCGGGATGGCTCCCCTCCCGGTGGCCGTCACCGCGATCAGCCCCCACCACGGCCCTGCGGCGGGCGGCACCACCGTCACGATCACCGGCACCCACCTGGCCGGCGCCGGCGCGGTCCTGTTCGGCAACACGCCGGCCACCGACGTCACCGTCGTCAACGACCTCACCGTCACCGCCACCGTCCCCGCCGGGACCCCCGGCACCGTGGACGTCACCGTGACCACCCCCGCCGGCACCAGCGCCACCACCACCGCCGGCCGCTACACCTACGACGCGCCCGCGCCGACCGTCACCGGAGTGAGCCCGGCCCAGGGACCGCAGGCCGGCGGCACCACCGTCACCATCACCGGCACGGACTTCCTCGGCGCCACCGCCGTGGCCTTCGGCCCGACCCCGGCCACCTCCTTCACCGTCGACAGCAACACCCGGATCACCGCCACCGCCCCGGCCTCCGCCACCGTCGGCGCCGTGGACGTCACCGTCACCACCCCGGGCGGCACCAGCGCGCTCACGACCGCCGACCAGTACACCTACGCCTACGCCTTCTTCGGCTTCCAGCCCCCGGTCGGCAACCCGCCCACCGTCAACAAGGCCCACGCCGGACGGTCGATCCCGCTGAAGTTCAGCCTCGGCGGCGACCACGGCCCCGCCATCCTGAACCCCGGCCAGCCCACCGCCCAGCAGGTCGACTGCACCACCGGCGCGGTTCTCGGGCAGCCCACCCCCACCGACAACCCCGGTGAAAGCGGCCTGCAGTACGACGCGACGACCGACACGTACACCTACGTCTGGAGGACCCTGGCCTCCTACGCCGGCACCTGCCAGCAGTTCTCCCTCGGCCTGAACGACGGCACCACCCACACCGCCCTCTTCCACTTCAACTGACCCACCGGCACCACCCCCGCACCCCGGCCTCAGGGGCGCCCGGCCACACCCGGCGCCCTCATGCCCGGCTCCATCGGGCGCAAGCCCAGGTCCTCGACCTCGGCCTCGCAGCCTGAAGCATCGTGGGGCCCTGTTCGTCGCTGAACAGGGCCCCACATGTGTCGCCGTCCGACATCAGCCCCCGAACATCCGCTGCTGCTTCACCCAGGCCTGGTCCTCGGTGGCCAGCAGAGTGGGTCGACGTAGGAGGTGCTGGGGACGACCAGCTCGCCGGCCACGTGGGCCCTAGGCACTCCAGCTGGACCGGTCACGCGGCCACCAGCAACGGCGAGAGGAGTTCTGACGGCTGCTCGGTGAGGCCGGCGGCGAACTTGTCGGGCTCGTAGAGGTAGCCCTGGGCGGCGCGAGCGGGGGAGATTCCGGTGCGCCCGGTGATGAGGGCCAGCCAGCCGACGGCGTCCAAACGTGCGGCAAAGGGGAGGTTGAGCTTCGACCGGGCGACCAGGCGGCCCCCGGAGCCCAATCCGGGTGCGCAGCCCGGTGGGGCGGCCACGCACCCGCCCCCGCGCGGTGACCGGTCACCGGCGATCACCCCTCGGTGCCGGCTTCCGGCCCGGACGCGGGCGTACAGTCCGGGCCTGGGAACGCGGATCGGTTGGCTTCAGCCGACGGGAGACGTCCGCGTGAGTGGTGTGCTCCGCATCAGCGTGTGCTTCGTGTCGATGAGCCGGGGCGCGATCTTGAGTGCGACCTCCTCGACGGGATGGACCCGTCCGTGGCCGTCGGCCTCCGCCCGCCAGACCCTGTACTGCGCGTCCGCGTAGGCGGGGTTGATGCCGACCTCCCCCTTGGGGATCGTTCCGTTGAAGGGGATCACGATGTCCATATGGTTCCAGTAGTTCCATGCCTGCAGGGCCTTGGACTCGTCGAAGTAGTGGTAGAAGTCCGGGTAGCGGGAGAAGGAGCGGAGCTCGCGGTGGATGAGGTGGCCTAGCAGGGGACCAAACTGTCGTGAGGCGTTCTCGAAGTCCCAGCGGGTGCGGTGCCAGTCGTCCGGCACCTGCCCCGGGGTGAAGAGGCGGGCCGCGGTGAGGTAGCTGATGCGTCCGATGAGGAAGGCCCGGGCGTGCCGTCCGTCGAGCGTCGGATCAAGGCCGGCGAGCAGGCCGTCGAGGTCGTCCAGCCGGGGGTGAAAGCGGGAAAGGTCGAAACGGCCGGGTGTTCCGGGGAAGGTGCTGAACAAGAGCCTCTTGTAGAGCCAGTTGTTGAGCTCTCCCCGCTCCGCGAGCCGACAGGTCTCCGGGGACCGCGAGTACAGCATCAGATACTCGGCGAGTGCCTCGAAGTAGATGTAGCCGAGGATGGGCAGGTACCGGATGGCGGCGTCGAGGATGCGGGAGAAGTCGCCCTCGCCGGAGTGCCCGCGGTGGGCGATGGTGGCGGCCAGCGACAGGAAGACGGCCGAGTTCTTGATTTTCCCAACGATCGTCTCCTGCAGCCGGTGCCGTTCCTCCCGGCTGAGCAGCGATTCCAGGACATGGTAGTTGTGGAGGTGGATCGATCCGAGCCGGAGGTAGTCCAGTCCCGCAAGTTCGCGGTAGGCGTGGGGCGGCATGGTGATCTCCAGCACCAGGGGGGTGGGGACCCGGCCGGGCGTGCCGGAACGGCTCAGTGTGGCGGGGACCTCCTGGGTGAGGATGTACGAGGCCAGGTTGTGCATGCGCAGTCCGCCCGCTTCGGGGATCAGCGGCGCGCAGTAGATGCTGCCCACGAGGCACCCGCCGGAGGGACGGAGGGCGCCGTCGTGCACGATGCGTTCGAAGGCGTGGGTGACATGCAGGAGATGGATCTTCTCAGCCGTCCGCAGCATATCGAACAGAACGTTCGTCTTGAGCAGCTGTCCGTTGGGGGCCTCTTCGCTGAGGCGTGAGGACCACACGGCCCGTTGTTCCGACAACGACCGGTCGGTCTCGGGCGCGTAGCTGGCAGCGGGTACGGCGTAGATCTGGTGGGCATCGGCCCACATCCGGTGGAGGTCCATCGGGGTCACCCCTCGTCCGTGGTGGTCTCGAAGAGGTCGAAGACGAGCTGGGCCGGCACGTTGTCCTCCGGTGACGGTTCGTCGCCGGTCCGTTGCACGGGCAGGACGTACTCCTGTGCCTTGCGCGCCAGGTGCACGGGCAGCGGCAGTGCCAGCATGTCGCGGTAGTCCGGTGTCATGCGCAGCTGGTGTGTGAGTGCAGCCCAGGCTTCCGGGTCGTCCCCGGCCTGGCAGCCGAGAACGGCGATCTCCAGTCGAGTCGGGTTCCAGGCGGGCTTGGCGGTGTCGATGGTCATGCCCGTCTTGCCGTCCCGGACATAGGTCCGGAAGGCCCAACGCGAGGCGACCACCGCGGATTGCGTCGCTGTCGACGGCTTGGGAGAAGTGCTGGCGAACACGCGGTCGTCCGCCGCGCCCGCGGGACTCCTCCAGAGGCCCTTCGCGATCCCGACGCGGTCGGGCGCCGGCTCCTCGTCAGCCGGTCGACGACGCTCGTCACGGGCCCACCATTGGGGGGTCTCGTCGCCCGACCGGTCCCTCAGACGGACGAGCCGCAGGTGCGGGCCCTGGAGTGCGAGGCGCTGCACGGGCCCGCCGTGGATCTGCATGTGGTCCTTCCGCACGACGGCGTTCTGCAGCCAGGGCCAGAATCGGCGGGAGTTCTGCGCGTGCGTCAGGAGCAGGGTCGGGGTGTCCCGCAGGCTGAAGAGGAGCTCCTGGACGGCGCCGGCGACCAGGGCGCGTTGCTCTTCGAGCCGCCCCGTGGCGGGGTGACCCCCCTCCCCTGCGACGTCCTGGTCGTCGCCCTCCTCGGCACCATCCAACGGGTCGGCCGGCCAGTCCTCGTCCGCCGGATCGGAGCCGTCGGGCGCGTCGTCGTCGGATACGTCATCGTCCGACACAGGAAGCGTGGCCTGCCGGGAGAGCCGCAGGAGGAAATCCGGGTACGGGAGCCAGCTGCCGTTGACGTGGTCCCAGCCGGTCAGGGCCTCGCCGCCGTGTGCGCCGGGCCGGACGCGAACGGCCACGGGGACGAGTCCGGACTCCCGGGTGGGGCCGTCCGCACGCCGTTTGACGAGCCAGAACGCCACGTACTGGACATCCGCGGGAACGGCGGCGCCAAGGCTGTGCCGCGGGACGATCCGGTGGCCCAGTTGGCGTAGACCGTCCTGCCAGCACGACTTCAGCTTCTCGAACCGGGCCTCGGCGGCCTTCTCCCGGTGGTCCGGGCGGCGCGGTGTGACGACGAACTGGGTGAGCCGACGAACGTCGGCGAAGCCGAGGCGCAACGCGAACTTCGGGTCGGCGTCGCGCGGGCCGTAGCTCCGCGGGTGGAGGGTCTCCACGAGGGCCAGCGTGGGCAGGGCCGATGCGTCGACCGGATCCAACCGTCCGGCCACAGCCGCCCGCCGTCGTCCGATCTCCGCGTGGAGCGCCTCCGTCTTCCGCTTCGTCCCCCGGGCGACGTTCAGTGCGGCCGCCAGGTCCCCGACGTGTTCCAGTCGCAGTTCGACGGTGAGTTCGGGAACCTTCCAGACGAGTGTCTCCGGTCCGGGGCCGCTCTCCTGACCCGTTCCCTCGACGCCCAAAACGGCGGCCAGCGCCTTCACCCCGGTGTCCCGGTGGACCGCAGTGTTCCACAGGAACTCCAGCTGAAGCGGCGCACCGCCGGTCAACTCTGCGAGACCGCGGCGGAGTTCCGCGTGCGCGCGCTGCTGCTGGTCACAGCGCTCAGGATGCGTTCCGCTTTCGGGCTTCGCCGGACGGTAAGGGCGCGGGTTGACGCGATGGCGGTCGGTTCGGACCAGGTCGGGGACCCTGGGCAGGCAGTCCGGCAGGGCGGTCTCGAACCACTCGGTCAGGGGCACCCGGTCGCCCGGCATCAGCCCGGGCAGGACGCCGTGTGCGCCCATGAGGGTGCTGTGGACGACGGCCGCCCTCACGCCCTTCGTCCGTCCAAGCCAGTACGCCGGCTGACCAGTCAGGTCGGACGGCTCCGGCAGTGCCTGGTGGAACGGGATCCGGGAGAGGATCCCGTCACTGCCGCCGGCCTCCCAGCGGGGCCTGCCCAGCTTCCGGTCGTACCGGATCCGGGCCACCGAGAACCGCTCGGACACCCAGGAGTCCGAGGAGTCGGCGATCCAGGGGGCGTCGGTCAGAAGGTGGACGGATGTGGCACGGGCCGGGGCAAGGTGGAGCCCGTTCTTCCCGACGCGGGTGGCCCACCTGCGGACGCCGGTCCTGACGTGGATCTGCGGGGCCCCGTCGAAGGGGACGCTGTGGAGGGTGACGGCCACCCGCGCGGAGTACCACCAGCGGACGCCGTCCTTGTCGACGTAGTCGTCCGGCGGCCACGAGACCATCTCCGCCCCCCGGTCGGACGGCCTGCGCGCCACCCCGCGGAACGCGAGCGACCCGCCATTGTACCCGAATGGGTCCAGTGCCAGCGCCTGGCCGACAAGCGCGTCGGGAAGCAGCTGGTACAGCCGCTCGTCGGGTTGCGCGGTGCCACCGGGGGTGGAGGTCCGTGCCAACAAGTCCACATTCCTTAGCTCCCATGCGAGTTGTCCGGGGTGGAGCTCCTCGGAAAGGAGCCGGCGGACGTACTTCCCGTACTCGGACTCGGGCCGGAGGTCCCGCACCCAGGCCCGGAAGAGGGTGCCGATCACGTCAGAGGAGACCGGACGGCGGGCATAGAGCCACGGTTCGTCGTGGTCCACGTCGATCCACTTCGCCACGGAGACCACGTCGGGCGCCAGGGCCTGGAGCAGGTTGTTGAAGCGGCCGATGGGGAACGACCGGCAGAGTTCGGGCCTCCGCAGTTTCAGGCGGTACAGGTCACGGAGGGCTCCGCGGATGTGTTCGGGCAGACTGAGCGTGTAGTAGGGGATCTCCCACCGAGCCCCCTCTGGCGGAGCGAAAGCGGCCGACCGGACCAGGCCATAGGGTTCAACGGCCATGGCGTTCTCCTCGCCGATTGATGCGGGAACGGGTGTCCGGGTGGTGCGCGGGCATCTCTTTGAGCGCGTGGTAGAGCGGCTCGTAGAGGGCACGGACGAGTTGGCGGTCTTCGAGCGGCTTGCCCGGATCGTCCGTCAGGTAAGGCTCCAGGACATGCAGCATGCTGGCCAGCAGGCCGGTGCGGAAGGTGTCGGGGCCCCGGCCTGCGGCCTCGCGCTCCGCGAACTTGGAATCGACGAACACGACGCGGGCCGGTACCCCGCCGCGTACCAGTCGGCCGATGACCTGCCACATGACGACAGTCCTGTCCCAGGTGAAGGCCTCCTTCTCCTCGTCCGACAGCATTCGCCAGGCCATCGGGCGAGTGAGGAGGCGCCGCCAGTGACTGCGGGCCTGGCTACGGAAGGCGCGTCCGGCGGCATCCAGGCTCTCCGCGGAGGCGACCAGTTCGTCGAAGGGGCCCCCCTCCCGGAGGAACCTGGTGACCCAGCTGTTGATGCCCTGCACGGCCAGATTGATGTCATGGGGCCTCGGGTGGGGGCGAGCGAGGAAGAATACCGATCCGATGGCGGCCTGCCCGAGGTCGTTGAGGATATTGTGACCGCGCTCCACGGACAGCAGCGGTGCGATCAAGATCTCGGCTCCCATGGCGGCGAACCTCTCGACATCACCACGGCGCAGCACCTTGGGCTCGTCGTCGGTGAAGGGGAAGCCCGACCCGTCCGGGGCAGCGCCGCCGAAGGAGACCTCCAGCTCGACGTCGTCGGCGACCAGACGGCAGACCCTGCCCTGCCACCGGGGGATCCCGTTCAGGAACTCCGCCGCGATCCGTGCTTCCTCGTACGAGCCGACGAGGAGCAACAGATGACGTCGGTGCCCGGAGGTGATCAGGTCCAGTTCCTGGTCCAGGTCGCTCTTCGCCCGGCCGTCACGGGGCCGGGCGAGCCGGTCCAGCATCAGTTCCAGGACTTTCGGGCGTCGGTCCGGGCGCGTTCCCGACAGGTGTAGCGGTTTGCCGTCGGGCCCCCGCAGGAAGAGCTTGCGGAACGTCGTCCGTTGGATCGCCTGGCGCTCCTTGGGAGGTGCTTTGAGGATCGCGCCGACCGGGGCCTGCACGTGGGCGCCCGCAGCGGTGCCGGCCCAACTCGTGCCCGACATCAGCAGGACGTGCGGTGGGGCGGTGTCCCCCGGGCCGGTCATCTCGTGGAGCCCGAGGAGCAGGGAACGGCCGACGCCCGCACACCGGAAGAACCGCAGGACGGGGCTGCCGGTGCCGGGTTCGGCGCCGGGTTCCTCCTCCCGCAGGATCTGAAAGCCCAGAATGTTGCCCATCGGCGATTCGGGCACCAGTGGGCTGAAGTCCGCCGGAGGGCGTCGCGACAGCTGGTTGTCGGTCGCCTCCAGGTTGAGACGCGCCTCGACCAGCGGCCACAACTCCGTGAGGACGTCGAGGCGATGCTGAAGGACCGCAAGCAGGAGCATGAACTCCAGCCGGTGCGTGCGGGTCCGGAGGTCGACGCGGTCGTCGAAGGGGTCCCGGAGCAGGCCGATCAGGGTTGCCCGAGCGTGGGCGTGGGTCTCCTCGTCGTCCAGCGTGTGGAGCAGGTCCTGCGCGAGCCGCACCAACTCCCCGTGCTCCGGGTCGGTGGGCCGGCGGTCGCCCAGGGGGTCGTCGCGAAACTCATCGAGGAGGGCCGTCACAGCGTCCCGCCGGGTCTGCCGCGCGTTCATGACGCCGCTGTCCCGGGGCACCCGGGCTCCGGTCTCCTCCGGGTCGTCCTCCTCGTCGGTGTCGTGCTCCGGATCAAGGTCGGGTTCCTCGTCCTGCTCCTCCTCAGGGCTGTGTTCCCCGCGGAACCAGTCGTCCACGAGCTTCTGCTGGATCGTCCAGGTGCTGAAGTAGTCGGCCTGCACCCATGAGCTCAGCTTCTCGTGCCGAATGAGCATGGCGTAGATCCGGTTGGTCGCCGCGATCACCAGGGTGAGGGCCGCGGACCAGCGGACGACGTCGGAGTTCGACAGCTGGAGCCGGCCCCGGCGGGCCAGCTCGCTCGCGGTGTGGCTCTGCAGGCTGTCGAGCCAGGAGTCGGGCGAGCGTCCCACCAAGGTGGCCGAGGGAGCGAACATGCTGTCGAGCTGCATCTGCACCCGGTCGGCCTCGTCGACGATGATCAGGTCGCTGCGGTGGACGGCGGCCTCCAGGAAGCGGGCGCGCTCCCGGTTCTGGTGCCTGGGAACGAGCCCGTAGACCAGACTCGCCGGGTTGGCCACCCAGATGTCCGCGTCGACCAGTTCGACGGCGCCGCGCTGCCGTGGACAGTTGCTCCAGAGCGGGCAGCCGTGTGCACGGGCCTCGGTCGGGCCGTCCGGAGCCGCGGCGTCGGCCTCCGCGGCCGGTCCGTGGATCTGGACGGGCGAGGCGGTGGAGGAGGGAGGATCGACCGAATGCAGCCCGGTGCAGGGGGCTTCGGCGATTCGCGGCGGTCCCGCCGCCTCGACACCGCGCAGGGCGTCGAGCGGGCAGGCCGTGCTCAGGTAGGTGAAGTGTTCGGCCTCATGGGTGAGCAGGCTGCCGGAACCCTGGGAGGAGAGCCGCCGGTGCATGCGCTGCGTGTTCCTGACCCGGGTGGAGGTGCCGAGCACGGGGGCCGCCTTGATGCCGGGCAGCCGGCGCAGCAGTCCGATGAGGTTCAGCTGTTCCGCGACGTCGCCGACGACGACGGTGACCTTCCGGTGGTGGAGGGCTAAGTGGACGCTCAGTACGTCGCGCAGGGTGCTCTTACCCGCACCCACCATGCCCACGAGGTGCAGCAATCCGTCGACGGACAGCGTCTCGCCCGCGACGAACTTCTGGCAGACGGGATCGAGGACGTCGAACTCCAGTCGGCCCACCCGGTAGTGCCAGGTCTTGTGCTTCTCCTCGATTCCGAGCATGGTGTCCATCCACGCGGCTGTGGCGAGCAGGCCCTCACGGTCGGCTGTGACGATTGCCTTTCTGGGAACGGGGACGTGGAGGGCGTGCGGACGCGCCTCCCGTACGGGCAGGAAGTCGGGCAGTGAGACGGAGGTCTGGAGCTTTCCCTGGACGAAGCGGTAGGTCCGACCGGGCTCGGCCAGCGGAAGCCCGTCCCGGAGGCGGAACGACGGCTCGTCGGTCAGAGCCTCCTCGTACACGCTCCAGCGGCCCGGTGCCACCGGGGTGGTCACCCGCCGCGGGGGCAGGGACGGGTCGGTGACGTCGTAGCCGCGGACCTCCTCGGGAAAGGAACGGTACTGTTCGAGGGCCCGCTCCCAGGTTCGGGGCCTGCGGTAGCGCCACAGTCGGTGGCGGGCGATCCGGAACACCCGTCGGCGTTCCGAGGTGTCCTGACAGACAAGCCCGAACCGGTAGCCGCCGAGCAGTGACCAGGCAGACAAGGCGGGTTCCCCGGGGCAGAGACGCTCCAACAGGTACATGGCGAGTTCGACCGCGCACAGACGGGTCGCCTGCCGTCGTCCGGTGCCGGCAGGCCAGGCTTGACGGATCTGCGGCCTGAGTTTCGCGTACCACTCGGTACGGTCGCGCATCAGAAGAGTCCTTCGGGTGGAAGGGGACGCCCGCTCGGAGAGCGGCAGTCGGAAGCCGCGGTCGGCTCGCGGCGGGCGGCCCGTACGAGCTCCTCAATGCCGACGAGTTCGAGTCGGGAGGTCGGACCGGTCCCGTGTTCCCGGAAGCTGCGCCGGTAGCGGGCGTCCGCTTGGAGCCGGACGCGTGGCACCGCCCAGAAGCAGCGGTCGTACGGAGGGTCCGGGATCGGCGGCCGGGCCGAACCTGCCAGCAGGGTGGCGCTGGACCAGTCCTTGACCTCCACCGCCCACGACTGTCCACCGGGGAGGAGAACGTGCAGCCCGTAGGTGCCGTAGGAGGGCCAGAGTTGTACGACGGCCCCGAGTTTCCGCAGCCGTGCCGCCAGCCCCTGTTCCATGATTCCCGGCCCGGACACCCACTGGCGGATCGGCCGGACCAGCTGGTGGGTGCCGCCGTCGTTGTCGTCCGGCCGGTACTCCCTGCCGCGTTCGACCTCGCCCAGCACCCGGCAGGCGTCCCGTTCACAGACGAGTCCACGGTCCACCGTGGGGTGCAGCAGCGCGCGGCAGTGTCCGCAAGCCGTATAGACCGTGGTGTCAGGGGCTCGATAGCTCGCCGCCGCCGGGATGTAGAGGGCGCGAAGTGGGGCCGTCAGGAGGTCGAGGCCCGTTCCCTCGTTGGGAAGTGTCGCCAGCTCGCGTCCGGTCAGGACCGGGCGGTTGACCAGGAGCTCACGGAAGGCCAGGTAGGTATCGGGGCTGTCGTCGTCACGACAGATTTCGGCGGCGTCCGCCATGGCCTGGCGCCCGACCTGCTGCGCGGTGGGGTCGATGCCGCCGAGCGCCAACTCATGGCAGATCTGCGTAGGTTGGCGTGTCGTCGGGTCCAACAGGAAGGACCCCGGCGGGGCGAGGCCGACGGGCACGGGGAAGGCCAGGTTGTCGATCGGGAGGTTCGCACACCACTCCACCAACTGGGGCACGCTCTCCGGGGGTTGGGCCCTCATGAGTAGGCAGGTGAGGACGACGCCGTCCAGGGCCTGCTGGACCGGAGCGGGGTATGGCAACGTGAAGGTCCCCGGATTGGGGACCTCGCCAAGGTGGACGAGGGCCGTCGCGATACCGCGCAACAGGAGGACCCCCTGCCGGTCGGACCACCCCGGTGCGGCCGGGTGCTCGAACGGGGCTGTTCGAGGCGTTGGGTCGCCTGGTTGCCGCGGGGCCGGGATCACGGCCGCACCTCCTGTCCGGCCTGCGGGGCGGGCAGGACCTCGGGCCGGCACCACTCCGCCATGTCGCAGGACCGACAGTGCCGGCCGGGCCGGGGGAGCGCGGTTGTGTCCGTGTGCCAGTCGGCCGCCAGCTCGCGGACGACCTCGCGGGCCTCGGCCTGACGCAGGGGGTCCAACGGGTCCACGATCACGAGCCGGGCCTGGTTCGAGCCGAGCAGTTCGAGTTCGACTCGGGAAGCCGCGAGGTCGCCGTCAGCCCGTTCCATCAGAAGGACGGCGAGGGCCAGTTGGGGGATCTCGCGGAGCACGTCGGCCTCGCTCGGAGGACGGAACCGCGCGTCGGTCTTGACCTCCCGGTAGACCCAGGAGGCGCCGTCCCGGTACAGCAGGTCGGCCTTGGCCGTCACGATCACGTCGGCAGCGGTGTCGTGCATCGTGATGGACCTCTCGTGGACAAGCGTCGTCACCGTGGAGAGCCGGTAGGGGCAGTGCCGCGCGTGGGCCGCCACCATGCGCGCCCCGATGTGCGCTTCCTCCTGCGGCACCGTCCACTTCCCTGCCGACCAGGGGGCGCCACCGTCGGGCGCGTCCTCCGCCCGGCAGGCGACGCCCGGACGGCGCTCGTGCTGCTGCTGAATCCAGGCGTGGACGGCGTGGCCCCGGATGACCGCGGGGGTGCGCGAGCGGTCGGCCCGGCCCGGCAGCCGGAGCCGGCGGAGCCGGTCGCGGGCGGGGCACGCCTCATCGCGGCCAGCCCGCCCGGCGTACGAGCGGCCGTTGGTGACGGACCAAGTCCGACGGGGCCGCGTGGCGTCCTCGATCGAGAGGAGACCGGGCGCCCGTGGGAGTGCGGGGCAGACCGGGGCGAGCTTGCAGTCCTGGCAGTCGTGGCCGGGGGAGAACGCGCGGGAGGAGACCGCTTTGGCGAGCCCCGGCCGTCCGATCCGCCGGTACCGCTCCTCGATCTCCCCGAGGGTGCCTTCCTCTACGGTCCGCCGCTCCCCGTCGAGGCAGCTGACCTCGCGGATGCGGACAAGACCGGGCGGCCCGGATCGGTCCGAGGTGTCGGCCTCGACCGGTTCGGCGTTCCGCTTCCAGTGGAACCTGTCCGGCAGCCGGTGCGGGGTCCCGAACGCGACGACCATGGCGGCGACGGCCAGCCAGCCCGCGTCGGGCCCCTCCGCGGACAGCGAACGGGCGACCGGGATCCACAGTTCACGGACGGAGCCGTCGGGTGTTGCGTAGGGACGGCCCCAGACGCACTCCTCGTAGCGGCGCGCGCCGTGTTCGTCGGGGGCGTCCAGGGCGGTCACCTTTACCCAGGGGTGCCGGACCGGAACCAGGCCCTGGTCGCCGCCCGACAGGTACTGCGTGACCGCGGTGCGAGTCCAGGCAGCGAGGCCCGCGTCCATCGCCGGGCGGCCGTCCTCGGTCCGCAGCGCGCGGGCCAGCGCGGCCTCGACCGAGACCTCCTCATACTCGATGAGGTCCAGTGCGGTGCCCGTCGGGCCCAGGTTGAAGCCCTCACGGGGGTCGGCCTTGTAGCCGGGCAGCGCCCCTGTGGGCGGCCTCAGTCCGGGGCGGGCCTTGAAGGCGGTCTTGTACCCGCACCCTCGTTCCGAAGCGCGGGCCGATCCGGAGAACGTGCGGATCAGGTCGGTGCGTCCGGTGCTGTTCGGCGGCGGTAACCAGCTCGCCACGGCGGCCTCCAGGTCTGTGGGGTCGGGGGCACAATGAGAGCACGGCGTGTGAAATACATCAACCAACACGATCGAGTGACTTGACTTCACTAGCCGCCTGGGATTCGATCGGTTCGAGCAGAGGGAGCAACGATGAGTGGTGCGCTGGTGACGGCTGCCGAGATCGCGCGTATCGCTGGCGTCGGGTCCGCCGCTGTCAGCAATTGGCGTCGACGGCACCCAGACTTTCCCGGACCTGTGGCGGGGACGGCCGCCAGCCCGCAGTTCTCGCTCGACGAGGTCGTGGCCTGGCTCCGGGAGCACGGACGCGCGGTGACGGTGTCGCCGCTCGGGGAGCTCTGGCGGTGGATGAGCGCACTGCGGGACCCCGCGCGTCCCGCCGCGGTGCTGGCTTCCACCGGGGCCGTGATCGCGGACGGACGGCAGCCCGGCTGCGGCGACGGTGGGACCGGCCTGCCCCAGGGCTTCGTCGACCAAGCACGACGGCTCAGCGCCGACCTCGGCGCGTCAGTCCTGTTCGAAGAACTGCTGGATCGATGGAGCCAGGCGCACGCGCGGCAGGTGGAGGTCACGTCTGCGCCGGTCGCCGCCCTGATGGCCGACGTGGTGGCGGTCGGCGACGGCAGCGCGCCGAGGACGGTCCTCGACCCCGCGTGCGGGACGGGAGGACTGCTCAGCGCGATGGCCGACAGCGGGGCCGAGGTCCTGTATGGCCAAGAGCTTGACCCGGACCTCGCCGAGGTGGCCCGGATCCGGCTCCGGCTCAAGTCGGACACAGAGTCCGTGTTCTCGGCGGGTGACGCGTTGCTCGACGACGCCTTCCCCGAGCACCGCGTTCAGGCCGTGGTGTGCAACCCGCCGTTCGGCCAGCGTTCCTGGGGGCGGAACGAACTGGGCTACGACGCGCGCTGGAGCTACGGCCTTCCGCCGAACGCGGAACCGGAACTGGCGTGGCTACAGCACGCGCTTGCGCATCTCGACAGCGACGGGCACGCCGCCGTGCTGATGCCCGCGGCCGCCGCCGTGCGGCCGTCCGGACGACGGATCCGGGCCGAACTCGTCCGTCGCGGCGCGTTGCGCGCCGTCGTCGCGCTGCCTTCCGGCGCCTCGTCCGTCCACGGGATGGGAACCCATCTCTGGCTCGCCGGGCCACCGGAGGACCACGGCACCCCGCGGATCCTGCTCATCGATGCCGAGAACGTTCCCGCCTCGGCTGCCAGCGGGGACAGGGAGGGGACCGAGTGGCCGCTCGTCCACCGCATCGTGGTCTCCCAGTGGCGGGCGTTCCTCGACGGGACCGGAGCCGACAGCGAGGTCTGCCGGATACTGCCGGCGCACGACCTCCTGGACGACGAGGTCAACCTCACCCCAAGCAGGCACGTCCAGCCGGAAGCCGTCGAGGCCGTCGACCTGCGGCGGTTGGAGGAGGACGGCTCGCGATTCCGGCAGGGCCTGATGGAGCTGTCGGCCGGTCCGCCGGTCGTGGTGGAAGGCGTCGCCGAACCCCCAGCGGTGGCCTCCCTGGACGACCTCGTCCGCACCGGCGCGGTCAGGATGTGGCGCGGCCAGTCCAGACGTGACTCCGCGCGTGAGGGAGTGGTGGAACACCTTGTCATCACCGTGCGCCAGGGGATCGCCCGTACGGAGCCGACGGAGCGGATCCTCGCCCTGCCCGAGGAAGCGGTGGCCGAGGGCGATGTCCTGGTGTTCAACGGAGGGAGCGAGGGGACCAGGCCGGCTGACCCGGCCGAATACGGGGCCGTCCCCGGGCCCGGAGTGACAGTGCTCAGGCCCGACCCGTCGGTGGTGGACGGCTGGTTCCTGGCGGGAACGCTCGCCCACGGTGCGAACAGGCGCCAAGCGGGAGTCATGTCGAGCCCGGGCAGCCGTACGCGGGTCGACAGCGCCCGCCTGTCCGTACCGGTCCGGGGTCTGGACGAACAGCGGAGCATCGGGCGAGCCTTCCAGCGGTTGGCCCGGTTCAACGAGGCGCTGAACGGGTTGGCCGGGGACGGGCACGACATGGCCCAGCGCCTACTGGACGCCCTGGCCGTCGGCTCCGTGGAACCGGTGGAGGACCCGCCGCACAGCTGAGCACGGACACGGGGAGAGGGCTCCGACGCGTTTTCGGAGCGTCGACGCACGGCTCGGGAGAATCCCGGGGAAGGTGGAATCAGTGCTGAAATCCCGTAGGGGACTGGTCCTGGCCGGTCGCTACCGCCTGGACGAGGTCCTCCGCCACGGAGGCATGGGAGAGATCTGGAAGGCGTACGACGAGAGGATGGAGCGGGTTGTCGTCGTCAAGTTCCCTCAACTGGACGCGGCGGACCCGCAAGGGCGGGACAACCTGGTCAAGCGGTTCGTCCAGGAGGTGGTCGCGACCGCCAGGGTCGAGGTGGCGGGGGCTCCGCACATCTTCGACTACGGACAGGAGGGGAACCACCCCTACCTGGTCATGGAGTACATCAGAGGGCTGACCCTGAAGGACTTCATGGCGGAACACGGCCCGTTGGATCCGGAGGTGGTGGCCAGTGTGGCGGTGGGCATCTGCCATGTGCTGGCAGAGGCGCACCGGTTGGGGATCGTGCACCGGGACATCAAGCCGGAGAACATCATGATCACCGCGCGGGAAGGCCTGGTTAAGGTACTGGACTTCGGCATCGCTCGGTTCGCCGAGGAGATCAGCGGGACCAGGCTCACGAAGACGGGGGACCGGCCGGGGACCATCGCCTACATGGCTCCCGAGCAGTTCGAGGGGCACGTCGCCACGGAGTCGTCCGACCTGTACTCCCTCGGCGGCGTCATCTACGAGATGGCGGCGGGACAATCGGTGTTCAAGGGGACCACTGTCTTCGACTACCACCGGTGGCACCTGGAGGAGTCGCCGATTCCGCTAGAACGGTTGAGGCCCGACTACCCCCGCGAGTTCTGTGAGCTGACCGACTCGCTCCTGAGCAAGGACCCCGCGGCCCGGCCCGGTACCGTGGACGAGGTCAATCGCGGGCTACGCAGGTACCTGCCGAAGAGCGGGAGCCCCGCCCCCGAAGGCATGGTCGTGCACGATCCAACCCTGCCGCACCGGAATCCGTGCGCCCCGATGGAACCGGTGCCCGTGCCGCGCAGACACGCCCCCTCCACCCCGGTGCTCCCCTCGTTCCGGCACCGCGGCGAGGTCGAGGACCTGTGCCGGCGGGCCCAAGCCGTGATGCCCGGCGACCCGGCCCGGGCGGTCCAAATGATCAAAGGGCGGCTTCCCGACGCGATGAGGCACTACGGGAGGATCGACAATTACGTGCTGGACCTGCGGTTCCGGCTGGCCGAAGCCCTGGAGAACGGGGGGCACCGCAGCGAGGCCTTCCTGGCGTACCAGGAAGCGCACCGCGACACCGTTGGGGTGCCGTCACTCGAGAAGTATGTCCAGGAGGCCTCGGAAGGCATGCTGCGGTGCGGATGAGGCGTGGGCGCTCCGCAGATCGCCCTATTCGATCGCGCCAGCGGGGTCCTGTTCGGCCTCGCGCAGCGACTGAAGTTCCCGGTGGCGGTCCGACCAGCGGGCGATGCGCCGGTCGATGAGATCGAGGTCGCCGCGGAGGGCGGTGACCTCGGCGGGTTCCCAGCCCTCCTCCTCGACCTGGCTCCGGCCGCCGACCTGCTGCGGTACTGCCGCCATCGCCTTCACGTTCTTCTGCAGCGAGTCCACGGAATTCCTCACCGTTGCCCAGCAGTGGGCGGCCGCCGAGTATCCGACCGCCGCCACGGCGAGGGGTTCGCCGGTGTAGATGTGGCGCACCAGGCCGTCGGTCAGTTCCCTGTGGCCTCCGGTGGCCGCGACGGCCCGGTGGCCCGACTCCGTGACCTCGTAGAGCCTGTCGCCCCGGCGTCCGGAACGAACGATCTCGTAGGCCTGGAGGACACCCCGGCGGCAGGACAGCATCGCCCTCAGCACGGAGGCCGGAGACCGGTCGTCCTCGCCCCCGGACCCGCCGAAGACCTCCCGCTGGAGAGCCATCGGCTCCGCCGCCACCATGTAGTAGACCGCCTTCACCGCGAGTTCCGTCTGGGCAGTGCCCAGCCGACCGTCATTACCGCTCCCGCGCTCGACCTCCTCGAGTGCCTGGTCACGCAACCGTCGCAGGCCCGGCCCCTCCCCGCCGTCCGACTCGATCGGTCGGCCGGCGGGCAGGCGCTCGATCTCGGGCAGCCGGTAGGCACGTTGCAGGGCCGCCCGACGAGACCGGACGACGCCGGGGTCGCCCTCCTCCGCGGCGCGCAACGGCCGGAGAATCAGCTCGACGGCGATGTCGACGCGTTCCTCGCGCTTGGGCCTCATCTTCGCCGTCAGCGACCGGATGCCCTCGTTCACCCGACGGCTGGTGCTGACGCCGCCACCCAGCAGGGACCTGACGATGTTCTCCGTCCTGACGTCTGCATGGGGGCTGAGTCCCCTGGCCCGCGCCTCCTCGGTGGTGACGGTCGCGGCGAACCAGGCCTTCTCCGCGTCCGTGAGGTGGACCGCGCCGGTACGCGTCGGCTCGGCGAGGCTGTCCAGGACTGCGTCCGCCTTCGCCTCGTTCTCCACCGCGGGCCCGTAGGGCCGCGGCGGACGGATGTGCGTCAGCCCGATGAAGTTGCGCACGGCCGTGTGGAACCGCTGGCCGGTGTGCGGGTGCGGGTCGAAACCCACCACGACCCGGGCCGGAACGGTGAGCGCCCGCAGTCTCTGGCGCTCGTCCTCGCGGAGGCCGTCCCACCCCTGCCTTTGCGCGTGCCGGATCCAGCGGTTGATCTCCTTCCGGTACTTCCGGTCGTCCCGCCCCCACTCGTAGGCCACCCTGCACGGCGAGTAGTCGAGGATCGAATGGACCGCGCACACCCGGCTCGAACCGTCCGCGGCCACCAGCAGGGACGCGGAGGGGTGCCGATCGGCGTGCACGACGGTGAGCGCGACCACCGTCAGCGGCTGCAGCACGCCCTCCGCGGCGATGTCGTACGCGAGGGGGTTCTCCCGGAGCAGGCGGTCCTTCGTCTCCTCCAGACGCTGCGCCAGCAGATCGGCCGTCGGGCAGCGGAGTTCGAGCTCGGCGGTGAGGCCTGCCGAGGAACCCGGCTCGGGAGAGGTCGTCACGGCACCGCCGGAGCCGCCGAGCGGGTACCGACGGTGCCCGTACTCGCGAGGGTTGGCAGGATGGGGGATCACCGCGGCGGACCAGAGCCGGGTCTCGACGATGGACAGGGTCCCACCCTGCACGCGCAGCTCGGTCGCTTCGGCCAGCTTGCGCCGCATGTCGTCCGGGCGCACGGCGGACCGTGCCAATGTCCAAGCCGTGGCCTCGGAGAGCCCCCGGGCCGCGAGAGCGGTCGCGAGATTGTCCACCGCCGCGGGCCGCGGCAGCTTGAAGGCCGGCGGCTGCCAACCCGACAGGGCCTCGTCCGAACCACCGGCGAATTCGTCAACCATGGACTGCTTCCTTGATGCGATCCACGAGAAGCAGGGCCTGCCGTACGCGCCGCCGGTTCTCGCGGGTCTCCGGACTGCCGAACGGCTTGAGCGGCAGCCGTGTGGTGTACTCGCTGAGCGCGGCGCGCACCTGGTACCAGCCCTCCAGGGACAGGGACACCACGTAGAGCCGCTCGCCGTTCACATTGATGACGTCACAGTGCTCTTCGCGCTCCGCGATGCCCGTCCAGTGCGCGGCGAGACGACTGAGCGTGACCCCGAGGTCCCGCCCGCCCTGGTCGGCGAGTGGCCGGCAGTCCCACAGGGCCTGCTGCAGTACACCGGCCACCAGGTTGACCTGGGACTGGTCGAGGGGGACGGCGTGATCGATCGCCTCGGTCAAGGGAGCGCTCCAGAAGTCGGCCGACGGGTCATCGGTCTGCGGCATCCGACTGCCCGGCCGCGTGCGGACCGGGCAGAGCGAGAGCGCGGACAACCCGACCGCCGACCTCCATCCGTGTCGGTCGCCGTGCGAGAGCGCACGGGACCTCCGATGCCGTCCGGGCCTCGCATCATCCGGCCCGAGGGGGGAGACAGAGGATCGTCCCGGTCCCGAGGGAGCGCGGCAAGGCAACGGTGCTTTCTCAGCCGCTCCTGATGGCGGAGGCGAGCTCAGTTGCCGTGATGGTAGGCGTCGAACAAGTCGCTCGCGACAGAGAGTAGTGCAAATGTCGCTCACCGTGCAAAGGTCGCTGCTCTGCGGAGGACCTTCGGTGTTCGATGTGGGCTGGTAAGCAGGCCACGTACGGCGCCGAAAAAGCACCGCAGCGGCGCTCGGGGCCGGGTTCGCGATGACGCCGCCGCGCGCCCGCACCTGGGGCCGACGCAGACACACGCCCGTCGTCCGTGTCCGGGGACGCTCCCGCCGCCGGATGCCGAGTACGGAGGCGACTGTCGACAGGGGCACTTCGGGGTGGGCGTAGGGAAACTTCGGTTCGAGGGTGCGGCGGACTCGGCCGCCGTGCCCCCGAGCGGCTAACAGCCAGGTCAGCGCACGCGCCCGCAGGCCTTCAGGGGGATGTCAGGGAGGGCCGGGGCGTGGAGGCGGGCGCCGTCGTAGCCGTGGACCTCACCGAAGCGGGTGCCGGTTTCCCAGTCGTTGCGGGCCTGGAGGATCTCGTCGCCGGTGTGGCCGATGAATTTCCACCACAGAGCACGCCTCTGCCGTTTCGCCCCAGGTCAGGGGCTTGATCGACCATCCGGGGCCAGCGAAAGGTCAGCAAGAACCGGGAGTCGACACATGGCCACCATCAACCTCGTACGCGGCATAGGTAGCTTCTTCAAGGAGTGCGAGCACCCCGAGAGCCGGTGGCCGAGGCGCCCTCACGACAGCCGACGTGAGGTCCCACCGCCTCGACCCTCCACTCCACCCCGTCGACCTCGATGGCCGACCCGGGCGCCAGGACCAGGACGCTCCGGCTCACGACCTGCCTCTGACCGCCGCCGCGTCGCCGCCGGCCCAGACCAACGAATCGTCGCCCAGCGGCTCGGCCAGGTCAACGCCCAGGCGGCGTTGCCAGAGCAGATGGTCCGCCTCCGCCCGGGCCAGGAGCGGCCACGGAGACGAACCGACCAGGTCGCCGAACCGCAACGGCCCCCGCGTGGCCCTCTCCAGCAGCGGCTACAGCCCGAGCCGGTCCGAGCGCGGGCGCCGCCGGGCCGACAGCGTGTCCACCACGCCCAGCACATGCCGCCAACCCCGCCATCACGCTGTAGCGCCGCCCGGCACTCGCCGCGGCCTCCCTCGTCGCGGCGAACCTTCACCAGTTCGTCGTCTCGGATCAGGCGGGCGGGCCGGACGTCCAGCACCCACCGGCCGTCGTCCGGCATCACCGCCAGGAAGTCCGGAACGTGCGCCGACCGCCCGCCGACGTGCTCGAAGTCCAACCGGAACAGCTGCGGCAGTACCTCCGTCACCCCGACGCAGTCCAGCGCCAGCAGCAGGGACCGCTCCTCCAGCGACTCGAAGCCGTGCATCCGCCCGGTCGATACCAGGAACTCCAGCCCAGGCCGCTGCAACTGGCGCGGAAACCACGTGAATCGCCGCACGGGCTGCGACGACAGCACCGCCACCGACTCCAGGTCCCGCACCGGCCAGACGACCTGGTTACCGTCGATCGTCCACGACGTCGCCCACCGGCCAGCCGGGCCGCCGCCGAGCAGCAGCCGATCCCGGACCGCCGCCTCACCCGCGTACGGCACAACCAGCGCATCAAGGTCGCATGCATCCGAGCAAATCGTCGAAACCCCGCCGATGTGCATCCACACAGAGAAGCGGCTCTGCATGTGCAGGTGTGCAAGATATTCCAAATTTCCCGAAAATGATCGAAATCGACCAGATGGGTAGGCTATTATTGTCTGGTGTCAAGAAATTTGAGCGTTTGACCGGGTCGACCAAATCCCTTGCCCGTGCTGCCTGTCCTCCTTTCCTATGATGTGCGTTCGTATTCGAAGTCCAAAGTGCCGTCCGCCCACTGGGCCCGGGCCTCACTCACTGACCGCGAATGCTACTGAGCAAGCTAGTCAGCTCTGGCGGCTGCAGGACCCTCCAGTCGACTGGAATCGACCCAGGGGTCATCATGTGATCATAAATTCGACCGCAGGTAACCATGGACTTCTCAGCGACGAATAGCAGGCCCTCCCAGTCGTTGATATCAAAAACCTCGCCGAGAACGAGATCCAGTGGAACATAAGTCACTGGCCACCGGCCGAATCGCGCATCTTCCAGCGACGTTCGCATTCGACTGAGGTGGGAAGTAACTCCAACCACGGCATGGGGGTCACCCTTGGGGAAAATTAACCCGGAGGGTCCGGAATATCGGGCAAGTGTCGACTTTCGCTCCGACTCTGCCAAATCCCAGACCGCCGAAATTGCCTGCAGGAGGCGCACAATTCGCTCGTCGAGAGCCCTTGCCTTCGTCGGTGAGACCTCATCTTGAAAGTTCATCCTGAAGTCTTCCAGGCCGGTCAAGGTGATATTTGTGCTCCGAGTTGCTCGAATCGCTCCGGCCTGGAATCCGCTCTCAGAGAAGACAAGTCCGCGGTCGGCTCCGATGTCATCGACTATTCCCTGGAGGGTGAGGATTCTTTCCTTCGGGATCCGTCGCCCCCACGCCTTACATTCGACCAGCCATAGAATATCTACCCCAGCAGTACTCATACGGGCCGATACGTCGATGTCGTGCTGGGCTCGTGCACCTTCAATGGTTTCATCGACGCGCACATCGAACCCGAGCTCAGACAAGAAGGAGGAAACTTCTTTTTGATATTTCTGCCATTCTGGTATCCGGGCCAATTGAATACTCCAGTAGGTGCGAGTGGCGCTAGTTTCTGTCTGTTTTGCCCGCGGAGCCCGGTCGGACCCACTGGTGGCGCCAGAGACCGGCCTCGGCGACCTCATCCAATCCGATTTCCTTCACCGTTCTCGCAACCCCCGACCGAAGCAGGCAGACCAGGTCGGCCGTTGCGTCTTCGCCTGCCCCTTGGTGAAAGTTCGAGTAGGTTCCGTTTACGGTGTCCAGTACGCCACTTGCCTGTTCTGTCACCGGTAGCCACGGGGCGGGATCAATGTCCGATCGGCACGGAACGTGGCCGCCGCGATGGGGCGCCGTTCATGCGGAGGTGAGTTGCTGGCCGGTGCGGGCGGCTTCGGGGGTGGTTCCGGTCCAGCGGCGGAAGGCGCGGTAGAAGGAGTTGGTGTCGTCGTAGGCGAGGAGGTAGGCGACCTGGGAGGTGGGCAGGGAGCGGTCGGCCAGGTAGCGGCGGGCGAGCTTCTCGCGGGTGTCGCCGAGGACGGCCTGGTAGCTGGTGCCCTCCGTCCGGAGTTGTCGCTGGAGGGTGCGGGGGCTGGTCAGGAGCTGGGCGGCGACGGCGTTGATGGAGCTGCGGCCGGCGGGCAGGAGTTCATGGAGGGCGGCGCGCACCCGGTCGGTCGTGGTGGCGGACGCTTCGAGTTCGGAGAGGCGGCGGCGCAGTTCCGGGGCGAAGAAGGTCCACAGGGCCTCGTCCTCGGTGAGGAAGGGCCGTGCGGCGTCCTCGGTGGAGAAGGTGACGGTGTCCGCCGCTCCTTCGCTGATCGGCGTGCCGAAGTAGGCGCTCGTCGCGGGGGTGGGCCGCGGGGGCCGGCGCATGGTGACGCGGGTCGGGTGGACCTCGTGCCGGGTGCCGATGCGGGCCAGCGCCGCCCAGAAGGCGAGTTCGGCACCGGTCAGCAGCGGTGGCGGTGGCGGTCCGTCGGGCCAGTGGACGGCGATCGTCAGCCCTGCGCGGCCGGCGGTGACGTCCAGCCCGACCGGGCCGATGAGCGGCTTGAAGGCGGCGATGCGCTCGGCCGCGGTGCGCAGGTCGGCGCTGCACAGCGCCGCGAAGATCGGCGGGTTGAACACCTCCACGGACAGGGCCCGCCCGATCCGCACCGCCAGGTCGGGATCCGCCGCCTCGTCGTCCAGCGCCGCCCAGAACCGGTAGTACTCCTCGGCCGTCATCGTGACCGGGCCGTGCGCGAAGACGCCGGCGGGCAGGTGCGCCCGCCGCAGGACCCGGGCCAGGGAGATCCCGAGGTCGCGCAGGAGCGCGCGGGTCCCCGGGTCGAGGGTGAACCGCTCAGTAGCCATGCCCCTCAGGGTAGGCCTCCGCAGTCGGCGCGGGGCATGCCGCACGCGCCGTTCGGCATGCGGAAGGCGCCACCACGGTGGTGGCGCGAACGGCAAGAAGAAGGGCGTTGTCGGCTAGTTCCCTGGCGGGGCCTGCCACCTACCGTGGAAACCACGAACCCGCTCCCGTCAACGATGAGGATCCATCCCCATGACCACCAAGACCGCCCTCGTGACCGGTGCCTCCTCCGGCATCGGCGAAGCGACCGCCCTCAAGCTGATCGCGCTCGGCTTCACCGTCTACGGAGCCGCCCGCCGCACCGACCGCCTCCAGAAGCTCGCCGGACACGGCGTGCGCCCGCTGGCGATGGACGTCACCGACGACGACTCCCTGCGCGCCGGGGTCGAGCGCGTCATCGCCGAAACCGGCCGCATCGACGTCCTGGTCAACAACGCCGGGTACGGCTCGTACGGCGCCCTGGAGGACGTCCCCCAGGAGGAGGCCCGCCGCCAGTTCGACGTCAACGTCTTCGGCGCCGTGCGCCTGACCCAGCTCGTCCTGCCCCACATGCGGGCCCGGCGCAGCGGGACGGTCGTCAACGTCACCTCGATGGGCGGGAAGATCCACACGCCGCTCGGCGGCTGGTACCACGGCACCAAGTTCGCCCTGGAGGGCCTCAGCGACTGCCTGCGGGTCGAGGTGAAGCCGTTCGGGATCGACGTCGTCGTCATCGAGCCCGGCGGCATCGCCACCGAGTGGTCGGGCATCGCCGCCGACCAGTTGGAGAAGTCCTCCGCCGGCGGCGCCTACGCCGGCCAGTCCGCCGCGGTCGCCGCGTCCATGCGCTCCGAGAGCATGGCCAGGCGCATGTCGTCGCCCACCGTGATCGCCGACGCCATCGGCAAGGCCGTCACGGCGCGCCGGCCCAGGACCCGCTACGCCACCGGCTTCGGTGCCCGCCCCCTGCTCGCCCTTCGGCGCCTGCTGCCCGACCGGGCCTTCGACGCGGTGATCTCCCGCTCCATCGGCTCTTCCCGCTGACCTCCCGGGCGAGGGCCGCGGCGGACGGCCTCGCCCGCGGCGGTCCGGCACCCTGCCGTCTCCACCATCCAAGCCATCAGGAGAACCACATGCGCGTCATCGTCTTCGGAGCGTCCGGAATGATCGGGCACGGAGCCCTGCGCGCCGCCCTGCGGGACGAGGCGGTCACCGAGGTCCTCGCCGTCGTCCGGACACCCCTGGAGGCGGCCCACCCGAAGCTGCGGCAGATCGTCCACGCCGACTTCACCGACTACAGCGCGATCCAGCACGAGTTCACCGGCCTGGACGCCTGCTTCTACTGCCTCGGCGTCTCCGCCGTCGGCCGCACCGAGGCCGAGTACACCCGTATCACCCACGACTACCCGCTGGCCACCGCCCGCGCCCTGACCACCGCCGGCCCCGGCCCCGCCTTCGTCTACGTCTCCGGGGAGGGCGCCGACCCCACGGGGCGGAGCCGGCAGATGTGGGCGCGGGTGAAGGGCCGCACCGAGAACGACCTGCGCGCCCTGCCGATGGCCGTCCACGTGTTCCGTCCCGGCTTCGTCCAGCCGGTCGACGGTGCCGTCTCCCGCACCCCGCTCTACCGCGGGCTCTACCGCGCCACCGCCGCCCTCCACCCCCTGCTCAAGCGCCTCTTCCCCCGGCACATCACCACCACCGACGCCGTCGGCCGCGCCATGCTCGCCGTGACCCGGCCGGACAGCGGCGCGCCCGCCGTGCTGCGCAACCCCGACATCAACCACGCGGCAGCCGAGTATGACCGCCCCGATGCACCTGCTGCTCCAGCTCATCGCCGACCGCGGCACAGCAGTGTCCGGCGGGAGTGGCCGACGGGGTGACCGGTGGCTTGCCGGCAACCTTTCCACTCGTTCGAGTGAAGATCGGGACTGGGCACGGGCTCGGGTTCCCGGGCGCTGGAGGATGCGGAGGAGTGAGGCGCGCGGGCGTCTCGCCGACTCGTCCGGGAGATGTCGATGGCGCAGGAGAAGCAAGTGAAGGCATGGGGGAACAATCGTGAGGGCCAGCTCGGCGACGGTTCCTGGGGAAGCTTCAGCGCCACCGCCGCCTCGGTCCAGGGCCTGAGCAGCACCGACGTGGTGAAGATCGCCGCCGGCGCCGAGGGCCCCGGGAACGGTCACGGCCTGGCCCTGCTCACCGACGGCACGGTGCTGTCCTGGGGCTCCAACCGCTCCGGCCAGCTCGGGGACGGCTCGACGTTCGGCCGCAACACGCCCGGTCCGGTGGTCGGCCTGTCCAACGCCACCGACGTCGCGGCGGGCGGCGCGCACAGCCTGGCGCTGCTGGCCGACAAGACCGTGGTCGCCTGGGGCAGGAACAACTACGGCCAGCTCGGCAACCGCGCCAACACCGACAGCGGCGTGCCCGTACGGGTCGAGGGCCTGGACAAGGTGGTCGCCCTCGCCGCCGGCCTCCACCACAGCCTGGCGCTGCGCGAGGACGGCACCGTCTGGGCCTGGGGCCACGGTCTCAACGGCCGGCTCGGCCACGGCAGCGAGGCCGGCAGCAACGCACCGGTCCAGGTCCCCGGCCTGACCGGAGTGACCCGGATCGCGGCCGGCGCCCACCACAGCCTCGCCCTGGTCGGCGGCGCGACGGTGAAGGCGTGGGGCGACAACGCCGGCGGACAACTCGGCGACGGCTCCACCATCAAACGCTACACGCCCGTCGAGGTGGAACTCGGGGCCGGCACCGTCTCGTTGATCGCGGCCGGCGGCAACCACAGCCTGGCCGTGACCGGCAGCGACAAGCACCTCAGCACATGGGGACAGAACACCTCCGGCCAGCTCGGCGACGGCACCACCAACAGCAGCTACAAGCCGGTGACCGTGCCGGGCCTGACCGGCGTCCAGCTGGCCGCAGGCGGACGGGAGCACACCGTCGTCGTGCTCGGCGACGGAACCGTGCGCTCCTGGGGCGCCAACAGCTCCGGCCAGCTCGCCGACGGAACCCAGACCAACAGCAGCACCCCGGTCGCCTCCCAGACCGGCCTGACCCGCGCCGACAAGATCGCCGCGCCCGCGGGCGGCGACTTCAGCATCGCGAACTGACCCGACCCCCCGGCCCCGGCAAAGGCGCCGGGGCCGGGGCCGGGCGGCCGCGCGCTCGACGGCGAAGCGGCCGACGGCCGGCTCCCTCGGCCTCGAATCCGACGTCATCGTCACCGTCGCCGGAGCGTCCCCCGGGACTCGCGTGGCGCGGGCACCCGAAGCTCGCCCGCCCACACCTCCCGCACCACGAGTTCCCTCATCGCCGAAACGCCCGGACGCTCGGCTGTGGGCGATCCGCAGGATCGATCAAGGGTCGTGCGCACACATATCGCTACTCGAACTGCTCAGTCACCACATCGTTCCGGCCGGGGGGTCCCGGCGCTCCGGGAGCATGCGCGTTCCTGTTCCAGGAGGACAGGCGGGCCACTGCAACGTGCAGGTCCAGCTGGAACGGAGCGGAGACCGAATCGACGAACCCCTCGCCCTCCCCCGTCGAGATGGAGCCCGGCCGCTGAGCGTGCCCGCATTCCCGCCGAAGGAACGAAGCCTCTGCGGGCCATGGGTCAGCACCGATACGGGCAGACCGTGCGACAGGTGCCCACACCTGAGAATCGACCGGCCCTACAAGGCGCCTTTCCGAGGAGGCAGGCACGAGGAGCGGAACTCACGGACCTCCCCCGGGTCAGCGCTCCCGCCCACGCGCCTTCAGCGGCAGCGCGGGCAGATCGGGGGCGTGGAGGCGGGCACCGTCGTAGCCGTGCACCTCGCCGAAGCGGGTGCCGGTATCCCAGTCGGTGCGGGCCTGGAGGATCTCCTCGCCGGTGCGGCCGACGAAGTTCCACCAGCGGGCGGGCCAGCACAAGGCCGCGCGCATCCAGCAGTACAGCCCGATGCAGTTCCACGAGTACGTCACCGAGTGGAAAGCAGGTCAGCGCGACCTCAGCCCCAGCTCGCTCCGCCGCCTCGACAAAGTTTGTTCGCGGCGGTGTCGGTCAGCAGGAAGGCGTCGGCGTACGGGGTGACCGCGTCGGCGGTGGCGGTGGCGGTGGCGGTGCCCGTGTCGAGGGTGCTGGGGATGATCCGTCCACGGACATCCGGTCCGTCACCGACCCTCGCGACGGCCCGCAGGCCGAGGCTGCAGACCCGGGCGATGTCCTCGGGGACCAGGGCGTCGGCCGGGGTGGCGGCCTCCAATTCGCGGACGCTGATCCGCCGGCACGGACACCTGGCCGACGTCCTGGAGAAGTTCTGCACCCGCTGGGAGATCGGCGTCGAGCACCTGATCAAGGACGCCGCCCAGGTCTCGCAACGTCTGACCGCGAGCGTCAAGGCCTACCGCGAGGTCGACGGAACCCTCTTCGGGCAGCCGGGCGGCACGGTGACCCGCCCGGGCGGCGAGGACCCCGGGGTGCAGTAGTGGCCAAGAACCTCGGGCAGACCGGCGACCCGAGGGAAATCGTCCCGGGGAACCCCGAAACAATCGCCTCGACCGTCGCCTGGCTCAAGAGCTACGGCGACATCCTGCACTCGACCGGCGAGGGCCTCAAGCGCATCGACACCGTCGACGGCTGGTCCGGCAAGGCCGGCGACGCGTTCCGGCGCGCCTTCCACGGCGAGCCCAAGAAGTGGCTGGTGGCCGGCGACTGCTTCCACGACGCCTCCACGGCACTGGCCGACTACCGGTGGACGCTGGCCTGGGCCCGGGAACGGGCCGCCGACGCGTTCCGGCAGTGGAACGAGGGCGAGAGCGCCACGAGCACCGCCAAGTCCGAGGACCAGGACGCGGAGCGCAACGCCGGACACGAACTGCCCTTCACGGATCCCGGCGAGGGCGCCCGGGCGCCGGAAGGCCAGACCAGCCGGATCGTCGTCAACCTCGCGGACTCCCCGGTGGAGGTCTCGGCCCTCAAGGCCCAGCTCCACGACTGGCCGATCGAAGGGCTCCAGGAGGCCGTGGTGATCGACCGGCAGGGCAATATCCTGCACATCTACCCCTAGCGCATCCGAACGGATCCCAGCCATGTCAATCTCCCACAGCTTCAACCTGGCCACGCCGCTGTCGCTCGCCGAGGTGGCCGACGTGCTGGACGACGTCGCGCGGGGCGCCAGGCTGTTCGATCCGACCACGGCGGCGGCCGACCTGCTCACCGACGGCGTCGTCACCAGGTACGGCACCTGGATCCGGATCTTCGCCCCCAACCCCAGGCCGTGGAACCCGCTGGTCACCGATCTCCACCTCACCCCGACCGTCTCGGTGGCCTTCCGCCTGGACAAGACCACCGACCTGTCAGGGCAGGAGGACGACGTCGTCCGGGTCGTCGCGGGCCTCCTGGACCGGATCCCGGGCGACGCGGTGCTCCAGTACCACTACGAGATCATCTGGCTCCTGCGGCGCGACGGCCGGCTCAGCCTCAACGAACGGGACGACCTCTGGCCGCCCGACCGCCTGGCCCTCCTCCCCCGCCCCTTCACCCGCGAGACACACGTCTTCTCCGACGAGGACTGATCCCGCGCCCTGCGCACCGACGCCGACGGCCCCGCACCCGGGAGGTGCGAGGCCAGCGCGAACCGCCGCACCAAGCTCGGCCGGTCACCGATCGTCCTCTTCGTCAGCAGCCTGCTCCGCTGCTGCTTCTCCCACCCGCGCAGCATCGCGTCGAACATCGCCGGTGCCGGGTCCAGAGCCCACACGTTCCTGGGCACGACCAGCCGACGCACCCGGCACATCGACACTCCGCACGGCCACTCTCACCGTTGCACTACAGCTCGTCTTCGCCCGCCTGACCACCGAGCTTCAGAACAACGGCTACCTCGCCGAACACTTCGGCGAGGAATGCGTCGACTCGGACGAGAAGCTGCCTGACCCGGCCGAGGTCCTGGAGCTCCGTCGGAGCTGTCCGGGCGATCATGCGTGCAGCCGGAGAAGGGGGTTTTGCGGTCGTGCCACGTGGACGTTCCCCGATCTTGTGTGGACCGATCCTCACAGAAGGGCGTTGGGAACCGCCCGTGTTCGAGTCATGGCAAACCACCCTTCTGGGTGATCGCTTCATGTTTGTCTGGTTGATCATCGCCGCGACAGCAACAGAACTCGGACAGCGCCGGACCGGCAGATGGTCGGCCGCCAACTACTGACGACCCATCAGAAAAGTCGGCAAGAGGTCAGCATCAATACGAGCAGACCTTGCGATAGGCGCCCGAACTTGAGAATCGAAGGGCCACCCGCACCGCATCCCAAGCGGATGCCGAGCCGAGGCGCGGCCGCCTTCTGTCGAGGCCGGCGCATGCCTACCCGACCCCGTCGACACCAACGGCCACGCACCTCGCATCGGCGACAACCTCGCAGGTCAGCGCACGCGTCCGCGCGCCTTAAGAGGGATGTCGGGGAGGGCCGGGGCGTGGAGGCGGGCGCCGTCGTAGCCGTGGACCTGGCCGAAGCGGGTGCCGGTTTCCCAGTCGGTGCGGGCCTGGAGGATCTCCTCACCGGACCGGCCGATGAAGTTCCACCACATGACGAGCTTCTCGTCGAAGGGTTCGCCGCCGAGGAGGAGGAAGGTGGCGTCGGTGGGGGCGTGGAGGGGGAGGTGGGGGCGGCCGGTGCCGAGGTAGAGCATGGAGCCCGGGTCGAGGCGGACGCCGTCGACGTCGGTCTGGCCGGACATGGTGAGGACGGCGTACTCGAAGTCGGGGTCGAGGGGGAGGTCGAGGGTGGTGCCGGCGGTGAGGGTGAGGTCGGCGCCGACGAGGGGGGTGTGGGTGGTGCCGGGGGAGGTGGTGCCGTCGAGGGTGCCGAGGATGACGGTGGCGGTGAGGCCGGGGGCGGTGACGGTGGGCAGGTCGGGGTGGTGCTCGAAGGCGGGGGCGCGGTGGCGGTGGGCGTCGGGGAGGGCGACCCAGAGCTGGGCGCCGTGCAGGTAGCGGGCGTGGGGGCGGGGGGACTCCTCGGAGTGGGAGATCGCCCGGCCGGAGGTCATCAGGCCCAGCTCGCGCGGGCGCACGGTCTGCAGGCTGCCGAGGCTGTCGCGGTGCAGGACCTCGCCCGCGTGCAGCCAGCTGACCGTCTGCAGGCCCATGTGCGGATGCGGGGGCACCTGCATGCCCGGCTCGTCCGCGATGTCGTCCGGACCGTAGTGGTCCACGAAGCACCACGCCCCCACCATCCGCCGCCCCAGGTTCGGCAGGAGGCGGCGCACGACGGTGCTGCCGCCGAGGGCGGTCTCGCGCGGGGCGAGGAGTTCGTGGACGGGGCCGCCCGGGGTGTCGGCGCGGCCGCCGCGCACGGTCGGGGTGACGAGCTCGGGTTCAGGCATGGTGGGTCCCGTTTCCGGAGGTCGAGGCGCGCGGGGCGGCCGGGACGATGGGGGTGCCGGCGGAGACCGCGCGGGTGACCGGGGTCCGGTCGGCGATGTCGAGCAGGCGGGCGCGCTGGGCGTCGTCGAGGTCGCCGACGAGGTCGATCCGGCGGGTGATGCGGACGGCCTTCTCCGGGCCCTTCTCGTAGCCGAGGTGGACGCGCACGGTGGTCAGCGGCCACTGCTTGCGCTGGGCGTACATCCGCAGGGTGATCGCGGTGCAGGAGCCGAGGGCGGAGAGCAGCAGGCCGACCGGGGTGGTGGCGGTGTCGGCGCCGCCGGCCGACTCGGGCTCGTCGGCGGCCAGCTGGTGGCGGCCGGAGCGGATGTCGACGCGGTAGTCGTCGGCGGTGCTGGTGGCGACGGCGGCCGCGGCGCGGACGAAACCGGTGCCGGCGCCCGTCGCGTCCGGGGCTCCGCCGGTCGTCGCGGCGGTCACAGGCCGAACCGCTCGTGCTGGGCGGCCGGGACGAGGTCGTGGTACTCCGGGTGCTTGGTCAGCCAGCCGCGGATGAACGGGCAGTACGGGAGCACGGCGAGGTCGTGGGCGCGGGCGTCGTCGAGCACGGCGCGGGCGAGGACGCCGCCGAGGCCCTGGCCGCCGAAGCGCGGGTCGATCTCGGTGTGGATGAAGGCGATTTCGCCCTCGTGGCGGTGATACTCGGCGAAGCCGGCGAGTTCACCGTCGGCGGTGATCTCGTAGCGGGACTTCTCGGGGTTGTCGGCGACGGCGGTCGTCGTCATCTCGTCCTCCTGGGGTGTCGGGCCTGGCGTCAGAGGTAATTTAGCATTCAACTAATCGTGGATCAAGGACCGCCCGGCGCGAACCGGGCGGTCGGGGTGGTGGCGGGGGTTCGAGAGGTCAGGAGAGGGTGATCGGCGGCGGGAGCGGGTGGCAGCCGTCCCAGGACGCGATCTGGCCGGGCGGGCAGGAGGCGGGGCGCGACGGCAGGGTGGGGACCGGACGCGGCGGCACGGTCCCCTGCTCCGGGCCGGGGCCCTCGCGCGGGTCGTCGGTCGGCCCGGGGGCCGGCTTGGGAGCGGCGGGCGGGGGCGCCGGCTGCGCGGGCGGAGCGGCGGGCGGCTGGGGGGCGGGCGCGGCCGGCGGTGCGGCCGGCGGCGGGGTGGGCTGGGCGGGCTGGGCGGGCTGGGCGGGCTTGGGAGGCGCGGTCGGGGCGGCCTTCGGCGGAGCGGCCGGGCGCGGGGTCGCCGGAGCCGGTGCCCGCGAGGCCGGCCGGTCCGGCGCCGGCTCGGCGGCCGCCGGGCTCTCCGGCTGCGGAACCGGCGGGACGGCCGGGGCGGCCGGCGCGTCGGCAGGCTCCGGGGCGGCCGGGGTGTCGGATGGCACCGGCGTCTCCACCGGAGCGGAGGGTGTCGGACTCTCCGCCGTCGGGGAGGGCGCGGCGGACGGCGGGCCCGACGGACTCGGCGCCGGCTCCGCGGCGTCCGACCCGGTCATCGCCCAGCCGCCCGCGCCCACCAGCGCCAGGGTGCACACCCCCGCCGCGACACCGATGGCGATGCGGCGGCGACGGGCCGACGCTCTCCCGTCCGGATCCTGCGGCTGTTCCTGCTTCCGCAGCTGGTTCTCCTGCACCGCGCCCACCCTGTTCGATCTTCGTTCGGATTGCGCGGATGCTAGCAGCACGCACCGTCACTGCCGCCGGGCACCGTCACTCCCCCGCGCACGCCGCGACGGCCGGCGCCCGGCCGCCCGCCGTCGCGCCGCAGGCCCGGTGCGAGCAGTGCGGTGACGGCCAGCGAGGCGGCGGCGGTCCCCGCCATCGCGGTGGCGGCCGAGGTCGCCTCGGCCAGCGCGCCCGCGGCCGCCGCGCCGACGCCCTGCAGCGCGAGCATCCCGGAGCCGTGCAGGCCGAGCGCCTGCCCGCTCAGCTCGGGCGGCGTCAGCGCCACCAGCCGCTCCTGGAGCAGCAACCCCGCCCCGTAGCCGACGGTGGCCACCGCGACCAGGGCCGCCGCGAGCGGCAGCGCGGGCTCCAGCGCGAAGCCCAGGTACGGCGCCGCGAGCAGTGCGCAGAGCGGCACGACCAGCCGCTGCCGCCGCCCGGCCGGCAGCAGCCGTCCGGCGAGCACGTCCCCGGCCAGCATGCCGAGCGCCCCGGTGGCGAACAGCAGGCCGGCCGCGTCCGGGCGGTACGGGACGTAGAGCGACTCGACGCCGACGATCAGGCCGTTGGGCACCCACAGCGCCAGGTACACGGACCGGCGCGGCGCGGACGACCAGAGCCGGACGTCGGCCCGCCAGGTGCCGGCGAGGGACGGCCGCCCGGCCGCCCGGGGCGGGCGGCGGAGCAGGCCGGCGCGGGCCGTGCCGGCGGACAGCAGGTGCAGGGCGGCGGCCGCGAGCAGCGCGCCGGACGGGGCGAGGGCGGCCACCAGCGCGCCGCCGAGCGCGAACCCGCCGATCTGGACCAGGCCCGCCGCCAGGCCGAGGGCGGAGCGCCCCAGCAGAAAGCCGTCACGGCCCAGCAGTTCCCGGAGCAGCCCGTAGCGCACTCCGCCGCCCGCCGCGCCGGCCGTCCCGAGGGCGAGCAGCACCGGGACCAGCGCCGCCACCGGCAGCCCGGGCAGCGCCTGGACGCCGGTGCCGAGGGCGAGCAGCAGGCCGAGCCCGGTCAGCGCGGCGCGCGGCGGGAGCCGGTCGGCGGCCGAGAGCACGGTGACCGCGCCGAGCAGCTGGGCGAGCGCCGGGCCGGACATCGCGAGCGAGGCGAGCAGCGGCGAGTCGGTGCGCCGGAACACCAGCACGCCCAGGGCCAGCCCGGCCACCGTCTGGGCGGCCGTCTGGGCGGCGGAGTACAGGAACAGGGCGGTGAACCCGCGGTCGTGGAACAGCTCCCGGTAGGTGCGCATGCGGCGGAGTCTTTCCGCCGCGACCGGCACGGCGTTAGGTTTTCGCGCGGCGGCGAAACCTGGCGGGAGGCGGGGCATGGGCTGGTGGCGGCTGGACGCGGACACCCTCGCGGGGAGCCGGTTCGCGCTCTCCCCGCTGGCCGAGACGGTCGCCGCGCTGAAGACCCTGCACCGGGGCGGCGGCGCCCACCCGGGCGAGCGGCGGTGGCTGGACGCCGGGCTCCCCCGCTACCGGGAGCGGCTGGCCGCCGACCCGGTGACCGCCGCCCTGGTCCGGGCCGCGCTCGGCCCGCGCTGGAACGCCACCTTCCTCACTCCGACCCCGGGCGCCGAGCAGCACGGCGCGGACGGGGCGCTGTTCGCCCGGGAGCTCGCGGAGGTCCGGGCGACGCCGCCCGCCGTCGCCCGGGCGGACCTCGCCGAGACCCTGGGCACCGCGCCACCGCCCCTGCTGGAGCGCGAGGACCTGGCGGAGCGCGCCGCCGACCTGCTGGCCTGGGTGTGGACGCAGACCGTGGAGCCGACGTGGGCCCGGCGCCGGCGGATCATCGAGGCGGACGTGCTGGCCCGCACCGCCCGGCTCGGGGCGGGCGGCTGGGCGGACGCGCTCAACGGTCTGCGCCCCGGGATGCGCTGGCTCGGCGGCGACCGGCTGGGAATCGGTCACCGGGACGACGGGGCCCAGCCGATGGACCTCACCGGCGTGCACCTGCTGTTCGTCCCGGTCACCCCGCAGCAGAGCTGGCTCTGCTGGGACGTGCCGCCGGTCGACGGGCGGCGGCGCGCGGCGCCGGGCCGCCGGTACGCGGTGGTCTACCCGTGCTCGGGGGTGCTGGCCGAGGAGGACCGCCCCCCGGTGCCGAGGGCGCTGGCCGCCCTGCTGGGGCCGGGCCGCGCCGAGCTGCTCACCCTGCTGGAGGCGCCGAAGACCACCAGCCAGCTGGTGGCCCTGACCGGGCTGCCGCTCGGGTCGGTGGGCCGCCATCTGCGGATCCTGCGCGAGTCCGGCCTCGCGCTGCGCCGCCGGACGGGCCGTGCGGTGCTGTACCACCGCACCGCGGCGGGCCAGGTCCTCCTGGAGGCGGGGACGGGCCGGGGCGCGCGGCACTGAGCCCGCCGCCCGCCCGCGCCCCCCGGGGCCGGTGGAGGCGCTACTGGCCTGCCAGCGCCCGCGCCCGGACCGCGCGGCGCAGCGTGTCCAGCTGGTCCACCAGTCCGCGCCGGGTCGCCACGGTGAGGTCCGGGCCGGCCAGACAGGCCTCGGCCGCCCGCACCGTCCGCCCGGTGGCGGCGAAGGCGGGGAAGCCCGTCCCGGTGAGCACCCGGGCCAGTGCGGGGCCGCGGCGGGCGGCGGCCGGCCCCAGGTCCTCGAAGTAGCGCGTGGTCAGCCCGTCCAGCAGCTGCGCCTGCTCGGGCTGCCAGAGACCGGCGGCGGTGGCGGCCGTCAGGTAGGTGGAGAGGTCGCCGTGGAAGAGCGCCCGCCACGCGGCCTCCTTGGCCTCGGGGTCGGGCAGCGCGGCGCGGCAGCGGGCGGCGCCCTCCTCGCCGGTGTCGCTGGGGTCGGCGGCCAGCCCGGCGGCGATCTCCGGCTCGCCCGCCGCGCCGAGCACGCACAGCCGCAGCAGCAGGTGCCAGCGCAGGTCCGGGTCGAGCACCGGGCCGCCGGGCACCGTCCCGGCCGCCAGCCAGCCGCGGAGCTCGGCGGTCCCGGACGTGTCGGCGGTGGCGATCGCCCCGCGGACGGCCACCAGGCGCAGGCCGGTGCGGTCGGGCCCGCCCTCGGTGCGGCGCAGCAGGGCCCGGCAGACCTGCGCCAGGACGGCCAGCGCCGCCGGACGACCGGTGGGCGGCACGGCGCGGTCCGCCACGAAGGTGCGGGCGAAGGAGAGCACCGCGTCCACCAGGTGCACCGAGGTCTCGCCGGGCAGGTGGGCCGCGACCAGCTCCAGGTACGCGCCCGGCGCGAGCTCGCCGTCCAGCACCTGGTCCCGGGCGGAGCCCCAGAGCACCGCCCGGGCCAGCTCCTCGGGCACGGCGCCGAGCGAGGAGCGCACGGTCCGCCAGGAGCCGGGGTCGAGCCGGATCTTGGCGAAGCCGAGGTCGGTGTCGTTGGGCAGCGTCAGCTCGGCGCCGTTCACGGGGGCCCCGGAGCCGTCGGCGGGCAGGTCGAGCGGTACGCGCCCGGACAGCTCCAGGGCGCCCCCGGCGGTGCGCCGGTAGTGGCCCACGGTCAGCCGGTGCGGGCGCAGCACGCCGTCGGCGGAGGTGTGCGCGATCCGGCCGTCGGCCACCCGCAGGGTGTCCACGCCGGTGGTGCGCAGCCAGCGGTCGGCCCAGCCGTGGACGTCGCGCCCACTGGCCGCCGTCAGGGCCCGGAGCAGGTCGTCGAGGGTGGCGTTGCCGAAGGCGTGCGCGTCGAGGTGGGCATTGACGCCCGTCAGGAAGGCCTCCTCGCCGAGCCAGGCGACCAGCTGGCGCAGCGCGGCGGCGCCCTTGGCGTAGGAGATGCCGTCGAAGTTCTGCAGCGCCTCGGCGGTGTCGTCCACCGCGGCCGGTGCCACCGGGTGGGTGGAGGGGCGCTGGTCGGCGTCGTAGCCCCAGGTCTTGCCGTCGGCGGCGAAGGCGGTCCAGGCGCCGGTGAAGCGGGTGGCGGCGGCCGTCACCTCGTGGGCCATGTACTCGGCGAAGGACTCGTTGAGCCACAGGTCGTCCCACCACGTCATGGTGACGAGGTCGCCGAACCACATGTGCGCCATCTCGTGCACCACCACCAGGGCACGGTGCTCGCGCTGGGTGTCGGTCACCGCGGAGCGGAAGACGTAGTCGTCGCGCAGCATGACGCAGCCCGGGTTCTCCATCGCGCCGAGGTTGAACTCCGGGACGAAGCACTGGTCGTAGCTGTCGAAGGCGTAGCGGCGCCGGAAGATCCGGTGGTAGTGGTCGAAGCCCTGCCGGGTGATCTCCAGCAGTTCGGCGGCCTCGGCGCCCAGGTGGGCGGCGAGCGAGCGGCGGCAGTGCAGGCCGAGCGGGATCCCGTCGTGGGGGGGGGGGGCGGGGGGGGGGGGGGGGCGCGCGCCCCGCCCGCCAGCGAATCGTTTTTGTGGGGGGGGGGGGGTTGACCAAGCGGCGGGGGCCCCGGGGGGGGGGGGGGGGCGGGGGCGGCGGGGGGGGCGGGGGGGCCGCCGGGGGGGGGGGGGCCGCGGGGGGCCGGGGCCCGCCCACGACCGCGAGCAGATAGCTGCTGATCGGCGGGGTGGGCGTGAACTCCCAGCGGCCGGGCGCGACCTGGCGGCCCGTGCTGTTGCCGACCACGGTCCACTGCGGCGGCGCGGTGACGGACACCGTGTACGGGGCCTTGAGGTCGGGCTGGTCGAAGGAGGCGAACACCCGAGGGCCGTCGTCGAGGAAGGACTGGGTGTGGACGTAGTCCTCGCCGTCGGCGGGGTCGGTGAAGCGGTGCATGCCCTCGCCGGTGTGCGAGTAGGCCATGTCCGCCTCGACGGTGAGCTCGTTCTCGGCCGCCAGGCCGGTCAGCGGGAAGCGCCCGGCTCGCAGGGTGCCGACGTCCAGCTCGCGGCCGTTCAGCACCACCCGGCGGAGCCTTGACGGTTCGACGTCCACGTGGGTCCCGGCGCCGGGGGCGGTGCAGCCGAAGCGGATCACCGTCGTGGAGCCGAACACCTCCCGGCCGCGGGTCAGGTCGAGATCGAGGTGGACGGTGCGGACGGCGAGCAGCCGGCGGCGCTCGACGGCCTCAGCGCGGGTGAGGACCGAGGGATCAGGCATACGGATCATGCTGCGCCATCGGCGGGCGGGCGGCATCCGCTTTCCGCGGCCTCCGGCGGCCGGGACATCCGGCTGCCGGGACATCCGTCTGCCGGGGCCTGCGCTACCCGGCGGCGCGGCGGGCCGCCTCCACGCGATCGGCCAGCTCGGCGGCCGGAAGGCGGCGGAGGGTGACGCCGTGGCGGGCCGCCAGCTCCTCGGCGGGCTCGGGCGAGGCCTCGGTGAGGTCGAGCACCAGCATGCAGTGGCCCTCGTCGACCTCCTCGCTGAGCACGATCAGCGCCGCGCCGCCCTCGTGGTCGCGCCAGGTCTCGGCGGCGTTGCCGATCGCCGTTCCGGCCGCCCAGCCCAGCAGGACGCCGATCGGGCCGCCGAGCAGCCCGGCGAGGCCGCCGGCCACGCCCGCGCCCACGGTCGGCGCGCCGGCCCCGCGCACCTGGGACGCCGGGAAGTCCAGTGTGCCGTCGGCCAGGCGCTCGACGATCGCGGACTGGCGCAGGCCGGGCAGGTGGGCGGCCTCGTCGAAGGCGGCCCGGCAGGCGGCGAGGTCGGTGAAGTCGAGCAGCAGGACGTGGTGGTTCTCGCTCATCTCGTGACGGCTCCTCGCTCGGCGGCCAGCCGGCCGGTCGGCCGGTCGGACTGTGGTCGGACGGGTGATCGGTCGGTCGGACGGACGGACGGCTGACCGGCCGACCGGTCCCGTGGCACGTCGGCGCCGCCACCGGACCAGTCCAGCTTGGGCCCGGAAGCGGCCGCCCGCCCTGCGGGGGTGCCCCGTCCGTGCCGCGTGGCCCGTGTCCGGGCCCGCCGCGGTGCGGCTCAGTCGGCGGGATAGGTGTGGCGGAGGGTTCCCTTGGTGTCCGCCACCAGGTAGCCGCTGTTGTGGTACTCGTTGGAGAGGTAGACCCGGATGGTCGCCACGTTGTCGAGCGGGAACGTGTCGATGACCAGGTAACGGCTGCTCGGGTCCTTGACGTTGAGGGTCTCCTCGGCCTTCTTCAGCAGCGCGGGAACGACGTCCCAGTCGTACTGGGCGAGGTCCACGGGCTTGTCCTTGCCCATCGGCCCCCCGGCGCGCTTGGTGACCTTGCCGTCCCGGTAGTCGTACCAGTCGTAGTTCCGGCCGTCGGCCGTGGGCACCTGGGCACTCGCGTAGGTCGCGTAGACGTTGAGCGACTTGACCTTCGTGCCGCCGCTCTGGGCGGTGATCGCGGCGACGGCGGTGCGCACGCCGTCCGGGGTCAGCAGGTCCTTGGACGGCTTCGCCGGCGGCTTGACGGTCGGCGCGGCGGAGGCGGTGCCGGTGCCCGCGGCGGCGGTGCCGGCGGCGGTGCCGGCGGCGGGCGGAGCGACGGACGCGGTCCCGGAGGGTGCGGCGGCCGGGCCGGAGGACGCGGCCGCGTCCTGGGCCGTCGGGGAGCCGCCCGCGGCGGCGGGGGCCGACGACCCGTTCGGGGCGGCGCCCGGGTCGGCCGCGTCGCCCGTCCCGTCCGGGCGCAGCGTCCAGGCGAGCACGCTCGCCAGGGCGACCCCGGCGACCGCGAGGGTGACCGTGGCACCGGTCCGGCGGCGGGCGGGCGGCGGGGGCGTCGCGGCGGGGCCGGTCGCGCCGAGGAGCTCGGTCCCGGTGTCGTCGCCGGGCCCGGGGAGGTACGCCGTGCCCGAGGAGTGCTCCACGAACACCCCCGAGGACGGCTCCGCGTACGGGTGCGGGTGCGGGTGCGGGTGCGGCCCGGCGTACGGGTGCGGGGACGAGCCGGAGGGCGCGCCCGGGTACGGCCCGGCGGGCGGCTGCCCGGCGTACGGGTGCGCGGCGTCCGGCGGCGCCGGCGACCAGGACGGCTGCGGCCCTCCGGGAGCCGCACCCGCCTCGGCCGCCGCGAGCGCCCGGTCGAGCTGCGCGGCGTCCGGCCGCACCGCCGGGTCGCGGGCCAGCAGCGCCGCCAGCACCGGCCCCAGCGGCCCGCAGCGGGTCGGCGGCGGCAGCGGCTCGTCGAGGACGGCCGCGAGGGTGGCCAGCGTGGTGGCGCGGCGCAGCGGGTGGTGACCCTCGACGGCGACGTACAGCAGCATGCCGAGCGACCACAGGTCGGAGGACGGATTGCCCTCCTCGCCGCGGATCCGCTCCGGCGCGATGTACTCGGGGGAGCCGATCAGCGCGCCGGTGGCGGTGAGCGCGGTGGCGTCCTGCATCGCGGCGATGCCGAAGTCGGTGAGGACGGGGGTGCCGTCGGCGCGCAGCAGCACATTGCCGGGCTTGACGTCGCGGTGCTGGATGCCGGCCGCGTGGGCGGCGCGCAGCGCGGCGAGCACGCCGCGGCCGATCCGGGCGGCCTCGGGGACGGAGAGCGGGCCGCGGGCTATCCGCTCGGCGAGGCTGCCGCCGGTGACCAGCTCCATGACGAGCCAGGGGTGCGGGTGGCCGGGGGTGTCGACGATGTGGTGGATCACCGCGACGTTCGGGTGCTGGAGGCGGGCGAGCGCCCGGGCCTCGCGCAGCACGCGCTCGCGCAGTTCGTCGGCGGCCGTGGGGTCGGCCGCGGCCATGGCCGGGTCCGGCGGGCGGACCTCCTTGAGCGCGACCTCGCGGTGCAGCATGGTGTCGCGGGCGCGCCAGACCAGGCCCATGCCCCCGCCGCCGAGGCGTTCCATGAGTTCGAAGCGGTTGTCGATGAGCCGCGTCTCCGGCGCCCCAGTGTTCATGCCGCACATCGTAGGGGCCGCCATGGACAGTGCCCCGGCCGCCCGGGGGGTGGCGTGACCTGGTGGCCGGACGGTCCGTGACGCCCCGTCCGCACCGGAGCCGGCCCCGCGGCGCCGCGCGGGGCCCGGGCCTGCGGCACGCGGACGGGGCCGCCACCCGCCCGGGCGAGGCGGGAAGGGCCTTCCGGGTGGCCGTGGGCCGGCCGCGGGCCGCACCGCGCGACCGGCTCGTTGTCCCGGTATGTCCGTACACGTCGCAAGGGCCACGTGGGCCTCACTGTCCCTGCTGGTCGTCACCCTCCTGGTGGTGGCCGTGGAGACCGACCACCGTCCGCCGCCGGAACGGGCGCCCGGGCCGCCCGGGCCGCCCCCGCCGGATGCCCGGGCCGGCTGGGTCGTCGCCGCGAGCGCGGCCAACGTGCGGCGTGAGCACTCGGTCGACGGCGCGGTGCTGGGTCTGGCCCGGTGCGGCGAGCCGGCCGAGATCGTCGACACCTGGATCTCCCCGCTGGGCACCCGGTGGAGCCGGATCGTGGTCGTACCCAGCGGTCTGACGGGCTGGGTCCTCTGGTCCCTGCTCAGTCACCCGGCGCCGCCCGGCCGGTCCGCCGCCCCCTGCCCCACGCCGCCGCCCGGCGTCCAGTGACACCGGCCGCCGCGGCGTGTCCCGTGGACCGGGCCGGACGCGTGGACGGGACCCCGGCGCGGGCGGACCCTCGGGTTTCCGGTTCGGCGGCCGGAGCGTGCCGGCCGGCGGCGCGGCGCGGCCGGCGGGCCCCGGCCGCCTCCGGGGCGGCGAGGACGGCGGGCCGGGGTCCGCACGCGCCACTGGGCGGATCCGGTGGCCGGGGCGACCGGGCGGGGGGCCGGCCGCCGCGGCGACGTCGCCGGGTCCGGTCGACACCCGGTGGGCGGGAGGGCGCGGCGGCCGGGCACCGCCGCACCGGGCCGCCTGGCACGACGCCCCGGCCGAGGTGGTCCACCGTCTGCCGGCCGCGGGGGCCTGGCGCACCGGGCGCCCCACGGGCGGCGAGCGCTCCGTCGGCCTTGCCGCCCGCCCCGGACGCGAGGCCCTGCTTCCGCTGCGGGAGCGCGAACCGCCGCACCCGGTGCGGGAGGCGGACGTGCGGGCGGGGCAGCGCGTCCTGCCTGCCCCGATCCGGGTCCGCGCCGAGCGCTTCGGTGCCACGGCGGCCCCGGTGCTCCTGAAGGGCGGTGTCCTGGCCGGGCTCGCCGCCCCCGGGCTCCAGCCTTCCCGGCGGGTACGGAGGCTTCGCCGTCCGGCCGGAGGAGAATCGGCCCCCGGCCGGGCCCGTCTCACCCCGGAGGCCCGCGTGCTCGCCGAGTCCGGCTGGTCACGGCACCCGGCCGGGGCCGTCGGCCGGGGCGGCGCCCGAGGTGCGGCGGAGGTTCCGGGGCGGGTGCGGGCGGGTAGGGGGGCCCGCACCGGGAGCGGCGCGGCGGGGCGGACGGAGGTGGCGCCGGTGGGCGGGGACGCCGCGGGCGGCGGGCCGGCGGCCTGCGCGAGCGGCGTCGTCCGGGCCGCCGCCGGGGGCTCGGCTCCGGTGCGGTGGACGGCACCTGCGGCCGGACGTCGGCGGTGGCCGCCGAGCCGTCCCGGCACCGCGCCCCTGCCCCGTCGTTCCCCTCGTCGAAGGAGGCCCCGGGTGGAGCGTTCGTCCTGTCCCCCGCCGCTCGCCGTCGTGCTCGTCACCGACGCGCTGGGCCGGGTGCTGCTGCTGCGCCGGCCGGACGGGTGCTGGGAGTTGCCGGCCGCCACCGTAGGGCCGGCCGAGGAGCCGCGGACGGCGGCCGTGCGCGCGCTGGCCGAGGCGTGCGGGGTGGCCGCCGGCGCGGTGCGACCGGTCGGGGTGTTCGAGGAGGGGGCGCCGCCGGGGCGGCGGCAGGTGTTCGCGCTGTCCGCGTACGCGCCCGGCGCGATGGACCGGCTCGTCCTCCCCCGGCACGCCACGCACGCCTGGTTCTTCACCGACAACCTGCCCGGCCTCTCCCCCGCCGCCGTGCGCTTCCTGCGCGCGCACGCGCCGGCCCGCCCGCATCTGCCGCGCTCCCAGTGGCTCGCGACCACGCCGCGCGCCTGGCTGTGCACGGCCGCCGTGGTGACCGCGCCGGACGGGCGGCTGCTGATGGTCAAGCCGCGGGTCCGGGAGCCGGACCGGCGGCCGGACGCCGGGCGGTGGAACTTCCCCGGCGGAGTGCTCGACACGCACGAGGACTCGCCGACCGGGGCCGCCCGCGAGCTGCGCGAGGAGACCGGACTCGACCGGCCGCCCGGGCCGCTGCTCGCGGTGGTCTGGCAGCATCCGGCCCCGGGCGCGGACCACCCCATCGTGCAGTTCTTCCACGACTTCGGTACCGCCGACCCCGCCGCGGTCCGCCTCGGCTGCCCGGACGGGGAGATCACCGACTGGGCCTGGTTCCACCCGGACGAGGAGCTGGACGCCGCCGCCGGTCCGGACCGCGGCTACGCGGCACGGCGGGCGCTCGCGGCCCGCGCGGCCGGACACACCGTCACCGCAGCCTGCCCGCCGCGACCGCCGGGGCCGTCGGGGGCCGCACGGGCCGCAGGGGCCGCAGGGGCCGCAGGGGCCGCAGGGGCCGCAGACTGACCGGACCGCCGACCGACCGGGCCGCCGGGTGTCCGGTCCGGTGCGGACGGCCGGGTCGGGTAGCGTCACCGGCCGTGGAGGAGATCCGACCGTTCGTCATCCCGCCGCCCGGCCCCGCGCCGGCCGTGCCGCCGCTGATCTGGTACGCCGCGTACGGCTCGAACATGCATGCCGAACGGCTCGCCTGCTACCTGCACGGCGGACGGCCCGCCGAGGGCGAGCGGGACTACCCCGGCTGCCGGGACGCCCGCCTGCCGGAGCGGTCGGCGCCGGTGCGCCTGCCCGGCCTGCTCTACTTCGCCCTGGAGTCGCGGACCTGGGGCGGCGGCATGGCCTTCTACGACCCCCGCCGGCGCGGCTCCGCCCCCGCCCGGGCCTATCTGCTGACCATCGGACAGTTCAGCGACATCGCCGCCCAGGAGATGGGCGGCGGGCCGGGCGCCGACCTCGATCTGGCCGCCGTGCTGCGGACCGGCCGCGACCCGCAGGGGCCCGGCCGGTACCAGACCCTGGTGTGCCCCGGCACGCTGGAGGACGTGCCCGTGGTGACCTTCACCGCCCCCTGGACCCTGTCCGAGGCCCGGCTGAACGCCCCGCGCGCCCGTTATCTGCGCAATCTCGCCGCCGGACTGGCCGACGCGCACGGCTGGTCGCCGCGCCGCACGGCCGCCTATCTGAGCACCCGCCCGGGTGCCGCCGGGCACTGGACCGTCGACGCGCTGCTCGCCGCGCTCGCCGGGCGCACCGGAGGCTGATCCTCCGCGGGCGGGTTCCGGCCGCGGAGCCATGACCATGCGTCATCCTCATTGCCCTATCGGCCGATTCGGTGGGCAAGCGGCCGTTCGATGACGGATGATCGGCAGCGCGGGGCCGCTTCGACCGGGCGGCGCCGGCCGAGCGGACGGGGGCAGGACGGCATGGAGGCGATGCGGGTCTTCGCACTGGTGGCGGCGACCGTCACCACCGGACTGACCTCCGGACTCTTCTACACCTACGCCTCGGTGACACCGGGGCTGCGCACCGCCGACAGCCTGGTCGTCGTCCAGGTGATGCAGCGGCTCAACGTGGCGGTCCTCAACGGCTGGTACCTGCTGGGCTTCGTCGGCACGCTGGTCTTCACCGGCCTCGCGGTCGTGCTGCACCTGCCGAGCGACGGACACCGGGTGCTGCCGGCGGTGGTCGGGGCGCTGGTCTGCTACACCGGTTCCCTGGTGGCGACCAGGGTGGTCAACCTGCCGCTGAGCCAGGCGCTCGCGGAGGCCGGCGAGCCGGGCCGGACGGAGTACGCGGAGCCGGACGCCCCGTCCGGAGCCCGGCGGATGCGGTGGAGCGCGGCGCGGGCGCTGCTGTCCACGGCGGCGCTCGGCTGCCTCTGCTGGGCGCTGGTGGTGCACAGCGGCGTCGGCGCGCACTGAGGCCCGCGGGGGCGGGGCCGGCGCCGAGCCGACGGAGCTTCAGCCCGCCGCCAGCACCACGGTGGCCGGCCCGGGCCGCACCGGCGGCTGCCCGGGCGCGCCCTCCGCGGCCTCGCCCGCCACCGCGTCCCCGGCCGGCGTGTGCCGCGCCGCCTCCCCGGTGGCCGGGCCCCCGGCTACCGGGCCGTCGACCGCGGGCCCGTCCGCCGAGGCGGCCGACCGGCGGTGTTCCTGCGGGGTCAGCCCCCGCACCCGTTTGAACGCGGTGCTGAGCGCGAACGCGTCGCCGTAGCCGACCCGCCGGGCCACCGCCGCGACGGTCAGCCCCGGGTCGCGCAGCAGGTCGGCCGCCACCGCCAGCCGCCAGTTCGCCAGGTAGGCCATCGGCGGCTCACCGACCAGCGTGCTGAACCGCCGGGCCAGCCCGGCCCGGGAGACCCCGACCTCGGCGGCGAGCGCCGCCACCGTCCACGGCCGGGCCGGATCGTCGTGCAGCAGCCGCAGCGCCGGGCCGACCACGTCGTCGGCCTGGGCCCGCAGCCAGCCGGGCGCGCCGGTGTCCGGCGCGGCCAGCCAGCCCCGCAGCACACCGACCACCAGCAGGTCCAACAGCCGGTCCAGCACCACCTCCTGTCCGGGCTCGGCCCGGGTGACCTCGGTGGCGAGCAGCCGGACCAGGGTGTCCTCGGTGGTGTCCGCCCCGGCCGGCCGCAGCAGCAGGGTCGGCAGGTGGGACAGCAGCCGGCGGCCGATCTCGTGCTCGGCCAGGTAGGTGCCGGTCAGCATCACCGACGGCCGCTCGTCGCCGGGCCGGGTCTCGCCCCAGGTCCGCACCCCGAGGGCCATCGAGGTGGCGACGCTGACGCCGTCCTTGGAGCAGATCTGCCCCGGGCCGATGACGATCTCCGGCTCGGTCCGCAGGTCGTCGGCGAGGGTGTAGGACTCCGGTCCGCGCAGCAGCGCCAGGTCCCCCGGCCGCACCAGCACCGGCTGTCCGCCGTCGGGCAGGATCCACGCCTCGCCGTCCAGCATGGTGATCAGCGAGAGCGGCGCGCGGTCCTCGATCCGCAGCGCCCACGGCGTGCTGAGGACGGAACGCAGCACGAACGCGCCCCGCGCCTTGGGGCCGTCGAGCAGCCCGGTCAGGGTGTCCATGGCCGGCAAGCCTACGAACCGGCGGCCCTCGCGATCAACGACGGGCGCGGGCTCCCGGGGCGGCCGTGGCCGTCCGGCCCCGGGGAACCTCCGGGCCGGACGGCAACGGCGGGATGCGGCAGAGGGCTTCAGGCGTTCCAGACGCCGGTCGCCGCGGCGGCGCGGGCGTAGTCGGCGAAGTCCCGCGGTTCCCGGCCGAGCGCCCGCCGGACGCCGTCCGTCAGATGCGCGTTGCGGCCGTCCAGGACCATCGTGAACAGGTCGGCGAACTCGCCCGGCAGGCCGACCGCCGCCAGCACCGCGCGGTACTCCTCGACGGTGACCGGGGTGAAGCGGATCCGCCGCCCGGTCGCCGCGGACAGCTCGGCGGCGACGTCCGCGAAGGAGAGCAGCCGCGGGCCGGTCAGCTCGTAGACCTCGCCGTCGTGGCCGTCCTCGGTGAGCGCCGCCACGGCGACGTCCGCGATGTCGTCCGCGTCGACGAACGGCTCGACGGCGACGCCGGTCGGCAGCGCCAGCTCGCCGGAGAGCACCGGCTCCAGGAAGAAGCTCTCGGAGAAGTTCTGCGAGAACCAGGCGCAGCGGACCACCGTCCAGCCGGTGCCGGCCTCGGCGACCGCGGTCTCGGCGGCCTGCGCGGCCTCCTCGCCGCGCCCGGACAGCAGCACCAGGTGCTCGACCCCGGCCTCGGCGGCGCGGTGGGCGAAGGCCCCGACGGCCTCCACGGCGCCGGGCAGGGCGAGGTCGGGGTAGTAGGCGAGGTAGGCGGCGGTGACGCCGTCGAGGGCGGCGTCCCAGGTGGAGTCGTCGGCCCAGTCGAACGGGACCGGCGCGGTGCGCGAGCCGATCCGGGCGGTGTGGCCGAGCGCGGTGAGGCGTTCGGCCACGCGCCGGCCGGTCTTGCCGGTCCCGCCGGTGACCAGGACGGTCCGGGCGGCGGTGGTGGTGGTGGGGGTGCTGGACTGCTGGACGCTGGTGGTGTTCTCGGTCATGGGCCTCAGTCAACTCCGCGCGCCGCCACCCGGACATGGTCGTCACGCTCAGCCGCATGTGCGCGCGTCCACGACCGCGGGGCTACCGCCGGGCAGGCGCGCCGGACGGGCGGGTGGCGGTGACCACGGTGGCCGCCAGGTCGTCGTCGTGCGCGAGCCCGGCGCTCAGGCCGGCGGCGGTGGCCACCGCGAGGGCGGCGTCGGCCTGCTGGTCGCTGGTCTCGAAGAGCAGGGCGCCGCCCGGGGCCAGCCAGTGCGGGGCGTCGGCGGCCACCCGGCGCAGTACGTCGAGGCCGTCGGCTCCGCCGTCCAGCGCCGGGCGGGCCTCGTGCAGCCGGGCCTCGGCCGGCAGCAGCGCGATGTCGGCGGTCGGCACGTAGGGGACGTTGGCGATCAGGACGTCCACCCGCCCGCGCAGCGCGGTCGGCAGGGCGGCGAAGAGGTCGCCCTCGGACACCTCGGCGCCGGTCGCGGCGAGGTTGCGGCGCGCGCAGCGGACGGCGGCCGGATCCAGGTCGGAGGCGTACAGCCGGACGCGGTGGCCGGCGGTGGCGGCGAGTGCCGCACCGAGGGCGCCGGTGCCGCAGCAGAGGTCGACCACCAGGGCGTCCTCCCGGACCAGCGCGGCGGCGCGGCGGGCCAGGAACTCGCTGCGCCGGCGGGGCACGAAGACGCCGGGGTCGACGGCGATCCGCAGGCCGGCGAACTCCGCCCAGCCGGCGACGTGTTCGAGCGGGCGGCCGGCGGCGCGGTCGTGGACCATCGCGGCGAGTTCGGCGGGCGTCGCGGCGGCGGAGAGCAGGATGCGCGCCTCGTCCTCGGCGAAGACGCAACCGGCGGCGCGCAGCCGGGAGGTGACGGCGGAGCGGAGGGAGACGGACGGGTGGACAGGCAAGGGAACCCCTCGGAGCACAGGTGGGAGGACGTCGTCCGACCCGGGGCTCCCGCGCATGCGCGCCGGACGGCGGACGGTCCCGCGTGCTCCGGACGCCCGCCGGCGCTACGGCCTGGCGTGGTCCTGCACGAGGGTGTCGCGGTCGCGGCCGGGGAGCACCCGTTCCGGCACAGCGGTCATGGGTTCTCACCTCCCCGTTTCTCTGCGTACTGCTGCGGCGCCCGACACCCTACCGCACCCCTCGCGCGGCCGCGCCCCGCCGGACCACGGGACCACCGGACCGCCGGACCACCGGACCACCGGACCACCGGACCGCCGGGAGAGCGGAAGAGCGGAAGAGCGCCGCCCCGCCCTCCCGTGCGGGAGGGCGGGGCGGCGCCGGGTGGCGGCCCTCAGCCGGCCGTGGGCGCGGTGGCCCCCGGCCGGACGGCGCAGGCCTCGGTGACGTGCCGGCCGGCGAAGGCGAGCAGGCTGCCGAGGACATGACGGCAGACCGCCGCCTCCTTCTCGTTGCGCGGTCCCTGGGCGGCGGCCGGCGGGGCGGCGGCGAGGGGCACGGCGAGCAGCGCGGCGGCGATCAGCAGCGCGGAGCCGATCGCGCGGGCGGCGGATCTGGTGAAGGTCATGACGGCTGGCCCCTTGTCGGGTGGGGGATCGGACCAGCCACTGACTACCGCACCCGCCGCCCCGCCGGCCGGACGCTGCGCCGTCGGTGAGCGTGTCCCCGCGCGCCCCCAGGGGTGCCCCCGCGCGGGTCCCCGCGCGCCCCGGCCCCCGGGCGGCTCAGTCCGGCGGGCAGGACGCCCCGGGCGAGGCCAGCACCCGCGCCGCGCAGCGGTGCCCGCGTGCGACGGCCTCCCGCAGCCCGGACTCCCCCGGCCCGGTGCCGGTCAGCCGGCCGTCCAGGAAGGCGGCGAGGAAGCCGGCCGCGAAGGCGTCGCCCGCGCCGGTGAGGTCGCGGACCTCGCCGACCGGCGGCACCGGCACGGTGAACGGCCGTTCCCCCGGCACGTCGACGGTGGTCGCGTCGGCGCCCGACTTGGTGACCACCGTGGTCGCCGCGAGCCGGGCCCGCTCCGGCCCGGGGCGCCCGTCGGTGAGCAGCCCCAGGTAGGCGGCCTCCGCGCGGTTGGCGAACAGCAGGGTGGGCGCGAGCTCCGCGGCGAGCGCGAGGAAGCGCTCGCGGCCGAAGCCCTCCAGCATGCCGGTCGAGGAGGCGTCCAGCGAGGTGGTGGCGCCGCTCGCGCGCACCCGGCGCAGGGCGTCGACGGCCGCCGTGCCGACCGGCTCCCCGTCGAAGGAGTAGGCGGGCACGTGCAGATGGGTGAGTCCGTCCAGCCAGGGGTCCGGGACGCTCGGCAGCAGGGTGGCCGCGCCCCGGTCGGGGAGCATGGTGCGCTCGCCGGCCTCGTCGATGAGGACGACGATGCTGCCGGTCGTGCCGTGCCGCGCGACCCGGACGTCCACGCCGTGGCCGGCCAGTTCGGCGGTCAGGCCGTGCCCGGCCGGGTCGTCGCCGACGCAGCCGAGGAACCGGGTGGGGCACTGGCCGGCCGCGAAGGCGGCGACGTTGGCGGCGCTGCCGCCGCGCTGCCGGAAGACCCGGGCGTCGGAGTCGGTGCCGTGCCGCAGCGGGCCCGCCACCCAGACGACGATGTCCTCGACGAGGTCGCCGAGCACGCCGAGCACCGGTCAGCCCTCGCTTCGCGCGGCGGCCAGCGCGGTGGCGATCTCGCCGCCCAGCCGGACGTTGCCCCGGTAGACCTCGACGTTCACCTCCAGGCTGCGGCCCCGGGTGTCGCGCTGGATGAAGTCGAGCAGGAACGGCGTGGAGGCGTTGCCGGTGATGCCCTGTCGCTCGGCCTCGGCCCGGGCGCGGGTGAGCAGCGCGTCCAGCTCCTGCGGCGGGAGCTGCTTGTCCGGGTCGACCGGGTTGGCGATCAGCACGGCCTGCGGCAGCTCCAGGCCATCGCGGGCCACGATCACCCGGGCCGCCTGCTCGGGGGTGTCGACCTGGTAGCCGACGGTGTGACCGGAATCGGTGACGTAGAAGCCGGGGTAGTGGCGGGTGCGGTAGCCGATGACCGGAATGTTGAGGGTCTCGAAGCGCTCCAGGGTGGCCCGGATGTCGAGGATCGACTTCACACCGGCGCTGATCACGGTGACCGGGGTGGCGGCCAGGGTGGTCAGGTCCGCGGACTCGTCGAAGCTCTCGGAGGCGCCGAAGTGCACGCCGCCGAGGCCGCCGGTGGAGAAGACCCGGATGCCGGCGCGGTGCGCGAGGAAGGCGGTGGCGGCGACGGTGGTGCCGCCGTGGCGGCCGAGCGCGGCGACCACCGGCAGGTCGCGGAGGCTGGCCTTGTCGAGGTCGTCGGCCTCGGAGAGCTCCTTGATCTGACCGGCCGACAGGCCCACCGTGGGCACGCCCGCGAAGACGCCGATGGTGGCCGGGACGACGCCGGTCGACCGCAGCCGCTCCTCCGCCTCCAGCGCGACCTCCAGGTTGCGCGGCCGGGGCAGCCCATGGGTGAAGATCGTCGACTCCAGGGCGACGACGGGCGCGCCGGCGGCGACGGCCCCGGCGACTTCCTCGGAGATGCGGATGGGCAGTCCGGTCATGGCGGTGTGCTCCCTGTGAGGCTGCCACCACGGTGTGGCAGCGGTGGCTTCAGGGTAGGGAGCGCTCGGATCGGGATCCAGAATGAATACCGGCCCTTCTCATAGACTCCGGCCTATGAGTCTCACCCTGCGCCAGCTGGAGGTCTTCCTCACGGTGGCGGACACCCTGCACTTTGGCCGGGCCGCCGAGCGGCTGCACATCTCGCAGCCGACGGTCAGCCAGGAGGTGGCCCGGCTGGAGCGGACCGTCGGGGTGGAGCTGTTCGACCGCAGCCGGCGGGCGGTGCGGCTGACCCCCGCCGGGGAGGTGATGGCCGCCGAGTCCGCCGGCCTGCTGGCCCGCGCCGACGCGCTGCTCGCCCGGGTGCGGCTGCACGAGGAGACCAGGCTCGGCACGGCGCGGATCGTCGCCTCCCCCACCGTGGTCAACCGGCTGCTGCCGGCCGTGGTCAGCCGCGCCGAGCGGGAACTGCCGGACCTGGTGCTGTCCGAGCTGTCGGTGGACACCGGCCGGGTCTCCCCGACGCTGGCCGCCGAGCTCGCCGACCTCGGCCTCGGCCGGTTCCTGGACGACGTGCCCGGCTACCGGCGGGAGCGGATCGCCGACGAGCCGGTACGGGTCGCGGTCAGCCGCGACCACCCGCTGGCCTGGCGCGGCGCCGTGCGGCTGGACGAACTCGGCGACCTGCCCCTGCTGTTGTGGCCGCGCGAGCAGAGCCCGCGCTACTACGACCACGTGCTGGCGCTGTGCGCCGAGCGCGGGGTCGAGCCGCCGGTGCTGGTCGGCCCGGCCCGGATCGTCGGCTCCCGGCTCTACCTGCTGGCCCAGAGCCGGGCGTTCTCGCTGGTGCCCGCCTCGATGACCGGCCACCTCACCGGGGACGTGGTCACCGTGCGGCTGGCCGGGCGGGCCACCCTGCCGCTGGAACTGCAGTGGCGCCTGGACGACCGCCGCCCCGCGCTCGCCGCGCTGCGCGAGCTGGTGCGCGAGGAGGCCGCCGCCCTGGAGGCGCTCTGACGGCCGCCCCGGACGGTACCCGGCTCCGCCGCGGTCCTGACGACCGGCGCCGGCGGCGCCCCTCCTCCGACCCCCTCCGGCGTCAACGCACCAAACCGACCTAACGATACGTCACATGTACGGCAGTGAGAGGTCGTTGTGCTCTGCCGCCGACCGGGCCCGGGCCCGGGCGGACCGGCGGCGCCCGGCGCTCCGGGACTGACACCGCGCCGGGCGGTGCGCTATCTTCCGTACGGAATCGCCCCGTTGGGGCGGGGTTGCCGACCGGGGTGGGGGCAGGCACCATGCACAGCGCGCACGGCGTCACCGGACCGGACAGGGGGTCGGGCAGACCCGGCGACGCCCCGCTCGCCCCCTTCCCGCGCGGACCGTTCAGCGGGCTCGACGCCGCCGACCTGCGGGAACTCGGGCGGCTCGGCACCCGGCGGGTCTACGCGCCGGGTGAGGCCCTGATGATCGAGGGCGAGCCGGGCGACCGGACCGCCCTGCTGCTGACCGGCTGCGTCAAGGTGGTCGCCGCCACCGAGGACGGCGGCGAGGCCCTGCTCGCCGTCCGACTGCCAGGTGAACTCCTGGGCGAGCTGGCCGTGCTGGACGGCGAGCCGCGCTCGGCCAGCGTCCTCGCGGTGCGCACCAGCACCACCCGGGAGATCGGCGCCACGGCCTTCCTCGACTTCCTCGCCGACCGGCCCGCCGCCGCCCTCGCCGTCCAGCGCTCGGTCACCCGCAAACTCCGCTCGGCCACCCGTCACCGGGTCGACGCCGGCCACGGCACCGGCCTCGCCCGGCTCGCCCGCACCCTGCACACCCTGCTCGGCTCCTACGGCACCCCCGGCGAGGACGGCCTGCGGATCGACATCCCGCTCAGCCACGCCGACCTCGCCGCGCTCGCCCGGCTCTCCCCCGCCAGCGTCGAACGCTCGCTGCGCACCCTGCGGAACCAGGGCGCCGTGCGCACCAGCTACCGCGAACTCGTCGTCCGCGACCGGGCGCTGCTGGCCGAGGCGGCCGGCGTCGCGCTCCCGCCGCCGCGCCTGCCGGACGGCGGTGGCCGGGCGTGAGCGGCGCGGCGGCCCCCCGGCTGCGGCGGATCTGCCTGGTCGTCGACATCGAGGCGTACAGCGGCCGGCCCTACCGGGTGCAGCAGAAGGTGCAGGAGCGGCTGGACCGCGCGCTGGACCACGCCTGCGCCCGGGCCGGGGTCGACCGGGCGCGCTGCGAGGCCCAGGACCGCGGCGACGGCCAACTGCTCCTGCTGCCGCCCGACGCCGACGAGGCGAGGGCGCTGCCGGGCCTGGTCCTCGGCCTGCGCGACGCCCTGCACACGCTCAACCGGGCGCCGGGCACCGCCGGGCGGCTGCGGGTGCGGGCCGCCCTCGCCCAGGGCGGGGTGCAGCGGGCGGCACTGGGCTTCGTGGCGCGCTCGGTGGAGACGGCCTGCCGGCTGCTCGACTGTCGGCAGGCGCGGGCCGCGCTCAAGGGCGCACCGGACACCGACCTGGCGGTGGTGGTCGCCGACGACCTCTTCGCCGACGCCTTCGCGACGGGCGGGGGCGGTGTCCCGGTGGAGGCGTTCACCCGGATCACCGTGGCCCTCCCGGCCAAGCGCTTCGAGGAGCGCGCCTGGATCGGCACACCCGGTCCGGGCGCGCTGGTGGCCCTGCCGTCGCCCGCCCCGCCCGGCTCCCGCCGCCGGGCGGCGGGCTCGGCACTGCTGCGCGGCCTCGGCGACGCCCTGGCCGGCGCCGCCCTCGGCGCGACCCCGCCGCACCACGGCCACGACGACCCGCCGCAGCACCACGAGGAGCGCCACGGGCACCACGAGGAGCGCCACGACGAGCACCACGGGGGCACGCCCGGGGACCAGCACGGGCACCACGCCGAGCATCGGCCGCACCACGGGACGGACCACCACGGGACGGACCACCACCACGACGACCCCTGGCAGCACCACGACGGCTACGACACCGACGCCTGGGCCGCCGACCCGCACCAGCACGACCCGCACCACGCGGACGCCGGCACCCCGTACGACGACCCGCACGCCCAGGACGGGCACCTCCACGGCCACGACACCCACGACCCCTACGACGGCTCGGCGGACCCCGGGTGGCACGGCCCGCACCCCTGAGGCCGCCCGGGGATCCCCCCGGCTCGGCAGCCCACGGGCACCGGGCCGGCGGGACGCCGACGCGGCACCGGCATCCACACCCACCGCCGGCCGACGGCCGCCTCCGGCTTCACCTGCCCGCCACGGGTCCGGCCCTCGGCCACGGGCGCACGCACCACAGGAGGGCCGACCGGGCCCGCGAGCACCTCCCGCCGCTCCCCCGACGTCAACGGGGCCCCACCGAAGGCGTCCTGATGGTCCATCATCTCCCGGTACGTAAAACCAGGTTGGCGACCCGCTCGCGCTCGGCGGCGGCCCCGCCCGGAGCCCCGTCCTCCTCTTGACGGCGGTGGGCCGTGTCCACCATGGTGTGCACCACTCCCCGGCACCGCTGCCCCATCGGCACTCCCCCACCCGGAGACGGCATGCGTGCATCCGTTCACCCCCGCCCCGGCCGCCCGACCGCCGGCAGCAACGCCCGCTGCTCCCAGCGGGTGCGGGTCCAGCCCAGTTCCAGCTACACGCTCTCCGCCACGGTCCGCGGGCCGTTCGCCTTCGCCGGCGTCAGCGGCGCGGCCGGCGAGAACGCCTCCACCTGGTCCGGACAGAGCGAGTGGAACGACCTGTCGGTGCAGGTCACCACCGGGCCGGACACCTCCGAGCTGACCGTGTACTTCCACGGCTGGTACGGGCAGGCGGCCTACGACGTGCGGCGGGTCTCCCTCGTCGGCCCCGGCCTCGAACCGAGCCCCTGCGGCGAGCCGGCCTCCCCGACGGCGACCGGCGGCCCGTCCTCCCCGGCGCCCTCCCCCACCTGCCGGCGCACGTACATCCCCTGACGGACGCCCGCCCCCCACACACACATCGGAGACGTCATGCGTTCAACGCGCCCCAGACCCCGCCACGCCCGCGCCGGCAGCCCGCTCGGCGCCGCCCTCGGCGCCCTGGTCCTGGCCGCCACCGCCGCGTTCGCCGTGCACGGGAGCGCCACCGCCCAGCCCGCGCCGCTGGACTGGATCAAGAACGGCGACTTCCGCTACCCGCTCGCCCTGGGCTGGGACTGCCGGGGCGAGTTCGTCCAGACCGGCCAGACCGTCGAAGGCCGCCCCAGCGGAACGGACTACGCCGGCTGCACACAGACGGTCCCGGTCGTCCCCGGCACCCGCTACCAGTTCTCCGCGTACATGTCCGGCCCCTACACCTTCGTGACCATCTCCGGGACCGGAACGGACACCGGCGAGGTGACGCTCTGGGACAGCGGGCCGACCATGAAGTCCCTGGCCACGACCCTCCTCATCGGCGACTCCCGGCAGGTGACCGTCACCTTCCACGGCTGGTACGGGCAGGCGCCGTACCAGGTCAGCCGCGTCCAGATGATCGGGCCGATCTACCCGAGCGAGTGCGAGTTCCCCACCCCCACCCCCGGCGTGCCGGCGCCGACTTCCACCAAGCCCTGCATGCCCCGGCCGACCACGCCCCCGACCGGCCCGGGGGTCCCCACGCCCACGCCCACCGGGCTCTGACCCGCGCCCCCGCCGCCCCCGCCGTCCCGGCCTCCGCCACGGGTCAGGACGGCGGGAGGGCGAAGTAGAGGCCCTCGCACAGCTCACGGGCGATCCGGGCGTAGCGGCCGACGTCGCGCAGCGGGCCGTCCTCCAGGCGGCGCCAGTCCCGGGCGGCCCGCGCCGCCGCCCGGCGCAGCTCGGCGGGCGGGGTGCCGGCGGGCAGGCGCAGCCGGGCGGCGGGCGTGCGGCCGGTGGCGAGGGCGATCAGGGCGGCGCCGGTGTCCTCGTCGAGTTCGAGCCGCTGACCGGCCACCGCGGCCAGGGCCCGGGCGAGTTCGTGGCGGCGCAGTTCCGGGTGCCGGCGCAGTTCGCCGATCCGGGTGCGGGCCTGCCGCAGCACCTCGGCGGGCACGCCCTCGCCGGTGCCGAGGGCCGCCTCGACGGCGCCCAGGGCGGCGGCCGAGCGCAGTGCGTCGGCGGCGTCGACGAAGCGCACCCGCAGGTGCTCGACGACGGCGGCGATGCCGGAGGCCGCCCGGAACTCGGCGAGCAGGGCGGCGGCCCCGACCGGGCGGCCCTCGGTGCGGGCCCGGCGGGCGGCCGTCAGGGCGGTGTCGATGCCGTAGACGCCGAGCAGGCCGGACAGCCGCTGCCGTTCGGGGCGGGTGAGCGGAGCGCCGTCCCAGTCGAGGAAGCGCCGGCCGGAGTAGAGGGCGCGGCGCAGGTCGGCGGCGGGGGCCTCGGCGAGCCGGCGGACCAGGGCGGCGTCCGGTTCGGTGAAGTCGTCGCCGAGGGCGGTCTGGGCGAGCAGGCCGACCACCGGGAGCACCGCGTCGACCAGTCCGGCGAGCCGGGCGGCGTTGGTCGCGGCGACCTGCCGGGCGCGCGGCCAGGGGTCGCCGTGGCCCTCGCCGAGCAGATCGATCCGGCTGAGCACGCCGACGGCGTTGAGCGCGGTCATCCGGCCGTCCGCCTGGGCGCGCAGGGCGCCCAGGGCCTCGGCGTCGCCCGCGCCGGGGTGCGGCATCACGTAGATCATCGCGTCGGCGCGGGCCAGGGCGTCGAGCGCGGGCTCGTCGAGGCCGCTGAGCGAGTCCAGGCCGGGGGTGTCGACGAGCACGCAGTCCCCGGCGGGCCGCAGTCCGGCGGCCTCGACGACGACCTCGGCGATCAGATCGGCGCTCACCCCGAGGTCGCGGGGGTCGCGCGGCAGGCCGCCGGGCCGCCAGCGGACGGTGCCGTCCCGCAGCCGGATCTGCAGCCGGTTGAGCCGGCCGGGCCGGAACCGGGCGACCACGGTGGTGCACTCGGTGGCCGCCGAGGCGGCGAGCCGGCGGCCGAGCAGGGCGTTCACCAAGGTGGACTTGCCCGCGTTCATCCGGCCGCCGACGGCGATCCGCAGGGTGCGCCCGGCCAGCCGCTCCTGGACGCCGCGCACCGCGTCGGCCGGCGGGCCGGGTGGCAGCCGGCCCGCCAGCTCGGCGCAGAACCCGGCCACCACCGGGGCGAGTTCGGCGCCGGGCTGCGGGGCGGTCACCGCGTCGCCGCCGGGGCGGGGGCGCCGGCCGGCGGGGCGGTGCCGCGCTGCTCGCGCTCCAGGAGTCTCGCCAGGCGCCGGGCGGGGCGGCGCAGCGCGGCGACCTCCTCCCTGCTCTCGCGCAGCCGTTCCTCCCAGGACGCGAGCCGCTTGGCCGCGCTCTCCACGCCCTTGAACCAGGAGACCAAGCTGTCGATCCCGTTGGCCTCCTTGCGCAGGTCCTTGACGACGCCCTTCGCCGTCTCCAGGCGGTCCTGCGCCTGCCGCGCCCGGTGGTCGAGCAGGGTGGACAGGCACCACAGGACCGGTACCGCGACCCCGCGCGGCGAGCGGCCGCAGGAGAGCGCGACCACTGTGCCGCGGACCCGTCCGCCGCCGGCGAGCAGTTCCTCCAGCGGGGCCGCGGCGGCCCGGGCCCGGGCCCAGTCGGAGGGGTCGGTGACGAGGTCGGACTTGGTGTAGGCGAGGACGATCGGCAGCGGGGTGGGCTGGTCGCCGACGGCGCGGTGCAGCAGCACGACGGTGCGGCGCACCTCGTCGTGGGAGTCGGGGTCGGTGGCGAGGCGGTGGGCGTCGGCGAAGACGACCACCGCGTCCGCGCCGGTGAGCCGCGCCAGCAGCTGGGCGGTCTCCGGGTCGTCGGCGGCCGAGCCGGTGAGCGCACCGCCCCGGTAGTCCGTCCAGTGGAAGCCCATGACCTCCCTGCGGCCGTGCTCCAGCCCGGCGTGGAGGCCGGTGCTCCGGGAGGTCGGCGGAGGGTAGATCCCCTTGGCCAACTGCTTTCCGGCGGCGATGAGTTGTTCGGAGGCGGCGCGGTCGGGGGTGACCATCCGGAAGCCCTTGCGGCCGGCGGCGAGGTGGGTGAACACCGCGGCGAGGTAGGTGCTCTTGCCGGCGCTGGAGTGGCCGAGGGCGACCACGCGCAGAGTGATCGGGTCCATGCGGTCAGCTCCGGTCCGGGTCGGAGGCGGCGGGGTCGGAGGGATCGGCGGGGGTGACGCCGAGGGCGTGGGCGAGGGCGATCCCCTCGTCGCGCAGGGTGGTGAGCGAGCCGATCCGCCGCCTGGCGCGGTCCCGGGCGGCGGCGAGGTCGGCGGCCTCGGTGGCGAGGTTCCGCCGGTGGTCGGCGAGTTGGCGCTCCAGCCGGAGCCGCTCGTCGGCGATCGCCCGGTCGAGCGCGACGGCGAGCCGGTCGGTCAGCTCGTCGACGTGTGCGGTGATCTGGGCGGGGATCTCGGTGCTCAGCTCGGTGAGCACCCGGTTGAGGTGGCGGGTGGCGTCGCCGCGCACCCGGCCGAGTTCGGCGCGCTGGCGACGGCGGCGGGTGAGCACGGCCAGCATCGCGTAGCCGGCCACGGCGGGCAGCAGCACGCTGCTGGTGACCAGGGCGACCACGGTGCCGAAGGTGGCGGCGGTGCCGACCGACGGGATGACGTTCTCGATCACGCCCAGGGCGCCGCCGTCGCGGTGCGTGGAGAGCACCATCTCCGGGAGGGCGACGCCGCGTTCGGCGTGGAGGACGGCGCCGTCCTCCACCACGGCGAGCTCCGCGCCGCGGCCTCCGGCGTCCGTGCGGCCGGCGTCCAGGACGGTGGCGCACTCGCGCCGGACCCGCTCCTCCAGGACGGCCAGGCCGCGCCGGGCGGCGTTGTCCAGCTGCACCCAGACCGCCTCCACCTGGGCCTCCAGCTCGGCCGGGAACTCCTCGGCCAGCGCAGCGGGTTCGGAGGTGGCGATCTTCGCCTCGCCCTGCTGACGGACGTCGTTGAGGCTGCGCCGGAAGCCGAGCTGGAGGGTGTTCTTGAGATCACGGGCGCCGGTCGTCAGGACACGCCGCCACTGGGCGCTGTCCGGCTGGAGCAGCCGCAGCGCCTCCTCGGCGCGCTCGACCTCGGCGGCCAGGGTCGGGTCCTGCTGGAGCGAGCGCAGGCCCAGCTCCTGGTCGGCGAGCGGGGCGGCGAGCGCCGCGAGGGCGACGTGCACCACGTTGGCGAGGCGCAGCTCGGCGCCGCGGGCGGCGATCCGGCGGCGCAGCAGGGCGTCCAGCGGCTCGAATCCGCTCTCGTCCAGCAGCTCGGCGGCCTCCTGGAGCCGGCCCGCCCCGGCGGCGTCGGCGGCGTCCCGGCGGGCCCGGTTGCTGACCGGGAACCAGGGGGCTCCGGCGTGCCGGGGGGCGTGCCGGGCGAGCAGTTCGCGGTTGCGTTCCAGGACGGCGGGCCAGGCGTCGTGGCTGTCGGTCTTGGTGAGCACGAACACCGTCTCGGCGGTGCGTTCGGTCGCGCGGGCGAGGAAGTCCAGCTCGGAGCGGGTGAGTTCGCTGGACCCGTCGACGACGAAGACCAGCGCGTCGGCGTTCTCCAGGGCGGCCAGGGCGAGTCGGGCGTGGCCGCTGACCAGGCCGCCGACGCCGGGGGTGTCGACGAGTTCCAGGCCGGCGGCGAGCAGCGGGACGGGCAGTTCGACCTCGACGTGGTGGACGTCGAGGCGGTGCGGGCGGCCGGTGACCGGGTCGACCGCGGCGTACTCGGCGATCCGCTCCAGCGGGATCGGCTGCGGGGGCGGCGCGGCGTCGGGGGCGGCGCCGTCGGGAGCCGCGGTGCCGGCGCCGGCGCCGGGCAGCAGGAAGGCCTCGGCGCGCGGGCGCTCGCCGTGCCGGACGACGACGTGCACGCCGGTGGCGACGTCGGCGTCGACCGGGAGGAGGTCCCAGACGCCGACCAGGCTGTTGATCGTGGAGCTCTTGCCGCGCTTCTTCTCGCCGACGACGACCAGGGAGGCGGCGCCGCCCGCGGCCCGGGCGGCCTCCGAGCGCACGCGCCGGGCGCCGTCGGCGGCACCGGCCGGCCGGTCCTCGCCGGGCGCTTCGGCGGCGGCCGTGCGGGCGGCGCGTTCGAGGAGGGCGGCGGTGCGGGTCGCGAAGTCGAGGACGCGGGCGTGGGAGGGGGCTTCGGGGCGGGGCGGGGTCATGAGGGTTCTCCCGTGGCGGGGTCGGTCCGGGCACCCGGGTCGCCGGAGGGGCTCGTCGGCGGGGCGGGCGGCGGGGTGAGGGGCGGGGTGAGGGGCGGGGTGAGGGGCGGGGCGGGCGGCGGCGGTCCGGGGTCGTCGTCGAACTCGCCGAACATGCCGGACAGGTCGGCCTGTCGCGGGTCGACCGCCCGGGTCCGCCAGCGCGGCGGCTCGTCCGCGGCCGGCCGGGGCGGGCCGGCCGCGGGCGGTGGGGCGGAGCCGGGCGCCGCGGCGCCGGACGCAGCGGAGCGGAAGGGTTCCGGCACGGGCGGCTCCGGGCGCTCCCGGCGCTCCCGGCGCTCCGGGCGCTCCGGGCGCCGCGGCTCGGGCGGCGGCTCGCCCAGTCCGTCGTACGGGTCGCGGTCCCGGTCACGACCGGGCCACGGCTCGCCCCCCGGCGGCTTCGCGGGTGCCAGCCGGTCGCTCTCCGCCCGGCCCCGGCGCTTCGGTGCGGCCTCCGGGCGCCCCGGTCCGCTCCGTCCGGTCTCCTGCGGCTCGGGCTCCTCCGACCAGAAGGCGTCGGCCATGGCCTTCCCGATCCGGCGTGCGGCCCTCCCCCATCCGGACGGTCCGGGGCGCGGTCCGGGCCCGGCTCCCGGCGTCGCACCGGGTCCCGGTTCGGCCGCGGGCGCGGGCGGCGGCGGCACGGGACGGGGCGGCGGCGGGGGCGGGGGCGGCAGGGGCCGCAGCAGTTCGTAGCCGTGGCAGTCCGCGCTGGTCAGATGGGTGAGCCGGTCCGCGTCGGCGTCCGTGCGGCGGCGGCAGCCGGTGACCAGTACGCACCGGCCCGGCCCGGCCGCGGCGGCCACCCAGAGGCCGGGCGCGTCCGCCTCGGGCAGCAGGTGGCACCCGGCCGGAAGGGCGGGCCGCCAGACCACCGGCGGCGGCGCCGCCCCGGCCGCGAGCGGCGCCCGCTCCGGCCACGGCGCGGCGACCGCCCGGGTGGTCCGCGGCTCGGCCTCCTCCCGCCCGGCCGCCTCCCAGGTCTGCGCGGTCCACTCGGCGTACACCGGTCCGGCCCAGTCGGCCAGGTGGCCGGCCAGCTCGGCGAGTGCGGGGACCCGCCCGCCGCTGCCGGCCGACGCGGGCCGGTACCAGCCCACGAAGCCGTACAGCGGACGGCCGAACCGGTCCTGCACCATCACCCGGCTGATCAGGTCCAGCTCGCAGGCGGCGCCGACCAGGACACCCTGGTCGTCACGGTGCAGCAGGAAGCGCGGGCCGTGCTCCAGCCGGCTCCCGCCGGCCACGGCGGCGCGCACGGCCTCCCCCACCGGGCCCTGCCGGTCGACCCCGGCGGGCAGCGCCCGCCACCACTGGTCGACCCGCAGGGTGCGGCCGTAGACCACCGCCGACCAGCCGTCGGCGTTCTCGGGCCCGGGCCCGTGGGTCGTGCTCCTCGTCATGGCGTTCGCCCCTCAGTCCGTGAGCAGCCGGCCGTCGCGGAAGATGGCGACCCCCCGCAGCTCCTCGTCCAGCTCCCGGCAGCGCTCCTGGGCGCGCTGCAGGTCGGCCGAGGTCGCCGAGCTGCTGGCGAGCAGCCGGTCGATCTCCTGCCGGGCGCTGTTCTTCTGCGCCCCCTTGAACAGCCCGCCGAACAATCCCTGGCTGAGCGCCGCCAGTTCGCCGCGCGAGGCGTCGAGGCTGCCGGCGAGCCGGGTCATCTCCTGCCGGTTCCGCACGATGCCCTCGCTGAGGTAGTGGCGGAGGCTGAAGATGATCGGCAGGTGGAGGTTCTTCGGGGCGATCCGGCTGGCGTCCACGGTGGCCTGGGCCGCCGCGCCGAAGTTGCCGAGCTGGACGGCGCAGAGCGCCACCGTGACGCCCTCGGCGTCGTCGCCGCCGAGGACCGGGACCAGCTTGGCGAAGTTGCGGCCGGCCGTCTGGAGCGCCTCGGCGGGCCGCAGGCCGGTGCGCTCCGCCAGCAGGTCCGCCTTGGTGAGCAGGACGGTGACGCCGGGGACCGGGTCACCGTCCGCCAGCCGGGCACTGAACACCCGGGAGATCGCGCGGCTGAACCGGGAGATCTCCATCGGGTCGTCGTCCCGGTCGAGGCTGCCGGGCGCGCCGTGCTTGATCCACTCGGCCACGTGCTCGGAGTCCAGCGCCAGGATGATGCTGTCGGACCGCATCAGCCGGTCCTCCAGCAGCGCGACGTCCTCGGCCGCGCCGCGCCGGTCCAGGGCGGCGTTGCCGCGGAAGTCCACGCAGTCGATGGTCATGAGGTCGCGCATGCCCCGGCGGAACACGAACTCGTAGGAGATCGGCCGGTCCGAGGTGGCCTTGGGCATCGTGCCGGTGCGGCGCAGCCGGGCCCAGTCCTCGGCGAGGTCGAGGTCGAGATCGGGGTCGGTCGTGTAGAGGTAGTAGCCCTGGACGCCCATGGAGAGCCGGTTGTACATGCCGTGCAGGTAGGCCGTCTTGCCCGAGCCGCTGGCTCCGAGCATGGTGAGGGTGAGGGTGGGGACCGTCATCGTGCGGTGTCCTTCGTCTGGCGGGGTCGGTGGTCGGTCGGTCGTCGGTGACGTCGTTGCCCGGTGGCGCTGTTCGCCGGTGGTGGGTCGGTCCGATCGGAGCGCTCAGAACGCGAGGACGTCCTCCAGCAGTTCGCCCAGCCGGTCGGCCGGTTCCACCAGCGGTTCCAGGCGCGCGAGTTCGGCAGCGGCCCGGGCGCGGTCGCGGTCGCGGATGGAGGCCCAGGACGGTTCGTCCTCCCACCAGCTGCTGAGCCGGTCCCACAGGGTGTCGCGCTGGTCGGCGAAACGGGCGGAGGCCATCAGGCTGTCGATCGAGGCGGACAGCTCCATCGCCCGGCCGATGATCCCGAACCGGAGCGTCCAGAGCACCGGCAGCGCCACGCCCTCCGGCTCCGGCCCGCAGACCAGCGGGATGAACGCCCCCTGGATGTGCCGGGTGTCCCGGACGGCCTCGATCAGCGGCACGAACGGTCCGACGAAGCGCTCCTCCGCGTCGGGCGCGCCGAGGTCGACGAGGTCGGTCTTGGTGAGGGCGATCACCAGCGGGGTCACACTCTCCTCCCGGTCGGCGACGGCCTGGTGGACGCGGACGACGAGCCGGCGGACGTCCTCGGCGGCCTCGGGGTCGGTGTCCAGGCGCAGGGCGTCGACGAAGAGCACGATGCCGTCGGCCGCGACCAGGTCGTCGTGCAGGCGGGCGGCCTGCGCGCTGGAGCGGCGGTGTTCGGTGAGCGCGCCGCCGCGGTGGTCGGTCCAGCGGAACGGGAAGACCTCGTCGCCGTCGTGGCAGAGCACGAACTCGTAGCAGTGCGGCCGGTCGCTGGCCCTCGGGTAGCGGCCGCGCAGGATGGCGCGGGCGTCGGCCAGCAGCGAGCGGTGGGCGTCGCGGTCGGCGGTGCGCAGGGTCATGCCCTCGACGCCGTCGCACATGGCGGCGTACATCAGGGAGAGGTAGCTGGTCTTCCCGGCCGCGCTGTGGCCGAGCATCACGATGTCCATGCGGTTCCTCGCGGTTCTCGCGGGTCCTCGGGCGGGTGGTGCGTTTTCGGGCAGGGCGGGGCCGGGCACGCCGGGGCCGCGGCAGGGCGCGGAGCGGCGGCGAGGCCGTGACGGCGGCGGGCGGTGACGGTGACGGTGGTGGTGCGACGGGTCGGTGACGGGGCGGGAGCGCCGGCGGCTCAGAACCAGAGCTCGGGATCGACCTCGTCCGGGTAGTGGGTGACGCTCCAGCGGCGGGCGGCGGGCTCCTCGGCGCCCGCCCGGTCGGAGCCGACGTCGGTGTCGGGACCGCCCGGGGCCGACGGCCCGGGCGGAGCGGGCGGGTCGGTGAGCGCGCCGAGGGCCACGGCGGCCTTGGGATCGGCGGCCAGGTCGGGCATCCGGCCCAGCCAGGCGGCGACCAGGTCGGCGACCGGCGGCGTCAGGCTGGCGGCCCCGCAGAGCACCACGGCCCCCAGCCCGTCCGGGGTCAGCCCGGCGCGGGCGACGGTCCGCTCCAGCAGCCCCACCGAGGCAGTGAGCGCGGGGGTGACGGCCGCCCGGTACTCTCCGCCCTGGACCACGAACGGATCCGGGTAGCCGGGCACCGCGAGGTACACCGTGCCGGTCTGCGACAGGGATTCCTTCGCCAGGGTCACTTCGCGTGCGAGCTGGGACCTTTGGTGAGCGGCCGCGGGCGCCGGGTCGGACCACAGCCGCTGCCAGGGCCCGGGGTCGAGGTCCAGCGCACGGTCGCGGAGCAGTACGAACAGGGCCTGGTCGAGGTCACGGCCGCCGAAGTCGGGGTCGCCGGCCACCGCGACGGCCCGGAAGCCGTCCGCCTCCCGGCGGAGCACGGCGATGTCCACGGTGCCGCCGCCGAGGTCGTAGACGGCGATCGGTGCGCCGCCGTCCGCCGGGGCGGCGTCCGCCGCGTGGAAGCGGGCGGCCGCCACCGGTTCCGGCAGCAGGTCCGGCGCGTCCAGACCGGCCCGCCGGGCGGCCTCGACCAGCCGGTCGAGGTCCCCCGGCGACCAGTCGGCGGGGTGGGTGAGCACGGTGCGCGCCGGCGCCGTGCCGCCGCGCCGCGCCCGGGCCCCGTCCGCCGCCCGGGCGAGCACGGCGGCTGCCAGGTCGACGGTGGCCACCTCGCGGTCGTCCAGCAGCACGGCCGGCTGCCGCAGCAGCGCCCGTTTGGGGTGCTGCTCGGCGCGTTCCGGGCGCTGGGCGGCGAGTTGCACGGCGGCCCGCCCGGTGAGCAGCCGGCCGTCGTCGTCCAGGCAGACCAGGGACGGCAGATAGCGGCTGTTCTCGGTCTCGACCGCCGCCACCGCCCCCGGCCCTGCCGCCCCGGACTGCTCGACGCGCACGGCCGCGGTGGTGAAGCAGGTACCGAAGTCGATCGCCAACGACCAGTCAGACACGTTTCCTCGCAAGGGAGTTGCGGCGTCACGGGGCGCACGGGCAGGCACCGGAAGCCGGAACTCCGGCACCCCCGCGCAGGATGGTAGGGCCCCGGGGGCAACGGTGGAGAAACTCAGCACATCTTGTAACAATGGCATGGCCATTGCCGGTCGGGTGCCTCCCGGAGCCGCCCCCTCGGGCGGCGCCCCGCTCCCCCGGACCGGGGCGCCGCGACCAGTCTCGGCCCGGCGCTCGGCCGAAACACCGTCAGGTGACCGAATCGGCACGACTTCCCGGCGGCTCCCCCGCCGGACGACTACCCCTCGGCCGGGTCCTCGGCGTGGTCGCCGAGGGCGAGGAGGACCCGGCGCAGCAGACCGGCGAGCTGCTCGCGCTCGGCGGCGGTGAGCCCGGCGAGCTGGCGCTCCTCGCCGGCGAGGTGGTGCTCGACGAGGCGGTGGGCCAGCTCCTCGCCGGCACCGGTCAGCGAGATCAGCACCCGGCGGCGGTGGGCGGGGTCGACGGCCCGGTCGACCAGGCCCTTCTCCACGAGACGGTCGATGCGGTTGGTGAGCGCCGCGGAGCTGACCATCGCGGCCGCGCTCAGCTCACCGGCGTTGAGGACGTGCGGCGGGCCGGAGCGCAGCAGGGTCGCCAGGACGTCGAACTCCCAGGGCTCGATGCCGTGGGCGGCGAGGTTGTCCTTGATTCCGCGCTCCAGCAGCCGCGAGGCGCGGGAGATGCGGCCGATCACCGCCATCGGGGAGGCGTCCAGGTCGGGGCGGACCGCGCGCCACTGTGCGGTGATGCGGTCGACGCCGTCGTGCTGCTGCGGCTGCTGTTCCGTCATGCACCGATCCTAACAGTTCGACGTGGAAATGTTTGACAGTGCCGATCCCGCGTGCCTATAGTTTCGATATCGAAATTTTCGACAGAGGTGGAATGTCATGAAGATCCTGCTCACCGGCGCCACCGGCTACATCGGCACCGCCGTCGCCGAGCACCTCACCACCGCCGGCCACCAGGTCGTCGCGCTCACCCGCAACCCTGAGCCGCAGCCCGGCCGGGGCTGGCACGCCCAGGTGGTCGGCGACACCGCCGACCCGGCCTCGCTGGCCGGCGCGGTGACCCCCGACATCGAGGGCGTGATCCACCTGGCTCCCCCGAGCGGCGACGCCGATGTGGACACCGCCGTCATCGCGGCGCTCGCCGCCCCGCTGCGCGGCACCGGCCGCCCCTTCGTCTACACCAGCGGCGTCTGGGTGCTCGGCGCCACCGGCGAGGCCCAGGAGGTCGACGAGGAGACCCCCACCGACCCGATCGACATCGTCGGCTACCGCCCGCGGATCGAGCAGCGCGTCCTGGCCGAGGCCGCCGAGGGCGTGCGCGCGGTCGTCGTGCGGCCCGGCATCGTGTACGGCCGCGGCGGCGGCATCCCCGCCCTCCTGGTCGACCGGGCCCGCGGGCAGGGGGCTCCGGAGTACTACGGCGAGGAGGGCGTGCGCTGGCCGACCGTCCACGTGGACGACCTCGCCGAGCTGTTCGTGACCGCCGTCGAGCGGGCCGGCGCCGGGACCCTCTGGCACGGCGTCGGCGAGTCGGCCGTCCCGGTGCGCGAACTCGCCCGGGCCGCCGGCCGCGCGGCCGGGGTGCCCGGCGACCCGCAGCCGGTGCCGGTGGAGCAGGCCGCCGAGGTGTTCGGCCCGCTCTTCGCGAGCGCGCTCGCCCTTGACCAGAGCGTCAGCGGCGCCGCGGCCCGCACCGCGCTCGGCTGGAAGCCGGAGCGGCAGGGCGCGGTGGCCGAACTGGTGTCGGGCTCGTACTGACCGCCCGACCGGCCGGCTCCGGCACGGGGCCGCCGACGGGCCCGCCGCCCACGGGGGGCGGCGGGCCCGTCGGGGGGCGCGGCGCCCGCGCGGGCGCGGACCGGGCGCGCCCGGCGCGCGGCCCGGTCTCTGCCATCGGCCACCCGGCCCCCGGCCGGAACCGGCCGGGTGACGGACCGGTTGCACTCGCGTGAAGCACCTCCGCCGCGCCGTCCGCGGTACCGCACATCTCGTCACCCGCCTCTGCTCCGCCATCGAGCGCATCGACGCGCGCGCCGACGCCGCCCTGAGGGCCCGGCTGCGCCCGCTCGTCACCCGGCTGGCCGCCCTGCTGCAACGGATGGCCGCCGCCAACTGCAGCGACGCCCTCACCCGTCACCTCCCCTGCCGCGCCGCCCGCGAGCGCACCCGGGACCGCTCCGCGGCCACCGGGTGCTCGCCGCTGGACGACTGACCGGCGGGCGTCGGACCCACGGGGCCGTCACCGGACCCCCGGCCGCCGGGCGGCGCTCAGGCCCGGCAGAGGCCGGTGGTCCAGTCGACGGTCGCCGTGGCGCGGGAGTACTGCCACTCGGGGCCGAGCAGTTCCCGGTCCAGCTGGGCGGCGGCGCCCCGGTCCTCCACGATGTGGCCGTAGTCCTGGAGCCAGGCCGGATAGAGGTTCTTCGAGCCGATGTAGAAGGCCTCGTCGTCCACCGCGACCAGCTTGTGGTGCAGCGCGTACGGGCGGCCGTCGGCCCAGGTGGCGGCGGGGGCGGCGCGGAAGGTGGCGAGCTGGAGGTTGCCGCACAGCGCGGCGGCCGCCCGGGCGCCGTCGCCGGTGAGGGCGGTGAGGCGGGCCTTGAGCAGGTCGCCGATCTCGGCGAGCGACCTGATCTGGGAGTAGCCGCCGCTGCCGACGGCGCCCCGGTTGGCCGGGTCGCTGACCACGATCCGCACCTTCACGCCGTCGGCGAGCTTGGCGGCGAGCGTGTCGTAGAGGCGGGCGTCGTAGCGGGCGAGGGGCGGGCACGTGGCGTTGAGGTCCTGCTGGGAGACCTCGACGTGCCGGCGGGCGCTGCCGACGAGAGCGCGCAGCGCGTTCTCCTCGGGGTTGACCGTCTCGTAGTCGCGGTCGGCGTTGGTGTGGTCGTGCAGCGCGAGCGCGCTGCACCGGGCGTCCGCGGCCCCGGGGACGGGCCCGGGGCGGTAGGCGGACCCGGGGTCGGCGTCCTTGATCCCGACGCCGAGGCCGCCGACGGCGATCACCGGGACGGTGCCCGCGGCGGGGGCCGGCGGGTTGAGCTCGCGCTCGGCCGACGGACGGCAGGCGCCGCCGTCGGAGGAGGCGAACCAGGCGTTGTCGAACACCCCGGTGCGGGCGCAGGTCCACTCCCAGAGGGTGTCCAGGTAGCGGGCGGCGGAGGTGGCGGCGGGGCCGGCCAGCGCAAGGTCGACGTCCGAGACGGGGTGGGCGGTGTCGAGGTAGTCGTCCTTCCAGCCGTTGACGCCACCGGAGATGACGGTGCGTCCGTCGACGACGAGCAGCTTGGAGTGGTTCCAGGAGAAGGCGGTGCGCGAGGCGGTCATCGAGGCGATGGTGAGGCTGACCGAACCGGCCGCGGAGCCCAGCCGGGAGACGAGCTCGTCCCGGTACCGGGAGGGCAGCACGGTGGAGTGGTAGACCGGCGCGGCGCCGACCAGGATGCGCACCACGGGGCGGTGACCGGCGGCGACGGAGGCCTTGAGGCCGGCGACCAGGGCGTCCTGGAACCCGCCGTCGGGGAACGGCGCGAGGGTGGAGAGGTCGACGGTGCGGGTGGCGGCGGAGACGTCGGCGGTCATCCTGGCGAGCAGCGCCCGGGTGCCGGGGCGGTCGGCGCAGGTGGCGTCGCCCCAGCAGCCGGGCGTCTGGAGCAGCCAGCCGGCCGGGCCGGCGGGGTTCGCGGCTCCGGCGAGGCCGTTGCCCCCGGTGCGCTCCCACACGGTGCCCTCCAGTCCGGGGGACACCTCCCGCAGGACGCGTTCGACGGCGTCGAGGTGGGGGGCGGCCGGGCCTGCCGTCGCCCCGGCGGCGGCAGCGGGGTCCGCGTGGGCGGGGGCGGCCGGGGCGGCGGCGAGCAGGGTGGTGGCCGCGGCGGCGGCGAGAGCGGTGCGCAGCGCGCGACCGGAGCGGCAGGAGCCGGGTCGGGACACGTGATGTTCCTTCAGCGAGGAGCGGGCGGCGGGTCGTTCACCCGCCGGACGCGGCCACACTACCCACAAGTAATATCCGGTCCAATTTGTGCATGACAATCAGCCACCGGGCCTGATCCGCACCCGCCGACCGGCCCCCGTCGACCGGCCCCCGCCGTTCGCCGGGCAGGCCCGGCGGCCCGGCACCGCGCCCGCCCCCGGCCCGTACGGCGTGCCGGACCGGGCCCGGGGCGGCGCCGGCCCGTACCGTCGGCGCATGTCCTTCGGCCTGCTCGCGGCGCTGGCCGCCGCCCTGCTCACCGGATCCGCCACCGTGCTGCAGGCGGTCGGGGCGCGGCGGGCCGCCGCGGGGCAGCGGCCCGGCGGGGCTGCCGCGCTGGCGGGGACCTTGCGGCAGTGGCCGTTCCTCGCGGGGATCGGGATGGACATGCTCGGCTTCGGCGCCGAACTCCTGGCGCTGGAACGGCTTCCGCTGTACGAGGTGGAGGCGGTGCTCGCCTCGGCGCTCGCGGTGACCGCCGTCGGCGCGGCCCGGGTGCTGGACGTGCGGCTGCGGCGCAGCGAGTGGGCCGGGGTGGCCGCGGTGTGCGCGGGGCTGTGCGTGCTCGCCGTCAGCGCCGGGCGCGACGGGCCCGGGCACGGCACCCCGGCGCTGCGGCTCGGTACGCTGCTCGTCGCGTTCCTGCTGGCCGGCGCGGGCTGGGCGGTCGTACGGCTCGGCGGGCGCCGCCGGGCGCCGTTGCTGGGGCTGGTCGCCGGTCTTCAGTTCGGCGTGATCGGCGTCGCCGTGCGGGTCCTGCCGGACCCCCGGCTGCCGGACCTGCTGACCGAACCGGCCGCCTACGCGATCGTGTGCGCCGGGCCGGCCGGCTTCGCCGCGCTCACCTGGGCGATGCAGAACGGGTCGGTCACGGCCGCGACGGCGGCCATGGTGCTCGGCGAGACGCTGGGACCGGCCGTGATCGGCGTGCTGCTGCTCGGCGACCACACCCGCCACGACCTCGAACCGCTCGCCGTCGCGGGCTTCGCGGCGGCGGTGTCCGGGGCCCTCACCCTGGCCCGCTTCGGGGACGCCGAACAGCCCGCCGCCGCCGACGCGGCGCCCTGACCGCGCCCCCGCGGACGGGCCGTCAGCGGTCACGGTCACGGGGCGGTTCCGGTCCGGTCGGCGGCGGTTGCCACGGCGGGTGGCCGGGTAACCCCGGGGCGGGACGGAGGCGGCAGCATGGCGCTCTACTGCGAACTGTGCGGCAGCGGCACGGACGGGGCCGAGCGGCTCGGCCGGTACTGCCCGGGCGAGTACTGCGGCACCGATCTGCGGGCCGGGCCGGACGCGGGTGTCCGCGCCTGGTGCGAGCCGCCGCGCCGCTTCGGGACCGCCGGCGCCACCGTCACCCTGGACCTGCTCGTCCACAACGAGGGGCCGCGCCCGACCGGCTTCCGCCTCGAACCCGTCGAACCCCTCGAAGGCCGGCTGGACTTCGACCGGCGGGCCGTCGAGGAGCCGCTGCCCGCCGGGGCGACCCGCCGGATCGAACTGCGCTGCACCCTGCCGCCGGTCCTCACCGGGTCGGGCCCGGACATCGCCTCCCGCTTCGGCGTCCCCGGGGCCGGGGCGGCGGGGCAGGTGCACGGCACGCCGCACGTGCGGGTCGGGGTGGCCCTGCGGGTGGTCGCGCTCGCGGCCCGCCAGGGCGCGGCGTGCGCTGCGTTCGCGGTGGACGTGCCCGAGCGGCCCGGGCTCGGCGGGGACGGGCGCACGCGGGACGGGGGCCGGACCGCGCAGGGCCTCGACGGCGGGCCGCCGCCCGCGGCGGCGCCGCAGCCCGCCGGCCCCGCTGCCGCCCGGCGCACCGGCGGCTGCGGGGCCCTGGCGCTCGCCCTGCTGGTGGCCGTCGCCCTGGCCCTCGTCGCGGTGGTCATGGTCCTCGGCGCGGGCCCGGGAGCGGCTTCGTCCCACCCGGACACCGCACCACCCCGGAGCGCCGACGGCCGGCCGGGCACACCAGGGTCGACGTGCGCCGGCCGGCCCTGTTTCCGGTTGCCGAATCCGGCAGCGGATGCACCCTGAAAACAGACGACTGCTACCCGGAGGTTGCCATGGCGACGCTGTACCGCGAGGGCAAGGCCGAAGCCCGCGAAGTCGAGATCTTCCGGATGGACCTCGAAGAGAGCGATCTGGAGGCGATGCGGGCCGATCCCGAGCGGTTCGTCAGGGATGCGCTCAAGGACCATCTGAGCCTGGTGAACGGCGTTTCCATCGATGCCCGCGTGACGGCCGGCCTGACCGGCGGTGAGAGCGTGTCGGGGGTCATCGTGCACCATACCGTCAGCGGCAAGTGGGAGTCCTGGGTCGAGGTGACCCGGATGTAGGGACACGCTCCCCGCGGGTCCCGGCCGGGTCAGCGGCGGTTGCGGCCCGTCAGGAAGGCGATGCCCCACGCCGCCAGCGCGGCGATCGCCAGCCCCGCCAGCGAGATCCACTCGGACCCGTCCCAGCCGCCCCACCACGCCTTGGCCGGGCCGAAGGGCTCGTGCTCCAGCATGAACCGGAGGCCGTCGGCCCCGCTGTCGCGGAGCACCAGGAAGGGAACCGCGTTGGCGTAGCCGAAGAAGGCGCCCAGTGCGGCCACCACGGCGCCCGCGATCCACGCGCCCGGGCTGCGGCGCCCGACCAGGCCCACCAGCAGGCCCACCGCCGCCCCGTTGACGAGGGCGTGCGCCAGGTAGAGCGTGTGCACGCCGCCCCGGGACCGGTGGTCGCCGAAGGTGAACACGAAGATCGCGCTGTAGATCGCCGCGACGACGAGCGAGACGGCGAAACCGAGGAAGAACGCGCCGACCGGGCTGCCGGAGCTGCGGGGCGGCGCGTACGGCGCGGCCTGCCCCGGATACGGCTGGCCCTGGTACGGCGGGCCGGGGTACGGCTGCCCCGGGTACGGCTGCGCGACGCCGTAGGCCGGCGGCTGCTGGGGCCGGGTCGGCTGCTGGTACGGGTGGGGTTCGCCGTTCGGGTACTGCGGCGGCTGGCTCACGTGGTCCCCCGGGTGAAGACGTGGCGGAGAGGTCCGGCCGGTCGGACCGGTCGGATCAGTCGGATCGGCCAGTCAACCTACCAACGGGGCGGCGGCGGGTCAGCAGCTCCGGCCGCACGGGGGCCCCGGCCATCAACGGCTCACCGGCCGGGCGCGCCCCGCGGGGGGGGGCCCCCCCCGGGGGCGGCCCCCCGGGGGGGGCGGGGGCCCCCGGGGGCGGCCCCGCGCGCCCCCCCGGCACCCCGGGGGGGGGGGGGGGCGGGGCGCGGGGGGGCGGGGGGGGGCCCCCCCCCCCCCCCCCCCCCCCCGCCCGGGGGGGGGGGGGGGGGGGCCCCCCCCCGGCCCCCGGCCACCGGGGCGTGCGCGGGTCAGCCGTCGGCCGGACCGGCGAGCACCCCGTTCACCAGGGTGCGCGCCTCCTCCTGGACCCGGGCCAGGTGCTCGGGGCCGTGGAAGGACTCGGCGTAGATCTTGTAGACGTCCTCGGTCCCGGAGGGGCGGGCGGCGAACCAGGCGTTCTCGGTGCACACCTTGATGCCGCCGATGGCCGCGCCGTTGCCCGGGGCCTCGGTGAGCACCGCGGTGACCGGCTCGCCCGCGAGGTCCCCGGCCGTGACCTGCTCGGCCGACAGCCGGGACAGCAGCGCCTTCTGCTCGCGGTCCGCCGGGGCGTCCACCCGGGCGTACGAGGGCGCGCCGAAGCGGTCGGTGAGGTCCCGGTAGTACTCGCTGGGGGTGCGGCCGGTCACGGCGGTGATCTCGGCGGCGAGCAGCGCGAGCAGGATGCCGTCCTTGTCCGTGGTCCACACCCCGCCGTCGCGGCGCAGGAAGGACGCCCCGGCCGACTCCTCGCCGCCGAAGGCGATCGAGCCCTCCAGCAGGCCGTCGACGAACCACTTGAAGCCCACCGGCACCTCGACCAGCTCGCGCTTCAGGTCGGCGGCGACCCGGTCGAGCATCGAGGAGGACACCAGCGTCTTGCCGACGGCCGCGTCGGCGGGCCACTCGGCGCGGTGGCGGTAGAGGTAGTCGACGGCGACCGCGAGGTAGTGGTTGGGGTTCATCAGGCCGCCGTCCGGGGTGACGATGCCGTGCCGGTCGGCGTCGGCGTCGTTGCCGGTGGCGATGGCGTACTCGTCGCGGCGGGAGATCAGCGAGGCCATCGCGGAGGGCGAGGAGCAGTCCATCCGGATCTTGCCGTCCCAGTCCAGCGTCATGAAGCGCCAGGTCGGGTCGGTGACCGGGTTGACGACGGTCAGGTCGAGGCGGTGGGTCTCGGCGATCCGGCCCCAGTAGGCGACGGAGGCGCCGCCGAGCGGGTCGGCGCCGATCCGCAGACCGGCCGCGCGGACGGCGTCCAGGTCGAGGACGGAGACCAGGTCCTCGGTGTAGGCGGTGAGGTAGTCGTGGCGGCCGGTGGTGGCCGCGGCCAGGGCGCGCGCGTACGGGACCCGCTTGACGCCGCGCAGGCCCTCGCGGATCAGGGCGTTGGCGCGGTCCTGGATCCAGCCGGTGGCCTCCGAGCCGGCCGGGCCGCCGCTCGGCGGGTTGTACTTGAAGCCGCCGTCGCGGGGCGGGTTGTGCGAGGGGGTGACGACGATGCCGTCGGCGAGCGAGTGCGGGTTGCGCCGGTTGTGGGTCAGGATCGCGTGCGAGACGGCGGGGGTCGGGGTGTAGCCGTCGGCGCTGTCCAGCAGCACGGTCACGCCGTTGGCCGCCAGCACCTCGACCGCGGTGGCCTGCGCGGGCTCCGACAGCGCGTGGGTGTCGGCGCCGAGGAACAGCGGTCCGGTGATGCCCTCCGCGGCGCGGTACTCGCAGATCGCCTGGGTGGTGGCGGCGATGTGGTCCTCGTTGAACGCGGCGTCCAGCGAGGAGCCCCGGTGGCCGGAGGTGCCGAACGCGACCCGCTGGCCGGGCTCCTCCGGGTCCGGGTGCAGCGTGTAGTACGCCGTCACCAGCCGCGCCACGTCCACCAGGTCGCCCGGCTGCGCCGGCTGTCCGGCCCGTGCGTGTGCCATCGTCTACTCCCACTGGATCTTTCGCCGTGCGCCGGCCCGCGGCCCGACGCGTCCTTGCCCCGTGCTCACCGATCGTAGCCAGTGCACGACCGGTCGCCGAACCGGGGCGGCCCCGTACGGGTGCTCAGGCGGGGAGCTGCTGGCGGTGGGGTTCGAGGGCGGGCGCGACGGTGGTGGCGAGGAACTCCGTCACCCGGTAGGCCACCAGGCCCTCGACGGCGAACGGGTCGGTGGCCGCGAGCGCCTCGATCGCCGCCCGGTCCTCCCCCACCGCGAGGATGACGCCGCCGTCGCGGGGCACCTTGCGGCCGGAGGCGAGGAAGGCGCCGCTCCCGTAGTGACGGCCGAGCCACTCGACGTGGGCGGGCAGCAGCGCGTCGATGCGGTCGAGCGGCGCGGTGTAGGTCAGCTCCAGGACGAACATGCGGCCGAGCCTATCCACTCCCGGCCCGGGGCCCGAAGCGCACCGCCCCGGGCCGTGGGTACGGCCCGGGGCGGTCACCGAGGTGGGCGAGGATGGATTCGAACCACCACAGCCGAAGCGGGGGCTTTACAGGCCCTTGGGCTCTCCCAGGCCCAGCTCGCCCTCGGTTGTCGTTCCTTGATCCCGACGACTCCACTCTCCCTCGATCACCGGGGCCGGACAACCGGATTTCCGGCCACCGCGCCCGTCCGGCCACGCCCGGACGGCCCGCCGTTCCCGCTGGCCGGCGGGCCGGGACCGGAGCCGGGGAGTGTCCGGATCTTGTCCCCGGTCCCCGACGTGGTGTAGACCGCTCCCCGCCCCGGCACGACGGTGCACCGGACGGACCGTCACCGAAGTGTTCAGGTCGGGCCTATTGCGCGTGTACGCGCCGCCTGCGATACAACACTGCTCATATGACGATTGATCGGAGATTTCTGTAATGAGCAACTCAGCCCTGCCCCGCCGCAGTGTGATCGTCGGCGCGGCGGCCACCGTCGTCGGCTGGAACACCGTCGGCCGCTCCTGGGCCGTCGGGACGGCGCCCGCCGGGACCGCCGGGGCCCCGGCCGAGGCCCCCGCCGGCGCGGCCGGCGCCACGTTCGCCGCACTGCCCCGGCTGGACGGGACCCTGGTGGCCGACGCCGGGACGCTGGCGCGGTTCGGCGGGGACTTCGGGCACCTGGTGACCTCCGCGCCGCGGGCCGTCCTGCACCCGGGCTCGGTGCGCGACGTCGCCACGCTGGTCGCCTTCGCCCACCGCCACCGCATCCCGGTCGCGATGAACGGCCAGAGCGGCACCGGCGGCGCGACCGGGCTGGAGTCGCACTCCAGCTACGGCCAGGCCGCCGCCCGCGACGGCGTCGCGATCGACGCCCGCGGGCTGAACCGGATCGTCCGGATCACCCCCGGCCGCGCCGTGGTCGAGGCGGGCGTCACCTGGGCGCAGCTGACCGACGCCGCGCTCGCCCAGGGCTGGATGCCGCCCACCCTGACGGACTACCTGCACCTGTCGGTCGGCGGCACGCTGAGCGTCGGCGGCATCGGCGGCGGTGTGCAGCGGTACGGCTTCCAGACGGACACGGTCGAGTCGGTGGACGTGGTCACGGGCACCGGCCGGCTGGTGACCGCCTCGGCGAGCGACAACCGCGAGCTGTTCGAGGCCGTGCTCGGCGGCGGCGGGCAGGCCGGCCTCATCGTCCGGGCCACCCTGCGCCTGGTGCGGGCCCACGAGCGGGCGCTGGTGCTCAACCTCTTCTACGACGACCTGGCCGACTACCTCGCGGACCAGCAGAAGCTGATGCTGGAGCAGCGCTTCGACCTGCACGTCGGCGATGTCTCGCGCAACGCCGCCGGGACCGGCTGGCGGTACAAGGTGGAGGGCGTCGTCCACTACGACGGCACCGCCGCGCCGGACCGCGCGAAGCTGGTGAGCGGCCTGCGCTGCGTGGCGGCCGACACCACGTTCCTGGACCAGACCGCGCGCGAGTACGCGTTCCGGGTGGACGCCTTCGCCGGGTACCTGCAGTCGGCCGGGCTCTGGTCGCAGCCGAAGCCGTGGCTGAGCCTGTTCCTGCCCGCGTCGACCACCGAGGCGTTCATGCGCGAGGCCACCGCGCTGCTGACGCCGGAGGACCTGGGCGCCGGCCTGCTGCTCTTCTACCCGTTCCGCACCGACGTGTTCACCCGGCCGCTGACCGTGATGCCGGACGAGCCGGTCGGCTTCCACTTCGACCTGCTGTCCTTCCCGTTCCCCGGCGCCGACCACGCCGCCGCGCTGCGCCGCAACCGCCGGCTGTACGACCTGGCGGTGTCGCTGGGCGGCAAGCGCTACCTGATCGGCGCGATCCCGGACGTGACGCGCACCGAGTGGCGGCGCCACTACGGGGCCCAGTGGGGGCGCGCGGTGGCCGCCAAGCACCGCTTCGACCCGGCCGGGATCCTCACGCCGGGCCAGGGCATCCATTCCTGACCCCCGCACGCCCGACGCCCGTCCGCCGCACCCCGTCCGTGGTTCACGGGGGTGCGGCGGACGGGCGGCACCCCGGGCGGTGCGGGCCGACGGCGGCGTGGGGTCCCCATCAACCCTCGCGTTACGGTGGGGCCATGAGCTACCGCCATCCCGCCCGCGAGCAGATCCGGATCGAACACGTCCTGACCGCCCTCGGCAACCCGGTCCGCCTCTCCGCCGTCCGCGTCCTCGACGGCGGCGGGTCGCACAACTGCGGGAGCGTGCTCACCGCGATCGGCATCACCGCCAAGTCGACGATGACCCACCACTGGCGGGTGCTGCGCGACAGCGGCGTCATCCACCAGCAGCCCTCCGGCCGGGAGAACCTGCTGCGCCTGCGGCGCGAGGACCTCGACGCCCGCTACCCGGGACTCCTCGACGCCGTGCTGTCGGGCGCCCGCGACGACGAACGACAGGACCCCGCCGCCGGCTGACGTGCGCGGCGGCCGTGCCCGTGGCTGCTGCGGCCCGCCCCGGACACGGCCCCGCGCGGACCGCCCGCGGGCCGGGTCAGACGAGCGCCAGGCTGATCTGGTCGTTGAAGACCACCCAGTGCTGACCGCGGTCGTTGACGTCGCACGGCTTCACCGAGACGTTCGGGGTGCCCCACGCGTTGGCCAGACAGTACGCCGGGGCGAACGTGAGGGAGATCTGCTGGCCCGAGACGGTCCAGTACTGCCCCTGGTCGGTGGGGTCGCAGGGCTTCGTCGAGAGGTTCGGGGTGCCCCAGGCGTTGGCCAGACAGTAGGCCCGCGCGTTGCTGAGCGAGATCTGCTGGCCCGAGAGCGTCCAGTGCTGGCCCTGGTCGGTGGCGTCGCACGGCTTCGTGGAGAGGTTCGGGGTGCCCCAGGCGTCCGCCAGGCAGTAGCGGCCCGGGATGCGCGGCGACGGCGCGGCGGCGTCGGACGCCCCCGCCTGACCGGCCTGGAGGAAGGACGCCGTCAGCGCCAGCGCGGCGACGGCCAGGGTCTTGCGGAGTGCGATGGCCATGGGGGGCTCCGTTCTCACGGTGGGAGGGCATGCGGCGCACGCGCCACCAGGGGGGATTCGTCGGCTCGGACCCGAGCGCACGGTCATTGGTAGCACCGATCGCCGGCCACCTGCCGGAGCCGAGCGGCGCATTCATCCGAATGCGTGGCGGACCGCGCCCGAGCTGACCCCGACGGTCCGTCAAGTTGTGCCCGTCGAAGCGGATTTGGCCGGAGGCGCCGCCCCAGACGGGGCGACCGGTGGGCGCGGGGCGCGACGTCAGTCCCCCGCGGACGGCGCGCGGCCGCCGGTGGCCACGGTCTCCGGCCCGTCCTCGGCAGCGGCCGCCCAGGCCGTGTCCGGAGCGGCGGCGCGCCCCGGTCGCAGGGTCAGCGCGAGCAGCAGGCCCAGCAGCATCCCCGCCGCGGTGAGCAGGACCACCAGGAACCCTCCGTCCGCCGTGGCGCGGGCCAGTTCCCCGGCGCCCGACCCGTCGGTGCCCGCGTCGGCGACGGCGGTGAACAGCGCGAGGCCGATCGCGTTGCCGAGGTTCATGGTGGTCGACGCGGCGCCGCCGGCGATGCCCTGCTCATGGGCGGCGGTACCGGCGGCCGCCGCGATCCACATGGCCGTCCAGACCACGCCCTGGGCGACCCCGGAGACCACCAGCCCGGGCAGCAGCGCCAGGTAGCCGGCGTCGGCGTCGAACCCCGCGGCCAGCACCGCGGTCCCGGCCGCGCCGACCGCGAAGCCGCCGAGCAGGGTGGGCCGCAGCCCGGCCCGGGTGGTCAGCCGCTCACCGAGCTGGGTACCGGCGGCGATGGCCAGCGAGGGGGCCAGGAAGGCGAGCCCGGTCCGCAGCGCGCTGTAGCCGTGCACGCTCTGCAGGAGGACGGTGAGGAAGTACGGCAGGACGCCGAAGGTGGCCATGTAGAGGAAGGTGATCGCCGCACCGGCGCTCAGGCTGCGGTTGCGGAACAGCCGGAACGGCATCAGCGGGTCGGCGCTGCGGGTCTCGATGACGCCGAAGGCGGCGAGCAGGACGAGCGAGGCCGCCAGGGCGCCGAGGATCCACGGATCGGCCCAGCCGCGCTCGGGGCCCTCGACCAGGGCGAAGACCAGCAGGGTGGCGCCCGCCGTCACGGTCAGCGCCCCCGGCAGGTCGAAGCGGCGGCGCCCGCCGCGCGCCGGGTCGGGCGGGATCACGAACACCGCCGCGAGCGCGATGGCCCCGGCGAGCGGCACGTTGACGAAGAACACGGCCGGCCAGCCGAAGCCCTCCGTGAGCACCCCGCCGAGCAGGGCGCCCAGGGTCAGCCCGCTGGCCCCCGCCCCGCCCCACACCGCGAGCGCGCGGTTGCGCCGCGGCCCCTCCTCGAACAGCGTGTTGACCAGCGCGAGGATCGACGGGAGCAGCAGCGCCCCGCCGACCCCCTGGACGACCCGGGCGGCCACGATCGCCTCGGGCGACCGGGCCAGCCCCCCGGCCAGCGAGGACAGCGCGTAGAGCACCAGCGCGCCGATGAACACCCGGCGCCGCCCGAGCAGATCGCAGGCGCGGCCGCCGAGCAGCAGGAAGCCCCCGGCGAAGACGACGTAGGCGCTGACCACGAGTTGCTGGGTCTGGCCCGGGAAGCCGAGGTCGGTGCCGATCTCGGGCAGGGCGACGAAGACGATGTTGAGGTCCAGGGCGAACACGGTCTGCCCCAGGGCCAGCAGGAACAGCGTCCAGCCCGGGCGGGCGGGACTGAGCGGTGTCACGGGCATGCGGAGGTACTCCTCGATCTCGGTGAGGCCGCGGCGAGGCCGCAGTGGGGCTGCAGTGGGGCTGCAACCTGACGGTACGTATATTCACGTACGATCGAACGGTCAGGCAACACCGGTCCGCCCCGCGGGGCACTGCCGGACGGAAAAGGCCAAGTCAAGGCCCCTGACGATGATTTGATCCGGCGCCGTCTCCGCCGCCGGTGCACGGTGACGCCCCCCGGAGGAGGACGCGCGGGGCCTGCGGCAGGTGCGATCGTGGTGGCGACGGCCCGGGGCCGCCGGGCGGGAAGGGGCGGGCACCATGACCATCGTTCAGGCTCGGACATCGCACCGGCGCGGCCGGCTGGGGACACGGCTCGCCGCCGTCGCCCTGGCCGGGGCCACCGTCGTCGCACTCGCCCCGGCGGCGGTGGCGGCGGACGGGGCGGCGGACGGCGCCGCCGCGTCGGCGGAGGCGCAGCGCCCGCGTGTCGACGGACAGCAGGAGCTGCGGGACCTCGTGGACCTCGGCGGGATGACCGCCGCGCTCGCGGAGATCCGCATCGCCGGCCGCGCCCCGTGGCGGGGCGCCGCCGGGACCGCCGACCTGGCCACCGGGCAGCCGGCCAGGCCGGACGGCCGGTTCCGGATCGGCAGCGTGACCAAGACCTTCGTGTCGACGGTCGTCCTCCAGCTGGTCGGCGAGGGCCGGCTCCGGCTGGACGACCCCGTCGAGCGCCACCTGCCGGGCGTCGTGCCGAACGGCGGGGCGATCACCGTCCGGCAGTTGCTCAACCACACCAGCGGCCTGTTCAACTACACGGACGACGAGCGCTTCCAGCTCCGCAGCGAGGCGGACCTCCAGGACTTCGTGTACGGGACGTGGCGCTACCGGGACTACCAGCCGCAGCAGTTGGCCGCGGTCTCCGCCGAGCACCCGCCGTACTTCGCGCCCGGGCAGGGCTGGCACTACTCCAACACCAACTACGTCCTCGCCGGAATGATCATCCGGAAGGTCACCGGGCACCCCTGGCAGCGCGAGGTCGAGCGCCGGATCGTCCGGCCCCTGCACCTGGACGACACGCTGTTCCCGGGCTCCGGGACCGGGTTCGGCGGCCCCCACGCCCACGCGTACGTCGACATGCCGGCAGGGCCCGCCGACGTCACCCGGCTCAACCCCAGCCTCGTGGACGCGGCCGGCAACGGCATCTCCACCACGACCGACCTCGACCGCTTCCACGCCGCCCTGTTCGGCGGCAGGCTGCTGCGCCCGGCCGAGATGGCCGCCCTGACGGACACCGTGCCGACCACGATCGGGGGCGGCCGGTACGGACTCGGCGTGCTCCAGATCGACCTGGGCCCGGGCTGCGAGCCGGCCTGGGGCCACGACGGCAGCCTCCCCGGCTGGAGCACCCTGCTGCTCGGCAGCCGCGACGGGCGCCGGCAGTTCGCCCTGTCGCACAACCCGTTCCTCGGCAAGGACACCTCGGCGAGCGGTCAGCCGATCGGCTCACTGATCGTCAAGACCCTCTGCGACCCGCCGGCCGGCGCGACCGCCCGCACGGCGCCGCCCGTCCTCCCCCTCCCGCTCACCGGCCCCGACCTCGCCGCCGGGCGCACGGCGGGCATCGGCTGACGCCGGCCCGGCGAGGCCGGCCCGACCCGCTCGAAGCGGCCCGAGATCCCCGTCTCGGCTCGCGGCCGGCGGGTCGGGCCGGTAGCCCTCGCAGTCGTTCCACCCCGCCGATCGGGCGAGTTGCTCCCACGACGGCCAGGTCCGGCCGGTCGCCCGGCGGACGAGTTCGCCCTGCATCGTGAACGGCGGTGCCTTCCGGGGGTTTTCGAGCGCCCGGCCGACGACGGCGTCGTGCAGGACCGCTGCCGCGTGCAGGCGTGGCAGCGTCCGGTGGACGCGGTCCGCGTACCCGGGCGGGAGCTTCTGCGGCGCACCGCCCGGATCGAAGCCGGCGCCCAGGGCGACGAGGGCGGTCTCCGGGCGCTTCCGCTCGGCGAGCTCGCGGTCCATGGGCAGCGCGATCGCGTCCCACACCGCCTCCGTGCGGTCCGCCGCCACCGCCTCCCCCGTCAGGAAGCGGGCGGCCAGGTCGGCGCCGTCCAGCTCGAACCGCTGGTCGTCGTCGCCCTCCGCGCCGAGCCCGCAGTCGTGCAGGACGCAGCCCGGGAAGAGCAGTTCGTCGTCGTAGTCGCGATCCGCCCGCAGCCGCGCCGCTCGCCGGGAAGGCGCCCGTAGAGGTACGTCCGCACGCTGTGGTGGAAGAGCGCGGCGGGCAGCAGGCCCTGCGCGTAGCTCGGCGTGCGGCGCGCGAGACCGGTGGCGGGGAGCGCCAGGCCGTCCGTCATGAGCTCACGGTCCGTTCTCCCGCCGTCAGCAGCAGGTAGGCGAGGGCGACGAGTGCCAGGCCGGCGGCCGTCGCGTACATCGCGGTCGCCCCGGGCCCGGCTGTCAGGCCGCCGACCACCGTACCCGCTCCGATCCCTGCGTAGACCGCCGAGGAGTTCAGGGCGACCACCAACGGGGCCTCCCCGGGAGCGGCCGCGATCAGGCGGTGTTGCTGCGGCGGTGTCTGGCACCAACTGCCCGCGCCCCAGGCCACCATGAGCAGGCCGGCCAGCACCGGTTCCCGGGTGCCGGTCGCGGCCAGGGCGCCGAGGCCCGCGAGCCCGGCGGCCATCACGGTGCAGCCCGCCGCCAGCACCCTGACGCCGCCGAGGCGGTCGGTGGCGAGGCCGGCGCCGAGGTTCCCCAGGACGGCCCCGGCTCCGTAGAGGCCGAGCGCCCACGACGCGCCCCCGGCCGTCAGGCCGACCGCCGCCAGGGCCGGGACGCTGTACGCGTACACCGTGTACGCCGCCGCCATGCCGAGCACGGTCAGCGGCAGGATCGCCCGTACCGCCGGGCGGCGCAGCACGGCCAGGCGGTCACGCAGCGGGACGGGCGGATTGCCCGGCAGGTACGGCAGCAGCACCGCGACGGCCCCCGCGGCCAGCACCGCCAGCACCGCCACCGCGCCGAGCGCCCAGCGCCAGCCCGTCCACTGCCCGGCCAGGCCGCCGAGCGGTACGCCGAGGGCCGTGGCCACGGTCAGCCCGCCCACCACCACGGCCAGCGCCCGGGCCCGGTGCTCCGGGCGGACCAGGAAGGCGGCGACGGCGCCGGCGTTGGGGGTGAACGCCGCCGCGGCGGCCGCGGCGGCGACGCGGGAGGCGAGCAGCACGGCGAGGTCGGGCGCGAGCGCGGAGGCGAGGTTGGCGGCGCCGAGGCCGAGGAGCGCGCCGACCAGCAGACGGCGGCGCGGCAGCCGGGCGGTCAGGGTGGCGAGCACCGGGGAGAGCAGCGCGTACGCGGCCGCGAAGACGGTGACGGCCTGCCCGGCGGTGGCCGTGGAGACGCCGAGGTCGGCGGCGAGTTCGGGCAGGAAGCCGGCCACCACGAAGGCGTCGGTGCCGACGGCGAAGGTCCCGAGCGCCAGCACCGGCACCGGCACCGAAGCGACCCTTAACGAGACCTTGGACATCCCGATTCCCCTCCCGGAAAAGGCCCGGCCGTCCGGCCGGGCCGCGATCGACGTGCTGTCAGGAGCCGAGGCGCTCGTGGTACCGGCGGATCCGGTCCGGGGCACCGGCCGGGCTGGCGGCGAGCAGGTCGGCGATCGTCTGCGCGGCCAGCTCCCGCCGCCAGGCGAGTTCGGCGCGCCGCATCGCCCCCGCGACGCCGCACGGCTTCGCGAACTCCCCCGCCCGCGCCTCCACGCCCGCGCCCCGCTGCCGGATCTCGGTGCAGCGGAACGCCTCGGTCGCCCCCTCGACGGCCGCGACGACGTCCATCAAGGTGATCCGCTCGGGCGCCCGCCCCAGCCGGTACCCGCCGCGCGCACCCGCCACCGAGGCGAGCACCCCGGCCCGGACCAGCGGCTGGAGCTGCTTCTTCAGGTAGACCGGCGGCAGCTCGAAGATCTCCGCCAGCCGCCCGGCGGGGACCGGCGCCTGCTCGTCGAGCCACGCCAGCGCCAGACAGCAGTGCAGCCCCCACTCGACGCCCTCGCCCATCAGCACAATCGGGATACTACCCGTCCCGGTATTCCCCGTCACCCCGCCGCCCCGGTGAGTAGTTGACCCCGGGGTCAACTACTCACTACGGTTGCCGCATGGGCAGGCCGAGGAGCTTCGAACCGGACGTCGTCGTCGCGCGGGCGATGGAGACGTTCTGGACCAAGGGCTACGCCGACACCTCCCCCGCCGATCTGGCCGAGGCGACCGGAGTGGCCAAGGGCAGCCTCTACCACGCCTTCGGCTCCAAGCGCGAGCTCTTCGCCAGGGCGCTCGACCACTACGGCCGGACGGGCACGGCGGCGGCCGAGGAGTTCCTCTCCCGGCCGGGCACCGCCAAGGAACGCATCCACGCGTACTTCACCCTGCTCGTGGACATCGACCTGGACGGCCCCGCCCGCCGCGGATGCCTGGCGCAGAACACCGTCGAGGAGCTCGGCGGGCGGGACGAGGAGGCCGCCCGCGCGGCGCACCGCATCGAGGAGCGCATGATCGAGCTGCTGGCGGCCCGCATCGAGCGGGGGCAGCGGGAGGGCGACGTCGACCGGGGCGTCGACGCCAGGGCGCAGGCACTGTTCCTCCAGACCACCCTCGCGGGGCTGCGGGTCATGGCCAGGACCTTCGACCGGCCCGCCCTGCATCGGGTCATCGACACGGCCCTGACGGGCCTCTGAGACACGGCGCCCGACGTGGCGCCGCTTTTTGCGCCCTAGTTTTTGACCTGGAATTCAAGAATCATGGCGAAGGAGAGCACATGGACCTCGGAATCGGCGGGAGGACGGCTCTGGTCACCGGAGCGAGTCGCGGCATCGGCCTCGCGATCGCCCGGACCCTGGCCGCGGAGGGAGTCCGGGTGGTGGGTGCGGCCCGGAGCGTCACCCCCGAGCTGGAGCAGGCCGCCGCCGCGACCGTGCGGGTCGACCTGAGCACCCGCGAGGGGGCGCGGTCGGTCGTCCGCCAAGCCCTGGCCGCGGTCGGCGGGATCGACTTCCTCGTCAACAACGTCGGCGCGGGCGATCCCGGACAGCTCTCCCTCGGCGGGTTCCTGGACACCGACGACGACCAGTGGCAGGGGATCTTCGACCTCAACCTGTTCAGCGCGGTGTGGACCACGAAGGCGGCGCTGCCGAGCATCCTGGAACGCGGGGGCGCGATCGTGAACATCTCCTCGATCAACGCCCGGATGCCCACCGGTTCGCCGGTCGGCTACGCGGAGGCCAAGGCCGCGCTCACCCAGTTCGGCAAACGGCTCAGCGAGGAACTGGCGCCGCGCGGGGTCCGGGTGAACACCGTCTCCCCGGGCCCCACGGCCACGCCGCAGTGGACCGACCCGGACCGTCTCGCCGGCAGGGTGGCCGCCGCCTCCGGGGTGAGCCACGCCGAACTGCTGGCGGACCTCCCGGGACGGTTCGCCATCGCCTCGGGGCGTCTGACCGAACCCGGGGAGGTGGCGGACCTGGTCGCCTTCCTGCTGTCCGAACGCGCCGCCAACATCCACGGCGCCGACCACGTCATCGACGGCGGCACCGTCAAGACCGCCTGACGGGGGTCCGGCGGGCCGGGCGGCCCGGCGGTCAGTGGTCGTCGGTGACGGCCAGGGCGTCCGTGATCAGGCGGGTCGCGAACTCCTGGTCGTCGCCGACGATGCGGTTGATGTGCTCGGCGAGGATGACGGCGGTGGCTTCCAGGGGGTTCAGCTCGGCGCGGGTCCAGTCGCCGTACTGGGCCCGCCAGAGGTTGGGGCTGAGGCCGGTGCCGGCGGCGATCAGGAGGCCGGCCATGGTGGGGACGACCTCCGGGCGGAAGGTGTTGGGCATCATGCGCATCGTGGACACCAGGGTCGGCACCACGTGCTCGATGACGTCCTTGTCGTGCCGTTCGCAGACCGTCCGCAGCCAGTCCATGTACATGTAGATGAGCGTGCAGACGCCGTCCAGCAGCTCGTCCGCCTCCTCCGGGCCCATCGAGGCGGCGAACTCCTCGGTCATCCGCTGCTGTTCGGGGTCGACGCCGGTCCTGCCGTCGTAGATGGCCTTGAGCCGGGAGTCCATCACCATGACGGCGGTGCTCACATCGCCGGCGCGGGCGTGGGCGGGGTCACAGGGCGACGACACAGGAGTCCTCCTCGACGGCCGCACCGGGTAGCGGCGCATGTTCGTAGGGTAGTCCTCCCCGGGACCGCGGTCCGCCGGATCCCCCGGGCCGCCGAGGGGTGGGCGCGGGCCCGTCAGCCGGTGGTCACCCGGAGGTTGGCGAGCAGGGCGGAGCCGTCGGCGGAGGTGGCGAGGACGCGGCCGGAGCGGTGCCAGTGGGTGACGGCGCCGGCGTGATGGCGCAGGCCGGTCCGGGGGCCGGCGGCATCGGGGAAGCGCAGGGTGAGTGCGGGGGCGGAGGACTGGCCGGTGCCGGTGTGCACCCGCAGGTCCGCGCCCTCGGGGACGGTGAGCGCCCAGTGGTCGCCGTCGGCGGCGGGGCCGGCCGAAGCCCGGCCGTCGACGCACAGTTCGGTGTCCGGGCGCTCGGAGGTCCAGCACAGGAGGGTGTGGTCGCCCGGCGCCGTCGCGGTGGCGGCGGTGGCGGCGGTCGCGGCGGCGCCGCTCGCGGTGGTGGCGGTGAGCAGGCTTCCGGCGGCGAGGGCGACGGCGGCGAGGGCGACGGCGGCGAGGGGCTCCACCGCGAGGGCGTCGTCCACGCGCAGGCGCCCGCGCAGCTCCCAGCCCGGAAGGTCCCAGCGCCACACCTCGGTGAGCGGGGAGCCGTCGGGCAGCGGCGAGCGGACGACGGCCGCGCAGCCGCCGGGGGTGCGGGTGATGCCGCCCACCAGCCGCTGGTCACCGCCGAGTTCGCGCCACACCACGGTCGGGCGCGGGGTGAGGGTGTCGAGCACGACGAGCTCGCGCCCGTCCGAGGCGATCAGGTGCCGGCCGTCGAAGGACGGCGCCAGCTGCCGGGCCCGCAGAGTGGTCCACGGCCGGACGGTGCGGGTGGCGAGGTCGAGGCGGGCGAAGCCGCGCAGCTCCGGGCCGTGGTCCTCGACCAGCAGGGCGCTGCCGCCGTGGTCGGCGAGCACGAACCGGTCGGCGGGGGTGTCCCAGCGGGCGCGGACCCGGCCGTCGGGGGCGAGCAGCCGGACCCCGGCCTGGCCGCAGGCGACCAGCAGGGATCCCGAGGCGAGCCGGGCGGCGTCCAGTACCGGCAGGGTGCCCGGCCGGTCGGCCGCGGTGTACCGCAGGGCCGCGGCGGGCGGGCGCGGCCGGGGCCGCGGGCGGGCCAGGTCGGCGGCCGTCAGCGGGTCGGCGCGGCGCAGCAGCCGGTCGAAGAGGGCGCGCTCGGCGACGGCGCCCGGACCGCTGCCCAGGGCGCCCCCGAAGCCGCCGTCACGGGCGGCGGCCCGGGCGGCGGCGGTGGCGAGTTCGCGGTCGGTGGCCGCGTCGGCGGCGGGCAGCACGGCGAGCGCGGCCGCGAGGGCGGAGCGGCCCGTGGTGTGCGGGTCGCCGTCGCCGTCGAGGACGGCGCGGGCCAGGGCGCGGGTGGCGTCACCGGCGTCCAGGGCGAGCAGGTACGGCAGCGCCCGGCCGCGGAGCGGGCCGCCGAGGGCGACGGCGTCCCGCAGGTCGGCGGCGATCGTCGGGCGCAGGGCCGCGTCCGGCCAGACCGCCTCGACGGCGCCGAGCCGGTCGCCGGCCGCGCGGCAGTGCTCGGCCCAGGCGGCACGCAGGGCGCGGGCGGCCTGCGGGTCGGTGGCGTCCAGGCGCTCGACGGCCCGGGCGAAGACACCCCGGCGGTGGGCGGTGCGGACGGCGCGCTCGTGCTCGCCGGCCCGCCACCAGAGGCGGACCACCTGGTCGGCGGGAAGGTTGCGGCCCTCGGCGAGTTCGGCGGCCTGGGCGGGCCGGCCGTGCCGGTCGAGCAGGGCGACGGCCTCGGCGGGCGCGTCCAGCAGGTCGGCGAGGACGAAGGCGGCCTCGTCGGTCCGCCCCTGCTGTTCCAGCCGCTCGGCGGCGTGCCGGTAGAGCGCGCTGAGGTGCTGGTAGGCCGTGGGGCCGCTGAGCGGGCTGACCGAGGCCGCCGGGCCCTCGCCCGGGGTGGGGCGCAGTGCGCCGGTGAAGCGCTTGGGCAGGGAGAGCGAGAGCCAGACCCGCGTCGTCCCGCCGCCCCGGTGCGCGGAGGCGAGCGGCAGGGCGTCGCGCAGGGCGTCGTCCCAGCGGTGCTGTTCGAAGGCGCGGGTGAGGTCGCGCAGGTAGCGGGCGTGCCGCCCGTGCAGGAGGCGGGCGGCGGGGGTGCGCAGGGTGAGCCGGGCCAGCAGGTGGCCGAGCCGGCGCGGAGCGGTCCGGCGCGGGGCGGCGGCGCGGGTGCCCTCGGCGGAAGTGCCATCGGCGGAGGTGCCGTCGGTCGAGGTGCCGGTGCCCCCGCCCCTGGCCGCGCTCCGGCCGAAGAGCAGCGCGTAGGCGAGGGCCGCGACGGCCGACGCGACCACCACACCGCCCGGGTCGATGCCGTGGCCGTCGAGCAGTCCGAGGCCGTGGAGCACCACCATCGACAGGGGCAGCACGATCACCAGGACGACGATGACCGCCGCGGTGCGCTCGTCGACGGCGGGCTCCGGACCGCGCCGCCGTCGGCGCCGGCGGCGCGCGGTCCCGGCGGGCGGTTTGTCGGAGGTCAGCCGCCGGGCCCGCCCGGAGGCCGGCCGGATGCCGGCCGCCGCCCGCAGGTCCGGCCGGGGCCGCGGCGGCAGCGACTCCTCGACGGGCGCCGCGTCGGGTGCCGGGGCGACGCCGAGCGGGCGCGGGCGGTGCAGGGTGAGGCCGGTCAGCAGCAGCCAGCCGGACGGGTCCACCTCCGGCAGCCGGTCGACGACATGGATCTCCACCACCCCGCCCCGCACGAGCGCGAGGTGGCCGGACGCGGCACCGTCCGAAGCCCCGGGGGCGGCCAGCCCGCCGCGCCCGGTGCCCTCCAGCGGCAGGCCGGGAGCCCGCCCGGCACGCACCCGGACCGGCTCCGGAAGCGTCAACAGCCACCGCCCGTCCGGCAGTTCACGCAGCCGGGCGCCGTCGCACCAGAGGTCCAGGACGCGCTCGGCGGCCTCCGCCGGGCCGGTCAGCGGCACATCCAGGACGAAGCCCGCGGCGTTCACTCGTCACTCCCCAGCACATGGTGGATCCGGCCGGACAGGGCACTGCCGACCACCAGCCGCCCCAGCGAGGTCTCGGCCGCGATCAGCGGCAGGGTGGGGTGCACGGCGGGCGCGGCACCGCCGCCGGAGAACCGGCTGAGGGTGCGGACGCCGTCGGGGCGGATCGCCCGGACCAGCCGGCCGCCGGGCGACCAGGTGATGAGCGCGGGCTCGTGGCCGACGTGGACCAGGCCGAGCACCTCGGCCTTCTCCCGGAACGACAGCCGCCGTTCGTCACCGCGCAAGGTCCGCGCCGTCCACTGCTTGCCGTCCTCCGACCAGGCCGCCGTGCCGTCCGCGTGCAGCAGGTGCCGGGCCCGCGCGGCCTCCGGCGGCAGGGCGCGGCCGAACAGGCGGGGCTCGCGGAACCGGTCGAAGCCGCGGTCGCGTTCCGTGCCGTGCCCGACCGGGCCGTCGTCGGTGACCGTGCCGTCGGGGGCGATCCGCCGCCAGCGTCCGGCGAGCGGGACCAGCAGGTCGTCCCCGGCGCGCAGCAGCGGCAGCACGGGACGGTCCGCCAGCCGCGCCACCAGGCCCTCGTCGAGGCCGAGCCGGGCCGGGTCGAGGGAGAGTTCGGCGGGCCCGGCGAGCGGGCGCCCGATGACGTGGCGCACCACCCGGCCGCGGTGGAGGTGCAGGGTGATCAGCCGCCGGCCGGTGCGCCCGGCGGCGATCACCCGGCCGTTCAGCCGGTACGTCCTGGACTGCACGGCGCCCCCGTGCCGCTGCTCGACGTCGCGCACGTCCACCGAGCGGAGCGTTCCCGCGTCCCGGCCCCGGGCGAGCAGGAACGGCGCCTCGGTGGTGAACGCGGGCAGCCACTGCCCGGACGGTCCGGCCGCCGGCGACGGGCCGGCCGCCGTCGGGCCGGTGCGCCGGAACTCCGCGCCGCGCAGCGTCCGGACGGCGAGGTCGGCGGCGGGCAGCGGCAGTTCGAACTCCGCGCGGTCGAGCCGGACGGTGACGTGGGTGGCGCCCGCCGGGCCCCAGCGGGCCGGCTCGCTCACCAGCACCCGGGGCAGGGCGGGCAGCCGGTCGGCGAGCCGGGGGGAGGTGAGCAGCCAGGCCCGGTCGGCGGCGTCCAGGGTGGCGGCGGCGCGCTCGACGTCCTCGGGGGCCGGTTCGGCGGGGCGGCGGGCCGCGAGCCAGGTGGGCAGCAGGTCGGCGGGCTCGCCGCCGAACCAGTGCACCGGCTCGTCCCCGAGAACACCCACCAGCAGTTCGCCGCCCCGGGCGGCGGCCCGGCGGTGCAGCACGAGCAGCGCGGCCAGCTGGACCAGCCTCCCGGCGCCGGCCTGCGAGGGCCCGGCATCCACCATCGCCACCGTCCGGCCGCGCGCCGTCGCGGTGCGGAACTCCGGTTCGAGATAAAGGAGTTCGCGATCGACGAAGCGACGCAGGAACTCCTCGGGATGCTCCTCGGCGAGCAGCCACTCGGAGGGCAGCAGCCGCTCGGGCCGCCCGGAGCGGCCGAGTCCGCCCAGGCCGTCCGGCTCCCCCGGGCCGTCGGTCACCGGCTCGCGCTCGGCGACCAGCGCGTCGAGACGGCGCAGCAGCGGCCCGAGGGCGGCGGCCAGCTCGGGGGTGAGCGCGGACAGTGCGCCGGCCCAGGGCGCCAGGGGGGCCGGAAGGCGGGTCCCGCTCATCGCCCGGCCTCCCCGGTGCAGGGCGTGAGCGCCTGCGGGTCGGTGGCGGGAGCCGGCGGGGCGGCGACGAGGGCGTGGTCGGGGGTGAGCACGCACAGCTCGCCGGGTTCGGCGCCGAGCGCGGCGCGCCAGAGCGCGGGGGCCGGCTTGGGACGGGCGGTGGTCGGGACCAGCAGCTCGCCGTCGCGGCCGAGGTAGCGAGCGCCGTCCGACCACGGGAGGTCGGGTTCCGCGCCGAGGACCAGCAGCGCGGTGTCGTCGGCGAGCACGCCGAGCCGGGCGCCGTCGGCGAGCCGGGCGCGGGTGGCGACGGCCAGCGCCGGGACGGCCTCGCCGACGGCGAGGACGGCGGCGGCGGGCAGCGGCGGCTCACGGCGTTCCCAGGTGAGCGCCACGGCGGGCGGGGGAAGGTGCGTCACGAGGGCGCGACCGCCGCGACCAGCTCGGCGCGTATGCCGGCGAGCGCGGCGGGCAGGTCGGCGGGGGCGAACCCGGCGTCGATCTCGCGCAGCGCGGCCTCCAGGCGCAGCCGGGAGTCCCGCCCGCCGGGGAGCCCGCGGTGCTGGGCCAGCAGGGCGGCCCCGGTGCGGGCGAGCCGTTCGGCGCGGGCGGCCGTGCTCCGGGAGAGTTCCTCGGCGGCGTGCGCGAGGGATTCGTTGGCGGCCTTCTCGATGAGGTCGGCGAGGGTGTCGCGGGCCAGCGCCTGGGTGTCGGCCGTGGGGGCGACCAGCGGCAGTACCCACAGGTCGCGGGCGGTGGCGACGCCCCGCCCGTCCAGCACGGCGGCGGCCGCGACCAGCCGCTGCGAGCGGACGGCCCGCCGGTCGCCGACGGGCACGCCGGCCGCGCGCAACCGGCGCAGCGCGGTGGCGAGCAGCGGGGTGACGCCGTCGAGGTCGCAGCCGCGGGCGGCGTCGGCGAGGCGGTCGAGCGCGCCGAGCACGTCCCCCGCCGCGCCGGCCGGCGGGGGGGCGGCGGGCCGCCGTCCGGCCTCCAGCAGCTCCTCCAGCCGGGCGTCGGCGACCGGCTCGACGAAGACCCGGGCGAGGAAGCGGTCGGCGAAGGCGGCGAGCGCCGGGTCCTCCGGCAGGTGGTTGGCCGCGCCGACGCAGACCCGCAGCGGGCTGGCGAGGACGGTGCCGCCGCGCCGGAAGACCCGTTCGTTGAGGAGGCCGAGCAGGGTGTTGAGGACGGCCGTGGAGCCGAGGAAGACCTCGTCGAGGAAGGCGATCTCGGCCTCGGGCAGCATTCCCGCCGTCTCGAACTCGACCCGGCCCTCGCGCAGGCTGCGCAGGTCGACGGGCCCGAACAGCTCGTTGGGTTCGGTGAAGCGGCCGAGCAGGTACTCGAAGTACCGGCCGCCGAACTGACCGGCCACCCGCCGCACGGCCTGCGACTTGGCGGTGCCGGGCGGGCCGACGACCAGCAGGTGCTCCCCGGCGACCGCGCAGAGCGCGACCACCTCGGCCACCGTCTCGCGGTCGACCATGCCGCGCCCGGCGGCGTCCACGGCGGCGGCGATCAGCTCGGCGTCCCGGCGGAGCGCGGCGGTACGGGCATCGGTCGGGGTGCTGGTGTCGGTCACGAGCACCGGAGTCTACGGGGGCCGGATCCACCGTCACCAGCGGGTTTCGGCGGGGCATTCTCCCCCTGCCGCGCTTGGACGGACCGGATCGGCGAGCAGCACGGGACCGGTGGACGTGAACGGGCACCGGCGAGCGGCCGTACCGTCACGACGAACCCCCGGACAGCGCTTCGGCGCCGGCCCGACGGTGTCGCGGTCCTAAGCGCCCGTCACCGGCGGCAGGGGGCCCGCCGAGACGTCGAAGGCGTGCGTCACCTCCGGCCCGGTGCCCGGGCGCAGCAGGGAGCGGGCCTCCTCCTCGTCGCGGCGGTCGGCGGCGGTGAGCCGGCCGTCGTGCTGGGCCAGGTGCTCCGCCCAGGAGGAGACCAGATAGGTCTCCACGAACCGCTCGGGCTCGCGGCCGTCCTGGTAGAGGCCCCAGCTGAGGGCGCCGGTGCGGCGGCGCGAGGCGGCGACCCGGCGCATCCGCCCGGTGAAGGCGGCCCGCTGCTCCGGCTCCACCCGGTACTCGACGGTGACCAGCACCGGTCCGTCCGCGTGGGCCGGTTCGACCACCAGTGGCGGTCGCGGCCAGTGGCCGGAGGGCGTCGGGTCGACCCCGTCGCCGTCGTACAGCGGCAGCCGGCGGGCACCCGCCGCCCCCGCCAGCAGCACCGCGCCGGCGGTCAGCAGCGCGACGCCCGGCCCGTGACGCTCGGCCAGCACGCCCCACAGCGGGGCCGCCAGGGCCTGGCCGCCCTGGAAGACCAGCAGTTGGACGGCCAGGCCGCGGGCCCGCACCCAGCCGGGCAGCCGGGTCTGGACCGCCGCGTTGAGGGTGGACAGCACCCCGATCCAGGCCACGCCGGCGGGCAGCAGGGCGAAGCCGACCAGCCAGGGCAGCCGGACGGTCGCCAGCACCGCCAGCACCCCCGCGAGGGCGATCGTCCCCGCGACCAGGGTGCCGTTGGCCCCGAGCCGGCGCCGCAGCAGCGGCAGCGCGAACGCCCCGCCCACCGCGCCGACGCCGACCGCCCCGAGCAGCAGTCCGTAGCCGCCCGGGCCGAGGCCCAGCGAGCGGCGCGCGACCAGCGGCAGCAGCGCCCAGAGCGCGCCCGCGCCGGGCACGAACAGCGCGGTGCGCAGCAGCACCCGCCGCACCCCCGGCGCGTACCGGATGTAGCGGCGGCCCGCGTGCACGGCCGCCAGCAGGCCTTCGGCCCCGCCCGCCGGTCCGTCCTGCGGCGCCGTCCGGTGCCAGCGCAGCAGCACCACCAGGACGCCGAGGTAGGAGGCGGCGTTGAAGGCGAACACCCAGCCCGCGCCGGCCGCCGCGACCACCGCGCCGCCGACCGCCGGCCCGACCGCCCGCGCCAGGTTCATGTTGACCGCCCCGAGCGCCGCCGCCTGCCCCAGCTGCCGGCGCTCCACCAGCTCCGGCTGGACGGCCTGCCAGGCCGGGCCCATCACGGCGGTGCCGCAGCCGAGCAGGAAGGTGAGGCCGAGCAGCGGGCCGGGGGTCAGCGCACCGGCGAAGGCCAGCACCGCGAGGACGGTGGCGACGACGAGCATCACGAGCTGCGCGGCGACCAGCACCGAGCGCCGGTCGCGGCGGTCGGCCAGCACACCGGCGGGCAGCGCCAGCAGGACGACCGGCAGGCTCGCGGCGGTCTGCACCAGGGCCAGCAGGGCGGCGTCGTGGCCGACCAGCAGCCACTGGGCGCCGACGGTCTGCATCCAGCTGCCGACGTTGGAGACGAGTTGGGCGATCCACAGGGCGCGGAAGACGCGGCCCGCGAGCGGGGCCCACGCCGAGTCGTCCGCCGGGCGCCGGGCGGGGGGTGTCATGGTGCTCATACCGGTCCGTTGCGGGTGGGGGTCGAGGGTTCGGACTCGGACCCTAGGCCGGGCCGGGCGGGCGGACGTGCCCGTGGGCGCACGGGTGGTGCCCCGCGAGTGCACGGTCGGGCGCGCACGGCGCACGGCGGGCAGCGGGCGGCGGACGGCGCACGCCGCTGTTCGAGCGCACCCCCCACCGGGTCGCGCCGACGGCGGCGGGCGCGGCGATCCTCCCGGCGGGCGGCCCCCGGGATCAGCGGCCGGGGTGGCGGGGCACGCGCAGGGCCAGGAGAGCGACGTCGTCGTCGTTGTCCTGGGGCCGGACGCGTTCGAGGAGGCGGTCGCTCAGGGCTTCGAGGTCGTGGTGGGCGAGGGCCGCCGCGTGGCGGCGGAGCCGGGCGAGGCCCTCGTCGATCCCCAGGGCCCGGGATTCGATGAGGCCGTCGGTGTAGAGCAGGAGGGTGGAGCCGGGCGGCAGCACGACCGAGGCATCACCGCGGGCCGCGGTGGCGCCGGTGCCGAGCAGCAGGCTGTGCGGCGCCTCGATGTAGTCGGCGCGGCCGTCGTGGGTGACCAGCAGCGGCGGCGGATGCCCCGCGTTGGTCCAGGTCCACGTCCAGCCGGCTCCGGGGCCCGGGACGAGACGGCCCAGCACCAGCGTGGCCATCAGCAGGTCGGTGACGCGGCCCACGGCGTGGTCGAGCCGGTCGACGACGCCGCTGGGCGGGCTGTCGTGGGACCAGGCGAGCGCCCGGAGCATGTTGCGCAGCTGGGCCATGCCGGCGGCGGCCTCCAGGTCGTGGCCGACGACGTCGCCGATGACCAGGGCGGTGGCGCCGTCGGGGAGGGCGAAGGCGTCGTACCAGTCGCCGCCGACCTGGGAGGCGTCCGGTGCGGACAGGTACGCGGCGTGCAGTCGCACGCCGGGGAGGTCGGGCAGGTGCGGCAGCAGGTGGCGCTGCATCGTCTCGGACACCCGCCGTTGACGCTGGTAGAGACGGGAGTTGGAGAGCGCCAGTCCGGCGCGGCGGGTGATGTCCTCCAGCAGCGAGAGGTCACGGGTGGCGAAGGGCACCGGATTGCCGCCGCGCCCCAGCGTCAGCGCCCCCAGGACCTCCCGGGCCCCGCGGACCGGGGCGATCGCGGCCGAGTGCATGCCGGTGGCGGCGAACAGTTCGCGCTGGACGACGGCGATGCCGGAGTCCGGCTCGTCCCGGTACACCTCCGGCCCCGCCAGGGAGGCCGCGGTGCCGCGCAGGGCGCGCGACAACGGCAGCCGGGACTGCGCGGTGACGGCGGGAATCGGTCCCTCCAGCTCCGGGTGCCGCACCGCACGGCCGTCCCGGTGCTCGACGACCCGGGTCCGCCAGGTGTCGCCGATCTCGTCGACGAGGTCGACCACCATCCAGTCGGCCAGGCGCGGCAGCACCAGGGCGGCCAGCCGGTCGACGATGTCCTCCTCGTTCAGGGTCGACGTCAGCGAGGCGGTGGTCTCCGCCAGCAGCGCGAGTCGTTCGAGCTCCGGCATCGCCCCCGGAGTGCGGACCTCCGGCACCACCTCGCCGGGGTGGAACAGCACCAGGGTCGCCGTGCCGTCGGCCAGGGAGTAAGGGGTGGCGGTCCAGCACACCGGCAGCAGCAGGCCGTCGCCGCGCAGGAAGCACAGGCCCGCGCCGCTGCACGCGGTGCGGGACACGACGGCGTCCATCAGCGGACACTGCGCCCGGGGGACGGTGCTCCCGTCCGCGCCGCGGTGCAACGCCTCGTGGTGGTCACGCCCCACCAGTTCGCCGAGACCCAGGCCCAGCAGCCGGAGGCCGTGATCGTTGACCGCGACGATCCGCCCGGTCCCGTCGATCACGTAGGCACCGAGATCGCCGACGTCGGGAAGCGCGTTCGACGGCGCCGCCGCCTGCCCTCGCATGGTGAACCCCTCGCACATCGGACGCAGAGATCGGTACGGTCGGACCAGTAGATCATGTGTCCGTGAACGCGGGGCCACGGACCACCCGCGCGGGACCCGCCGGACGGAGGAGGCCGACGCGCCCACGCCGGGGACACCGGTCCCGGCCGCACCGGAGACCCGGCCGGGGCGGTCACCGGCCGCTCCACCCGAACGGGCGGATCCGGGAAGCCCCCGTGCGGATCCTGCGGAGCCTGCGGAGCCTGCGGATTCCGGGCGCTACGGGTGACGGCGCACCGATCACCCGGTGTGTCCCGCCGTCCCGTGCCGGGCCGCGCCCGGTCGCCCACCGCCGGGCCGCGCGGGCGCCGACGTGCCTCCGCTCCCCCGCCCGGCTAGCGTGATGGCGGTGACCCACGGGCCGCAGGACGGCGCGGCCCGGCGGGTGATGCCGAGCGAGGCGGAGGGCTTCCATGCCGATCGACCAGCCGGAGCCTGCGGCCGGGCAGCAGCTCCGCGGCCTGCGCACCGAGTTGACCCCGCCCGGCGAGGAGCAGCCCGCCGTGGTGGCGCAGTTCGCGGCGGGCCGGGGGCGGCTCGCGGTGCTCGCCGAGCTGGCGGCGCAGCAGCGGCGGGTCATCACCTCCGACCGGCGCAGCCTGCTGCTGCTCGCCACCCGGTGCGCGGACGAGCCGCTCGGCGCGTGGTTCGCCCGGCTGGCGGACGGCGAGAGCGCCGCGCTGCGCACGCTGCCCGCGTTGGCGGCGGCCTGCGGACCGGCGGCCGCGGGGGCGCCGCTGCCGGGGTGCCAGGCCTACCCGGCGTATCTGGCGTGGCTGGCGCTGAACGGGCGGCCGCCCGCCGTGGCGGCGGCGCTGGTGGCCAACTTCGCGGCCTGGGGCGGGTACTGCGCCGCCCTGGCCGGGGCGCTGCGCCGGTTCCACGGGTTCGGGGACGAGGCGTGCGCGTTCTTCGACTTCTTCGCGCAGCCCGCGACCGCACTGGAGCGGGCGGCGGCCGAGGCGCTCGGACCGGCGGGGTTGACCGCCGGTCCGGACCTCGACGCCGCCCGTGAGTACGGCCGGCTGCTACAGGCGTACGAGCGGCTGTTCTGGAGCACGCTCGCCGAACTGCCCTGAGCCGCCCGGGACGCGGACCGGGCTCACGCCTGCCAGTGCGGCTTGCCGCTGACCATCCGGCAGGTGATCACCCGGCCGCTCGCCTCGTGGGTGCTCCTGCCGAGGTCGTCGTTGCGGCAGAACTGGCCGGCCTTGTAGCAGTTGCCGGCGTTGGACTTGATCTCGCAGTCGCCGGTGGCCGCCGCGGCCTTGGTCTCGGCGGGCGCCGGGTCGGGGTCGGCCGGCGGCTGGGCGGTCGTGACCTTGGGCTGCGGCTCGGCCCTGGTGGGCGTCGGCTGCGGCTTGGGGGTGGCGGCGGCCGGGGCGGTGGTCTTGGCCGGCTGCGCCTTCGGGGGCGCCGCGGGGGCGGTCGGCGCGGGCACGGCGGGCGGCTCCGGCGCCGGCGGCTGCGTCTCGACCGGCGGAGCGACCGGCGGAGCGACCGGTGCGGGCGTCAGTTCCGGCGCGGGAGTCGCCGGTGCGGGCGGCGCCGCCGGGGTGGTGACCGCGGCCGTGACCGCCGGGGTGGTGGCCGCGACGGTGGCGGTGTCACCGGTCGTGGGGTCACAACCGGTCAGCGCGAGGCCGACCGTGAAGACGAGTCCGGCGACGGCGGCCAGGCCGCGACGACCGCCGCGCATCCGTGAAGGCATGGACGTGAACGCTCCGTTCCGTTTGGGTGAGGTTCGCGAGTCAACCAGGCCGGCCACACGATCTGTCCATAGTTCAAACACTTGTAAGCAGATCGAGACCTGTCGATCACAGAGCGTCGATCAGCGGACTGGTTCGATCACCTGCCGCCAATTCCGGTCATGACTTCACCGGGTACGCCCGGCCCGTCCAGGCCCTGCGCCGCCCGCGCGGTCCGCCCGTCGTTCAGCCCACCAGTGCCGAGCGGCGTTCGAACACCTCGGGGCGGGCCCGGTCGAGGGCGGTGGCGACGGCGCCCAGGAGGACGGCCTCCTCGCCGAGGCGGCTCGGGGCGAGGGTGGGGCGCATCGGGCTGAGGTGCTGCAGCGTCCGGCCGAGGGGGTCGAGCAGCAGGTCGGCGCTGCCGCCGATGCCGCCGCCCAGGACGATCAGGTCCGGGTCCAGGACGGCCGACAGCACGGCCACCGCGTAGGCGAGTTGACCGGCCGCACGCTGCACCGCGGCGGCGGCCAGCGGGTCGCCGGAGCGCGCCGCGTCGAAGACCTCCTTGGCCGTCAGCGGGCCGGTCATCCCGAGGTCGAGGGCGGTGCGGACGACGGCGTCCGCCGCCGCGGCCTGCTCGACGGTGCCGCCGGGCGTCCCGTCGGGGGACGGCGGGAGCGGGACCAGGCCCACTTCGCCCAGGGCGCCGTGCGCGCCGACCAGCGGCTCGCCGTCCTTGACCACGCCCACGCCGAGGCCGGTGCCGACGAGCACGTAGGCGAACATCCGGCTGCCGCTCCCCCGGCCCGCGCCGAGCGTGTACTCGCCGAGCGCGGCGAGGTTGGCGTCGTTGCCGACGGTGATCGTGGTCGCCAGCCCGTCCGCTATCCGGTCGAAGAGCCCGGGTCTGCCCCAGCCCGGCAGACTGGTGGCGTACCGCACGCCGCGCCGCTGCTCGTCCCAGACGCCGGGCGTGCCGATCACCGCATGCACGATGTCCGCCGCCGTCACGCCGGCCTCGTCGGTCGCCTCGCGGGCGGCGGCCACCACCGCGTCGGCGACGGCGTCCGCCGTCCGCCCCTCGTTGGGGATGTCGCGGCGGGCCACGACGTCCCCGGCGAGGTCGGCGACGGCGACCCGCAGCCGGGCCCGGCCGATGTCGACGCCGAGGACGTGCCCGGCGAGCGGGTCGGGCTCGTACAGAACGGCGGCACGCCCGCGCTCGGGGACGAACCGCCCGGCCTCGCGGGCCAGCCCGGCGTGTTCGAGGGCGGCCAGGGCGGCGGAGACGGTGGGCTTGGACAGGCCGGTGTCCCGGGCGAGTTGGGCGCGCGAGGACGGTCCGCCGAGGCGCAGCCGTTCGAGCAGCAGCCACTCGTTGTTGCTGCGCAGCCGCTGCCGGTTCCACGGCTGCGCCGGTGCGGGCCCCGGCGGAACGGCGGTCGGCAGGTTGCGGCTCATCGGGTCCTCCGGTCTGGGGCGCAGTGCCGGCGCGCCGGTCCGGCACGCCGCGCTGGGGCACGGGTCTGGGGCACGGGTCCCGGGGCGCGCCCGGGCCCGGGGCACCAGCCAGTATGACCGGTCGTCACGCCGCTCACCGGGGGGTTTCCGCGCACGGGGCCGGTACCGGAGAAGGGGGAGGGAGGCAGGGGCGGAAGGGCGTCACGCTCTCCTTGCCACTCTCAACGTATAGCGCACGGGGGGTCTTGCCGCAAGGCCCCGGTCCTGGCGCACAATCGTCGGCCTCAGCCGGAACCAGCCCACTCGGGAGTTGTGCGTAGTGCATCAGCAAGTGTCGGAATCCAGGACCGGAGCCGCTGCCATGACGTCCCTGACCGCCCCCGCCACCGGCGTGTTCGACCTCCCCGACCGTCTCCGTGCCAAGGCCGACCCGGCGCTGACCGCCGAGGACGAACGGCACTTCGCCGCCGTCGCGGAGAGCCTGGAGCGGGCGGTCGCCGAGGTCTCCGGCCAGCTCGACGCCGCTCTGCGGGCGCCCGGCGGCGCCGGCCGGGCCGCGATGGACCGGGACGCGGAGGTCCACCGCCTCACCGGCCGGCTGCGCGCGCTGCGCCGCTTCGGCCTGGACCTGTGCCTCGGGCGGATCGTCCCGGCGGACGGCGGGGCCCCGGTGTACATCGGCCGCCTCGGCCTGACCGACAGCGAGGGCCGCCGGCTGCTGCTCGACTGGCGGTCGCCGGCCGCCGAGCCGTTCTTCGCCGCCACCCACGCCGGCCCGATGGGCCTGGCCAGCCGGCGCCGCTACCGCTGGACGGACGGCCGGATCACCGACTACTGGGACGAGGTGTTCGCCGCCGAGGGCCTGGAGGGACACGCCGCCCTCGACGACCAGTCCGCGTTCATCGCCACCCTCGGCGGCAGCCGTTCGGCGCGGATGCGGGACGTGCTGGCCACCATCCAGGCGGACCAGGACGCCATCGTCCGGGCCGGCTCGCGCGGCGCGCTGGTGGTCGACGGCGGTCCCGGCACCGGCAAGACGGTGGTCGCCCTGCACCGCTCCGCCTATCTGCTCTACGCGGACCCGCGGCTCGGCCACCGCCGCGGCGGCCTGCTGTTCGTCGGCCCGCACCAGCCCTACCTGGACTACGTCGCCGACGTGCTGCCGAGCCTCGGCGAGGAGGGCGTGCGGACCTGCACCGTGCGGGACCTGGTCGCCGAGGGCGCGGACGCCGTGGTCGAGCGCGACCCCGAGGTGGCGCGGCTGAAGTCCTCGGCGGACATGGTGCGGGCGGTGGAGAAGGCCGTGCGGATCTACGAGGAGCCGCCGACCGAGGGGATGACCGTCTCGACGGACTGGGAGGACCTCTGGCTGAGCGCCGACGACTGGGCGGAGGCCTTCGGGGCGCCCGGTCCCGGCACCCCGCACAACGAGGCGCGCGAGGAGGTCTGGGCGGAGCTGGCCGAACTGCTGCTGGCCAAGCTGGACGGCGGCGAGGACATCCCGGTCGAGACCTTCCTGCGCTCGCTGCGGCGGGACGAGGAACTGGTCACCACCCTGAACCGCGCCTGGCCGCTGCTGGAGGCCGCCGACCTGGTCGGCGACCTGTGGACGGTGCCCGCCTACCTGCGGCTGTGCGCCCCCTGGCTCACCCCCGACGAGGTGCGCCGGCTGCAGCGCGCCGAGGCGCAGGCCTGGACGGTCTCCGACCTGCCGGTCCTGGACGCCGCGCGGCAGCGGCTCGGCGACCCGGAGGCCGCCCGGCGCAAGCGCCGCCAGGAGGCCGCGGTCGCCGCCGAGCGCGCCAGGATGGCGGACGTCATCACGGACATCCTCGCGGCCGACGACGACGGCGAGGGGGCGGTCACCATGCTGCGCGGCCAGGACCTGAAGGACACCCTGGTCGACGGGAGCGCGCTGCCCGCCGACGACCCGGATCGGCTGGCCGGACCGTTCGCCCACATCGTCGTGGACGAGGCGCAGGAGCTGACCGACGCCGAGTGGCAGATGCTGCTGCTGCGCTGCCCGTCCCGGAGCTTCACGATCGTCGGCGACCGCGCCCAGGCCCGGGACGGCTTCACCGAGTCCTGGCAGGAGCGCCTGGCGCGGATCGGCCTGGACCGCGCCGAGGTCGCCTCGCTGAGCGTCAACTACCGCACCCCGGAGGAGGTCATGGCCGAGGCCGAGCCGGTCATCCGGGCCGCGCTGCCGGACGCCAACGTGCCCACCTCCGTCCGGCGCAGCGGGGTGCCGGTCACCCGCGGGACGGTCGCTGAGCTGGACGGCCTGCTCGGCGGCTGGCTGGACGCGCACGCCGAGGGCACCGCCTGCGTGATCGGCGACGCCGCGTTCACGGCGGAGTTCGGGGCGACGTGCCGCGCGGAGTTCCGGGGGACGCCGCGGATCCGGGCGCTCACGCCGGAGCTGGCGAAGGGGCTGGAGTTCGACCTCGTGGTGCTCGTCGAGCCGGCGTCCTTCGGTGCGGGCGTCGCGGGCGCGGTCGACCGCTATGTCGCGATGACCCGGGCGACCCGGCAGCTCGTCGTGCTCACCGGCGCCTGACCTCCGGCGCCGGGCCCGGGGTGTCCTGGGCCCGCGGGGGGCGGGGCCCCGGGAAGCCGTGCCGGTCACAGCCGTCCGCGCGAGGCGGTGACCGGCACGGCGGTCGCGGGCCGTGAACGGCCTCGGTCAGCGGAGGAGTCCGGGACGGAGCGCGTCGATCCAGGACGCGAAGTCCGCGGACTCGACCTCGAAGTCCTCGGGCCCCAGGTCGCCGAGGTCCGACGCGTACACGGGGGACCCCGGATCGCCGGTGCGCAGGAGGAACCCCCGGCCACCGCTGTCGTCGCCGACGCGGACGAAGCCCGGTGCGTACCGCGCGACCTCGTAGGTGGCGTTGCGTTCGCCGAGGGACCCGGCCGGGTACACGGTCACACCGGCCTCGGTCATCAGGCCGTCCGCCACCTTCCACAGGGCCACCAGCGGAGCCGGCGGCTCCGGCCCGCCCCCGGTGGCGGGCGAGGGGCCGCCGCCAGGAGTGTTGACGCGCGTCGTCACAGCCACGCATCGTTCCAGCGGTGCCGACGGCGGGTCAATGACCTCCAGGTGAACACGACGACGCTCGCCGCACGCCGCCCCGCCCGGGCCGTTCACCTGGGCCGCCGAACGGCCGGCCCCCCGGCTCAGGCCACCCAGCCGGCGGTGAGGCCCTGCACCGCGGAGCCGTCGAGGTCGGCGAGCTTGACGCCGACGAAGGCCCGGGCGCGCTCGGAGGTCTGCACGCGGAACGGCGGCCGGTCGGCGGTGAGGGCGTCGAGCACGGCCCCGGCGGCCTGCTCCGGGGTCTGCGCCTGGTCGAAGGCGGCCCGGGTGCGCGCCACGTAGGCGTCCAGGGCGGGCGCGTAGGGGCCGGCGGCGGCCAGCAGGGCGGGCAGGTCGATGCCCTGGCTGGCGACGAACTCGCTGGCCACCGCGCCGGGTTCGACGACGGTGACGGCGACCCCGACGGTCGCGGCGACCGGGGCGAGCGACTCCATGAAGCCCTCCACGGCGAACTTCGCCGCGCAGTAGGCCTCGTTGAAGGGCTGGCCCACCACGCCGCCGACGCTGGTCACGGTCACCACCCGCCCGCCGCTCGCCCGGAGGTGCGGCAGGGCGGCACGGGTCACCTCGACCACGCCGAAGTAGTTGACCTCCATGGCCTCGCGGACCGGGCCGAGCCCGTCCTGCTCGACGGTGCCGACCCGCCCGGCACCGGCGTTGTTGACCAGGGCGTCCAGCCGGCCGTGGCGGTCGAGCACCCCCGCCACGCACGCGGCGACGGAGCCGGCGTCGGTGACGTCGAGCCGGGCGACCTCCACCCGGCCGGTGACACCGGCCGCATCGGCGGCCTCCAGCAGCGCGCCGCGGCGCCCGGGGTCGCGCATGGTGGCGACGACATGGAATCCGGCACGGGCGGCGGCCACCGCGGCGGCGAGACCGATGCCGCTGGACGTGCCGGTGATGAGGACGATGCGGTCGCCGGTCACGGCGGCTCCTTCTTCCAGGTTTATGTGCGTGCACACACACCCTAGCAGGATGTGTGTGCACGCACACGCAAAAAGGTAGGCTGACCGGCATGGCGCAGCGCACCGACCTCACCCTGGGAGACCTCACCGCCCGCGACCACGCCTTCTACGGCCTGGTCTGGGCCGGCACCACCCTGAGCACCCGGGTCGACCAGGCCCTCACCCGGGCCCACGACCTGCCGCTCTCCTGGTTCGAGGTGATGCTCTGGCTGCACGCCCAGGACGGGCCGGTGGCCGCCTCCGACCTGGGCGCCAAGACGCTGCTCAGCCGCAGCCAGGTCTCCCGGGTCGCCGACGCCCTCCAGGCCCGCGGCCTGGTCGAGCGCGCCCCCTCCCCCACCGACGCCCGGTCGGTGCGGATCGCGTTGACGCCGCAGGGCCGGCAGCTGTTCGCCGCCGCCGACGCGACCCGTCGCGCGGCGCTCGCCGAGGTCTTCGACGACCGCCTCGACGACGCCGACATCGCCGCACTGGAGAGCGTCTGGGCCAAGCTCAAGCGCCCGGCCGGGGCCTGAGCGGCCCCTCGGGCCCTCTCCTTCGGATCCCACCGGGCGGGCGTCGTGATCCGAAGGGGAGGACCTAGCGGAAACCCGCCGGCCGGTCAACCACCGGCCACCGCGTGGGCGTGCCGCGCCCCGACGCGTGATCATGGAGCCATGCGGTTCCGGTACGACGACGCAGGAGAGGGCGGCGGCACGGCGGGCGCGGACAGGACGGTGCTCGCGGCGGCGGCCGCTGCGCTCGCCGCCGGAGGCGCCGGCACTACCGACAGCGACGGCCCGGACCTGCTCGGTGAGCTGATCGACGTGCTGCCGGCCGGAGTGGCCCTGCTCGACGCGGACCTGCGCTGGCGCCACCTCAACCCCGCGTTCACCGCGGTCACCGGCCTGCGCCGGGCCGACCTGCTGGGCCGGCCCGCCGGGGCGACGGCCTTCGCGGGCGCCGTCGCCACGCTGCGCCGCGTCCTGGCCGACGGACGCGACCGCGAGCACGCCACCGGCGCGCCGGACGGTCCGGGCTCGCCCGTGCCCGCGGGCCTGCGGGTGCGCTACCGGCCCCTGGGTGCCGGCGGCCGCGTCACCGGCGTGCTGGTCCTGGTGCCGGACGACCCCGGACCGGTCCGGGAGCTGCGGCACGAACTGGCCCGGGCCCGGACGCGGCTGGCGCTCCTGGAGGCCGCCGCCGAGCGGATCGGCACCACGCTGGACGTCGGCACCACCTGCACCGAGCTGGCCGCGTTCGCCGTTCCCCGGCTGGCCGAGCTCGCCACCGTCGACGTGCTGCCGCCGGACGCCGACGCCCGCACCGGTCGCACCCCGGGCCGCCGCTTCCACCGGGCCGCGCTCGACCGCGCGGACGGCCTGCGCCCGGCCGTCGACCGGCTGCCCCGCCCCGGGGAGTCGGTGCGCCACCGGGAGGGATCGGCGGCCGCCCGCGCGCTGTCCTCCGGGGCCGCCGTGCTGCTCGCGCCGCGCACCGCCGGGGAGCTGACCGAGGCCGCGCCCGACCAGGCCTCGGCGGCCGCCTACCGGGCCGCCGGGGTGACCTCGCTGCTGGTGGTGCCGCTGGCCGCGCGCGGCCGGGTGGTCGGGCTGCTCACGCTGGCCCGCACCGCCGCCTCCCCCGGTTTCGGGCCCGAGGACGCGGTGCTGGTCGGCGACCTCGCCGCGAGGGCCGCCACCGGCATCGACAACGCGCGCCGCTACAGCCGTTCCCAGGGCATCGCGCTGGACCTCCAGCGCGCCCTGCTCAGCGAGCCGGGCCATCCGCACCAGAACCTCGAACTCGCCTCCCGCTACCTGCCGTCCGGGGCCAGCTCGGTGGTCGGCGGCGACTGGTACGAGACCGTCCGGCTGCCGTTCGGGCGGACGCTGCTGGTCATGGGCGACGTCATGGGCCACGGCGTCGAGGCGGCGGTCGACATGAGCAGCTACCGCGCCACCCTGCGCGACGTCGCCGGGACGGACCTTCCGCCGCACCGGATCCTGCGCCAGCTGGACACCGTCATCGCCGCCAACGAGTCCGCCCGGCCGGCCACCTGCCTGCTCGCCCTCGCCGATCCGGGCCGGGGCCGCTGGACGTTCTCCAGCGCGGGCCACCTCCCGCCGGCCCTGATCGCGCCCGGGCGGCCCACCGAACTGCTGCGGATCCCCACCGGGCCGCCGCTCGGCACCGGGCTCGGCGGCTACCAGCAGACCGCCCGCGACCTGCTGCCGGGCGAGACCCTGCTGCTCTACACGGACGGTCTGGTGGAACGGCGCGGGGAGGACATCGACGTCTCGCTGGCCCGACTCGCCGCCCTGCGCCTGCCCGCCGCCGGATCGCTGGACGACCTGCTGGACGCCGCACTGCGCGGCGCCGGGCCGGACACCGCCGGCCCGGCGGAGGACGACATCGCCGTCCTGGCGGCCCGGCCCCGGCTCCGGGCGTAGCGGGCGGTAAGCGTGCGCCACCGGTGCCGCCGGTTCCGTCACCGGTTCCCTCGCCGGTGAACAGCCCGGCCGTGCCGGTCAGTTCGAGCAGCCGGGCGAGCTGGCCGTTCACCCCGGTCAGCACGAAGCGGACGCCCCGGTCGTGCGCGCCCTTGCGGGCGTAGAGGAACTGGTTGAGGCCCGCCGAGGCGCAGAACGCCAGCGCCGAGCAGTCCACCAGGACGGCCCCGCCGCGGTGCGCCCGGCGCACCGCGGCACGCAGCGCCTGGTGGAGTTCGTGCTGGTTGTCCATGTCGGCGGCGCCGGCGAGCTCGACGGTGACGGTCGGGCCGGCCTGCACCGGGCGGGTGACGGAGAGCGTGGACATGGCACTGCCCTGCCGGGGCCGCCGCGCCGACGGGGGCGCGACGGCCGGGGGCCTCAGGACCTGCCGCGACCGGTCACCAGGTCGCGGGCGCGGTCGACCAGTCCGGTGCCGGGCGCCAGCAGCTTGTTGGCCGGCGGGGTGTGCGGGGCGGCGGGGTGCGGCCGGGTGGGGGCGAGCTTCTTCGCCGTCCGCACCTGCTCGCCGAGCTCCGACAGCCGCTGCGGCGAGCAGGCGTCGGCGAGCGCCGGGAAGAGGTGGTCCTCCTCGTCGGCGAGGTGCTCCGACACCTCCGAGATCACCCGCTCCACGAGCGGGTCGAACCGGCTGTCGGTGGCCGCCATGCCCTCCAGCTCCTTGAGCAGGCGCTCCACCGTGGCGTGGTCGGCGATCTCCTTGTCCGCGAGCGTCGCACCGCCGGGGACGTGCGCACGGACCGCCGGGTAGAGGTACTGCTCCTCCGCGACGGAATGGCGCACCAGCTCGATCGTGAACGCGTCCACGATCTCGCGGCGGCGGTCGTCGCCCGGGGGCAGGACCTGGAACTTCTCGAAGAGTTCCTCCACCTCGCGATGGTCGGTCATCAGTTCCGCGATCACGTTTCCGCCGTGTCCCATGGCGTTCGCACCGTCCTCCGGGTGGCCGGGCGGCGATCCGGGTCGTCTCGGTCACCGGTCGTGGGCTGCCCACCGATCGTGGGCTACCGGTCGGCTGCCCGGGTGCGCCCGGTCCAAACGGCCCCACGCGGCCCGCACCGCTCCCACGGCCGGCCGCCGGCCGCCGGGGGGCTCAGAGTGCGGCGAGGGCCTGCTCCAGATCGGCCCGGATGTCCTCCGGGTGCTCGATGCCGACGGCGATCCGGACGGTGCCCGGGCCGATGCCGGCGGCGGTCAGCTCGTCGTCGGACAGCTGGCGGTGCGAGGTGCTGGCCGGGTGCAGGACCAGGGTGTGCACGCCGCCCAGCGAGGGGGCGAGCGAGGCGAGGCGGACCGCGCCGACGAAGCTGCGGGCGGCCTGCCGCCCGCCGGCCAGGTCGAAGGCGAACACCCCGCCCTGGCCGTCCGGCAGCAGCCGGCGGGCCCGCTCGTGGTCGGGGTGGCCGGGCAGGCCCGGGTGGTGCACGAGGGCGACCGCCGGGTGCGCGGCGAGCCCGCGGGCCAGGTCGAGCGCGGTCTCGTTCTGCCGGCGGACCCGCAGGCCCAGCGTCTGCATGCCGCGCAGGGTCAGCCAGGCGGCGAACGGGTCGAGCGCGGCGCCCTGTTCCACCGCGTGGTGCCAGACGCGGCGGTGCAGGTCCACGTCGGCGAAGACGGCGAGCCCGGCGAGGACGTCGGAGTGGCCGCCGAGGTACTTGGTGGCCGAGTGGATCACGATGTCGGCGCCGTGCTCGATCGGGCGGCAGAGCAACGGGGTGGTGAAGGTGTTGTCCACCACGCTCAGCACGCCGGCTTCGCGGACCGCGCCGATCAGCCCGGGCAGGTCGGTGACGCGTGCGGTGGGGTTGGAGACGGTCTCCAGGTACAGCAGGCGGGTGGTCGGGCGCAGCGCGGCGCGCACCTCCTCCGGGTCGTCGCCGCGCACATGGGTGACGCTCACGCCCCAGCGCGCGGTCAGGTCGGCGAGGGCCGCGAAGGTGCCGCCGTACAGGCTCTGCTGGGCGATCACGTGGTCGCCGGAGCGGAGCAGCGCGCCCAGCACGGTGGTGATCGCGCCCATGCCGGAGGCGGCGGCCAGCGCATCGCCGCCGCCCTCCAGGCCGGCCACCGCGCGCTCCAGCGAACGGACGGTGGGATTGCCGAACCGGCTGTAGAAGAAGGCCCCGTCAGGGCCGCCGAAGGCGTCCGCGAGGGAGTCGCTGTCGGGGAAGGCGAACACATGGCCCTGGTGCAGCGGCACGCCCAGCGGGCGGCTGCCGGCCGCCTCCTCGACGGGCGGGTGGACGATCCGGCTCTCGGGGCGCAGCCCGTGGTGATCACTCATGCCACCCATGCTGGCCCGCCGCCGCGGGAGCGGAACAGGTCCAATCCCGCCCCGGTGGCCTGGAGTGCCCGGCGGCGGCCTCCGGCCGCCGCCCCGGGCGCCCCGGACGTCGTCAGCGGCCCCCGCTCCCGGCACGCCGGGCCCGGCGCCGCCCCCGGAGCGCGAACGGGACGACCACGGCCATCGCGGCGGCCTCCGGGGCCGACGGCCCGGCCGGTCCGGCCTCGCCGCGCGGACCGCCGCCCGAGGCCAGGCCCTGCTGGTCGAAGGTGTCCGGCACCGGCAGGGTGTCCCAGCGCGAGAGCGGCCAGGCGATCACGAACGCCCGGCCGACCACGTTCTTCACCGGGACGAACCCGCCACCCGGCTCGTTGACGTGGAAGCGCGAGTCGCGGGAGTCGTTGCGGTGGTCGCCCATCACCCAGAGGTGGTCCTTGGGGACGGTCACCTCGCCGACCGGCGCGTCGTCGCACGGCGTCGAGCCCGGGAACAGGTACGGCTCGTCCAGCGCCACCCCGTTGACCTTGACCGGGCTGCCCTGCCGGCACTCGACCGTGTCGCCGCCGACCGCGATGACCCGCTTGATCAGGTCCTTCTCGTCGTCGGAGGGCAGCAGGCCCACGGTGCTGAACACCGTGCGGATGCCTTCGGCGAGGGCGTTGCCCTTCTCCCTCGGCACCGTGTCCAGCCAGCCGCCCGGGTCCTTGAAGACCACCACCTCGCCGCGCTCCGGCTCGGCGCCGAACCAGGGGGTGAACTTGTCGACCAGGACGCGGTCGTTCTTCTCCAGCGTGTGCTGCATCGAGCCGGAGGGGATGGAGAACGCCTGGACGAAGAAGGTCTTGATGCCCAGCGAGAGCAGCAGGGCGATGCCGATCAGGATCGGCAGCTCCTGCCAGAGCGGCCGCTTCTTCCGGGCCGTCTTCCCGTGCCGGCCCCTGCCCCTCCCGGCGCCGCCTTCCCGGCCGTCGCCGCCGTTCCCCTCCGGGCCGTCCGGGCCGCCCGGGCCGTCCGGATCACCGGGGCCGCCGGCGGCGGTCGCGGTCGCGGCGGCCACCGGGGCGGCGACGGACCTCGCCTCCCCCGCCTCCGGGCCCGCCGCACCGACCGGGCCCGCCGCGGCCCGTGGCTCCGCCGGACCGCCGGCCGGGCCGCTCCTCGGGCCACCGGCCGGACCACTCGTCGGGCCGGAGCCCGTACCGGCCTCACCGCTGCCCGCCGAACCCGCGGTCTCCTCGATGCTCATCCCTGGCCCCCTCCGGACGGCCCGGCGGGCCCCGCCGCGGGACCCCCCGTTGTCAGCTAACGAACGGTGGTTCCCGCCGACCCGTCAGAACGTACACCCGTGCACCGCTGCCCACCACGGCCGCCCGGGCCGGGCCCCCGGGCCGCGGCCCCGCTACGCCGTCCCGCCCGCGAGCATGATCCGCGCGACCAGCTCACGGCGGCTCGCCACCCCGGCCTTGGCGAACACCGACTTCAGGTGGTCCTGCACGGTGTACGGCTTCATCGCCAGCAGCCGTGACACGTCCCGGGTGTCGCACCCGCGCACCAGCAGCAGCGCCACCTCCTGCTCCCGTGCCGTCAGCCCGTAGGCGGAGAGGTAGAGCGGCATCGCGTCGGCGGGGGTCGCCGGGGACGCCACCACCGTCACCTCGCCCTCGCTGCCGCCCTTGAGCGCCGAGCCGTGCAGCACGTACCAGCGGCCGCAGCCGTCCTGCACCCGGACCTTGCACTGCGGCGCGGCCAGTCCGCGCGCCGCCCGGCGGGCGTGTTCGGCGGCCACCGCGAAGGCCGTCGGCACGCCGAGCGAGGTCCGGCTCGGGTCGGCCAGCCGCCCCAGCAGTTCCTCCGCCGGGCCGGAGAGCGCGAGCGGCCGGTTCGCCGGACCGAGCACCACCACGGCCGGGCCGTCGTCCCCCGGCCCGCCCGGCTCCGTCTCCCACCGGCCGTCCGCGGTGGCCGGCGGCACGTGGCAGGCCCGCAGCGCATTGCCCAGGTGGCGGGCGGCCAGGTCCGCGAACTCGCGCTGCTGGGCCAGGTACGGCCCCCGGCCGGCCGCCCGCATGAACGCCGCGCAGCCCCACATCCCGCCGTGGGCGTCGAACACCGCCCGCAGTTCGTCGCCGAAGCCGGCCGGGCCGATCAGCTCGCGGAACCGCGCGCTGTCCGCCGGCCGTCCCCCGGTCGCCCGGCTGAGCGTCTCCGCGCGGACGCCGCTGCGGCGGATGGCGGGGAAGGTCGCCACGTCGTCCGCCCACACCTCCAGACGCACGGCGTCCTCGAACCCCGCCAGGCTGAGGTCGTCGCTCAGCACCGAGGTCACCAGCCCGGTCGCCGGGTCCGCCGAGTGCCAGCAGACCGCGTCGTACTCCAGGAGCGGGCGGAGCAGTTCGTCGGCTCTGCGGAACACCTTCTCGGCCGTCAACCCCGCCGCGGCGAGCTCCCGGAGCCCCCCGATCGCCTGTTGCGCCGCCATCCCACGTGCTCCACGTGATCCCATGGTCCGGAAGTTAGCAGGCACACCGACCACCGGCCCATGCACCGGCAGGCGGATCCGTTCTCCGTCTCCAGAAGGTCCCGCGGCCCCGCGATCTCATCCTCGCGAACGTCCGAACCGGGTACGACAGTGCCGCCGCGGGCGTTGACACGCGCGCCCGGTCCCACCATGTGACCGATCGTCAGTCCGCCCGGCCCGGAAGGAGATCCGGTCCGCCGCCGCCCCGCCCCCTGTTGCAGAACTTCTTTTGCAGAGTGCCCGGCGGGGGCCCCTCGGCGCCCGGCTCGCGCCCGGGGTGGCCGGGCGCCGCGCCGGCGGCCGGGCCGTCCTGCTCGGCCTGGCCACGGGCGCCGCCGGGGTCCTGCTGCTCGCCGCCACCGCCCGCACCGCGGGCCCGGGCGCCGCCGCCCTCGCCGCGGCGGCCCTCCTCTGGACCGGCCGCCGCACCGCCCCCGCACCGGCGGGCCGTCAGAGCGTCAGAGCCAGTCGCGGCGCTTGAAGATCAGGTAGAGGCTGGTGCAGACCAGGGCCATCAGCGCGATCGCGAAGGGATAGCCGAAGGCCCAGTGCAGTTCCGGCATCTCGTCGAAGTTCATGCCGTAGACGGTGCCGATCAGGGTGGGGGCGAAGAGGATGGCCGCCCAGGAGGAGATCTTCTTGATCTCGTCGTTCTGGGCGTGGCCGGCCTCGGCGAGCTGCTTCATCTCCTCGTTCTGGCGCTGGGAGACCAGGGTGGCGTTGACGGTGAGGATGTTCTGCAGCATCTGGCGGAAGCCGTCGACCCGCTCCGCGGCGTAGGTGGCGTGGTCGGCGACGTCGCGCAGGTAGCGCTGGAGCTCCTCGTCGGTGCCGTACTTGCCGAAACCGGCCTCCAGGCTCTTCATGATCTCCAGCAGCGGCCGGGTGGCCCGCTGGAACTCGATGACCTCACGGGAGAGTTCGTAGATGCGCCGGGACACCTGGGGGTCGCCGCCGAACACCTCGGTCTCGATCTCGTCGATGTCGTGCTGGAGGCCCGCGATGACCGGGGCGTAGCCGTCGACGACGGCGTCGAGCACCGCGTAGAGGACGGCCTCGGGGCCGAGCGCCAGCAGGTCGGGGTCGGCCTCCAGGCGGCGGCGGACGGCGGAGAGGTCGGGGGCCTGGGAGTGGCGGACGGTGAGGACGAAGTCGGGGCCGACGAACAGGTGGATCTCGCCGAAGTCGACCTCCTCCACGTCGTCCAGGTAGCGGGCGGCGCGCAGCACCACGAACAGGGTGTCGCCGTAGCGCTCCAGCTTGGGGCGCTGGTGGGCGACGATGGCGTCCTCGACGGCCAGTTCGTGCAGGTTGAACCGCTCGGCGGCCTCCAGCAGCTGGGCCTCGGCGGGGCGGTAGAGCCCGATCCAGGCCATGGTGCCGGGCTTGCCGGGCAGTTCGCGGTAGACGTCGGCGAGGGTGGCGGACGACTGCACCCGGTGGCCGTCGCGGTAGACGGCCGCGTCGACGACGGAGCGCTCCAGGCTCACCTGCTCGGCCGGCTGGTCCGGGCGCGGGTCCATGGAGTGCTCGGGGGCGGGCAGGGGGGCCGCGCCGCCGGACGGGGCGACGGGACGGGAGAAGGGACGCTTGCTCGCGCGCACGGCGCGCACACGCCAGTCGGACATGTCGGGGTACCTCCGCGGTTCGGTGGCCGCCGCACCCCGGACGTGGCGGGTCGCGGGTGCGGGGCGGGCGGGAGGCGCCCGGCCGTCCTCCACCGCGCACGGCGCCCGGGCCGCGCGCGGCCCGACCGGGATCAGCGGCGGGCGGTGCGGCGGCGGGGGTCGGGAGCGGTACGGGAGGAGGGGTGCCGGGTGCCAGGAAGAAGGGGGGACGTCCTGGGGCGGGGCCGACTTCGACCCGGACTGCCACTGCACTCCACTGCTCTCACCTCCTCGCCGTCGGGGCGCCCTCGCAGGGTCGCCGTTCCCGGGCCATCAGGAGGCTCCACGCGCCGGAGCGGGCGCGCACGGGCGCCGCGACGGCGGGTGGGCACCCCTGATCTCGTCAGAGCTTTGGCACGCCACGGCGTAGCGCCCCGGCTTCCCGGGGTGCAGCCACTTGGGGTCACCCCTTAGGCCGGGGAGACCTGTCCTGACCCTGGGCGTCTCTCGACGTCGTGGGGTCAGTGGCCTGTGTCCGTGGCGACGCCTCACCGAACGAGGTGCCTTCACAACCTCCACGAGTCTAGTACCCGCCGGAGGGTTCCTTCGACCGGGGGTCGGGCGGCGATCCCGCGCCGGGCGCCTCCGGCTGCGGCTCTTGCGCCTGACGTCGCGTCAACCGGAAGCCGCCCAAAAGGCGTTCGGGCGCATCCGGACGGCGTCCCGGCGGCGCCCCGGAGCGTCCCGGGCCGCGCCGCTCGGGGCGGCCGGGTCCTGCGGGAAAACCGCATGCGCCCGCCCCGCGTCGCGGGCTACCCTCGGCGCCATGCCGACGCCCCGCATCTCCTAGCCGACGGACCCGCCTCCACGCCACCCGTGTGTCCGTCCGCTGTTACGGAGCGTCATCCCCTTGATCACCACCCGTGGTGTCGACGTGCGCGTCGCCGCCCGCCTGCTGCTGTCCGACGTCACCCTCCACATCGCCCCCGGCGACCGCATCGGCCTGGTCGGCCGCAACGGCGCCGGAAAGACCACCCTGCTCGCCACGCTCGCCGGACGGCTGCGCCCCGCCGCCGGCACCGTCACCCGCACCGGCCCGGTCGGCCACCTCGCCCAGGACTCCCGCGCCGCCGACCCGGCCGTGACCGTCACCGACCGGATCCTGTCCGCGCGCGGCCTGGACACCGCCGTCCAGGAGCTGCGCGCCGCCGAGCACGCCATGGCCACCGCCCCCGACGAACGAGGACAGCGCCGCGCCATGGCCGCCTACACCCGGGCCGAGGCCGAGTTCCAGGCCCGCGGCGGCTACCCGGCGGAGGCCGAGGCCGCGCGGGTCGCGGCCGGCCTCGGACTCCCCGACCGGGTGCTGGACGGTCCGCTGGGCGCGCTCTCCGGCGGCCAGCGGCGCCGGGTCGAGCTGGCCCGGATCCTCTTCGCCGACCACGGCACCCTGCTGCTCGACGAACCCACCAACCACCTCGACGCGGACGCCGTCGGCTGGCTGCGCGGCTACCTGGCCGGCTACCCGGGCGGGCTCGTCATGGTCAGCCACGACGTGGCGCTGCTGGCCGGCACCGTCAACCGGGTGTTCCACCTCGACCCGCAACGCGCCACGATCGACGTCCACAACACCGGTTGGGCGGCCTACCTGGCGCAGCGCGCGGCCGACGATCGCCGGCGCGCCCGCGAGCGGGCCAGCGCCGAACGCAAGGCCGCCGCCCTGCACGCCCAGGCCGACCGGATGCGGGCCAACGTGGCCACCGCCGTCACCGCCCGCTCGATGGCCCGCCGGGCCGACCGGATGCTCGCCGCGCTCGAACCGGCCCGCCGCGCCGAGCACACCGCGCGCATCCGGCTGCCCGAGCCGGCGCCCTGCGGCCGGATGCCGCTCGGCGCGGTCTCCCTCGCCAAGGCCTACGGCGGGCGTGCCGTGCTCGACCGGCTCGACCTCGCCGTCGACCGGGGCAGCCGGCTCGTCGTGCTCGGCCCCAACGGGGCGGGCAAGACCACCCTGCTGCGGATCCTGGCCGGCCGGGAGGCCCCGGACGGCGGGCGCGTCGTGCCCGGGCCCGGGCTGCGGCTCGGCTACTTCGCCCAGGAGCACGACACCCTCGATCCGGCCCGCACCGTCCGGGAGAACCTCGCCGCGGCCGCACCGGGGCTCACCGACGGCGATGTGCGGAACGTCCTCGGCGCGTTCCTGTTCCGGGGCGACGACGCCGACCAGCCGGCCGGGGTGCTGTCCGGCGGCGAGAAGACCAGGCTCGCGCTGGCCGGGCTGGTCCACTCGGGCGCCAATGTGCTGCTGCTCGACGAGCCCACCAACAACCTCGACCCGGCCTCCCGGGCCGAGGTCCTGGCGGCGGTCGGCGGCTACCCGGGCGCGATCGTGCTGGTCACCCACGACCCGGGGGCGGTGGAGGCGCTGCGGCCGGACCGCGTCCTGCTGCTGCCCGGCGGGGACGAGGACCTGTGGAGCGAGGAGTACCTCGCCCTCGTCGCCGAGGGGTAGGCCGGCCGGTCTCCCGGCACCGGGGGTGGTGTCAGGGGGCGGTGTCAGGGGGTGCCGTCAGGGTTTGCGCGCCTCGATGAGGAACCGGGCGGAGTGGGCGACGAACGGCCCCTCCGCCCGGATCAGGGCGTCCAGCTCGCGCAGCCGCGCCCAGTGCGCCTCGACGGTGAAGCCCGGCACCATCCAGACCACCTTGCGCAGGAACCAGACCACCGCACCGATGTCCAGGAACTCGACCCGCAGCCGCTCCGAGCGCAGGTCGGCCACCTCCAGCCCGGCGGCCCGCGCGGCGGCCGCGGCGTCCTCGGGCCGCCGGGCCCGGCGCGCCTCCGGCTGGGGCCCGAGGAAGAACTCGACCAGCTCGAACACCGAGGCCGGCCCCACGTGCTGGGCCAGGTAGCTCCCGCCGGGGCGCAGCACCCGGGCGATCTCCGCCCACCACACGGTCACCGGGTGACGGCTGGTCACCAGGTCGAAGGCGTCGTCGGTGAACGGCAGCGGGGGCTCGTCCTGGTCCGCCACCACGACGGCGCCGAGCGGGTGGAGCACCGCGCTCGCCCGGGCCAGGTTCGGCGGCCACGCCTCGGTGGCGGCCATCGTCCGGGGGAAGCGGTCCGCGACGCCGGCCAGCACCTCCCCGCCGCCGGTCTGCACGTCCAGCGCCGCCGAGGCGCGCGCCAGCCGCTCCCCCAGCATCCGCTGGTAGCCCCAGGACGGGCGCTCCTCGGTGGCCCGGCCGTCCAGCCAGGAGAAGTCCCAGCCGTCGACCGGGGCCCGGGCCGCCTCGTCCACCAGCTCCTCGAACGTACGCTCCATGCCGCCCATCCTGCCCCGTCGGCCCCGGACCCGCCCTACAACTGGGCGGCGATCAGCTCATTGCCGTAGAGGTCCCGGAAGTGCAGCGAGCGGCCCGGCCCGCCGTCCGGCACACCGGGCCGGACGGGCACGCCGAGCTCCGCCAGCCGGGCCGCCACCCGGTCGAGGTCGTCCGTGTAGAGCACCAGCAGGGGCAGACCGCCCGTCTGGCGCCCCACCGCCGCCCGCGCGTCCGCGGACTCGGCCGGCATCAGCCACAGTCCCGCCCCCGGGCCGCCCGCCGGCCGGACGTGCAGCAGCCGGTACCCGTCGAGGTCCCCGTCGAAGAGCACGCGGAAGCCGAGGCCGTCCCGGTAGAAGGCGAGCGCCGCGTCGGCGTCCTCGACCAGCACCACCGTGCGACCCACCGCCGTGAACAACCCTGCCGTCGTGCCGTGTTCGTCGTCCATGCCCCGACCGTAGACCACTCCACCGACATCGCTGCCGGGGCTCCTCGGCCCCTCGGCGACGCAGGCGGGCGGACGGCCCGCACCGCGCGGAGGACAGCCCCAGGAGGAGCGCCCCGACCCGAACCCGCCCGCCGGGACACGGCCCGGCCCGGTGGACCGCAGCGACGGCAGCGACGGCAGCGCGGACCCGACCACCCAGCTCGACACAATCGCCCCGACGACCTCACATCGCCGGTCAACCACGCCCTCCCAACCACCCCCGCAGCAATGACCACACGACGAACCCGGGCGATCGCCACCCCACAGGCGAACCGGCGAGGTACGGAGCCCACCGCACGCGGCCCGCAACCAACCGGCTCACGCCTCCGCGGGTGCCCCCGGCTCCCACCCGGCGCGGCGGGCGGCGACCGTCCAGGCGGCGGTGACGGCGTGGTGGGCGCGGGCGGTTGCCTCGGCGGTGTCGGCCGGGAGGTGCAGCGGGGTGCCGAGGTGGACGTGCAGGGTCGGGCGGCGGGCGGGGGCGGTGGCGAGGCCGGCGAGCTGCTTCACCGGACCGCCGGAGGTGAGCCGGCGGGACCCGGCCTGGCCGAGCGGGACCACCGGTGCTCCGGTGGCCCGCGCCAGGCGCGCCAGGCCACTGCGGAACGGGCCGGGCGGCTGTTCCCCGGAGTCGCGGCGGCGGGGCAGCCCGCCCTCGCCGTAGATCAGCACGACCCGCCCGGACGCGAGGGCCTCGGCCGCCGCGTCGAGCGACTCCGCCGCCCGCGCGGTGCCCCGGTGGACGGGTATGTGGCCCTCCCGGCGCAGGGCCGGCCCGAGTACCGGGATCCGCCACAGCCCGGCGGTGGCCAGGACCACCGGCCGGGCGCCGAGCCGGTGCAGGGCGGCGAGCACGACGGCGGGGTCGGCGAGCGAGGTGTGGTTGGCGGCGACGATGCTGCCCGGCGCGGGGCGGGCGGAGTCGGCGCCAGCGGCGACGTGGGCACCGTCGGCGGTCTCTGCCGTGATCTGCAGGCGGCCGAAGGCGGGCAGGAGAAGGGCGGAGGCGCGGCTCAGCATGGCGGTGAGGGTCCTCGGTGACGGGTGCGGGTCTGCCGGCCAGTCTGCGCGGGCCCGGCGGAGGGCGCCTGAGTACCCGTACTCAACCCCGCGCGGGTAGTGCCCCGCACGGGAAGGCGCTCCGGGCCTCGGCGGTCGAGCGCGTGCGGTCCCTGCCGGGCCGGGGTCGGGCCCGGCGCGGCCAGCCGCACTCCGGCGTGCGGAACGTGATGCGGCAGCAGCGCGCCGTCGAGCCGGCCACCTGACCACTCCGGGGGTGCAGTACAGCGGCAGGCGGGCGCGTGGTCCGCCCGTCGGAGGGGACCGGCCCCGGCACCCGGACCACCCCGGTCACCTCACCGACCCCCTGCGTGCTCCGGGGCCGCTCGTCCGGCGTGTTCCGCGGGAGAGGGCCTAGGCTAGGCCGGATGAGGCGACTGGACGTGATCGATCAGACCCTGTTCCAGCGGATCGCCGTGGCCCGCCGCCCGTTCGGCGCCGGGTCACGGGTCGGGCCGTGGCTGCGCGGGTTGAGCCGGGCCGCCGACCACGGGGTGCTGTGGTTCGGCGCGGCCGCGGTGCTCGGGGCCGTCGGCGGACGGTCCGGGCGGCGGGCGGCCCTGCGCGGGGTGGGTTCGCTGGCCCTCGCGTCGTCGGTGGCCAACGTGGCGGCCAAACAACTCACCCGCCGGCCGCGTCCGCTGCTCGACCCGGTGCCGGCCGCCCGGCGGCTGCTCCGCCAGCCGGTCACCACCTCCTTCCCCTCCGGCCACTCGGCCTCCGCCGCGGCCTTCGCCACAGCGGTCGCGATCGAGTCGCCGGTGGCGGCCGCCGTGGTGGCACCGGTGGCGCTCGCGGTCGGGGCCTCCCGGGTGTACACGGGCGCGCACTACCCGGGCGACGTCCTGGCGGGGTTCGCGCTCGGTTCCTCGCTCGCGGCGCTCACCCTCCGCTGGTGGCCCCGCTCCTGCGACATACCGCCGTCGGCCGCGCCGCCGCGCCGCCCGGCCCCGGCGCTGCCCGAGGGGGCGGGCCTGTCGGTGGTGGTCAACTCCGGTTCCGGCAACGGCGCGCTGACCTCCGACGGCCCCGAGGAGACGGCCGCCGCCCTGCGCAAGCTGCTGCCGCGGGCCGACGTCCGGCTCTGCGGGCCCGGGGACGACCTGCCCACCCTGCTCGCCGAGGCCGCCGACCGGGCCGCGGCGGCCGGCGGAGCGCTCGGCGTCTGCGGGGGCGACGGCAGCGTCAACCTGGCCGCCGGGCTGGCCGTCGAACGGAACCTGCCGCTCGCCGTCTTCCCCGGCGGCACCCTCAACCACTTCGCGCTGGACCTCGGCATAGACGGCATCGAGGCGACGGCCGCCGCCGTGACCGCCGGCCGGGCGTGCGGGGTGGACCTCGGCCTGGCCGCCGACGACACCGAGCGCCGGCACTTCCTCAACACGTTCAGCCTGGGCGTCTACCCGGAGCTGGTCCGGGTGCGCGAGACGTTCGAGGACCGGCTGGGCAAGTGGCCGGCACTCGCGGTGGCCACCGCCCGGGTGCTGGCGAGCGCCGAACCGGTCACCGTCCGGGCCCGCGGGCGCGAGCGGCGGCTCTGGCTGCTGTTCGCCGGCAACGGCGCCTACGACCCGCCGGGTTTCGCCCCCACCCACCGGACCGGTCTCGCCGACGGTCTGCTGGACGTCCGGGTGGTGGACGGCGGACGCCCGTTCGCCCGGACCCGGCTCGCCGCCGCGTTCCTGTCCGGCACGCTCGCCCGCTCCCGGGTGTACCACGGCGCCCGGATCCGGGCCCTCGACCTGGAAGACCTCGGCGACGCCGGCCGGATCGCCGTCGACGGCGAGTCCGTTCCGGCCGCCGGCGCCCTCCGGCTGGCCAAGGCCCACCGGGCCCTGACCGTCTACCGGCCCGAACGGGACTGACCGGGGCACCGGTACCGTGACCGCATGGATGATCCCGGCCGCGGTGACGAACCCATCGGTCCGACCGGTCCGACCGGTCGGACCGGCCCCTCCGTCCCTCCGCTCCGCTCCCTGACCCGCTTCTACGACCAACTGGCCCCCGGCTACCACCTGGTGTACGCCGACTGGGAGGCGAGCGTCGCCGAGCAGGGCGCGAGCCTCGACGCGCTCCTGCGCGCCCGGCTCGGCGACGCTCCCGCGGACGTGCTCGACTGCGCCTGCGGCATCGGCACCCAGGCGCTCGGGCTGGCCGGCCACGGCCACCGGGTCACCGGGACCGACCTCAGCCCGGTGTCCGCCGCCCGGGCCGCCCGCGAGGCGGCGGCGCGCGGGCTGCACCTGCCCACCGCGGCCGCCGACATGCGCCGGCTCCCCTGCCCGGACGGGCGTTTCGACGCCGTGGTGTGCGCCGACAACGCGCTGCCGCACCTGCTCACCGCCGCGGACGTGCGCGCCGCTTTCGCCGAGCTGCGCCGGGTGCTGCGCCCCGGCGGTCTGCTGCTGCTCTCCACCCGCCCCTACGACGACCTTCGGCGGGACCGGCCGACGGCGACGGAACCCCGGGTGTCGGTGGACGGCGACGGCCGGCGGGCCGTCACCTTCCAGCTGTGGCACTGGCACGAGGACGGCGAGCGGTACGACCTGGAGCTCTTCCGGCTCACCCGGCGGCCCGGCGGGGACGACCAGGACTGGGGCCCGGTGAGCGTGCACCGCACCACGTACTGGGCGCTCACCCGGGAGCAGCTCGCCCGGTTCGCCGCCGAGGCGGGCTTCACCGCCGTGGAATGGCAGCCGCCCGCCGTCACCGGCTTCTTCCAGCCGGTCCTGCTCGCCCGCGCCGGCCGGCCCGTCGGCACCGGCTGACGCGGCGAAGAGCGCGGCGGGCGCGCCGGCCGGCACACCCGCCCGGCCCAGCAGCTCCTGGTGCCGTCGAGGCAGCGCGAGGGCAAGGGTGGGGTGCCGCAGGACGACGTCCACCGCTCTGGATCTGGAAGACGCTCCCCCGGACCTTCGGGCAGTTCACCGATGGGGCGGCGAACCCGCGCCCGCGGTCCGGCTTCGCCCGGCCGGCGCCGTCCGGCGCGTTCCACGGCCTCACTCCACCGCGACGTCCTTCGCGCCGTCGACCAGGTTGACCGGGCCGGAGATGTCGCCGGTCACCGACTGGTTCCCGACGGGAGCGGCGTAGACGGGCGGGGTGGTGCCCGCAGGGGGCGGAGCGGTCGGGGAACCGGCCTTGATCCTGACGTTGCCCTCCGCTCCCCGCACCAGGTTCACGGATCCCCGTACGGTCGCCGCGACGTGCTGGCCGCCGGCCACGGCCCCGCCTCCGGCCCGGTGCTGGAGGACCAGCCCCCAGACGGTCACCGCCAGCGCGGCCAGCGCGACGAACAGTCCCGCCACACCGGCCACCCAGCTGGACTTCTCCCACCCCACGCTGCCGAAGTACCAGATGAGGCCGCCCGCGGCAGCCACCGCCACGGTTCCGCCCGCCCACGCCATCGCTCTTCCCGACATAGCAGCATCATCGGCGATGCGCGGGGCTCGAAGCGCGGGATCACGCCGGATTGCACTCGATCGGGACCTCCGCGTGACGGACTCGTCATGTCCGTCCCAGGCCAGCGGTATGATCATCCGTTAGGCGGATCACTGAGCGGCACTCCATTCGGGGCAACTCCTGCTCAACGACGAAATCGGTTCGGACGACACGTCCATCAACCCGTACGGGTGACATTCCTTTCTATGACGCGGCGTCGGTCTCTAGGGTTCGAAGTACCGTTGGTCCACGAAGGGATAACCATCATGTACCGCACCGTCCGTACGTTCGCCGTCCTCATCGCCGCCGTCGGCGCCGTTTCCCTGCCCACCCAGGCCTTCGCCGACGAGGTGACGGTCAACACCACGACCATCACCGTCATCGGCACCGGCAACCAGCTCGCCGGCGGCGAGATCACCAACGTCGGCGGCGACGCCGTCATCGGCTCCTTCGACGGCATCGACGTCCACTGATCCCACCGCTGCACCGAACCCGCACCGCCCGCGCCCGTCCCAGGCGCGGGCGGTGCCGCACGACCCGGGCGGCCGCCAGGCACGGCCGCCGAACGGCCGGTGGGGCGCCCGGCCACCCCCTTCGCCGCGTGGGCCCGCCGGAGCGCCGCCGCCTTCCGGTGACCCGGCCCCGGCCCCGCGTCGCCGGCCGGAGCGGGCCGCACGGCGGAGCACCACGCGCTCAGGTCTCGCGCTGCGGGTGGTACTCCGCCTCGGTCATGCCGAAGGTCCAGGCCACTCCGGCGCGGGCGGTCATCGTGGTCGGCGGCACCCGCAGCCAGTAGGTGCGGAAGGTGCCGTCGGGCTCGGCGGTCGAATTGACCACCTCGACCATCACCACCGACTCGTCGGCGGGCAGGTCGATCCGCCAGAGCCGGCCGGTCTCGTCCTGGTGCACCGGGACGGCTCCGGCGTCGGAGAGGTAGCGCTCGTAGCCGTAGTGCTCCAGCAGGACGCGGCGCAGCTCGGCGTTCTCCTCGGTACGGATCCGCTCGACGGTGACGTCGCCGAGCCCGGCGAGGAAGTCGGCGGGCACCGGCATGCCACGCCAGGCGTGCAGGTCGAAGCCGTCGGAGTACGCCAGGGCCGGGCCGTCGGCGTGGTCGAGCCGGCCCGCCTCGTCGCGGTGCAGCGCCACCGGGCGCTCGCTGATCAGCGCCACGTCCGCGTACGGCCACCACCAGCCGGCGCCGCGCGCGACCTCGGCCAGCGCGGCGATCGCCCCGTCCGCGGGACCGCCCGGCGCGCCGGGCGTCGCGGCCGGCACCCCGGCCGCCTCGAAGGCGGCGAACCAGGGCGCGTCGTGCTGACCGCGCACGGCGTCGAGCAGGGCGATCCGGACCTCGGTCCGGCGCTCACGGGCGGCCTCGATGACGTCGTCCTCGTCGTTCTCGGTGTCCGGCTCGGGGGCGAGCCGGTCGAGGACGGCGCCGCGGATCCGGTCGGCCAGCGCGGTGGTCACCGGGCCGAGCTCGCCGCCGGTCAGCGCCCACAACGGCGCCCAGCCGGCCGCGCCGGTCCGCTCGACGGCCTGCCGGCGCACCGCGTCCCACGGCAGGGTCCGCACCGTCTCGCGCACCGTCACGGCGCCCGCCGCCCGCAGCTCCAGCGCCGCCTCCGCCGCCGCCAGCGGCGAGCCGAACCACCGGACGGCGGCCGGTTCGGCCAGGCCCACGGCCCGGTACGCGGCCCGCACCGCCCGCTCGACGCCGGCCCGGTCCGCCGGGCCGGTGGCGGCCGCCACCGCCCGCCAGCGGGCCGTCACCTCGGCCGTCCCGCCCGCCACGGGGGCCGGTGCCGTCTGTCCAGTCACCATCACACTCTCCGTTCCCGCCCGGGCACCGCGCCCGGCCGTGCCGCGGGCGCCGCGCGCCCGCCCCGATCCGTGTCCCTCGTCCGCGCGCCCCGGCGCGCCCCGCCGTCCGTCAGTCCGCGACCATCCGCACCGCGCCCGGCACGTACTCGCGCTGGCGGACCACCCGGTACCAGCCCTTGGGCAGCGGAATGGCCGCGTGCTCCTCGTGCACCACCCGGCCGCCCTCCGGCAGGTGCAGCCACGCCGTGCCGAACGGCCCCGACTCGCGCCGCAGCTCCCCCGGGCCGACCACGGCGTGCGCGTGGCCCGTGACCTCGCCCAGCGCCAGCACCAGCCGCCCCCGGGTGTCCCGGGGCTGCGCGGCCAGCGAGCCCACCCGGGCCGGCACCGCCTCCTCCACCACCGGAACCATCAGCACATCTCCTTGACGGAACATCAGCCCTCCCTGACCGACTCGACGACGCGGCGGAATCCCACGCCACGGACCCTAGGACAGGGGTCCGACAACGACGCCCGGTGCCCGGGTGACGGCCGTGCCGCACGGGGCCGGCGGGACGCGCGGGACCCCCGGGGACGGAGCGGACAACGCGCCCGGGCGAAGCCCCCGGCACCGGATTGTCGGTCGGGGCTGGTAGACACTTGTTCGGCCCGCACCGATCCCCGAGGAGCAGCGCATGACGGTCAACAACCACATCGAGGAGTTCCACGGCCTTCCCGTCTTCGACTTCGTCGCGGCCGTCGACGGGGGCGCCGAGCTGCCCGAGCCCGCCTCCGTGGCCTGGAAGATCGGGATCGAGTTCGAGGCCGAGGAGGACTGGGCGGCGCGCTGGCGGCAGTTCCTGGACCGCGTGGACAGCACCCGGGTGGCCGCCGTGGTGGTCGGCGAGTGGTCGCAGGACGGACCGGAGAGCTTCGCCGGGCCGCTGGCCGCGATCCTCGGCGCCGCGGAGCGGCTGCCCGCCCTGCGCGGCCTGTTCATCGGCGACATCACGTACGAGGAGAACGAGATCTCCTGGATCGACATGACCGACGTGACGCCGGTGCTGACGGACTTCCCGCGGCTCACCGAGCTGGTCGTGCGCGGCGCCTCCGAGGAGTCGGTCGAGGGCGAGGGCGTCGGGCTCCGGCCGGTGCGGCACGAGCACCTGCGGGCACTGCGGTTCGAGTCCGGCGGCCTGCCCGCCGCGGTGCCGCAGGCGGTCGCGGCGAGCGAACTGCCCGCGCTGGAGCGGCTGGAGTTCTGGCTCGGGGTGGAGAACTACGGCGGCACCACCCGGCTGGAGGACCTGCAGCCGTTCCTGGACGGCGCGCGCTTCCCCGCGCTGCGCCACCTCGGTCTGCAGAACAGCGAGATCCAGGACGAGATCGCCGCCGCCGTCGCGCACGCCCCGGTGGTGCCCCGGCTGGAGTCGCTGAACCTGTCCATGGGCGTGTTCACCGACCAGGGCGCGACGGCGCTGCTGGAAGGGCAGCCGCTCACCCACCTCACGTCCCTCGACCTGCACCACCACTACCTCACCGAGGCCATGCAGCAGCGGCTGCGCGAGTCGCTGCCCGGTGTGGCGATCGACCTCTCCGAGGCCGGCAAGCCGGACGACCGCTGGCGCTACGTCGCCGTGGCCGAGTAGTCCGGTCCCCGGCCCACCGCCGGCCCGCTCCTCCCCACCCGCCCCAGCACCAGCATCCGCACCCGCCCAGCACCAGCACCAGCACCAGCACCAGCCATGCCGCCCAGGGGGGCACCCGTGTTCATCACCAACCACGCCGACCGCTTCCTCGACCTGCCGGTCGTCAACCTCTCGCTCGCCGAGCCCGGCAGGCACCAACGGCGCCTGCTGACCGACGAGCTGCCGCCGGCGGACGCCGCCGCCTGGCGGCTGTCGGTCGGCTACGGCGCCGAGCAGGGCTTCGACGAGCTCTGGTCGGTCTTCCTCGCCGCGGTCGACCCGGCCGCCGTCCGCGCCCTGCTCATCGGCCCCTGGTGGAAGCGGGACTACGTGCCGGTGGCCGACACGCTCGCCCGGGTCGTCGCCGACGCCGACCGGTTCCCCGCCCTGGAGGCGCTGTTCATCGCCGATGTGACCTCCGAGGACTGCGAGATCTCCTGGCTGGAGATGTCGGACGTCACCCCGGTGCTGAAGGCCTTCCCCCGGCTCACCGAGCTGGTGGTGCGCGGCGGCAACGGCCTGCGCCTCGACCCGGTGCGCCACGACCGGCTGACCGGTCTGCGGTTCGAGAGCGGCGGGCTGCCGGACGACGTGGTGCAGGCCGTCGCGGCGTGCGAACTGCCCGCGCTGGAGCGCCTGGAGCTGTGGTTCGGCGCGGACGAGTACGGCGGCGACGCGACGATCGGCGACCTCGCCCCGATCCTGGCCGGCACCCGGCTGCCGTCGCTGCGCCACCTCGGCCTGGAGAACAGCGAGTTCCAGGACGAGATCGCCGCCGCCGTCGCGCACGCGCCGGTGGTGGCGCAGCTGGAGTCGCTCAGCCTGGCGATGGGCGTGCTCAGCGACGACGGCGCCGCGGCGCTGCTCGACGGTCAGCCGCTCACCCACCTCAAGTCCCTCGACCTGCACCACCACTACCTCACCGAGGCCATGCAGGAGCGGGTGCGCCAGGCCCTTCCGGGCGTGGACGTCGACCTCTCCGACGCGGAGGAGGACGACGAGGACGAGTGGCGCTACGTCGCGGTGGCCGAGTAGGCGGGCAGCGATGCTGACGACGACCCCCCGGAGCACCGACCGCGCCCGCGCCCCGCAGCCCGCGGGGCCGGAGCACCCGGCCCGGCCGGAGCACCGGCTCCCGCCGGACGGGCGGCTGACCGTGCTCGGCAACCCCGGCCACCGCCGGGTGACGCTGTTCGCGGCCGCCGCCCGGGCCGCCGGGCTGCCCGAGCCCGCCGTCCTGCCCTGGCTCGACCTGCTGCACGGTGCGTACCGGCTGCCCGAGGGCACCGTGCTGCGGATCGAGTCGCCCGGCGAGGACGAAGCGGTGGACGCGCTGCTGCGCGGGCCTGCGCTCGGCGCGCAGTACGCGCCGACCCGGGTCGAGGGCGGCGCCGCCTGGTACGCCGGGGTGACGGCCGCGCTGCGCGCGCTGGCCGGCGCCCCCGGGGTGCGGCTGCTCGGGGACCCGGAGGAGGTCGCCGTGATGTTCGACAAGCGGCGGGCGCACGCGCTGCTGTCGCACGCCGGTGTGCCGGTGCCGCGCGCCCTCGGCGGGGCCGCCGTCACGGGCTGGGAGGACCTCCGCGCCCGGTTGGACGCCGAGGGCCTGCGCCGGGTGTTCGTCAAACCCTGCCACGGCTCCTCGGCGTCGGGGGTGGTGGCGCTGGAGTTCGGTCCGCGCGGCCAGCTGCGGGCCACCACCTCGGTGGAGCTCGCCGACGGGTGGCTGCACAACTCGCTGCGCGTCCGCCGCTACCGGGAGGAGCGGCTGGTCGCGGAGCTGGTCGACCGGCTCGCCCCGGACGGCCTGCACGTCGAGCAGTGGGTGCCGAAGGCCTCCCAGTCGGGCCGCTCGGCCGACCTGCGGGTCGTCGTGGTCGCCGGACGGGCCACCCACGCGGTGGTCCGCACCAGTGCCCAGCCGATGACCAATCTGCACCTCGGCGGCGCCCGGGGCAGCCTGGAGCTGGCCCGGGAGGCCGCCGGACCGGCCTGGCCGGACCTCCTGGAGACGGCGGAGCGGGCGGCCGCCTGCTTCCCGAACTCCCCGGTGGTCGGCGTCGACGTGCTGCCGACCGCCGCGTGGCGGCGGACGGTGGTCGGCGAGGTCAACGCCTTCGGCGACCTGCTGCCGGGCCTCACCGGACTGCCCGACGGCCCCGCCGAGGGCCTCGACACCTACGCCGCCCAACTCGCCGCCCTCGGCGCCGCCCCCGGCGGGCGCCCGCCCCGGCCGGCCCCCGGACCGACGACCCACCCACGTACGGAACAGCCCCGATGAACCACCGCCCCGGCACCCCTGCCCCCGCTCCCGCCGCCCCGGCCGGGTCCCCCGACATGAACGCCGTGATCGGCAGCCACGACCTGCTGCTCGTCACGCTCGACACCCTGCGCTTCGACGTCGCCCAGGAACTGGCCGCCGCCGGACGGATCCCCCACCTGGCCGCCCACCTGCCCGGCGGGCGCTGGGAGCGGCGGCACTCCCCCGGCAGCTTCACCTACGCCGCCCACCAGGCGATCCTTGCCGGCTTCCTGCCGACCCCGGCCTCGCCCGACGGGCCGCACCCGCGCCTGTTCGCCGCCCGGTTCGCCGGTTCGGAGAGCACCGCGCCGCGCACCTGGGTGTTCGACGCCCCGGACCTGCCGGGCGCGCTCGCCGCCGTCGGCTACCGCACGGTCTGCATCGGCGGCGTCGGCTTCTTCAACAAGCAGGGCCCGCTGGGCTCGGTGCTGCCCGGGCTCTTCCAGGAGAGCCACTGGTCGCCGGAGATGGGCGTGCCCTCGCCGACCTCCTTCGAGGAGCAGGTCGCCAGGGCCGAGCAGGTCGCCGCCGAGCAGCCCGCCGAGCAGCCGCTCTTCCTCTTCGTCAACGTCTCGGCCCTGCACCAGCCGAACTGGTTCCACCTGCCCGGTGCGACCCGCGAGCACGGCGACAGCCGGGCCAGCCACGCCGCCGCCCTGGAGTACGTGGACGCCCACATCGGCCGGCTGTTCGCGGCGATGAGCGCCCGCCGGCCGTGCTTCGCCGTCGTCTGCTCGGACCACGGCACGGCCTACGGGGAGGACGGCTACACCGGCCACCGGATCGGCCACGAGGTGGTCTGGACGGTGCCGTACGCCCACTTCACGCTCCCCGTGAGCACCCGGCCGTCCGCCACGACCTCCGCCACGCCCGCCGAGGAGACCGCATGACCACCGCCCCGGCGCCCGCGCCCGCATCCACACCCGCACCCGCACCCGCACCCGCACGGCCGGACGACCCGCCGTACGCGCCCCCGTACCAGTCGTACGTCTACGCCTACCCCCACAAGACCGCGTACCGCGAGCTGCCGGACCGCCCCGCGCTGCGCGAGCTGTGGGCGGGCGAACCGCAGCACGCGCTCTCGCTCTACCTGCACATCCCGTTCTGCGAGGTGCGCTGCGGCTTCTGCAACCTGTTCACCCGGATCGGCGGCCCGGACGGCCTGACCACGGCCTACCTGGACGCCCTGGACCGGCAGGCGGGCGCCGTGCGGGCGGCGCTCGACGAGGGTGCCCGGTTCGCGCTCGCCGCGTTCGGCGGCGGCACCCCCACGTACCTCAGCGCGGCCGAGCTGGAGCGGCTCTGCGACATCGCCGAGCACCGGATGGGCGCCGACCTCCGGGCGGTCCCGCTGTCGGTCGAGGCCTCCCCCGCCACCGCCACCGCCGACCGCCTCGCGGTGCTCGCCGAGCGGGGCACCACCCGGCTGAGCCTCGGCGTGCAGTCCTTCGTCGACGCGGAGGCCCGCTCGGCGGTCCGCCCGCAGAAGCGCGCCGACGTCGAGGCCGCGCTGGACCGGATCCGTGCCGCCGGTTTCCCGGTCCTCAACATCGACCTCATCTACGGCATCGACGGCCAGACCGAGGCCAGTTGGCTGCACTCGCTGGACGCCGCGCTGGCCTGGCAGCCCGAGGAGCTGTACCTCTACCCGCTCTACGTGCGCCCGCTGACCGGCCTCGCCCGGCGCGGGGAGGCGGAGAGCCCGGCCCAGTGGGACGCCCGCCGGCTCGCGCTCTACCGGAGCGGCCGCGACCACCTGCTCGCCCACGGCTACGAGCAGGTGTCGATGCGGATGTTCCGCCGGGCGTCCGCCCCGCAGGCCGGGGTGAGCGAGTACGCCTGCCAGACCGACGGCATGGTCGGCCTCGGCTGCGGCGCCCGCTCCTACACCTCCCGGCTGCACTACTCCTTCGACTACGCGGTGGACGCCACCGAGGTGCGCCGGATCATCGACGACTACGTGGCCACCGAGACGTTCGACCGCGCGGTGGTCGGCCGGGCGATGACCCCGGCCGAGGCGCGCCGGAGGCACCTCGTGCAGTCGCTGCTCCAGGCCGAGGGCGTCGCGCTCGCCGAGTACCGGGCCCGCTTCGGCAGCACGCCGGCCGAGGACTTCCCGGCCGAACTGGCGGCGTTCACGGCCCGCGGCTGGCTCGCGGAAGGCGCCGACGGCACGGACGGCGCCGACGGGGCGAGCGGCGCCGGACGGCTGCGGCTCTCCTCCGAGGGGCTGGCGCACTCGGACGCCGTCGGGCCGATGCTGTTCTCGCCCGAGGTGCGCACGCTGATGGCCGAATACGAGGCGAAATGACCTTCCTCGGCATGCCCTCCGCCGGACCGGCCGCCACCCACGGCCGGGCCACCCACGGCCCGGCCGCCGACGGCCTCGCCGCCTCGGCCTGCGGCCTCGCGCCCGAGCAGCCCCTCGACCTCAGCATCCTCTACCGGGGCCCGCTGGCCTCCTGCGACTACGACTGCCCGTACTGCCCGTTCGCCAAGCGGCGCGACACCCCCGAACAGCTGCGCGCCGACCGGGCCGCGCTGGAGCGGTTCACCGGCTGGGTGTCCGGCCGCGCCGGCACCGGCGACACCCTCTCGGTGCTGTTCACCCCCTGGGGCGAGGGACTGGTGCGGTCCTGGTACCGGCGCGCCATGGTCGAGCTGAGCCGGCTGCCGCACGTCCGCCGGGTCGCCGTCCAGACCAACCTCAGCTGCCGCACCGGCTGGCTGGCCGAGGCGGACCTCGGCTCCCTGGCGCTCTGGGTCACCTACCACCCCGGCCAGGTCGGTCACGACCGCTTCCTCGCCAAGTGCCGCGAGCTCGACGCCCTGGGCGTGCGGTACAGCATCGGAGTGGTCGGCCGGCCGGAGCACCTGGCGGCGGCCCGGCGGCTGCGTGCCGAGCTGTCCCCGGCGGTCTACCTCTGGATCAACGCCGCCGAGGGCCGGACCTACACCGACGCGGAGGCGGCCGACTGGACCGCCCTCGACCCGCACTTCGGCTTCAGCCGCCACGCCCACCCCAGCGCCGGCCGCCCGTGCCGCACCGGTGCGTCGGTGCTGTCGGTCGACGGCGACGGCACCGTCCGCCGCTGCCACTTCGTCCGCGAGGAACTCGGCAACCTCTACGACGGTTCCTACCGGCCCCGGCTCGGTCCTCGCCCCTGTCCTCTGCCGGTCTGCGACTGTCACATCGGCTACGTCCACCTGGAGACCCTGCCGCTGTACGACGTCTTCGCGGGCGGCGTCCTGGAGCGCATACCCGACGCCTGGTGACGGCGGAACCGGCGGAACCGGCGTAATCGGCGCAACCGGCCCGGGACGGACCGGCGGGCGCGGGGCTCGTGCGTCGGGGAGCACGGCCGGGCACGGGTCCGCAGCCCTGTGCCCGGACCGCCGACCCGCTCCGTGCGGCCCGCACGGCGGACGGCGGCCCCGCCCCCGGCGTGACGCCCCGTCGCCCGCCGGACACACCGGGCCATGCCCGCCGTCCGCCGGGCGTCCCGCATGGCCACCCCCGGCCGGAGGTACCTAGGCTGGAGGGACAAGGAGGCGATCAGCATGCTTGGAGACGCACCCCTGGTGGCGATCATCCCTGCCGCCGACCTGGCCCGGGCGAAGAACTTCTACACCGACACCCTCGGCCTCAAGCTCACCGACACCGGCCCGGAGGGTGACTTGACCTTCGAGTGCGGAGGCACCGAGTTCGGCATCTACGAGACTCCCAGCGGAGGCCAGGCCGCCCACACCCTGGCCAGCTTCAAGGTCCCGGACCTGGACGCCGAGATGGCCGCGCTGCGCGGCAGAGGCGTGGTGTTCGAGGACTACGACGTGCCCGGGCTGAAGACCGTCGACGGCGTCGCGGAGGCCGAGGGCATGCGCGCCGCCTGGTTCAAGGACAGCGAGGGCAACATCCTCTGCCTGAACGAGCGGGCCGCCGGCTGACGCCGGCCTGCCGACGACCACCGGCTCCCCCTCCGAACGCCCGGCCGGGACGAACCCGGCCGGGCGTCGGCATGCCCGTGGCTGCCCGATCACCGGGCCCCGGCCGGCCACGGAAAAGGCAATTCCCCTCGCCCACCAATCGCGCCCGCGGGCGGCGGGAACGTCCGCACACGGATCTCCCGGCGGAATGATTCCTTGATCGAATGTCCGCATTGCACCGGTATCCCACCTCTTGACCGCTCTGCATCGTTTGAGGAGTGAGGGACTTTTTGTCGCCCCGCGCCCGACCCGTACCCCCGACGATCGGCGGGGTTCGCCACCAGGGATTTGACGTCGGCCGATCGCCTTGGGAATAGTCCGTTCCGGGCCGACGGGCGATACCACCGATCTCCTGCTCGGGGACGAGGAGACCGGGGGGCGCATGCAGTTTCCGAAAGCCATGGGGGCGGTACTCGCGGCCACCCTGGCCGCGCCCCAGCTGCACATCGGCGCCACCCCGAAGGAACTCGTCGGACCCGCCGCAGCCGTCGCACCCGCCAGCACGGGCGCCGAATCGTTCCTGCAGATCGTCGCGCACCAGGACGACGACCTCCTCTTCATGAACCCGGACCTCAGCCGGCAGTACGCGGCGCCGTCCGTCACCGTCTACCTGACCGGCGGCGAGACGACCGGCACCCCGTTCCCCGGCCCGTGCGCCTACTCGGAGAGCCGGGACACCGGCGCCCGGGCCGCGCACGCCCGGATGGCCGGCGTCACCGACCCCACCTGGAACACCGCCGCACTACGGCTGGACAACGGAAAGATCGTCCAGGTGGACACCCTGGACCAGGCTCCGCAGATCAAGCTGGTGTTCCTCAGGCTGCACGAGGGCGGCGATGCGAACTACCCCGCGAACCAGTCCGACGGCGGCACCCGGGCCACCCTCGACGCCCTGTTCAACGAAGGCCCCGGCGGGCCGTCCCACCAGGCCACGCTCGGGAGCCTCCCGGCGGACGGGGAGTGCGACCCCGCGTACGCGAACCAGGACTACACCCACGACGAACTCGTCGGCACGCTCACCGAACTGATGGAGCGGTTCCGTCCGACCGTGCTGCGCGCCCAGGACCCGCGCGTGCCGTACGGGTACAGCCGGGACCCGCTCAATCCGGCCGACCACAATGATCACATCGCCGCCGCGCGATTCGCCGGAAAGGCCGCGCTCGGATATCACGGACCGGACGGAAACGGGCGGGTGATGCTCCGGAACTACCGCGACTACAACGTCCGGATGGACCCGCCGAATCTTCCCGCGAGCACCGCCAAGGAGAAGAAGAAGACCTTTCTCGCCTATCTGGGCCCGAAGCGCTCCGCGAGTGGCGGCGGATGGTATTCCGGCACCTACGATCCCCTGCCGGATCCGGACGAGGCGCATTTCTACGCGGACTTCCCGGCCCGTCAGTATCCGCGCTGGTCGAACGGAACCGCCTGGGCGGCCCAGGACGCCGGCGGCGCGCTGAACGCCTTCGCGGTGCTCGACAGCCGGGTGCAGGTCTGGCGCGAGTCCGAGCCGGGCGGCGAGTGGAGCGGGCCGGTGCCCGTCCCCGGCGGCGAGGGCCTCGCGGCGGGGCTCGGCGTGGTGCGGGACTCCGCCGGGCTGCTCCACCTGTTCGGCGTCCGGCTCGGCGACGACCGGATCGTCACCGTCGCCCAGACCGCCCCGGGCAGCTGGGGCGCATGGACGGCGCTCGGCAACCCCGACCCCGCCACCCCGGGGTTCGTCGGCAGTCCCGTCCCGGTCCTCGGCGGTGACGGGCGGCTGACCGTCTTCGTCCGCAACGCGGGCGGCGGCGTCAGTGCACTGGGCCAACTGCCGGACGGCGGCTGGCCGGCCGGCTGGGCCGATCTCGGCGGCACCCGGGTGCGGGACGGCCTGGCCGCCGTCCTCGCCGCCGACGGCCGGGTCGAGCTGTTCGCGCCGACCAGCGACGGCATCGGGCACTGGCGGCAGTCGGCACCCGGCGGCCCCTTCGTCCGGGACGCCGCCTTCCTCGGCCCCGCCCCGGCCGGACCGGTGACCGCGGGCCGCGCCGCCGACGGCCGGCTGGAGCTCTACTTCCACCAGGCCGGCACCGGACAGGTCGTCACCCGCTCCGTACGGCCGAACGGTTCCTGGACCACCACGCCCGAGTCGATGGGCGGCCCGGCGGGCCTGGAGGGCGTGGCCTCGGTGACCGGGACCGACGGCCGGACGACCGTGGTCATCCGCAACGACGCCGGCGGGGTCAGCCTGGCGTCGCGGCCGGCACCCCAGCGGGGCTCGGGGGCGCAGTGGTCCGACCTCGGCCGGCTGATCGTCGGCGCGCCGACCGTGGTGCTCGACGCCGCCGGCCGCCGCGTCGTCCTGGCCCTCGGGCCGGATGCCGTCCTGCGCACCGCGCGGCAGACCGATCCCGGAGCCGACAGCCCCTTCGGCCCCTGGCAGCAGGCCGGGGGCTGAGCGACCGGCGCGCCGCGGGCCGAGCAGCGGCCGGCACCCCCCGCACCGCGGCGGCTCACCCCTCCTCGGCGAGCCCGGGCACGGCGGCGTCGAGCGCGAGGGTGACCTGCTCCAGCAGGGCGCGCAGCGCGGCCATTTCCTCGACGGGGAGGCCGGTGGCGGCGAGCAGCCGGCGGGGCACCCGGCCGGCCCGCTCGCGCAGGGCGGAGCCTTCGCCGGTGAGGCTGACGGTGACCGAGCGCTCGTCCTCGGGGCTGCGCTCGCGGCGCACCAGACCGGCCGCCTCCAGCCGCTTGAGGAGCGGGGAGAGGGTGCCCGAGTCGAGCCGGAGGTGCTCGCCGATCCGCTTGACCGGCAGGTCGCCGTGCTCCCAGAGGACCAGCATGACCAGGTACTGCGGGTAGGTCAGGCCGAGGTCCTTCAGCAGCACCCGGTAGACGCTCCCGAAGGCCCGGGAGGCGGCGTTCAGCGAGAAGCAGATCTGCCGGTCCAGACGGAGCAGATCGGCGTCGTCGGGCAGGTCCGGCAGGTCGGGCGGCTCGGGAAGCTCGGTCGTGGCGGTCATGGCTCCATGGTAGCGACGACGGATGCGCCATTGAGTTGTGCGCAACTGAATTGCGTGCTCTACTTGTCTGCGGCAGGCGGTCCGCCGGACCGCCGCCCCGAGACGTCGCACCGCAGGACGGAAGGGAACGGACATGGACGCGCTCTACACCGCAGTCGCCACCGCCAACGGCCGGGAGGGCCGCGCCGTCAGCTCCGACGGTCAGCTGGACCTCGCCCTGGCGATGCCCCCCGGCCTCGGCGGCAGCGGGCAGGGCACCAACCCGGAGCAGCTCTTCGCGGCCGGCTACGCCGCCTGCTTCGCCAGCGCGCTGGGTCTGGTCGGCCGGCAGGCGAAGGTGGACACCGGCGACGTGTCGGTGACCGCCGAGGTGTCCATCGGCCGGGACGGCGAGGGCTTCGGCCTGGCCGTGGTGCTGCGGGTCGAGCTGCCCGACTCCCTCGCGGGCGAGACCGGCGAGCTGCTGGTCAAGAAGGCGCACGAGGTGTGCCCGTACTCCAACGCCACCCGGGGCAACATCCCGGTCGAGCTCGTCGTCGAGTAGCCGGAAACCGCCGGGAGGCGGTCGAGGGGGCGACCGGTCGACTTGTCGACCTCAGCGCGCTCGCCGGGCCCCGTCGCGCAGGTGCGCGGCGGGGCCCGGGAATCATCCGGCCGGCTCCCCGGGCGGCCGGGGCGGCGCGGGCGGAACCGGTGGTGGACCGCCGCCTGGCGCACCGCCCGGCCCGCCGCGCGCCTCCCGCAGGACCTCCAGGCGGTGCCGGAACTCCTCCGCATCGATCTCACCGCGCGCGAACCGCTCCGCGAGGACCTGCTCGGGCAACGGCACCGGAGGCGCCCCGCCCGCCGGCCCGGCCGGCCCCGACGGACCGGCGGCCCACGCGCCCTTGGACGGCGGCGCGGCCGACCGCGACTGCCGGACCAGGACCGCCACGACGGCCCCCAGCGCGAGCAGCACCAGCAGCAGCCCCAGCGCCATCAGCCCGAGGCCCCACCCCCCGAACCCATGGCCGTAGCCATGGTCGTTCCAGTACGTCATCACGACCTCCTCACCACCCCGGCGAGCGGGCAGCGGCCGTGACGGCCGGCCCGCACCACGGCGATCGGCGCCTCATCACCATCGTGCGCCCGTGCCCGTCGGAGCGGCGTCAGGAAGCGAGCCGCGCCGGGGGCCGGCGTCCCCGGGACGACGGCGGCACACGCGGGCCGACGCCGGCCCGGGCCGGAAAGCCCCGGGCACCGGACCCGCCCGGACCGGGCCGGGTAGCGTTCGCCCCATGAACCACCACCCGCCGGCCGACGACCGCGAGCGCCTCGTCGCGGCCGGGGTACTGCTCCGCTACCAGGACCACCGCCCCCACCCCGCCCTCGGTCACTCCCCCATCGCCTACGTCTCCACGGCGCTCTGGTTCGAACTCACCGCACTGGCCATCGTGCCCGCCGCGGCGGCGACGACCGCGCACGCGCTGCTGCGCTCCATCGCCGCCGACGCCGTGGACGCCGCGCTCGCGCCCGGTAACGAGTCCGCGCCGCACGACGACCTCTACGTCACGCACCCCGCCCACATCGGCCCGTACCGCCGGGTGCTCTGGTTCCAGCGCTCGGGGCCGCGCCGCCTGATCACCGCGATGTTCCCGCCCGGATCCTGATCACGGGCACCGCACGAACGGGCACGGCACCCTGTGGGCACCGCCCCACGGACGCCGCCCCACGGACGCCGCCTCACGGACGCCGCGGCGTCCCGCTGCCCGTGCCCCCGCGCTCGACCCGCAGGCTGTGGCAGGTCCAGCCGAGCCGGTCCGGCCCGAAGGCCGGCGGCCGGGCGTGGTAGGTGCCGTCCGAGACCGAGAGATTGACGATCAGGTACGCGTGCCAGCCGCTGCCGACCCCGCGGCGGTCGGCGTGCACGAGGGTGCCGTCGACGAACCAGTCCACCGAGTGCGCGCCGAAGACGGTCCGCAGGCCGAAGGTCGCGCCGGGGGCTATGCCCGCGTCGGCCCCGTGCCAGTACCGGTAGCCGCCCCGGACGTGGTTGGAGATCTCCAGCAGGTCCGGATTGTCGGGGTGGTACTCGAACACGTCGATCTCGTTGCCGCCGTCCCGCCACGTCCAGATCGCCGGCCAGGCGCCCACCTCGACGGGCAGGGTGACCCGTGCGCTGAGGGTGTCGCCGGTGCGGACCTGGAAGCCCTCCGGGCTGCCCTCGGTGGTGAGCAGGCTGCACGTCCACAGCTCGCCGCCCTGCCGCCGGGTCGCGGTGAACAGGCCGTCGGGGCAGTAGGCGCGGCTGAGGAAGTCGAGTTTGTGGTCGCCCCGGTTGGTCGGCCCCATCCGCGGATAGGCGCTGCTGCGCCCCGCGACCCACTGGCTGGTCGATGTGAAGTCCGCGTCGAACACGACGGCCACGGCTGCCTCCCCGGTACCCGGCGGCGCGACGGCCCGCTACCGCCGCACACGCTGGGTGAGATACCCGGTACACAGCGCACTATTCGAAGCGGACGCTCCGGGTCCGCCGGACACCCGGCCGAACGGCGCGGAAGCCGGCCCGACGCGCGGGAGCCGGCTGCGCACCGCGCGGGCGCGCGGGATCAGCCGATCGGCGCGGGCGTGTCGTTCCCGCGCGCGTCACCGTCGCGCGCCTCCCCCGGTCCGGCCGGGGAACCGCTCTCCGGCCCCAGGCCGCCGAAGTTGTCGGCGCTCATCCGGTCGGTCACCGACACCACACCGTCCACCGAACGGCAGAGGTTCAGCACGATCGGGACGAGATGCGGCTCGGGCACGGTGCCGCTGAGCACCACCCGCCCCTGGTCGACCTCGACGCCCACCTCGGCGGGGCTCACCCCCTCGATCCGGCCGAGCACCTCCTCCACGATCTCCCGGCGGATCACCCGGTCCTCGCGCAGGAAGACCCGCAGCAGGTCACCGCGGCTGACCATGCCGAACACCCGGCCGTCCGGGTCCAGCACCGGCAGCCGCTTCACGCCGTGCCGGCTCATCATCCGGGCCGCCACGACCACGCTGGCGTCCGGGGTGGTGCACACCACCGGCCCGGTCATCAGATCGGCGGCGGTCACCGCGCCGCCCGGGCCGGTCCGGGGGAGCTCCGGCGGCGGCATGTGGCTCCCGTGGTCCTCCTGGGCGGCCAGGGTGAGCAGCAGGTCCGCCTCCGAGACGATGCCGAGCGGGCGGCCGTCGCCGTCCACCACCGGCACGGCGGTGATGTCGTACTCGGCCAGCAGCGCGACGATCTCCCGGAAGCCGGTCTGGGGGGCGACCTGGACCACGGGACTGGTCATCACTGATTCGACGGTGGCATGCCGCACGCCGGTTCACCTCGTCCGCAGGCGTGGTCCGACCGGACCCCTGTCGTCCGATCGGCTGTACCAGGAGCATCTCCCCCGGCCGGGCGCTCCGCCAGGGGCCAAGGGGCTGAACCGACGGGACCAAGGACCCCTCCGGCCCTACCCGCCGCCTACCCGCCGCACCCCCGGCCTCCACCCGCCGCCTCCCCGGACCGCGCCCGGCCACCCCGCCCGTGCGCCCTCCGCACGCACCCCGCCACCCGGCCCGACCGCGCTGCGCCGAACGGGCGACGCCGGGAGGAGGGGAGGAGCCCTGCCGTGAGCGGCCGTGACCGCCGCGACGGCCGCGACGCCCGGCCCGCGGTCCTGCGGGGGAAGCCGGGCGCGCCCGTCCCGCCCTGGGCCGGACGGGCGAGTCCCCGGCCGCCCCGGTGCGGGCCGGCCGCACTGCGGAGATCATCGTGGCGACCAGCCGCAGACCGCCGCCCGGGAGCCACCGTGACCGACCCCGCCCCTCTCACCCCCGCCGGCCCGCTGCGCTGCCTGGTCACCGGGGCCACCGGCTACATCGGCGGCCGGCTGGTGCCGGAGCTGCTGGACGCCGGGCACACCGTGCGGTGCCTGGTCCGCGATCCGGACCGGCTGCGGGACCACCCCTGGCGCGGGCGGGTCGAGGCCGTCGCCGGTGACGTCACCCGCCCGCCGAGCCTGGCCGGCGCCTTCGCCGGGATCGACATCGCCTACTACCTGGTGCACGCGCTCGGCACCGGCCCCGGCTTCGAGGCCACCGACCGGGCCGCCGCCGAGGCCTTCGGGCGGGCGGCGGCCGAGGCCGGGGTGCGCCGGATCGTCTACCTGGGCGGACTCGCGCCCGCCGGGGTACCGGCCGGGAAGCTCTCGCCGCACCTGCGCTCGCGGGTCGAGGTCGGGCGGGTGCTGCGGGCCGGCGGCGTGCCGACCGCCGAACTGCGGGCCGCGGTGATCATCGGCTCGGGGTCGGCCTCCTTCGAGATGCTCCGGTACCTCACCGAGCGCCTCCCCGTGATGGTGACCCCGCGCTGGGTGGAGACCCGGATCCAGCCGATCGCCGTGCGGGACGTGCTGCGGCTGCTGGTCGGGGCCGCCGGGCTGCCGCCCGAGGTGAACCGCGCCTTCGACATCGGCGGGCCCCAGGTGCTGACCTACCGGCGGATGATGGAGCGCTACGCGGCGGTGGCCGGGCTGCCGCGCCGGCTGATCCTCGCCGTCCCCGTCCTCACCCCCCGGCTCTCCAGCCTCTGGGTCGGCCTGGTGACGCCGGTGCCGGGCTCGATCGCCCGGCCGCTGGTGGAGTCGCTGCGCCACGAGGTGGTCCGCGGCGAGCACGACCTCGACCGGTACCTGCCGCCGCCCCCGGGCGGCATGGTCGGCTTCGACGAGGCGGTCGGGCTCGCGCTGCGCCGGATCCGGGACGCGGACGTCGCCACCCGCTGGTCCTCCGCCTCGCTGCCCGGCGCCCCGAGCGACCCGCTGCCGACCGACCCGGACTGGGCCGGCGGAAGCCTCTACCAGGACGTCAGGGAGCTGCGGGTGGACGCCGCTCCGGCGGCGCTGTGGCGGGTCGTGGAGGGGATCGGCGGGGAGAACGGCTGGTACTCCTTCCCGCTCGGCTGGGCCGTGCGCGGCTGGGTCGACCGGCTGGTCGGCGGGGTGGGGCTGCGCCGGGGGCGGCGGGACCCGGCGCGGCTGCGGGTCGGCGAGTCGCTCGACTTCTGGCGGGTGGAGGAGATCGAACCGGGGCGGCTGCTGCGGTTGCGCGCGGAGATGCGGCTGCCGGGGCCGGCCTGGCTGGAGCTCACGGTCGCACCGGACGGCGCGGGCGGCAGCCGCTACCGGCAGCGGGCACTGTTCCACCCGCGCGGGCTGGCCGGGCACGCGTACTGGTGGGCGGTGGCGCCGTTCCACGCCGTGGTGTTCGGCGGGATGGCCCGGCGGATCACCGAGCAGGCCGCCCGCGAGCCCCGGGACGGGCCGGCGGGCGGCTCAGCGTGAGTGGCGCAGCTCCTCCAGCTCGCCGGTCATCCGGCCGAGGAAGCGGGCCACGGCGGCGAGCTCACCGGGCGTGAACTCGGCGCGGACCACCTCGGTGCGGCGGGCGACCGGGGCGAACCACTCGGCCGCCATCCGGCCGGCGCCGGGGAGGTAGTGCACCAGGACCAGCCGGCGGTCCGCCGCGTCACGGGTGCGGCGGATGTGCCCGGCCCGCTCCAGGCGGTCCAGCACCGCGGTGACGGCACCCGAGGAGAGGTTGAGCTCCTCGCCCAGCCGCCCGGGGGTGATGCCCGGGGACGCCGCGGTGGCGTCCCCGGCGCGCATGATCGCGAGCAGGGCCTGCACGTCGGTGGTGTGCAGGCCGCTGGCGGCGGCGAAACCGTGGCCGAGCAGGTTCATCTCCGAGGCGAGGTCCTGCAGCAGCCGGCCGAGCTCCGGTGTGCCGTGTGAGCTCTGCTGCTCCCCCTGCTCCGCCAAGGCGTGTTCTCCGGTTGCGTACGACGTCGGGCCAACCCGTTCAGCCTAACGGTGCCGCCCGGGCTCACACCCCCGGGCCGACCGGTTCTCCGGACGGCTGCGGATCCGCCGGGGCGGGAGCCGTCCGCCCGGCCGGCGCGCGGCCGGTACGGGCCGGCCACCAGACCCGGTCGCCGAGGTCCCGGACCAGCGCCGGCACCAGCAGCGAGCGCACCAGCAGGGTGTCCAGCAGCACGCCGAAGGCCACGATGAAGGCGATCTGGGCGAGGAAGGCCAGCGGGATCACCCCGAGCGCGGCGAAGGTCGCGGCGAGCACCACGCCCGCCGAGGTGATCACCCCGCCGGTCGCGGTGAGCCCGCGCAGCACCCCCTCCCGGGTGCCGGAGCGCAGTGCCTCCTCGCGGACCCTGGTCATCAGGAAGATGTTGTAGTCGACGCCGAGCGCGACCAGGAACACGTACCCGTAGAGCGGCACCGAGGGGTCCACGGCGGAGAACCCGAACACGTGCGGGAAGACCACCGCGCTCACGCCGAGCGTCGCCAGGTAGGAGAGCGCGACCGTCGCGGCCAGCAGCACCGGCGCGAGCAGCGAGCGCAGCAGCAGGACGAGGACGGCGAGCACGCACAGCAGCACGACCGGGGTGATGAGGGTGCGGTCGTGCGCGGCGGTGGTGCGGGTGTCGTCCTGCTGCGCGGTGTAGCCGCCGACCAGCGCCTGCGCGTCGGGGACGGCGTGCACCGCCTGCCGCAGCCGGTGCACGGTGGCGATCGCCTCGTCGCTGTCGGCCGGGTCGGTGAGCGTCGCCTCCAGCCGGACCCGGCCGTCGGCGACCAGCGGCGCGCCGCCCGGCGCCCCCGCGGTGGTGGCGCGCACACCGGCCACCCCGGGTACGGCGGCGGCCGCGGCGGTGACGGCCTCCGCGCGGCCGGCGGAGGCGATCACCACGGCCGGGTTGCCGCTGCCGCCGGGGAAGTGCGCGGAGAGCAGCCGCTGGCCCGCCACCGAGGGCTGGGCCTTGACGAACAGTTCGCTCTGCGGCACGCCGCCGGCGTCCAGGGCGGGGGCGAGGGCGGCCAGCGCCGTCAGCACGGCGAGGCTCGCCGCCCACAGGGCGCGCGGGCGGCGGGCGACCAGCGCCGCGACCCTGGTCCAGACCGCGTGCACCGGGGCCCGGCCGTCGGCGGCCGGCCGGGCCGGCCAGTAGGCGGCGCGCCCGGCCAGCACCAGGGCGGCGGGCAGGAAGGTCAGCGCGGAGAGCACGGCGCAGCCGATGCCGATGGCGCCGACCGGGCCGAGCGCCCGGTTGTTGGTGAGGTCGGAGAGCAGCAGCACCAGCAGGCCGAGCGCGACGGTGGCGCCGGAGGCGGTGACCGGCTCGACGGACTGCCGCCAGGCGGTGCGCATCGCGGCGAACCGGTCGCCGTGCAGGTGCAGTTCCTCGCGGAAGCGGGCGGAGAGCAGCAGGCCGTAGTCGGTGGCGGCGCCGATGACCAGGATCGACAGCAGGCCCTGGACCTGGCCGTCGACGGTGACCAGGCCGTGGTCGGCGAGCAGGTAGACCAGCGCGCAGGCGATGCCGAGGGCGAAGACGGCGCCGAGGATGACCAGCAGGGGCAGCAGGACGGCGCGGTAGACGGCGAGCAGGATCAGCAGGACCACGCCGAGCGCCACGCCGAGCAGCAGGCCGTCGATGCCGGCGAAGGCGCCGCCGAGGTCGGCCAGGATGGCGGCGGGTCCGGCCACGCCGACGGTGGTGCCGGGGACGCGTTCGGCGAGTGCGCGGACGGCGCGCACGGTGTCGCCGGTCCCGCGGCCGAGGTCGGCGCGCAGGTGCACGACGCCCTGCACGGCGAGGCCGTCGGCGGAGGGCAGCGCGGGCGAGACGCGTCCGGTGGCGCCGGGCAGCGCGGCGGCGTCGTGCAGGGCCTGGGCGGCGGCCGCGCGGCGGGTGTCGTCGAGGGGGCCGGTGCGGCTCTCCCAGACGACGATGACGGGCAGGGCGTCCCCGGCCCGGAAGTCCGCGCCGAGCCGGGCGGCCTCGGTGGATTCGGCGCTGCGGGGCAGGAAGGCGGCCCGGTCGTTGGTGGCGACCTCGCCGAGCCGCCCGGCGTAGGAGCCGAAGGCGCCGCCGAGGCCGAGCCAGACGATCAGCAGGGCGAGCGGGACGAGCAGCCGGGCGCGGCGGCGCCGGGCGGAGGCGGCGGGCGGGACGGCGGGGTCGGCGGAGGCGGCGGAGGCGGCGGGACGGTCAGCGGGCATGGCGGGGCGCCCTCCGGGCTGCGGCGGGGTGGCGGACAGCCCGGATCATATCTCTCGACCGTCAAGAGACTTGACCGGCGGAGAGACCTCGCGGCCGCGCCAGCAGTCCGGCCACCGAGAGCGCTCCCCAGCCGACCGAGACGGCGACCGCCATCACCCGGTGCCGCCGGGCCGGGAGGGCGGTGGCGAGCAGGGCGGCGTCACCGAGGTCGGAGGCGATCCGGACGGCGGTGGCGGTGCGCAGCGCGGCGTCGTTCGGGGCGAGGGCCATGGCCAGGCCGCAGGCGGCGTCCCGCAGGGCGAGCGGGCGCAGGCAGGCGGCGACCGGGGCCGGCACCGTGCCGTCGGGCGCGGTGAGCCCGGAGGGGCGGGCGAGCAGGGCCGGCCGCCGGGCGACGGCGAGTCCGTAGACGGCGGTGGCGGCGCCGGTGAGGCGCAGCAGGCGCTGGTGCATGGCGGTGGTCTCCCGGGGCGGGCGGCGGACAGGGTGCGACCAGTGTGCCGACCCGGGGTGCGGGACGCGCCGACGGCCCACCGGTGCGGGACCGGCGGGCCGTCGGCGGCCGCCCGGGAGGCGGCGGGGCGTCAGGAGACGCGCTTGATCTGCCAGGAGTTGTTGTTGAAGTTCGGGACGGCGGCGTACTGGCAGCTGCTGTTGTAGAACGCGGACAGCTGCACCCAGCCGGCCGGCGGGAGCGCGGAGGAACAGACGTTCAACGTGGTGCCGACCGGCAGCCCGGCGGCCTGCTTGATCTGCTTCTTGTTGGGGCTGAAGGTCGACGAGCAGCTGATGTCGTTCCACCACTGGACGTCCACCCAGCCGGCGGGGGTGAGCTGGCTGCTGCAGACGTTCTGGGTGTCGCCGGGCGCGGCGTGCGCGGTGGTCGCGGTCAGGGTCAGCGCGGCGGCGGCGCAGCCGAGGGCCAGGGCGACGGCACGGGGACGGGACACGGAGCGGCTCCTCTCCACGGCGCGGGCGGTCCGCGCCGGCCACCATTCCTACCGGTGGGAGACCGGATACGGACAGTGACTTTCCGGCCCGGTGCGCCGGCGCACGCGTCGCGTTCGCGACGGTTGACAGTGCGCCGGCACACGTGTTTCCGGCCCGGGCCCTCCGGGGAGCCGCCCCGGTGCGGCGGACCGTCAGCCGGTGAGGGGCCTGACGTCCAGGCGGATGTGGTCGACGGCCCAGAACCAGTTGTTCCCGGCGTCGTACATCCGGAACCTGAGGGTCACGCTGCGGGCACCCGCCGGGACGGCGAACTGCTTGGCGACGAAGGTGTTCTGGACGTCCCTGCCGGCGTTGTCGTTGCCGGTGGCGTCGGAGCTGTAGAACACCAGACGGGTCTCGGTGCCGTTGTCGAAGACCGCGGTGACCGCGGCCTTCTGCGGGGCCTCCTGGCGGTAGTGCGAGTCGAAGCCCAGGTACAGGGTGGTGGCGCCGGCCGGGAGGGGCACGGCGGGCGAGACGAGGGTCGAGTCGAAGACGCCCTTCTTGGACGGCGAGCCGGTGTCGTCCCAGTCGTCCGGGTCGGCGACGGCCAGGATGCCCAGGCCCCGGGTGAAGTTGCCGCGGTCCTGCCCGGCCGGGCTGGACCACTCGCGCTTGGTGTGGAAGGTCCAGCCCTGGAGGCGGGTGGTGCCCTGCGGCATGCCCGGGGCGTTGACCACCGACCAGCCCTGCGGTGCCTGCGCGGTCCAGCCGAGCACCCCGCCGACCGGCTGGAGCGCGCCGGCCAGCGACTCGAAGTCCTCGCCGAGCAGGTGGCCGGCCATCACCGGAGCGGTGCGGGCGGCGAGTTCGCCGTCGGCGACGGCGAAGCGGTCGCCGGCCTGCGCCCGGGCGGTGACCAGCACCCGGTGGGTGGCGCCGTCCGGCAGGCGGGCGGGCGGGGTGACGTCCCACTCGGCGGTGGCGACGGCCCCGGCGGCGAGCGAGGCGGGCGCGGCGGTGACGGCGGTGACCGTCCAGCCGGACGGGACGACCGGCTGCGCCTCCAGCGCGGTGAGCGCGGTGGTGGCGGTGAAGCGGGCGGTGACCCGGGCCGGGCGGCCGGGCAGCAGGATCGCCTCGTCGATGGTGGTGGAGGCGGCCTTGAGCGCGACGTCCACGGTCAGCGGGTCGGCCAGGCCCATCGCCGGGTCGGTGAGCAGGTGCTCGCCGTCCCAGGGGAAGCGGCCGGCGATCCGGCGGCGGAAGCCCAGCTCGCCGCGGACGCCGACGGCGACGTCGTACCAGCCCTCGGGGCCGACCTCGACGTTGACGGTCCGGTCGTCGCCGGCCGCGACCCGGACCTCGCGCAGGCCGTCGCCGTAGGCGAGGTCGCCGACCAGGAAGGTCTGGGCGGTGCGCGAGCGGTTGATCACGTCCACCTCCAGCACCTTGCCGTTCTTCTCCTCGGACAGCGAGATCTCGTAGGGCGCGTCGACGGTGCCGCGCAGGTGCCAGAGCGCGCCGTTGGGGCCGTGCACCCGCAGGTCGTAGCCGTCCGGGCCGACCGTCCAGACGTCGGAGAGCCGGGACTTGGCGCCGACGGTGTAGTGGCGCGGCGGGGTGCCGGGCTCCGGGTAGACCGCGAGGACGGCGCCCTGCTTGCCCTGGTTGATGAAGTCGATCGTCAGCCGGTCGCCCTTGAGGCGCGGCTTGACGGTCAGGTCGTACGGCGCCGGGCGGGCGGCGCGGGTGCCGCGCTGCTGCTGCGGGAAGACCTGCGGATCGGGCACGGTGGGCGCGGGCAGCTTGCCGGTGTCGACGACCTTCTGCCGGTTGCCGCTGGTGTCCGGCAGTCCGGGCCAGCGCGGGTCGCGGCCGGAGAAGTCGAAGACGTTGGTGAGGTCGCCGCAGACCGAGCGCCGCCAGGGGCTGATGTTGGGCTCCTGGACGCCGAAGCGCTGCTCCAGGAAGCGCAGCACCGAGGTGTGGTCGTAGACGGTGGAGTCGATGACGCCGCCGCGGGTCCACGGCGAGACGACGATCATCGGCACCCGCACGCCCAGGCCCATCGGGTAGGGGCCGGAGACGACGCTCTCGCCGGCCGGCAGGGTGTCGGACCAGGTGAGCGAGCCGTCGGCGGCCTTCACCCGGTACCTGCCGTCCTGGCTCACCACCCGGTGGTAGGTGGAGCCGCCCCTGCTCACCCGGACGACGACCTCGCCGTCGACCGGCACGGTGGACTTGCCGCGTCCGGTGGCCAGCGGCGGGACGGGCGGCAGGTGGTGGTCGAAGAAGCCGCCGTGCTCGTCGTAGTTGAGGATGAAGACGGTCTTCTGCCAGACCTCGGGCTTGGCCGCGAGGGCGGCCAGCAGCCGGGCGGTGAGGTGCTCGCCGTTCGGCGGCGCGTAGTTGGCGTGCTCGGAGAGCGCGGCGGGGGCGACGATCCAGGAGACCTGCGGGAGGGCGTCGGCCCGGACGTCGGCGGCGAAGGCCTCGACCAGGGCGTCGCCCATCGCGAAGGGGTCGTTCTTCTTGGCAGGGTCGCCGACGGCGCGCATGCCGCGCTCGTACAGCGGCTCACCGGGCCTGGCCTTGACGAAGGGGGCGAACCAGGCGAGCGCGTTGTCGTCGAAGTTGTCCAGCGCCTGGTAGGTCTTCCAGCTGACGCCGGCCTTCTCCAGGCGCTCGGCGTAGGTGGTCCACTCGTAGCCGCCGGGGATCTCGGTGTTGTCGGTGACCGGGGTGTCCCGGACGGTGCCGCCGCTGGTGCCCGTCATGACGTGGTCGCGGTTGGTGTTGGTGTTGCACTGCACCGACGCGTAGTAGGCGTCACAGGCGGTGAACACCGAGGCGAGCGCCTGGTAGAAGGGCATGTCGGCGCTCTCGTAGTAGCCCTGGCCGAGCCAGCCGCCGGAGCGGCGGGTGACGGAGCCGTCGGCGAGGCCGTCGTTCCAGGCCTTCATCGAGTCGACGAAGCCGAACGCGGGGGCGCCCTGCTGGTAGGCGTTGGTGTGGGCGGCGTTCATCGCGAAGGGCAGCAGGTAGCCCTCCTTGCGGCTGGGGTCGGGCTGGTGGAAGACCGAGCGGCCGTTGACGCCGCGCACCGCCGTGCGGTCGCCGAAGCCCCGGACGCCGGGCAGGGTGCCGAAGTAGTGGTCGAAGGCGCGGTTCTCCTGCATGAACACCACGACGTGCTGGATGTCCGCCAGCCGGCCGGGGCGGGCCGGCGCGGCGAGCGCCTCGCGCACGCTGAGCGGGAGGGCGGACAGCGCGGCGGCCGCCGCCGCTCCGCCGAGCAGGGTGCGGCGCGACAGTTCGGGCTTCGGACTCATCGGGGGTGACTCCTTGTACACAGCGGGGGTGGTCGGACGCTTTGGTCCAGACCCGTTATGTGTAGGGGTCCCAGATGGACGGGAACGGGGGGTTCGATGGCGCGTCGATGACGGACAGTGAACCCCGAGCTGTACAGACAACTTGACCCCGCTCGACCCCCGTCGGCGCGACCGCGCGACCCAGCCTTGACCGGGACCCCTCAAGGCAGACCAGCCACCCGGAGGCGGAAGGTAGTTGACGAACCGTCGGCAGGCTCCGGCCAGGTCGTGGACAACCCTTGACGAGGCATGTGGTCTGTGGAAATCTCACGGCAGGTCCAGGCCAATGATCTTCGAACGGGGGAGAGGATCGGAGCGTCCGACGCATCAGGGGGGACACCTGGGAGTCGGGTCCGGCCGTGCCTCGGCGTCCTGCCGACCGGTCCGCGGGGCGGGCCGGCCGCCCTTCGGCAGCCGCGCCGTCCGACCGCGCCGTGCCGCGTCCGCGCCGCCACGGCCACCGCTCGGACGGGTGCCCCGCAGCATCGTCTCCGACTCCCGAATCGAGCACAGCATGTCCGACTCCCCCCACCGGCCCGACCCTGCCTCCGCCGCCGGGGAACCCGCGAGAGCGACGGACGCCACCGGGCCCGCCTCCCCCGCCCAGCACGGCATCTGGCTGACCAGCAGACTCACCCACGTCCCCGAGGTCTTCCACCTCGCGCTGCGCCTGGCCTTCGACCGGATCGACACCGGCGCGCTGGCCCGCGCCGTCGCCGCGACCGCCGCCCGGCACCCCGCGCTCGGGGCGGCCCTGGTGGAGCGGGACGGCGTGGTCCACCAGGTCCGCGCCGCCCGGGCACCCGGGCTCACCGTCCTCGACACCGCCGCCGACAGCGGCGAGGCACTCGCCAAGCGGCTCGCCGAGGAACTCGCCCTCCCCTTCGACCTGGCCGCCGGACCGCTCGCCCGGTTCACCCTGCACCAGCGGGCGGACGGGAGCGCCGAACTGCTGGTGGTGGCCCACCACGCGGTGTTCGACGGCACCTCCAAGGACGTGCTGGTCGCCGACCTGGCCGCCGGGTACGCCGCCGCCCTGGCGGGTGAGGCGCCGACCGGCCCGGCGCCCGCCGAGGCCCCCCGGCCGCTCGACGCCGCGGCCACCGACGCCGCGGCCACCGAGGCGGCGGCCGCCTTCCACGGCCCGCGCTGGGCCGCCGCCACCGCCCCGGTGCTGCCCGGCGGCGCGCGGGCCACCACCGACGCGGGCCCCGGCGAGGCCGTCGCCTGGCGGCTCGACGGCCCCGGCCGGGCCGCCCTCGCGGACGCCGCCCGGCAGGCCGGCGTCACCGTCTTCGAGTTCCTGCTCTCCGCCCTGCACGGCCTGCTGCACCGCTACGGCGGCGAGGCCGTCCCGGTCGCCGTCCCCTTCTCGACCCGCCGCCCCGGGCAGCGCGGCGCGGTCGGCCCCTTCGTCAACGAGCTGCCGGTGTACGCTCCGGCGGGCGTCGACGCTGACGCCCCGTTCACGTACTACGCCCAGGCCGTGCGCACCGAGGTCCGGCTGGTCTCGGAGCACCGCGCCGTGCCGTTCGGCACCGCCGTGCCCGGCCTCACCCCCCGGGCCGGGCTCGCCCCGGTCTCCTTCGGCTACCGCCGCCGCACCACCGCCGACCCGGTCTTCCCCGGCAGCACCACCCGGGTCGACTGGTCGGTCTTCCACCACGCGGCCCGCAACACCCTGCACCTCCAGGCCGTGGCGGACCCGGAGGCGGTCGAGTTCTCCCTCCAGTACGACCCGGCCGTCCTCGCCCCGGCCGCCGCCCGGCGGATCGCCGCCCACTTCACCACCCTGCTCGCCGCCGCGACGGCCGACCCCGGTACCGCGCTCGGCGACCTGCCGCTGCTGGACGCGGACGAACAGCGCCTGGTCACCACCGAGTGGAACGCCACCTCCCGGGCCTACCCGAAGGAGCGGACCGTCCTCGACCTGGTCCGGGAGCAGGCCGCCGCCGCCCCGGACGCGCTCGCCGTAGTGGCCGGCGAGCAGCGGCTGACCTACCGCGAACTGCTGCGGCGCGCCGACCGGCTGGCCGGCGCGCTCACCGCGGCCGGCGTCGGGCGGAACGACCTGGTCGGCCTGCACCTCGCCCGCACCGCCGACCTGCCGGCCGCGCTGCTCGCCGTGCACGCCGTGGGCGCCGGCTACCTGCCGCTGGACCCCGGCTACCCGGCCGAGCGACTGGCCTTCGTGCTCGCCGACTCCGGCGCCGCCCTGCTGCTGGCCGACCGCGAACCGGCGCCCGAGGTGGCCGCCGCCGCCCCGGCGGTGCTCCGCCTCACGCGGACGGCGCCGGCCGGGGACGCTCCCGCACCGACGGAGGCCGCCCCGGGCCGGCTCGCCTACGTGCTCTACACCTCCGGCTCCACCGGCCGTCCCAAGGGCGTGGAGATCGGCCACCGCGCCCTGGTCAACCTGCTCACCGCCTTCGCCGACCGGCTCGGCTCCGGCCCGCAGGACGTCTGGCTCGGCCTCACCTCGCTGTCCTTCGACATCTCCGCCCTCGAACTGCTGCTGCCGCTGACCACCGGCGGGCGGCTGGTGCTGGCCGCCGACGGCCTGGCCGTGGACGGGCCGGGGCTGCGCGCCCTGGTCGAGCGCGAGGGCGTCACCCACGTCCAGGCCACCCCGTCGGGCTGGCGGGTCCTGCTCGGCGCCGGACCGCTGCCGCCCGGGCTGACCGGCCTGGTCGGCGGCGAGGCCCTGCCGCTGCCGCTGGCCCGGCAGCTGCGGGCCGGCACCGACCGGATGCTCAACGTCTACGGGCCGACCGAGGCCACCATCTATGCCACCTGCGCCGAGCTCCCGGCCGCGCCGGAGGCGGTCCGGATCGGCCGGCCGATCGCCAACACCCGCGCCCACGTCCTGGACGCCCGGCGCCGGCCGCTGCCGATCGGGGTGCCGGGCGAGCTCTACCTGGGCGGCGACGGACTCGCCGAGGGCTACCTGGGGCGGCCCGAGCTGACCGCCGAGCGCTTCGTCGACGACCCGTTCGGCGCCCCCGGCGACCGGCTCTACCGCACCGGTGACCTGGTCGCGTGGAGCCCGGAGGGCGAGCTGGAGTTCCTCGGCCGGCTCGACGACCAGGTCAAGATCCGCGGTCACCGAATAGAGCTGGGCGAGATCGAGTCCGCGCTGCTCGCCCACCCGGACCTCGCCGAGGCCGCCGCCGCGGTGCACCGCGAGGAGGACGGCGAGGAGCCGTTCGTCGCCGGGTACCTCGTCCCGGCTGCCGGGAGCGCCGCCCCCTCCCCCGCCGACCTGCGGGCCTTCCTCCAACGCTCGCTGCCCGGCGCCGCCGTCCCGCAGCGCTTCCTGGTGCTGGAGCGGCTGCCGCTGACGCCCAACGGCAAACTGGACCGGCGCGCGCTGCCCGTCCCGCCGGTGCCGTCCGGTCCGGCCGCGGCCGGACCGGACGGCGGCCGGGACCGGGACGAGGTGCTCAGCGCCGTGCTCGGGATCTGGTCCGAGGTGCTGCGGCTGCCCGGCCTCGGGCCCGAGGAGGACCTCTTCGAGCTCGGCGGACACTCCCTGACGATCATCCAGATCACCGCCAGGATCCGCGAACTGCTCGGCGTCGAGCTGGACTTCGACGTCTTCTTCGCCACCCCGACCCCGCTCGGCATCGCCGCGGCCGTCCGCGAGCTGCGCTGACCCGCGGGAGGCCCGCCCCCGGGCCTCCCGCACCCCGCTCCCGCGTCTTCCTCCCTGCGCCCTCGCCTCCCCTCCCCCGCGGTGGCCCGGCCCCTCGGCGATCCGGCCCGACGGCCCGGCGCCCACCGCCCCGACGTGCGCCGAATGGACCTCACCCGATGACCGATCTCCAGGACCCCGCCACCGGGTTGTCCGCGACCAAGCGCGCCCTGCTGGCCCAGCGGCTGCGCGCCGCCGCGGCCGGCTCCGCGGACACCGCCGGTCCCGCCCCCGCGAACACCGTCCCCGCCCGGCTGCCCGGCACCGAGGTGCCGCTCTCCAGCGGCCAGGAACGGCTCTGGTTCATGGACCAGTTCGCCCCCGGCTCCACCGCCTGGGCCCTCGCCCCGGCCCGCCGGCTGCGCGGTCCGCTCGACCGGACCGCGCTGGACGCCGCCCTCGCCGACCTGCTCGCCCGGCACGAGGCGCTGCGGATGACCTTCCCCGCCACTCCCGAGGGCACCGCGCAGGTCCGGATCGCCGAACCCGGCCCGTGCCCGGCCGAGTTCATCGACGCCACCGACGACCCCGACCCGGCCGCCCGCGCCGCCCGGGAACTTGCCGAGCAGGTCGCCGAGCCCTTCGACCTGGCCACCGGCCCGCTGCTGCGCGCCCTGCTGGTGCGCACCGCCCCGGACGAGCACGTGCTCGCCCTGGTCATGCACCACATCGTGAGCGACGGCTGGTCGCTCGACCTGCTGCACCGCGAACTCGACGCGCTCTACGCCCGGCACGCCCACGGCACGCCCGACCGGCTGCCGGAGCTGCCGGTGCAGTTCGGCGACTACGCGCACTGGCAGCGCGAGCGGCTGGCCGGCGAGGCGCTGGCCGGCTCCCGCGCGTACTGGCGCGAGGAACTGCGCGACGTCCCCGCCCTGGAACTGCCCACCGACCGGCCCCGGCCCCCGGTGGTGACCTTCGAGGGCGCCGCCACCGAGTTCCACTGGAGCCCCGAACTCAGCCGGGGCGTCGCCGCGTTGGCGCGCGCCTCGAACGCCTCCGGGTACATGGTGCTGATGGCCGCGCTGCAGGCCCTGCTCGGACGGCACGCCGGGCAGCGGGACTTCGCGATCGGCTCGGCCGTCGCCGGCCGCCTGCACCGCGAACTGGAGGGCGTGGTCGGCCTGTTCGTCAACATGCTGCCGATCCGGGCGCGGCTGGAGGGCGACCCGACCTTCGGCGAACTGCTCCGCCGGGTGCGCGGCACGACGCTCGACGCGTACACCCACCAGGAGGTGCCGTTCGAGCAGATGGTGGCCGATCTCGACATCGAGCGCGACGTCAGCCGCTCCGCCGTCTTCCAGGTCAGCTTCGCCTTCCAGAACTACGGCGACCGCGGCGTCGCCGGCGCGCAGGGCTCCCCCGGCGCGCCGGCCGCCGAGGGCTTCGGTCACGAGGCCGCCACCACCCGCACCGACCTCGCCTTCTACCTGCGCGAGAAGTCCGACGGCGGCCTGTACGGGCTGCTCACCTACCGCACCGACCTGTTCGACGCCGACACCGTGCAGCGGCTGGTCGAACGCTTCGAGCTGCTGGTCACGGCCGCGGTGGCCGACCCGCAGCGGCCGGTCTCCCGGCTGCCGCTGCTCACCCCCGGCGAGCGGCAGGACGTCCTGGAGCGCTGGGCCGCCGGTCCCGCGCTGCCCGACCCCGCCGACGGCCGGCACACCCTCACCGCGCTGCTCGCCGCGACCGCGCGCGCCCACCCGGACCGCCCGGCCCTGGAGTTCGAGGGCCGCACCCTCGACTACCGGGAGCTGGACGAGCGCGCCAACGGCCTCGCCCGGCGGCTGCGGGCGCTCGGCGTCGGGCCGGACGACCGGGTCGCGGTCTGCCTGGAGCAGTCGCCCGAACTGGCGGTCGCCCTGGTCGCCGTGCTGAAGGCGGGCGGCGCCTACCTGCCGCTGGACCCCGAGCAGCCGCCCGCCCGCCTCGCCCACCTGGTCACGGACGCCGGGGTGCGGGTGCTGCTCACCGACACGGCGCTGCACGAGCGCTTCCCCGGGTACGACGGCGCCACGTTGCTGCTGGACACCGATCCGGCGCCGCGGGACCCCGAGCCGCTGGAGGAGGTCTCCGGGCCGGACCACCTGGCCTACGTCATCTACACCTCGGGCTCCACCGGCACCCCCAAGGGCGTCGCCGTCCAACACCGGCAGATCCTCAACTACCTGGCCGGGGTGCGGGAGCGGCTGCGCATCGAGCCGGGCGCCGGCTACGGGCTGCTGCAGTCGCTCTCCTTCGACTTCAGCATCACCATGCTCTACCTCGCGCTGAGCACCGGCGGGCGGGTCCACCTGCTGCCGCGCCGCATCGCCGGCGCCGAACTCGCCGAGCGCATCGAGGCGTTGCGGCTCGACTACCTCAAGATGACGCCCTCCCACCTGGCCGCGCTCGGCGCCGACGCCCCGATGGAGCGGCTGCTGCCGCGCCGGGCGCTGGTGCTCGGCGGCGAGGCCTCGGCCTGGCCGTGGGCCGCCGAGCTCGCCGCCCTCGGCCGGTGCGCGGTCTTCAACCACTACGGGCCGACCGAGGCCACCGTCGGCGTGACCGTCCACGAGGTCACCGCGGAGGCCGCCGGTCCCGGCAGCACCCCGATCGGCACCCCGCTCGCCGGGGCCCGCTGCCACGTCCTGGACGAGGCGATGCAGCCGGTGCCACCGGGCGTCACGGGAGAGCTGTACCTGGGCGGCGACCGGCTGGCCCGCGGCTACCTGGGCCGCCCCGAGCTGACCGCCGAACGCTTCGTCGAGGACCCGTTCGGCGCCCCCGGCGACCGCCTCTACCGCACCGGCGACCTGGCCCGCTGGCGCGCCGACGGCACGCTCGACTACCTCGGCCGGGCCGACGACCAGATCAAGGTGCGCGGCTACCGGGTCGAGCCCGGCGAGGTCGAGGCCGCCCTCACCGCGCTGCCCGGCATCACCCAGGCCGTCGTGCTGGCCCGCGGGGAGGGGCTGCGGCAGACCCTGGTCGCCTACCTGGAGCACCCCGGCGACGGCCCCGCCCCCGCCGCCGCCGACCTGCGCGAGACCCTCGCCGAGGTGCTGCCCGACTACATGGTCCCGGCCCGCTTCGTGGTGCTGGAGCGGCTGCCGCTGCTGGCCCACGGCAAGGTCGACCGCCGTAACCTGCCCGCACCCGAGGAGCCCGCCGCGAGCGGCGAGTTCGTCGAACCCGAGGGCGAGGCCGAGGAGTTCATCGCCACCCTGTGGGCGGAGCTGCTGGGCGTGCCCCGGGTCGGCGCCCTGGACGACTTCTTCGAACTCGGCGGACACTCCCTGCTGGCCACCCAGGTGGTCGCCAAGCTGCGCCGGGCCTTCCCCGAACTGCCCACCCCGGTCGGGGTGATGGACCTCTTCAAGTACCCCACCGTGCGCCGGCTGGCCGCCCTGGTCAGCGACCCGCACGCCGACCGCGGCCCGCGCAGCCTGCTGCACCTGCTCACCCCGCCCGGCCGCAAGGCCACCGCGAGCCTGGTCTGCGCGCCGTACGGCGGCGGCAGCGCGCTCATCTACAAGCCGCTGGCCGACGCCCTGCCCGCCGACTGGGCCCTGCACTCGCTCGCCGTCCCCGGCCACGAGCTGGGCGAGGAGGCGATGGACATCGACGAGGTGGCGGCCGGCTGCGCCCAGGAGATCCTCGACAACGTCGAGGGACGCGTCGTGCTGTACGGCCACTGCGGCGTCGGCGTCCGGCTGGCCGTGGAGATCGCCCGGCGGGTGGAGGCGGCGGGCCGCGAGGTCGAGGCCGTCCACCTCGGCGGCATCTTCCCGTTCGCCCGCCCGAGCGGACGCGGCGCCGCCGTCGGCGAGTGGTGGGCCCGCACCGCCGACAAGCTGCGCAGCGACCAGGGCATGATCAACGCGCTGGCGGCGGCGGGCCTGGAGACCGACGAGGTCAGCACCGAGCAGCTGCGCCTGATGGTGGCCAACCGGCGAACCGGCACCAAGGAGGCCGAGCGGTACTTCACCCGGCTGTTCGAGAGCGAGGGCGGCCGGATCGACGCCCCGGTGTACGCGGTCTGCGGCACCCAGGACCCGGCCACCGAGTTCTACGAGGAGCGGTACCGCGAGTGGCACCGGCTCAGCGACACCACCGGCGTGGTGGTGCTGGACGAGGCGGGCCACTTCTACCTCAAGTACCGGGCCGCCGAGCTGGCCGAGATCCTCACCACCGTGCACCGCTCGGTGGCGGACGGCGAGGAGCGGCGGCACGAGCGCACCGAGGGCGCCACCTGGTGGCTGGCCGGGCTCTCCCGGGACTCCTCGCAGGCCCCCGAGCACCCGTCCACGGCCGTGCGGCCGACCATGCGCCGCTTCCTCGGCGTCGCGGCCGGCCAGCAGATCTCGATGATCGGCTCGGCGCTCACCGAGTTCGCCCTGCCGGTGTGGATCTACCTCACCACCGGCTCGCTCGCCCAGTTCGGCCTGCTGGCCGCCTGCGGTCTCGTCCCCGGCATCCTCACCGCGCCGCTCGCGGGCGCCCTGGTGGACCGCGGCGACCGGCGCCGGATCATGCTGTACGGCGACATCGCGGCGGGCCTCACCCAGGCGGTGATGCTGCTGCTGTACCTCACCGACTCGCTACAGGTCTGGCACGCCTACGTCCTGATCGCGCTGCTGTCGACGGCGCTCACCTTCCAGCGGCTGGCGTGGAACTCGGCCGTGCCCCAGCTCGTCCCGAAACGTTTCCTCGGCCGCGCCAACGGCGTCGTCCAGATGGCCTTCGGCCTCGCCCAGTTCCTGGTCCCGCTGTTCGCGGTCGGCCTGCTGTCGGCGCTCGGCCTCGGCGGCATCCTCGTGATGGACGTCGCCAGCTACGTCGTCGCCACCGGCGTCACCCTCGCCGTGCGCTTCCCCGACGTGATGGCCGCGCGGCGCCGCGAGAGCGTCACCGCCGAGATCCGGGCCGGGTTCCGGCGCGCGCTCGGCAGCCGGCACTTCCGGGCCATGCTGCTGTTCTTCGCGGTGCTCAACATCTTCCTCTCGCCGCTGTTCCTGCTCACCACCCCGCTGGTGCTCTCCTTCGCCCCGCTCGCGGCCGCGGGCTGGGTCTCGGTCGCGGCCGGGCTCGGCGCCGTGCTCGGCGGGCTGACCCTGCTGGTCTGGGGCGGGCCGCGCAGGCTGCGGCTGCGCGGCGTCCTGTTCTCGACCCTCGGCGTGGCCGCCGCCTGCCTGGTGACGGGCTTGCGCCCGAGCGTCTGGCCGGTGGCGCTCGGCGCGTTCGGCATGGCGTACGCGCTGGGGCTGGTCAACGGCGTCTACGCGACGATCGTGCAGACCAAGGTGCCACTGCGCTTCCACGGCCGGGTGATCGCGGTCAACACCATGGTGGCCTGGTCCACCCTCCCGGTCGGTTTCGCCGTCGTCGCCCCGCTCGGGCCGCGCCTGGTCCAGCCGTGGATCGAGGAGAACGGCGCGCTGGCCGGCACCGTCGGCCGGCTGATCGGCACCGGCGAGGGGCGCGGCATCGGCCTGCTCTACCTGCTGTTCGGCCTCGCCATGGCGCTGCTCGTGGCCGTCTGCCTGGCCGTCCCGGCACTGCGCAACTTCGACCGCGACGTTCCCGACGCCGAGCCTGACGACCTGGTCGGCCTGGCCACCCTCACGGCCCGCGCCGGAACGGTGTCCCCGTCCGTCGTCCCCTCGGCGACCTCCGCCGAGCTCTCCACCGCACCCGTCGAACCTGCCGCCGCATCCGCGCGCCGTACCGGAACCGAGGCCGCCACCCGATGACCATCACCGACCGGACCCTCAGTGGCGCCCGCCCCGCCGAGGCCGTCCATCCGCTCACCGAGGAACAGCGCCGGCTCTGGTTCCTCCAGCAGCTCGACCCGGCCGACGCCGGCTTCAACATGTACCTGTGCCGCCGGTGGAGCGGCCCGCTGGACGTCACCGCGCTGCGCACCGCGCTGGAGGCGCTGACCGCCCGGCACGAGCCGCTACGCACCCGCTTCGCCCTGGACGGCGAGGCGCCCGTCCAGCTGGTCGAACCGCCCGCGCCCGTCCCGCTCGACCTGCTCGCACTCGCCCCCGGCGCCGGCGAACAGGAGTTCACCGAGGCCTGCCGCCCGGCCGTCAACGCGCCGTTCGACCTCGCCGGGCGGCCCCCGCTGCGCGCCGTCCTGGTCTCCGCCGGGCCGCAGGAGCACGCGGTCGCCCTGGTGGTGCACCACATCGTCGCGGACGGCTGGTCGTTCGGGATCCTCTGGCGCGAACTGCTCGCGCTCTACCGGGAGGCGCTCGGCGAGGCACCGGCCGCCCTCGCACCGCTCGCCCTGCGCTACGGCGACATCGCGCGCGCCGAGCAGGAGCGCGCGGCGGCGGGCGGTGCCGAGGCGGCGTTCCGCTACTGGGCGGAGAAGCTGGCCGGCGCCGGCCGGCTGCGGCTGCCGCTGGACCACCCGCGCCCGGCCGAGCCGTCGCACCCGGCGGGCTTCGCCACGGTCGACCTGGATCCGGAGCTGACGGCGGCCCTGGACGCACTGGCCCGCCGCGAGCGCTGCACCCCGTTCATGGTGCTGCTGGCCGCCTACCAGTGCGTGCTGGCCCGTTGGACCGGCACCACCGACTTCGTGGTCGGCACCCCGCTCGCGGGCCGTACCGAGCCGGCGCAGGAGGCGCTGATCGGCTACTTCGCCCGCTCCGGCGTGCTGCGCGCCGACCTCACCGGCGAGCCCGACTTCCGCACCGTGCTGCGCCGCGTCCGCACCGCCACCCTGGGCGCGCTCAGCCACCAGGACGTCCCGCTGGAACGGCTCGCCGCCCACCTGGACCTGCCCGCCGAGGCCGGCGCGGCGCCGCTCTACCAAGCGGTGTTCGTGCACCAGAGCCAGTACGACCTGGCCGGCGAGGACGGCGGCGCCCCGCTGCCCGCCGGGGTGCGCACGGCCTCCATGGACTCCGGCTTCGAACGCGCCAAGACCGATCTGCTGCTGGACAGTTGGCGCACCCCGGACGGCGGTCTCGCGCTCTCCTTCTGCTTCGACCGGGAGGTGCTCGACCCGGCGACGGTGGACGCGCTCGGCACCCGCTGCCGCGCGCTGCTGGCCGCCGCCGTCGAGGACGCCACGGTGCCGCTGCACGGGGACTGGCTGATCGGGGCGGAGGAGCGCGCCGAACTGCTGGCGCTGGGCACGGGCCCCGTGGTCCCTGCCGATGCCCGCCCGGTGCTCGCCCGCTTCGCCGAGCAGGCCGCCGCGACTCCGGGCGCGACCGCCCTGGAGTGCGACGGCGAGGTCCTCTCGTACGGCGAACTCGACCGCCGCTCCACCGAGTTGGCCGAGCGGCTCGGCCCGGTCGCCGGGCAGGTGGTGGCCGTCCGGCTGGCCCCCTCCTTCGACCTGGTCACGGCCCTGCTGGCGATCTGGAAGGCCGGCGCCGGCTACCTGCCGCTCGACCCGGCCCACCCGGAGGAGCGGCGGCGGCTGATGGTCCGCGAGTCCGGCGCCGTCCTGCTGCTCACGGACGAGGGCGGCGAGGGCCTGCGCCTCCTGCCCGGCGCCGATCCGGCTCCGGACGACGAGCGCGCCGGCCTCGCCTACGTGCTCTACACCTCCGGCTCCACCGGCACCCCCAAGGCCGTCGCCGTCGACCACACTGCGCTGGCGGCCCGGGTCGACTGGATGGCGGGCCCGGACGGCTACCGGCTCACCCCGTCCGACCGGATCGTGCAGTTCGCCTCGATCGGCTTCGACACCCACGCCGAGGAGCTGTGGCCCGCCCTCGCCACCGGCGCCCGGGTCGTGCTGCTCCCCGGCGGCGGCCGCACCCTGCCCGACCTGCTGCGCGGCCCGCACGGCCCGGCCGTCACCGTGCTCGACCTTCCGACCGCCTACTGGGAGGAACTGGTCGCGCACGACGAGCGCACCCCGTGGCCGGCCGCCCTGCGCCTGGTGGTGCTCGGCGGCTCCGAGGTCCGCGCGGACGCCGTCGCCCGCTGGCGGGAGCGGCACGGCGACACCGTCCGGCTGGTCAACACCTACGGCCCAACCGAGGCCACCGTCATCGTCACCGCCGCCGACCTCGGCGCCCCGGACGCCGGACGCCGCCCGCCGCTCGGCCGCCCGCTCCCGGGCGTGCGGCTGTACGTGCTGGACGAGCGCGGCGCCCTGCTCCCGCGCGGCTCGGAGGGCGAGCTGTACATCGGCGGCGCCGGGCTCGCGCGCGGCTACCTGGGCCGCCCCGATCTGACGGCCGCCGCGTTCGTCGAGGACCCGTTCGCCGGCGGGCCGATGTACCGGACGGGCGACCGCGCCCGCTGGCGCACCGACGGGACCCTCGACTACCTCGGCCGCGCCGACGAGCAGATCAAACTGCGCGGCTACCGGATCGAACCGGCCGAGATCGAGTCCGCCCTGGCCGGCCGTCCGGACGTGCTGCGCGCCGCCGCCGTAGTGCTCGGCGGCCGGCGCCTGGTGGCGTACGCGGTCCCGGCGCCCGGCACCGGGCCCGACCCGGCCTCCCTGCGCGAACACCTCGCGGTACGGCTGCCCGCCTACCTGGTCCCGGACACGGTCGTCCTGCTGGACACCCTGCCGCTGACCCTCAACGGCAAGCTGGACACGGCGGCCCTGCCCGAACCGGCCCAGGCCTCCGCGCGCCCGTACGTGGCGCCGCGCACCGACGCCGAGCAACTGGTCACCCAGCTGTGGCAGGAGGTCCTGGGGGTGCCCCGGGTGGGGGCCCTCGACGACTTCTTCGAACTCGGCGGGGACTCGCTGCTGGTCACCCGGGTGGTGGCCCGGGTCCGCGCGGGCGTCGGCCTGGACGTCCCGATCCGGGACGCCTTCGAGCTGTCCACCGCCGCCGCGCTCGCGGCCCGCGTCGAGGAACTCCTCATCGCGGAGATCGAGGCCCTGAGCGAGGACGAGGCCGCCGACCGCCTCGGCGGCTGATCACGGCCGGGGCGCGGGCGTCCACCCGGACGCCCGCGCCTCCGCGGCGGCCCTGAGGTCGGTCAGCCAGCCGTCCAGGCCCGCCTTGAGGATCGCGGTCGCCACCGGCACATCGGCGTCGACCTGCGGCCCGGTGTGGGTCTCCTCGGTGCTCACCTTCACCCCGTCCTTGACCCTGCTGAAGCTCCAGACATGCACGCCGTCGATGCGCACCCCCTCGCCGACCGCCGGACCGGTCCACCGGATGCAGGAGCCCGCCTTGACCTGCCGCACGGTCGAGGTGATGTCCAGGCTCGTAGCCGGGATCCCCGTCCCGGGCGGCACCGGTGTCATCCAGCGGAACGCCGACCCGGGCCGGAAGCGGCCGTGGTCGAGGCGCTGGGCGCCGGTGACGGCCTGCTGCCAGGACGGCCAGCGGTCCACGTCCGTCTGCAGCTTCCAGATCACGTCCAGCGGCGCGTCGATCACGGTCTCCGTCCGGTACCGCACCTGCGCGGCTGGGTCGACGCCCGCGCCCCGGCAGGTGAGCCCCTTGACGGGTTGCGCCCCGGCGGGCACGGCGGCGCCGGCGAGGATCCCGACCACCAGCGGGACCGTGATCACAGCAGCTCGGATTCCCATCATGACATCCCTCTCTAGATCCCATCACTTCCGTTACAAGTTCTAACTCGCCATCATCCCGACAGTCAATAGCTTCCGTGATAGGTTCTAACCCATGGCGAAGAGCGACCCCACCACCCCCCGCGAGCGGTACCGCACCCAGGTGCGCGCCGAGGTCATGGAACGCGCCTGGGAACAGATCGCCACCGCAGGCGCCTCCGCGCTCTCCCTCAACGCGATCGCCAAGCAGATGGGCCTGAGCGGCCCCGCCCTCTACCGCTACTTCGCCAACCGCGACGAGCTGATCACCGAACTCGTCCGCGAGGCCTACCGCAGCCTCGCCGACACCCTCGCGGCGGCCGCCGCCGACGGCGCCGACCTGGCCGGCCTCGCCCGCGCCCTGCGCAGCTGGGCCCTCGCCGATCCCCAGCGCTACCTGCTGGTCTACGGCACCCCGATCCCCGGCTACCAGGCCCCGGAGGACACCACCGCCATCTCCCAGGAGATCGCCACCACCCTCCTGGACGCCTGCACCGCCGCCCTCCCCCCGGCCGCCCCCGCCTCCCCCCTCGGCACCCACCTCGCCGCCCACCGCACCTGGGCCGCCGACCACCCCGCCCCACCCGAGGCCCTCGCCCTCTTCCTCACCCTCTGGACCCGCCTCCACGGCGTCCTCTCCCTCGAACTCGCCGGCCACTTCACCGGCATGCGGTTCGACCCCGAGGTCCTCTACGACGCCGAACTCGCTGCCCTGCTCCCCTGACCCGGTCCACCCGCCCCGCCGCCATCGGCCGCGCCGAACGGCTTCTTCGAGTCGCCCGACCTCGACCGCAGGCGTCTGCCGGCCCGCCGGACGGCCACCTCCACGACGACCTGTCCCGGGCCGGCCGTCGGATCCGGGACCTCCCCAGGACCAGTTCGCCGGGCCCCCCGAAGCGGTGTACCTGTACGGCGCGCATGCCGCCTGCCCCCTGCCTGTGCGTGAGTGCGAACACCCCGAGCCCGCAAGGTCAACCGCGGTTGAGGTCAAGCGCGCGGCTCCTCGCCCCGCTCCCGTAGATTGACCCCGTACCCGCGCCCCGCAGCGGCGCCCGCTCCGGCGCCCGCTCCGGCGATCCGGCGCGGGGCGGGGCGGCTGGGACGGCTGGGACGGCTCGACGACTGGAGACACCTGTGCGGGACTGCTTCTCCGACGGCCTCCTCACGCGGCTGGCCCATGACACCCATCCGGTGGACCTGATGTGCCTCTACCTGCTGCACGGCTCGGTCGAGCGGATCCCCGGCCTCCTGCCCGGTCCGGAGGCGCTGTCGTTCGGGCACCTGAGCCGGCACGTCCGCGCCGAGAACCGCTCCAGCCGCGACGACGCGGACACGTTCTCGCTCTTCGTCCGGAGGAAGGTCCACGGGCGGCCGTACGGCCTGGAGTTCAGGATCCACTTCCTCGCCGGTGAGCCCTACGCCGACGCGGTGATCCCGTTCGGCGCCCGCATCGCGCTGCCGCGGTTCCTGCACCACCTCCGCGGCCGGTACGGCTCGGGCGGCGCACCGGGTGACTGGGACTTCAACGTGTACACCGATGTGCGCGATCTGCGCGAGAGCATCGTGCTGTTCGGCAACCGGCGGGAGATCTGGTTCCAGGCCAACCGCGCTCCGGTGGCGTCCGGCCGGTCCAGGCCGGTCCCCGGCGCCCGGGGCCGGCTGCTCACCGGGCGGCTGCACGGCAACCGGTTCGGGGCGCACGCCCGGCTCCACGCCGGAGGAGTGCTGTTCCCCGACCGCCTCGCCGCCGTCGACGCCGCCACCCCCGAGGCCCGGGCGTACCGGCGCTCCACGGCCCGGCTGCGCGATCCCCTTCCCCTGGCCGCCGGGCCGGCGCCCACGGCCCGCCGTTCTCGCTGATCACCTCGTCCAGGTCCGCCAGGGACGCCCGCCCGGTCCAGATCGGCCTGCGCCCGGAGCGCCCCCGGCCGCACCCGGCGGAGCAGCCCGTCCGGCCGGGGCTCAGCCCGCGAGGCGGCGGCGGTGGGCGCGTTGGCGGCAGGTCGGGCCGCAGTAGCGGATCGGACGGCCGGTGGGGCGGGCGGTGAGCCCGGTCCCGCACTCCGCGCAGCACGGGGCCTGCGGGTCGTCACGGAACGGGCGCGCTTTCGTGACGGGAGTGCAGGGGCGCAGCCCGTCCAGGGTGAGGTGGACGAGTTTGAGGCCGGCCGGGCGGTCGTGGCGGGCGGTGAGCGTCGAGACGCATCCGGCGGTGAGGGCGAGGACGTCCTCGGGGTCGACGTCGGGGCGGACGCCCCCGGCCCGCTGCGCGGCGTGGAGGAGCGCGGCCAGCACCTGGCGGAAGCGCAGCCGGGAGGCCGTGAGCACCGGGCGCGGCCAGCTGGTGTCGGCGGTCACCACGTCGCAGATGTGCCCGCGCCTGCTGGAGAGTTCGACGATGTCCAGCAGGAACCCGAAGAAGGCCTCGGTGGGCGCGTACCGGGCGGCCCGGCGCTCCCCGGAGGCGATCAGGTCCTCCAGATGCCGGGCGAACACCGCCTCCAGGAGGGCCTGCTTGCTCGGGAAGTGCCGGTACACGGTGCCGGCGCCGACGCCCGCCCGGCGCGCGATCTCGCCGAGCGGGACGTCGAGCCCCTGGTCCGCCATCGCGTCGGCGGCGGCGGCCAGCACCCTCTCCCGGTTGCGGCGGGCGTCGGCCCGGTCTCCGGCGATCGCTGTCGTCATGTCACGAAACCCCTTGTGCCTCGACTCAACCGGGTTGCAGTGTTCCAGATACCCCGGGTCCACCGCAGCAGTCCGAAGCCCCCGGCCCCGGGAGAAGGAGGAACGATCATGACCATCGGCAAGGACACCGCCTGGTCCGCGACCATCGCCGTGACCGGCGCCACCGGCAAGCAGGGCGGTGCGACGGCACGACGGCTGCTGGCCGGCGGCCGGCGCGTGCGCGCGCTGGTCCGGGACACGACCACCCCCGCCGCCGCGGCCCTCGCGGCCGCCGGGGCCGAGCTGGCCGTCGCGGACTTCGACGACCCGGCGAGCCTCGGACCGGCGCTGGCCGACGCCACGGCCCTGTTCGCCGTGCCGCCGGTCGCCTACGGACCGACGGGCAGCGACCCGGAGTTGGAGTTCACCCGGGGCCGGGCCCTGGCCGACGCGGCAGCCGCCGCGGGGATCCGCCAGGTGGTGTTCACCGGCGTCGCCTCGACCACCGGCCGGGCGTTCGCGGCCCCGGGAAAGCGGCGCCTCGAACAGTACCTGCACGACTGGTTCCCGCTGGTGACCGTGCTGCGCCCGGTGCGGTTCATGACGAACTACCTCGGGACGAACGGCATCGGCCTGGACGGGATCGTGGACGGCGTCCACCGGCACCTGTTCACCCCGGACGCGCCGCTCCAGGTCATCGCGCTGGAGGACATCGCCGAGTTCGCGGCCCTGGCCTTCGAGCAGCCGGAGCGGTTCGCCGGACGGACCCTGGAGCTGGCCGGTGACGACCCGACCCCGGTCGAGGCGGCTGCCGCGATCAGCGCCGCGACCGGAACGGTGGTGCGCTACGAGCAGGTGACCCACGACCAGGCGGCGGCGCTGAACCCGGAGTTCGCCGAAGTCCGGCAGCAGTGGGACGACGGCCACCGCTGGCGCGCCGACATCGAGGCGCTGCGGGTGATCCACCCCGGACTGCGCACCCTGACGGACTGGCTCGCGGAGGGCGGCGCCGCGGCCCTGCGCGCCCAGCTGCTCGGCGCCCCGTAGCCGCGCCGCCCCCTGGCCTCGGCGCCCCGCAGGCCTCTCGACTACGCTCGCCCTGGTCGGGGCAGGATCGAACCAGGGGGGTACCGCCATGCCGTACGACACCGGCTCGCGAGTGAGGTTGACCAGGGAGGTGCAGGTCACCGCGCACGGCACGGCGGCCGGAGGAGGATTTTCCGGAGCGCTCTTCCTGGCCGAGGGGCTGGCGGGCATCGTCACGGGCGTCACACAGGGCAGCGCCGGTGCTGCCCAGGATCACCTCGCGGCCTTCGACCAGCAGCTCCGCGGCGGCCAGCTCCCGAGCTTCGCGGCCGGCCTGGTCGACGACCTCCGTCAGCAGGTGGTCAGGATGAGCCTGCACGGCACCGCGGCCGGCGCCCGGACCACGTACAAGGTGCAGTTCGCGAACGGGTTCGTTCTCGATGGCCTGGAGGAGGACTGGCTGGCCTCGCTCTAGCCGGCCTCGACGGTCCAGCGGTCTCGCCGGATCGGGCCGTGAGGACGGCCCGATCCGGCCTGCGGACGCCGGGCCGACAGCCTGGTCAGTAGCCGACGGTGAAGCGGCGTTGGACGAAGCGGGGCAGCTCCGCCTCGTCCACCAGGGCGACCGCGGCGTCCTCGACCGAGATCCGGCTCAGGCCGTCGGCGTCCAGTACGGGCTGGTCGCCGCCGACGCGGAAGCGACCGGTGCGCTCGCCGGGGGCGATCTGCTCGGCGGGGCTGAAGTAGGTCCAGAGCCGGTTCGAGGTGCGCAGGACGTTCAGCGCCTCCCGGTGGCCGCGTACGGCCGCGGCGTACTGACGGGGCAGTCCGAGGTCGTCGAGGGACGCGTGGACGAGTTCCTCGTGGTCGGCGCGGACGACGCCCGGTTCGATCTCCAGGCTGCCCGCGCCGCCGATGACGATCAGCCGGGTGCGGGGGTGGCTCTCCAGGGCCTTGAGCAGCGCCCGGGCGGCCGCCGCGTAGACGGTGGGGTCCGCGATCGAACGCTGGACGGTGTCGGCGAAGTCCTTCGCCGCGTTCCCGGGCTGGAAGCCGCTGACCAGGACGTCCAGGCCGGGCAGGACGGCGGCGACGCTCGCGGCGTCCAGGACGTCGACGCTCGCCCAGCCGAGGTTCTCCCGCTGGTCGGTGATCGCGGAGACGTCCCGGCTGAACGCCGTGACGCGGTGTCCGCGCCGAAGGGCCTCGGTGACGACCCGGCTGCCGATGGTGCCGGTGGCTCCGATGACGCCGATGTGCATGATTCTCCCCTTGCTTCATGCCGTGGTCATGCTGGATGCGGCGACGCATGGCCGGGTGACCTCACGCCGCGCAAAAACTATACGGCGTGAAGTTTCTTCACGGCAATCCTTGCGGTGACGCTGTAGAGTGAGCCCGTGACAGGCACCCGAAGCACCGGACGACGCGAGCGACTGCGGATCGAGACGACCGCCGAGATCAAGCGCACCGCACTGGAGTTGATGGGCTCGGGCGGCCCCGACGCGATCACGCTGCGGGCGATCGCCCGTGAGATGGGCATGACCGCCAACGCCATCTACGGTTACTTCGCCACCCGCGACGACCTGGTCACCGCCCTCATCTCGGACGTCTACACGGCGCTCGCCGACGCCGTCGACGCAGCCTGGGCCGCCTCCGCGCAGGACGCGCCGGCGCAGCGGATACACGCCTGGGCGCACGCCTTCCGCGACTGGGCGCTGGCCAACCCCGAGGGCTTCCGGCTGATCTACGGCGACCCCGTCCCCGGCTACCAGGCCCCCGCCGGCGGCGCCGCGCCGGACGCCGCCCGGCGGGTCTGCGTCGGCATCGCCGCGCTGGCGGACGTGGCCTGGGGCGGCGCCGAACAGGCGTACGGGGACGTCGACTTCGACTGGGACGACTTCGACCCCGGCCTGCTCGACAAGGTCCGCCCGGCGTTCCCCGCGCTACCGCCGGCCGGAGTGGCCCTGGCCCTGCGGATCTGGGGGCACCTGCACGGCCTGGTCGCGCTGGAGATCTACGGCCACCTGCGCGCCCAGACACTCTCGCCCGACAAGCTCTTCCACGCCGAACTCACCCATGTGGTCGGATCGGCGGGTCTCGACGCCTAGGTGCTCCGGTGCCACCTCGCGATCTCGCGCCGGAGCCGGGCGGGAACGGCGGGCATTAGAGGTCGAACAGCGGCTCCGTGTCGGGCTCCGGCTCGGGGGCGAGGACGGCGCGGAGGTCCTTGACGGCGCGGCGCCAGGCCGCGCTCTCCTCGGTCTCGTCCCAGAGTTCGGCGAGTTCGGACTCATCGGCGACTATCCGGTCCAGGGCCTCCACGGCCAGCGGGCGGAGGTCGGCGGGGAACGTCGGGAGCGGCTCGTCGGGGCCGTAGGCGGTGGTGACCGGCTCGCCGCCGGGGCACTGGGCGGCGACGAGGGCGGCGGCGGCCAGGGCCTCCGCCGCCTCGTCGCTGTCGAGGTAGTCCTCGGCCCCGGTGTCGGCGACGACGGTCAGGACGCGGCGGACCAGGCCCTCCCGCTCCTCCAGGGCCGCCTCGTCGAGCGTGCCGGAGAAGTCGGCGGCGGTGTCGTTGTCGAAGTGGCCGATGTCCCAGGTACCCATGATGATCTCCTTCGGTCGGGTCATGGGGATCATGGCATCGGCCACTGACAGACGCACGCTCAGCCGCCGGCCGCCTCGGTGACGCGAGCCTCCAGGGCGGCGGCCAGCGACTCGACGGCGGCCGGGGTGAAGGCGTGCTCGTTGTAGCGCAGCCAGCAGACCAGGGAGCCGTCCGGCTGTTCGGTGGCGGCCAGTTCGGGGACGTGCCGGTCGCCGCCGGGCAGCGGGTAGGGCACGGTGGCGCTGCGCGGCACCTCCCAGGCCGTGCAGCTGAGGCCGGGGAGCTGGGCGGGGGCGTTCCAGCTCTCGTAGCGCAGCCAGGCGGCGAACGGCACCAGCGGGCTGAACTCCGCGAAGGGGTACAGCTGGTGGTCCAGTGCCGCGGTGGCGGTGTCGCGCACCCGGGCGAGGAGTTCGGCGAAACCGGGCGCGCCCGAGGCGTCGACCCGCAGCAGCAGCGACTGCACGAAGCAGCCGACGGCCTGTTCGGCCTCGGGCGTGGTGCGGCCGGGAACCGGGGTCATCAGGACGAGGTCGTCCTGGCCGCTGCGCTCCGCCAGCAGGCCCAGCCAGACGGTGGCGAGGGCCTGGAAGGGGGTGGCCCCGGCCTCGGCGGCCCGTTCGCGCAGCGCGGCGGCGCGGTCGGCGGGGACGGTGAGGCGGTGGGCGGCGCTGAGGACCGTCTCGGTGTCGGCGCGCCCGGGGAACGGGTGCACGGCCTCGGGCGCGCCGGCCAGGGCGCGGGCGAAGTGGGCGCGGGAGACCGGCCAGTGGGCGTTGGCGCGGGTGACCAGCTCGCCGAGCGTCGGCATCGGCCGGGGCGGGGGCGCGGGGCGGCCGCGGCGCAGCGCCGAGTAGATGACGCCGAGGTCGCGCAGCAGCACGCCGACCGACCAGCCGTCACCGACGATGTGGTGGACGGCGAGCAGGACGGCGTGGTCCTCGGGGCCCCGGCTGACCACGGCGAGGCCGGTCATCGGGCCCTCGCCGACGTCGGTGAGCCGGTCCCGGACGGCGATCAGCCGGGCCGACACCTCGTCGTCGCTCTCCCCCGGGGCGTCGACCAGGACGGCCTCGATCTCCGGCTCGGCGTCGAGCACGGCGCGCCGGATCCCGGGCGCGGCGCCGGGCACCGGCACGAAGCGGGTGCGCAGCGCCGGGTGGCGGCGGACCGCCTCGGTCAGGGCCTCGGCCAGCAGGCCGGGGCGCAGTTCCTCGGTGACGCGGAACATGACGGCGACCGAGCCGACGTTGCGGCCCTCGGCCTCGGCCATCCAGCGCAGGAAGTTCTCCTGCTGGGAGGTGAGCGGGACGTCGTGCGGCTGGGCGCGCAGTTCGCGCAGGAACGGGGACAGCTCGGAGTCGTCCACCGGGGCCGGGCCGTCGCCGTTCCTCGGGGCGTCGGCGAGCCAGGCGGCCTGGGCGCGCAGCGAGGGGCGTTCGAAGACGAGCGCGGTACTGGCGGTGACGCCGAACTCAGCGGAGACGGCGGCGGCGAGCTGGACGGCGCGGAAGGAGTCGCCGCCGAGCGCGAAGAACTCGTCCTCGACGGCGGCGACGGGCCGGCCGAGGATCCTGCGCCAGACGGCGGCGAGGGCGCGTTCGTCCTCGGTGGCGGGCGGGGTGCCGGCCGTGTCGTCGGCGGGGGCGTCGAAGCGGGCGCGCAGCTCGTGCTTGACGACCTTGCCGCTGGGGTTGCGGGGCAGCCGGTCGGTGACCAGGATGCGGACCGGCAGTTCGGCCCGGCCGAGCCGGGCGGCCAGGAAGAGCCGCAGCTCGTCGAGGTCCAGGCCGTCGGCGGCGGGCACCACGGCGGCCACCGGCACGGCGCCCATCACGGGGTGCGGCAGGCCGAGCGCGGCGGCGTCGGCGACCCGCGGGTGGGCGTGCAGGACGTCCTCGATGCGCAGCGTGGAGACCTTGAGGGCGCCGGACTTGATGACGTCGCTCTCCCGGTCGACCAGGTACAGGTAGCCGTCGGCGTCGAGCCGGCCGAGGTCGCCCATCCGCACCCAGCCGTCCCGGAAGACGGCGGCCGAGGCGTCGGCCCCGGCGGTGTAGCCGCGCGGCGGGCCGGGCTGGCGCAGCCAGACCTCGCCGACGGCGCCCGGTTCGACGGGCCGGCCGTCCTCGCCGAGCAGCCGCAGGTCGGCGGGGTTGGCGGGGCGGCCGACGGAGCCGGGGCGGCGGGCGTCGACGACGGCGGATATCTGGGCGGGGGACGCCTCGGCGGAGGTGTAGGTGTTGACCAGGGTCGCGGTGGGCAGGGCCGCGCGCAGGGCGGTGGCGACGGGGGCGGGCAGGGCGGCGGCGGAGGAGCTGATCAGCAGCACGCTGCTGAGGTCGTGGCGCGTCGCGGCGCCGGAGTTGAGCAGTTCGACGGCCATCGACGGCACCAGGAAGACGGTGCCCGCGCGGTGTTCGGCGACGGCCGCGCCGAACTCCTCGGCGTCGAAGCGCGGCAGGCAGATCGTGGCGGGCGCGGCGACCAGGGCGTTGACCAGGACGACCTGGGCGGCGTTGGTGCCGATCGGGAAGGCGTGCACCACGTGTGCGGAGTGGGCGTAGGGGCGCGGGCGCGGGTCGAGCCGCTGGCCGGCGGTGAGGCTGGCGTGGGCGGCGTGCACGCCCTTGGGCGCGCCGGTGGTGCCGGAGGTGCCGATGACCTGGGCGAGGTCGCCGGGGCCGGGGCGGTGCGGCGGCCGGTCGTCGCCCGCGCCGCCCTCCTCCAGGTCGGCGAGGCGCAGACAGCGCAGGCCGGCGGCGGTGGCGCGCTCGTCCTCGGCCGAGCGGGCGACCGCGAGCGCCGCCGCGCTGTCGCCCGCCAGCCGGGCGGTGTCCTCGGCGCTCAGGTCCTCGCGGGCGACGACGCCCGCCGCGCCCGCGTAGTGCGCGGCCAGGAAGGCCACCGCGTAGTCGTCCCAGGCCCGGTTGGGGAAGAGCAGCAGCACCCGGTCCCCCGGCCGCACCCCGGCGCGCGCCAGTCCGTGGGCGGCGCGCACCGCCCGTTCGCGCCAGCTCCGGTAGTCGAGCGCCGGACGGCCCGGGACCAGCAGTGCGGGCCGGTCGGGGTGCCGCCGCGCCCGGTCGTCGAGCAGATCGGGCAGGGTGAGCGCGGTGGCGGCGTCGGGCACCGAAACGTCGGTGGAGCGAACGGCGCTGACGGTGGTTCGGGTGCTGATGTCGACTCCCGGTAGAGGCCAGGACGGGTGGCTGGTCCAGACCGTAGCGGCTCGGTGCCATCACCCGCCAGAGCCGTCCGCCCGCCGAACCCGGCGTCCGCTATCCGAGCGCGAGCATCGCCCCTGCGACCTCGCCGGCCGCCGCGTCGGGGATCGCGGTCGCGGCCTCTTCGAGGATGAGCAGTCGCGCACCGGGGATCTCGCGCGCGATGGCCTCGGCGTTGCCGACGGGGAAGAACCGGTTGCGGCGGCCGTGGACGACCAGGGCGGGGATCTCGATCCCGGCCAGGCGCTCGCGCCAGCGGGGTGCGCAGTCGAGCCCGGCGAACACCAGACCCAGCTGGTTGGCCAGCTGGACCGGGGCCGCGGTGCCGGGCGTGCGGTCCCAGATGCGCGCGGCGAGGGCGCGGGCGGCGGCGGGGTCGTCGCCGAGGATCTCCGCGCCGGCGGCGGCGAACTCCGCGACCGCCTCCCGGTCCGCCCAGTCGGGCAGCGGTCGCGCGAACAGCCGGCCCATCACCGCCCCGTCGTGGTCCGGCAGGTCGTCGTCGACCGGGCCGGGGGCGACCGCGCGGGTGCCGACCAGGGTGAGCGCCGAGAACGCCCCCGGGTGGTCGAGCGCGGCCACCTGGGCGACCATCCCGCCGACGCCGATCCCCGCGAGATGCGCGGGTCCCCCGCCGAGCGCGCCGACGAGGGCCGCCGCGTCGGCGGCGAGGTCGCGCAGGGTGTAGGCGGGCGCCTGCGGATCCCCCGTCGTCGACTCGCCGCTGTCGCGCAGGTCGTAGCGCACCACCCGGCGCCCGCCGGCGGCCAGGCGTTCGCACAGGGCATCGGGCCAGGAGAGCATCGTCGTCCCGCCCGCGAGGAGGACGAGCGGCGCGTCGTCGTCCCCGAACGACTCGATGCCCAGGGCGGTCCCATGGACGTTGACAGTGGTCATCGGCTCACCGGAAGACGTCGTAGGTCAGGTGCGTGGCGGTCGCCACCGACCCTACTCCGCGCAGCGTCGGTGCGGTGGGGAAAGCGGGGCGTGCCCGGCGGAGTCCGGGGCGGACGGCGGTGTCGGTGCGGCGGGCGGTTGCGAGCCCTCCGGTCCGGCCTCCTGCACGGACGTCAGGAACGCCCGCGGGCGTCAGAGCACGGCGAGGCGGTCCACCAGCAGGTCCACCCGCCCCTCGGTGTGCTCCGGCGGCAGCCTTCCCGCCCTGGTCAGGGTTGCCAGCCCGTGCAGGGCCGACCAGAACAGCTCGGTGAACAGCCCGGGGTGGACACCGTCGCCGGCGACCTCCCCGAGGTTCTCCAGCAGGGCGGCGAAGGCGTCCTTCAGGGGCTCCGGGGTGTCCTCCTGCGCGAACGCCAGTCCGCCGTCGAGCTGGAACATGGCGTCGTAGACCGCCGGGTTGCGTGCGGCGTAGTCGAGGTAGCCGCGGGCGAGGGCGGTGACCCGGGCGCGCGGGCCGTCCGCGGCGGAGGCCGCGGCCCGCAGCAGCACGGCCATCTCGGCGGCGCCTTCGAGGGCGACGGCGCCGATGATCTCGCGCTTGCCGCGGAAGTGGCTGTAGAGGACGGGCTGGCTGTATTCGATGCGTTCGGCGAGCCGCCGGGTGGTGACGGCATCCCAGCCCTGCTGCTCGGCGAGTTCACGGGCCGTGGCCACGATGAGGCGCTCGCGGTCCATCCGTTCGCGTTCTTTGCGCTGTTGTACCGACATGACTCGATCCTAGCATCGCTAGACAATCGAGCGACAGTAGAACTAGCATCGGCAGTGACATCTAGCGGCGCTAGATCCCGGAAGGGGTCATCATGTTCAACGCACTTGCGGTCTGCACCACCGTGGTCGTCGGCGTGATGGTGGGGGTGGAGTTCTCCGTCGCCTTCGTCATCAACCCGATCCTCAACGCCCTCCCGGACGACAGCACCCTGCGCGGTCGCGCCCACGGAGGCCGGATGCTCGGCGCCGTGATGCCGGTCTGGTACATCGGCTCGCTCGCCCTCGTCACGGCCTGGGCCATCACCGGACGGCACCACCACGACACCGGCCTCGTCGCCACCTCCGGCGCGCTGCTCCTCCTCAGCGTGATCATGTCGATCCTGCTCCTCGTGCCCATCAACGACCGGGGCAAGACGTGGACCCCCGAGGACCGGCCCGCCGACTGGAGGCGGCAGATGAACCGGTGGGACCGCTACCACTACGCCCGCGTCGCCGTCATCGTCGCCGCCTTCGCCCTGCTGGTCACCGCCCTCGCCTGAACCCTGGCCCGCGGCCGGCGCCACCCGGGGCGGCCGGAAGCGGCCACCCCGGGCCGCTTAGCGGAGTTTCCAATTCCTTGACAGTTCATACGAATTATCACCACCATGGGCCTTGGTCACCGCAACTCCCGGCCGACCGTTCCCCCACGTACACCGAAGGAGACAGACATGCGGAAGATGACGATCCGTAAGTCCGGCACCGTCACCCTGACCGGCAACGCCCGCCGGCTCTGGTTCGAGTGGTGCTGGTAGGAGCTCCGGCGCAGCGCTGACACCGGTGGCGCGCCAGGACGCTCCAAGAGCCCTGGCGCGCCACCGGGCCGGCCGGGGCCCCGGCCGGCGGAACGACAGCCCACGGCGGGGCCCGCCGGCACGATGAGGAGATGAGTCGACCATGCGGCACGTCTGGCTGGAGGCACCACTGCCCCGGGACCGCCGCACGGCGGCCGCCGGAGCCGAAGGGCTCCTGGGCTCCTTCGACTGCCGGGTCTGGCAACGCGGCCCCTACGGCGGGGTCGGCGAGTTCGTCCGCCGCCTCGTCCTCGACCAGGGGCACACCCCGCTGGTTGACCGCCATCAGGTCGAACTCCTCTGCGTGGTGCGGGACTTGCAGCCCGCGATGCCCTGGGCGACCGAGGCCGTCGCGGCGCTGGACGTCGCGGACGTGCAGATCAGGTTCCACCCGGCCCGGCGCACCCGCCACCTCGCCCACGGCGTAGGCGAGTTCGTGGCCGCCTGGTCGCAGGGCCCACGGACGCCGGCCGCCGTCGTGCTCGACCGGCTGGACGAGGCGGACGCCACCACCGTCGAGCTCGTCGACGTCCTGCTGCGACGCGTGGACCCCGCCCGGCTGAGGCTGTACGTCGGTGGCGCCGCACTGCCGGACGCACTCGCGGCCACCGTCGCCGAGTACGCCCGGCCCCTGACGGCCGCGCGACCCGGCACCGCCCCCGCCACCGACCCCGCCGCCCCACCACCGCCCCGGCCGGCCACCGGGAACCACGCGGCAGCCCACCACGGCCCCGACCACCACGACCCCGACCACCGCCACCCCGCCTGGCACGACGAGCGCGCCGACGAACTGGCCGCGACCGGCGAGTGGTCCTGGCAGCTGGGCGCGATCCCCTACCACCGCGAACGCGGCACCCGCCCCGCCACCGACGGGGTCGACGCGCTGCGCACCGCCCTCGGCCTCGCACTGAACAGCGGCTTCTACGAGCACGCCGTCCGCCTCGCCGGACGCGGCCTGCCGCTGGTGACCCCGACCGGCGACACCCGCAACTGGTGGGCCTTCACCACCGCGCTGGCCACCGCGCTGACCGCCCTGGACCGCCCGGCCGAGGCGCTCGCCCTCTACGACCACGCCCGGCAGGTCACCGACGAGCCGAGGATCCACCTCTCCGCGGCCTACTCCACCGCCATGCTCCACGCCCGCCACCTGCCGGCGAACGCCCGGGACCTCACCGCCGCCCGCAGCTGGCTGGAGCGCGCCCTGGCACTCGCCGAGCGGATCGAGGACCCGCGCGAACGCACCGTCACCACCGTCTTCCACCGCCAGGGCCTGGCCCTGCTGGACAGCCGCGCCGGCGACCACGCGGCGGCGCTGCGGACGGTCGAGGACGGCATCGCCCGGCTCGCCGAGACCCTGGCGCCCGGCGAACGCCCCCGGGACCGCGCCCGGTTGGTGCACAACCGCGCCCAGCTGCACCTCGCGCTGGGCGACCCGGCCCGCGCGCTCGCCGACCTCGACGCGGTGATCGAGCAGGACCCGCAGAACGCGGAGTACTACGTCGACCGGGCGGCCCTCCACCGGGCCGCCGGGCGCCCGGCGGAGGCGATCGCCGACTACGGCACCGCGATCCGCCTCGGCCCGCACCTGCCCGAGGCGTACTACAACCGCGCCGGGACCCACACCGACCTGGGCCGTCCGGAGGCGGCCCTGGCCGACCTCGACCGGGCCCTCCTGATCGCCCCCGACCACCTCGATGCCCTGGTCAACCGGGCCGGACTGCACCTGGACGACGGCCGGCCCGACCTCGCCGAACGCGACGCGCTCGCGGGCCTGGACCTCTCCCCCGGCCAGCCGCACCTGCTCTGCGTGCTCGGGGTGGTCGAATCCGAACGCGGCCGCCTCCCCGAGGCCGAGGCCCTGCTCACCCGGGCCGTCGAGCACGCTCCCGACCTGCCGGCCGCCTGGGTCAACCGCGCGACGGTCCGCTTCGACCGGGGCGACGTCCACGGCGCCGTCGCCGACCTCACCCGCGCCATCGCCCTGGACCCCGATCCCCTGGCCCTCTACAACCGCGGCCTGGCCCACCGCAGCCTCGGCGACGAGCCCGCCGCCACCGCGGACTTCACCCGCGCCCTGGCCGCCGGCCCCGACCCCGACCTGCGCGCCGAACTGCTCCGGGAACTGGAGCCGGCCCCGCACGGCCGGGGCTCCTCGGTCCCCGCCGGTCCGAGCTGACGGGCGGAAGGCCGCCCGCGCGTCAACCGGCCCGTCGCGGCAGCTCGTGGGTGATCCTTCCCAGCCGGTTCCGCACGACGAACCCCCGCTCCGGCCACTCGGAGCTCGCGAAGACGTCGCGCAGGTCCAGGTACTGCGGTCGCCCGGCCGTCCACCGGACCTCGGGCGCCGCGCCGGACCTGCTCCTGAGCTCGATCCGCCCTGTCTCCCCGGCCCTGCGGTTCGGACAGCGCACGACGCGCGCCCGGACGGCCCGGTCCGGCGGTCTCCTCGACAGCCGGGTGACGGGCAGTTCGAGCGTCCGGACGCCGGTGACCGGTCCGCGGCAGCCTGACGGGCTGCCGTCCGGCCTGCCGGACGGGCCGGCAGGCCGGACGCACCGCGGTCACCCCGTGGCGCGCAGGGCCGAGACCGGGTAGCGCAGGGTCTCCGGGACGGCGGCGTCGATGGCGGCGATGGCCGGGCCGAGGCCGGAGAAGAGTTGCGGGGCGACCGGGACGAAGCAGTTGCCGAGGCCCTGGAGGACGCGGCCGCCCTCGTGGACCTCGACGCCGACCACCTCGGTGTACGGGAAGCCGTGGATCCGGCCCTCCTCGTCCTGCCACCACGCACCGTCGGCGTTCACCACCAGCCGGACCTTGCGCGCAGCGCCGGACCGGGCCCGGGCGAGCAGCGGCGGCCGGTACTGCGCCCCGGCGGGCAGGCTGCTGCGCTCGGAGCAGCCGCCGGCGGGCAGTGCCGATCCGTCGGGCCGGCCGAGGAGCAGGTGCTCGACCTCGCACGGCACCAGCAGCAGCGCCGTCTCCATCGCCGCCGCGAACGCCTCCCGCACCTGGGCCGGGGTCACCTCGGCCTGGAGGGCGAGCCTGGTCTGCGCGTCCAGGTGGGTCTCGCCGAGCAGCAGGTCGGCCGCGCGTTCGACGACCTCCAGGTCGGCGGTGCGCGGGTCGGTCAGGAACTCCCGGGCGCCCTCGCGCTCCTCGGCGAGTTCGGCCTCGGTGGGCTCCTCGGTGGCGAGGCGCAGGGCCTCCTGCCAGAGCAGTTCGGCGACCCGCTTCTCCTGGCCCTCGCGGACGTCGAGCTGGATGCTGCGCTCGCCGCGGCCGGGGCCGACGAAGACGGCGCTGCCGCCGACGTCGTAGCTGAGGCCGTGCTCGTGGCGGACGGTGTCGGTCAGCCGCTGGCTGAGCACGTGGGCGGCGAGCAGCATCGTCTGGTCGTCGAGGTCGCAGGAGAGCAGCAGGCCGGGGCCGGGCACGTCGGCCCGGTGCCAGGACGAGCGGGTGGTGCGCGGGGCGGGGTGCGGGGTGCGGGTGGTGCGGGGGCCGGGGGCGAGCGGCAGGCGGAGGTCCTGCGGCGGCGGGCCGGTGAGGGCGAGGACGGCGTTGCCGGTGTGGAAGTGGCGGGCGACGGTGTCCCGGACGGCGTCCAGCGGGATGCGGTCGGCGCCGGGGCCGTTGAAGGAGGCCAGGCCGAGGCCCTGGGTGCCGTACCGGATCGACAGCAGTTCGGCGGTGACCGGGTCGGCCGCGCCGCTGCCCTCGGCGGCCAGCACTCCGGCCTCCTTCTCGATCCGCTCCAGGGGCAGGTCGGTGAGGGCGGCGCAGACGCGGGCGAGGAAGTCGACGACCTGTTCCGGGCGGCCGGTGCAGGTGAAGTCGGTGAGCGTGAGGCTGACCGAGGCGTTGTGCTCGAAGTGCAGCCGGGGCAGCGTGCTCATCGCGAGGTGCTCGACCAGGTGCGTCACCCCGAGGGTGCGGAAGGTCTCGTCCTGGAGCCCGCAGCCGAACATGAGGGTGGCTTCGAGGGGGCCGGGCGTTTCGGTCCAGATGACGGGCACGCCGTCGATGAGGTCGTGGTGCACCGGGTGAGCATACAGTTGTCGGCTTGTCGGCCCGGGCCGCCCATCGGACCGTGGTCGGCGGGGGCGGTGGCGCGCCGTCCCGTTCCGGCGCGGGCCTGTCGGACCCGCGTGCAACACTGCCCGTCATGCGGGCCGATCCAGAACTGCTGCGGGACCTGATCGCCACCACACCGGGGATGGTCACCCGGCCGGGCCGTGGCCGCCCGGAGGCCGCGATCCGCGCGGCGGAGTCCCTCACCGGCCCGCTGCCCCGCTCGTTCCGCTGGTGGCTGGCCGCGTACGGCGAGGGCTCGCTGCGCGGCCGCCCGATCGCCACGGTGGAGCCCGTGGCCGGCCTCGGTGAGCCCGGGCTCACCGAGGACCGGTCCGGTGGGGACCGGCTCTGGTTCCACGAGGACGACGATCACGAGCGCTACGGGTTCGCCCTCGACCGGGCCGCCGACGGGGAGTGGCCCGTCGTCGTGCACAGCCGCCTCACCGGGGAGGAGCAGCCGTTCGCCGATTCCTTCGCCGGCTTCCTCACGGTGTGGGCGGCGCTCGCCGGCGGTCTGCGGGAGGGGCCGAACCCGGCCGTCGCCCGGCTGTGGCGCGCCACCCCCGGCGTCCGCCTGCCGGACGGCGGCACGCTTCTCGGCCCGCACACCTTCCGGGCCCGCAACGACGCCTGGCAGGTGCGGACGTCGGCGCCGCACTGGGTCCTGGTCGGCGAGGACGGCGCGGGCGCGGGCCTGTTCATGCGCCGCCACGGCCGGGACCGCTCGTCCCTCCACCGCCTCGCACCCGGCCGCCTCCGGGGGGACGTCGCGGACGACGGCGAGCTGCTGGGCGCGGACCTCTTCGACTGGCTCGACGGCCTTCCCGGCCCCCCGGCCGGCTGACGCGGGAGCCCCTCGGACGGCGGCGGCGACCCGCCCCCGCCCTTCCTGACGGTCGTCGGCGCCGGGCGCGGTCCCCGTGGGGGGAGGGTCTCGGATGCCCCGACGAAACGCCAACCAGCCTTCGTGCCAAGGGTTTTGGGTGATGGCGAGCGGGGAAGGAGGCTGGCGCGGATGGTTCGCAGCAGGAAGGCAAGGCGCTCATGGCCACGCACGCCGAGGTCCACTACAGACGCCTCTCCGACGTGATGTCCCACTACCCGATGAATGTGATCGACGACGAGGTCCGCGAGATCCGTCACCTCTACTGCGCCGTCGATGCCATCACGGACCACCACCGGCTCCCCAGCCTGCCCCGGGTCACCGCGCCCGCTGCCGACGCGCAGCGCTGGAACGCCGCGACCGAGGCGTTCCAGCGGTCCATCGCCCGCACAGAGGAGCAGGCGAGCGCGGCCCGGCGCCATCTGCGATGGGTGCGCCCGGCTGCGCGTCCGTTCTGGAAGACCCGTTACGCCCTGCGCAACCGGCGGCTGCGCAGGGCGTACGACAGCACCATGGAACGCCTGGGCAACGACGTACGCACCGCCTACCGGGAGTTCCGCGAGCAGGCCGGCGACCTCACGCCGTACGTCCACGCCGAACTGGAGCGTCGCGAACGCGAGTCGCGCGAGTGGCGGGAACAGCGGGAACGGGAGACGCGCGAGCGTGCGCCCGCCCGGGCCGCCGCCATGGCCGAGGCCGCCGGCCGGCCGGTCTGGGCGTACACGCTGCGCGCCGGCACCCGCGGCGACGGCTCCTTCACGATCCACCTGCAGACCGTGGAGGAGGTGCGGGAGCCGCGTGGCGCGGTGACACGCACCGGCCTCACCGCGGAGCAGGTGCAGGCGGCGCTCACCGAGGAGCGTCTTCGGGACCGGTACACGAGCGTCCTGTGGTCCTCCGAAACCGCGCTCGCGCTGGAGGAGTGGCACGAGAGCGGACGGGTGCAGGAGGCCTGGCGCGAGCTCACCGGCGTCCTGGTCGACAGCTTCCCCCGGACCACCGAGCAGTACTCCAGGCCGCGCTTCCACGGGGTGTCCGGTTCCGACTACGGCGGCGGTTTCACCGGATTCACCGGCTTCGGCGGCTACTGACGGGCCGCCGGCGGCCGGACACGGCCGGCGTTCCGGCGGTGAGGGTCACCGGCCGCCGCAGGTGGCGTCCGCGGCGGGCGGCCGGCCCGTGGTCAGGTAGCGGGTGACGGCCCCGTGCGCGCAGGACGGGCCGTTGACGACCACCCCGTGGCCCTCGCCGCCGGCCACCGTGACCATCCGCGCACCGTGCAGCGCCCGGCGCGTGCCCCGCGCCATGGCCAGGGTCGTCCGCGGGTCCCACTCGTTCTGCACGATCAGGGCGTCGGCGTCGGCGTCGCGCGTGTGTCGGTGCCGGTTGCGATGCTGTGCGGCATGGACGACACGACCTTCTGGGCGCTCATGGACGAGCTGGGCCGTCGCCCCGGTGACCGGCACGAACGGCTGGCGTGGCTGCGCGGGACGCTGCGGCGCGGGCCGGCCGCGGAGGCGGTGGAGTTCCAGGCGCGTCTGGAGGCGGCGTGCGCCGTGGTCGCCACGGACGCCCTGTGGCGGGCGGTGCGCCGGATCGAGGGCGGCCTGTGCTCCGACGACGGCTTCGACTACTTCGCGCTCTGGCTGGTGGCCCAGGGGCGGCGGACCTACGAGGCGGTGCTCGCCGATCCGGACGCCCTCGCCGACGTCGCCGAGGTCCGGGCCCTGGCGGGGCGGCACCTGCGGGAGTGGCGTGACGACGAGTGGCCGGAGTGGGAGGAGCTGGACTACGTGGCCCAGGAGGCGTTCGACGAGCTGACGGGGCGGGGGGACGACGCCCAGGAGGCGTTCCACGAGGCCCTGGACGCCCTCCAGGAGGCGTCGGCGGATCCCGTGGAGGGGACCGCCGGCGCCGCCGGGGCCTCCGGGGCCGCGGTGCGGACCGGGACACCCCGGCTCGACGCCCTCTTCCCCGCGGCGGCCGGCTCCTGACCGACCGGCGGGCCCCCGGCCGATCGTGCCCGGCCGGGGGCCCGCCGACGGTGCCCGCGACGGTCGGGCCGGCCTCGTCCGTGGACGTCGTCAGTAGACGAGGATGTCCCAGTGGCTGCCCTCGTTGCAGTACAGGTTGCCCGATGCGGCCTTCCACTGCGGGTAGCCGTCGCCCCGGTAGCCGATGTAGGTGAAGCTGTTCTGGATGTAGCCGTCGATGCAGGAGTTGCGGGAGATGTCGACCTTGTAGCCGTTGTAGTGGCTGTAGGTGCCGGAGGCGTGGCCCACCTCGGTGCCGCCCGTGATGTTGATGGCGCAGCCACTGGCCTGCTTGAGGGTGATGATGGTGCTCACCGTGCCGGAGTTGATCTGCTCGAACGAGGTGCAGGTGGGGTTGGACCTGGTGGTGCAGCCCCCACTGGAGCTCCAGGTGATGCCGGCGTTGCTGAACTGAGCGGCGGCCGCCGACTGGGACAGCTTGGTACCGCTGGCGCCCGCCGTGGGCGCCGAGACGGCGAGGCCGGCCAGGGCCACGGCGGCGACGGTGGCTGCGGTGACTGCGGTGCGTGGCTTCATCTGCATCTCCCGGTGAGAACGGTGTGCGTCCGACTCGGCCCCGGCCCGGACGGAAGGTCGGGCGACCGGCCCACGGAACCGCCCGGGTGAGGGGGTGGTGCGCAGTGCTGTGACGCGGCAGTGCTGTGACGGCGGCGCTCCGGCGCGGCCGTGCTCCGGCGCGAGGGCGGCCGATCGAGTCGCACCAGGATGACCCACCGCGGTCTATGCGGGTAGACCCGCGTCCGTGAATTTCCCGTGACGGGGAGCGGTCACGAGGCCGTGGCCCGCCGGACCCGGTAGTTCCAGCGGGTGAGGGCCCGGACGACGGTGGCGGCGCCGACGGGGTTGGCGCTGTGCACGAGGACGGTGCCGATCTCGAAGGGCCGTCCGCTGGAGGCGGCTTCCTCCAGGAGGGTCACGACGGGCAGGATGTCGTCGTCGCCACCGAGGTCGTGGTCGAGCCAGAGCTCGTCGATGCGGGTGTCCCGGTGCTCGCGCAGGAGTTGGACGCCTTCGTGGCTGGTGCGGGCGATCCGGGTGGCGGTCGGGAGCGCCCGGAGGTCGTCGATGCCGAGGATGACGGGCGTCGGGGTGGAGGGGGCTTCGCTCACCGGGTCGTCGTTCACCGGGTCATCATCGCAGGTCGGTGGAGCGGATCACCCCGGCCGGGCGGCTCCGCGGGTGCGAGCCGGCCGGGGCCGGGGCGTTCGACCGGGTGGGGTCAGGGGGTGGTGCAGACGGCGGTGGCCCGGATGGACTCGGTGGCGGTACCGGTGTTGGTGCCGCGCACGACCCAGTAGCCGCCGCTCGGGTAGGAGTCGGTGAAGAAGATCCGGAAGGCGCTGGTCTGGCCGCCACCGCCGGTGGGCACCTCGCCGGCCGGACAGGCCACGTAGGCGATGCCGTTGGCGCCCGGGGCGACGTCGACCCAGTCGCCGAAGACCTGGTCGTGCGCGGCGAGCAGCGCGGGGTCGAGGACGCCCTGGCTGCCGGGGAGGGTGACGGCCGGCTTGTCGGCGGCGGGCTTGCCGGCGGGACCGGCATCGGCGGCGGCCGCGGTGCTCGCGGCCAGGACACCGAAGACGGCGAGGGCGGTCAGGGCGAGGGGTTTCGTACGGGCCATGTCGGGGCCTCCTGGGGTCGGTGGTTCGGCGTTCGCCGGCGGGGGCCGTTCCCCCGCACCGGCCCGATCCGTACCCGAACCACCCGGCCCCTCCCCCGGGCCGCCGCCCGGCTACCCGGGCGGCGGAAGGATGCTGCCTGGCCGGGCTAACAGCCGCCGGAAATCCGGATGCCACGCGGCGCGCGGGGTGGGAGGCTGCGCGCCATGACGGCATCCGAGGGACTCGGCGAACTGGACTACCTGCGCGAGATCGAACGCCTCGCCCATCGCCTCTGCGTCGAGGCGTCCGACGAGGACAGGATCGACCACGCGTCGGACCCGCAGGACGCGACGCCGTTCGGGCGCAGCCTGAACGCGCTGGCGCGGGCCGTGCGCTCCTACCACTTCGAGGGCGACGGCTGCATGGACGACCGCCCCCTGCTCAAGCTGGCCGCCGCCGCGGTCCTGAGGCCCGGCGCGATGCCGGCCGGGGTGGACGAGGACTACGAGCAGCTGTGCGCGCGGTTCGGGGTCGAGCCGCGTCCGGAGGGCTGGGCCCTGTGGCACACCTGGGGCGGCGGTGAGCAGGTGACGATGGTGGTGTCGGCGGTGGCCACCACCGAGGGGCTGTTGCGGAACTGGTCGCGCGGGCGGGAGTTCGACCCGGTGACCCCGTTGCCCGCACAGGTCGCCCTCGTCCACCGGGGCTGGAGCGGACCGATGACCTTCGCGCCGCGCGGGGTGCGGCGGCTCGGTGTCGCCGGGCAGCCGCTGTCCTGAAGGAGCGGGCCGGCGCGGTCAGTGGAAGACGATGGCGTGGCCGCCGGCGAGGCTGGCCAGGCAGGCGCGGTGGAGCTGGTGCCAGGCGTACTGCTCGGATTCGAACGGCCCGCCGGGCACGCCGCCGGGCTCGGCTCCGGTGATGCCCAGGGCCGGTGCGACGGTGGTGAGTTCGTGCAGCAGGCGCTGGGTGGAGCCGACCATCCCCGCGCCCGCGACGCCCGCCTCGGCGGGCAGGAACAGCGGGTCGGCGAAGTCCACCGGCACGTAGTAGCCGGCGTTGTCGGCGTGGCAGATCAGGTGCGAGGCGAACCTCGACGCCTCGTCCTGGATCAGCTCGCGCTCGCGCTCCCGGGCGGCCGCGCCGTCCTCGGCGGGTGTGACCGGCTCGCCGCGGCCGGTGAGCGCCAGCACGCGGCGCAGCCGGGTGACGTAGTGGTAGGGGAAGCCGCCGGAGAAGGCGGGGTCCTGCGGGGCGGCCGGGTCGGCCGGAGGCTCCTGCCAGTCGATCCCCTCCGCCGCGAGCGCGGCGCCGAGCCGTTCGAAGGCACGCCGGTGGTGCTCGAAGCCCTCCGGGTCGTTGCGTGCCTGGTCGTGGAGCAGTCCCACCGATATCGAGAGTCCCATGGCAGCAGAGCGTAGATGACGGCTCCGACAGGGCGGTTCCGCCGGGGGGGGCGGGCGCGGTGGGTTCCGGGGGATCCCGTCCGGCCCCAGGAGTGCCCGTGTCCGTGGGGAAGTCGTCGGTCCGTGCCCGCTGCCGCCGTGCGGTGGGGGCCGCAGCCGGGGTCCTGGCCGAACTGGGCCTGGGACGGCTCCCCCGGCCAGAGCCTGCGTCAGGTGGTCCGGAGTCGGCGCGGCCGGTTGCGAGCTGCGGATCCGGGTGTCCGGCCGGTCCGGCCGGTACGGCGGGCGGCCGCTGCGGCTGTCCGGGGCGAGCGCTGCCCGGGCCGGTGACGACGCGTCGGTGCTGGCCGGTCGCCGGCCGGGCCGGCGTGACGAGCCGGCCGCCGGCCACGACGCGGGGGCTTAGCCCGCCCGGGCGGTCGCCGGGGTGTCGCGCGGCGGCTCGGCCCCGCGGGGCGGGCGGGCGGCCTACCGTGGGCCAGCCGTGGGGCGGTCCGCCGGAGGGAGTCGCGATGCCCGGAACGAAGCAGTGGGGCGCCCTCGGCCTGGCGCTGGTGCTGGCCTGGGGCGCGGCGGGCTGCGGCGGTGGGGGCGGGGCCGGGGACGGCGGGACGGTCGTGCTCGACTGGTACAACTTCCCCGACGACTCGGGCGCGCTGCAGCAGGCGGCGGACACCTGCGGCCGCGACTCCGGCGGGCGCTACTCCATCCGTTACAACAAGCTGCCGCGCACCGCGGACGGCCAGCGCCAGCAGCTGGTGCGCCGGCTGGCCGCGCACGACACCGGCGTGGACATCATGGGCCTGGACGTCACCTGGACGCCCGAGTTCGCCGAGGCGGGCTGGGCGCGGGAGTGGACCGGTGCGCTGCGGGAGCGGGCGAGCGAGGACACCCTGGCGGCGGCGCTGCGGACGGCGACCTGGAAGGACCGGCTGTACGGCGTCCCCTACAACTCCAACACCCAGCTGCTCTGGTACCGCGACGACCTGGTGGAGGCGCCGCCCGCGACCTGGGACGAGATGCTGGACGCGGCGCGGCGGCTGGCCGAGCAGGACAAGCCGCACTTCATCGAGGTGCAGGGCGCCCAGTACGAGGGCCTGACGGTCTGGTTCAACACGCTGGTCACCAGTGCGGGCGGGTCGATCCTCACCCCGGACGCGACGGCGCCCTCACTGGGCGAGCCGGCCGTCACCGCCGCGCGGGTGATCCGGGACGTCGCCCGCTCCCCCGCCGCCGACCCGTCGCTGTCCAACCAGATGGAGGACGAGAACCGGCTCGCGATGGAGTCCGGCACCGCCGCCTTCGAGCTCAACTACCCGTTCGTCTACCCGTCGATGAAGGAGAACAGGCCCGAACTGTTCCCGCACTTCCGCTGGGCGCCCTACCCGTCGGTCGTCCCGGGGCGGCCGGCGACGGTGACCATCGGGGGCATCGACCTCGCCGTCGGCGCCTACTCCCGGCACCCGGAGGCGGCCCAGGAGGCCGTGCTGTGCCTGCGCAACCGTGAGAACCAGCTGACCAACGCGCTGAAGGGCGGCCTGCCGCCGTCGCTGCGCAGCCTCTACACCGCCGCCGAGCTCACTGCGAGCTACCCGTTCGCGGCGGACGTGCTGGAGGCCCTCGACTCCGCCTCGGTGCGGCCGCAGACGCCCGCGTACCAGAACGTCTCGATCGCCGTCGCGCACGCCCTGTCCCCGCCGTCGGAGGTGGACCCGGAGCGCACGGTGGCCGGCCTCTCCGGGCAGATCAGGGACGCGCTCGGCTCGAAGGGGTTGATCCCGTGACCGCGACCAGACTGGGCACGGGGCGCGCTGCCCGGCTCTCCGAGGGCTCCCGGCAGGAGCGCCGGCTCGGCTGGCTGCTGTGCGCCCCGGCCGTGCTGGTGATGCTGCTGGTGACGGCCTATCCGGTCGGCTACGCCGTCTACCTCTCCTTCCAGCGCTACGACCTGCGGTTCCCGGGCCGCTCGGCGTTCGTCGGTCTCGACAACTACGGGGCCGTGCTGTCCTCCTCCTACTGGTGGCAGGCGCTGTGGGTGACGGTGCTGATCACCGTCGTCTCGGTGGCGGTGGAGCTGGTGCTGGGGCTGGCGCTGGCGCTGGTGATGCACCGGGCGGTGATCGGACGGGGGGTGGTCCGCACGGCGGTGCTCGTGCCCTACGGCATCGTCACGGTGGTGGCCGCCTACTCCTGGCAGTACGCCTGGACGCCGGGCACCGGGTACCTGGCGGCGCTGCTGCCGCAGGGCAGTGCGCCGCTGACCGAGCACTGGCCGGCGATCGGGCTGATCGTGCTGGCCGAGGTGTGGAAGACCACCCCGTTCATGGCGCTGCTCCTGCTGGCGGGGCTGGCGCTGGTGCCGTCCGAGACGGTGCGGGCGGCGATGGTGGACGGGGCCGGGTTCGGGCAGCGGCTGCGGCTGGTGATCCTGCCGCTGATGAAGCCGGCCATCCTGGTGGCTCTGCTGTTCCGGACCCTGGACGCGTTCCGGATCTTCGACAACATCTACGTGCTGACCGGGGGCGCGAACGACACCGGCTCGGTGTCGATCCTGGGCTACGACAACCTGTTCACGGCGCTCAACCTGGGCATCGGCTCGGCGATCTCGGTGCTGGTGTTCCTCTGCGTGGCGGCGATCGCCCTGGTCTTCGTCAAGGTCTTCGGCGCGGCCGCGCCCGGCGGATCGGCGGAGCACCGGTGACCGCCCGGCAGGCCCGGGCCGGGGCGGGCTGGGGCGTGGTCAACCTGGTGGTGGTGCTGTACGCGCTGTTCCCGGTCTGGTGGATCGCCGCGCTGTCGTTCAAGGACCCGGCCACGCTGACCGACGGCAACTTCGTGCCGCGCAGCTGGACGCTGGAGAACTACCGCGGGATCTTCCGCACCTCGGAGTTCACCCGGGCGCTGGTGAACTCGATCGGCATCGCGGTGATCGCGACCACGATCGCGGTGGTGCTGGCCACCATGGCGGCGTACGCGGTGGCCCGGCTGCGCTTCCCCGGCAAACGGCTGCTGATCGGGATGTCGCTGCTGATCGCGATGTTCCCGCCGATCTCGCTGGTCTCGCCGCTGTTCGAGATCGAGCGGGCGCTCGGGATCTTCGACACCTGGGCGGGGCTGATCATCCCCTACATGACGTTCTCGCTGCCGCTGGCGATCTACACCCTGTCGGCGTTCTTCCGCGAGATCCCGTGGGAGCTGGAGAAGGCGGCCAAGGTGGACGGCGCCACGCCGGCGCAGGCGTTCCGGCTGGTGATCGCCCCGCTGGCGGCGCCGGGCGTGTTCACCACCGCCATCCTGGTCTTCATCTTCTGCTGGAACGACTTCCTCTTCGCGATCTCGCTGACCTCCACGGACGCCGCGCGCACCGTGCCCGCCGCGATCGCCTTCTTCACCGGCAGTTCCCAGTTCCAGCAGCCGACCGGTTCGATCGCCGCCGCGGCGGTGGTGATCACGGTGCCGATCGTGCTGTTCGTGCTGTTCTTCCAGCGCCGCATCGTGGCCGGCCTGACCGCCGGCGCAGTGAAGGGATGACGCGGACCGATGGCGGAGATCGTCCTCGACGGCATCACCAAGCGCTACCCGGACGGCTCGGTGGCCGTCCACGACCTCGACCTGACCGTCGCCGACGGGGAGTTCGTCATCCTGGTCGGCCCCTCGGGCTGCGGGAAGTCCACCACCCTCAACATGATCGCGGGCCTGGAGGACATCACCGGCGGCACCCTGCGGATCGGCGGGCAGGTGGTCAACGACCGGGCGCCCAAGGACCGGGACATCGCGATGGTGTTCCAGAGCTACGCGCTGTACCCGCACATGACGGTCCGTCAGAACATGGGCTTCGCGCTGCGGCTGGCCAGGGCCGACAAGGCGGTGATCACCGCCAAGGTGGAGGAGGCCGCCCGGATCCTCGACCTCACCGAGCACCTGGACCGCCGGCCCGCCCATCTCTCCGGCGGGCAGCGCCAGCGGGTCGCGATGGGCCGGGCGATCGTCCGCGACCCCAAGGCGTTCCTGATGGACGAGCCGCTGTCCAACCTGGACGCCAAGCTGCGGGTGCAGATGCGCACGCAGATCTCCCGGCTGCAGCGGCGCCTGGGGACCACCACCGTCTACGTCACCCACGACCAGGTCGAGGCGATGACGCTGGGCGACCGGGTGGTGGTGCTGCGCGCGGGCCTCGTCCAGCAGGTCGGACCGCCGCAGTGGCTCTACGACGAGCCCGCCAACCTGTTCGTCGCCGGGTTCATCGGCTCCCCCGGGATGAACCTGCTGCACGGCCGGCTGGAGGAGGGCGTGCTGCGCACCGCGCTCGGCGACCTGCCGGTGGGCGACCGGCTGCGCCGGCGGCTCACGGCGGCCGGCGCGCCGCGCGAGGTGGTGGTCGGCATCCGCCCGGAGCACTTCGAGGACGCCGCGCTGCTGGAGCACCCGGAGGGCGGTGCGCGGGTCACGGTCGGGATCGAGGTGATCGAGTCGGTCGGCTCGGACGTGTTCGCGCACTTCACCGTCGAGGGCGACACGGTCTCCGGCGGCGGTCTGGAGGAGATCGGCGCGCGGCAGGAGGAGGCGGGTGCCGGGGCGCCCGGGCGCGAGGTGGTGGCCCGGATCGGCACCGCCACCCGGGCGGCCGAGGGCGCGCCGCTGGAGCTGTGGATCGACACCGAGCGGCTGCACGTCTTCGACCCGGCCACCGGGGCGGCGCTCAGCGGGGGCGCGCGGGAGGCGGGCGGCTGAGGCCGGTCTCCTGGATCCCTGCCGGGAACGCGTCCCCCGCGGACCGGGCCGCACGAAGGACGGTTGGAACGCGGAGGAAGGGGCAGGCGGGGGGCGCGGACGACCCGGTTCCCCCGCTGGACGTGCCGCGCCGGACGGTTCGGGCGATCATGGGGGAACGCGCCTCGAAAGGTGGAATGCGATGTTCCAGCTCCTGTGGATCCTGCTCATCGGTTTCGTGCTCGGCCTGCTGGCCAAACTGATCCTGCGCGGCCCCCAGGCGATCCCGTGGTGGCTGACCATGCTGCTCGGTGCCGCCGGGGCCTGGCTCGGCAACGCGGTCTCCGGCTGGATCGGCGTCCGGAACACCTCCGGGATCGACTGGATCCGCCATCTGCTCCAGCTCGGCTTCGCCGTCCTCCTGGTCGCCGTCGTCGCCCCCGCCTGGAGTTCCCGCCGGACCAGATGACGGTCCGGCGCGACGGCGTCCGCGACGACGCGGCTACACTCGCACGGTCGTACTGCGAACGGCCGTGGCCGGCGCGGCCGTCGGCGCGGACGCCGGGGCCGCGCCGGCCACGGGCGCCGGACTCACGAGGGAACAGAACATGGTCGAGGCCTCCCCGAAGGTCGTTGTGGTCGTGCCCACCTACAACGAGCGGGAGAACCTTCCGGTCCTCGCCGGACTGCTGGCCGGTCTCGACCTGCCGAACCTCCACCTGCTCGTCGTCGACGACAACTCCCCCGACGGCACCGGGGAGATCGCCGACAAGCTGGCCGCCGAGTCCGGCGGCCGGGTCACCGTGCTGCACCGCACCGAGAAGGACGGCCTCGGCCGGGCCTACGTCGCCGGCATGACCCGGGCCCTGGAGGACGGCGCGGACGTGGTCGTCCAGATGGACGCCGACCTGTCCCACCCGGCCTCGGTGCTGCCGCTCATGGTGTCGACCCTGCTCGCCGACGACACCGCGGTGGTGATCGGCTCCCGCTACGTGCCGGGCGGGTCGACCGCCGACGAGTGGCCGTGGCACCGCAAGGCGCTCTCCGCCTGGGCCAACCTGTACGTGAACACCATCCTCGGGCTGGGCGTGCGGGACGCCACCGCCGGTTACAAGGCCTGGCGCGCGCAGACGCTGCGCGCGATCGACCTGCCGTCGGTGCACAGCAACGGGTACTCCTTCCAGGTCGAGCTGAACCACCGGGTGGTGCGGCGCGGCCTGACCATCAAGGAGGTCCCGATCCGCTTCGAGGAGCGGGTCGAGGGCGCGTCGAAGATGAGCCTCGGGGTGCAGGTGGAGTCGGCGCTCGCACCGTGGAAGCTGCTGCGTGAGGGGCGCGGCGGCAAACCGTAGGGACGTAGGGAAGGAGCCGCGCGTGGCCCTGGCGCCCGACCGGGCCGCCGCACTGGTGCGGCGCGCCGCCCGTGAACCCTTCGTCGTGCAGACCGCCCGGGCGACCGTCGCCGCCACGCTCTCCTACGTGGTGGCGACGCTGCTCAGCAGCGAGCCGGCCCCGCTGACCGCGCCGCTCACCGCCCTGCTGGTCGTCCAGGTCACCGTCTACTCGACGCTCACCACCAGCATCCGCCGGGTGAACTCGGTGGTGGTCGGCGTGCTGATCGCGATCGGCTTCAGCACGGTGGTCGGGCTCTCCTGGTGGAGCCTCGGGCTGATCATCCTGGCCTCGCTGGTGATCGGCCGCTTCGTCCGGGTGGACGAGTTCGTCCAGGAGGTCGCGATCAGCGCGATGCTGATCCTCGGCGTCACCCAGGTGACCTCCCGGGCCTGGGACCGCGTCCTGGAGACGCTGATCGGCGCGACCGTCGGCCTGGTGTTCAACCTGGTCTTCGCGCCGCCGGTCTGGGTGGACACCGCCGGGGAGTCCATCGAGGACCTCGCCCGCCGGGCCCGGCACCTGCTCCTCGACCTCTCCGACCAGCTGGGCCGCCCCACCCCCGTCGCGGACGCCGCCGAGCGGCTGCACGAGGCCCGCCGGCTCGACCAGGCGATCGCCGACGTCGACGCGGCACTGCGCCAGGCCGAGGACAGCCTGCGCTTCAACCCGCGGATCAGCGAGGGGCTGCTCTCCCGGCTGGTGCTGCGCACCGGGCTGGACACCCTGGAGATCTGCGTGGTGGTGATCCGGGTCATCTCGCGCTCGCTGACCGACCTCGCCAAACGGCGCGGGCCCGGCGAGCCGCTGGTCGCCCCGGCCCTGGCGGTGGCGATGGAGGAACTGCTCGCGCACGTCGGCGGCGCGCTGGTGAGCTTCGCCGTGCTGGTGACCACCCAGGTCAGCCTGAACGCCGAGGAGGCCGAGGAGCGGCTCGCCTCGGAGCTGACGGCCGCCTGGGCGAGCCGGGAGAACGTCGCCCGGCTGCTGCTGGAGCAGGTGCGGGCGGACCCGGAGGCCTGGCACCTGCTGGGCTCGCTGCTGACGGAGGTCGACCGGATCCTCGACGAACTGGACCTGGAGCACCGCTCCCGGCGGCTGATGGAGGAGCTGGACCGGGCCTCGGTGGCGAGCCGGGAGCGGTTCTCCCGGCTCGGGCGGCTGCGCCGGTGGGTGCGCGGCGACCGGCCGGGGCTGGGCCGGGCACGCCGGCGGCGGCGGCGCAAGCGCGCCAAGCGGGCCTGAGGGGCCGGGCCCGAGCGGTGGAGCGGGTCGGGGCCCCGGGCTCGGGGCCCGGGGGCTCAGGAGGGCATGGTCCAGGGGTCCTGCGGGAGCGGGTGACCGGTCTCCAGGTAGGTCTTCAGATTGGACAGCACGGCCGACCAGCCCGCCTCGGCGTCCGCGCGCTCGGCCTCGTCGGCCAGGTTGTCGTGGGTGACGGTCAGCCGGGTGAGGTCCCCGTGGGAGCGCAGGTCGAAGGTGACCCGCGACGGCCCGGCGGGCCGCTCCTCGCCGGGGCCGGACCAGGTGGTGACCAGGCGGTTCGGCCGCTCGGCCGCCTCCACCGTGCCGAACGCGTCGGCGACGCCGGAGCCGTCCGCGCGCTGGTGCTCCCAGCGGGCACCGGGCTGCCAGGTGGAGACGTTGCGGTGGCCCCAGTAGAGGCCGGACTCGTCGGGGTTGGTGAGGGCGTGCCAGACCCGCTGCGGGGTGGCGTGCAGGTAGGAGACGTGGCGGTAGGCGGGAACGGCCATGCGCTCACCCCTCGGCCGCGTCGAGCAGCTGCCGGATGTCGATCTTGCGCATGGACAGCATGGCCCGGGTCACCCGGGCGGCCTTCTCGCGGTCCGGGCCGGAGACCAGGTCGATCAGGACCCGTGGGGTCACCTGCCAGGACAGGCCCCAGCGGTCCTTGAGCCAGCCGCACTGGCTCTCCTGGCCGCCGCCCTCCAGCAGCGCCGCCCAGAGCCGGTCCACCTCCGCCTGGTCGTCGCACTGCACCTGGAGCGAGACGGCCTCGGTGAACGGGAAGACCGGGCCGCCGTTGAGGGCGACGAACGGGCGGCCGTCGAGTTCGAAGGCGACGGTCACCACGCTGCCGGGCGTGCCGGGGCCCGCCTCGGTGTAGCGGGTGATGTCGGTGATCCGCGAGTCCGGGAGGACCGAGGTGTAGTAGCGGGCGGCCTCCTCGGCCTGGTCGTCGTACCAGAGGCATGGGGTGATCTGCTGCATGGAGCCGACGGTAGCGGCGGGCCCCGGCCGGGCGGCCGCGCCACGGCCGGGGGTCACCGGTTCGGCGCCCCCGGCCCGCGTGGCGGCGGGGTCGGCGCGGGGTCGGCGGCGGGCCGGTCAGTCCAGTGCCCGGGCGGCCCGCAGGCGGGCGGAGAGCGCGGCCGGGTCGACGAGCGGCTCCGGGTAGCCGGCCGGGTGCTCGTCGAGCAGCCACGGCCGGTGCACCGCCCGGCCGGGGACGTGGGCCAGCTCCGGGACCCAGCGCCGGACGTAGGCGCCGTCCGGGTCGAGGCGGTCGGCCTGCGCCAGCGGGTTGAGCACCCGGTTCGGCCGGGTGTCCGTGCCAGTGCCCGCCACCCACTGCCAGTTGAGCTGGTTGTTGGCGAGGTCCCCGTCCACCAGCAGCCGCAGGAAGTGGCGTGCGCCGATCCGCCAGTCCCGGTAGAGGGTCTTGGTGAGGAAGGAGGCGGTGACCAGCCGGGCCCGGTTGTGCATCCAGCCCTCGTGGGCGAGCTGGCGCATGCCCGCGTCGACCAGCGGGAAGCCGGTGCGCCCGGCGCGCCAGGCCGCGCACTCCTCGTCGTCCTCCGGCAGCCAGTGGTCGCCCCGGTCGCGGTAGGCGTGGTGCGCGGCCCCCGGGCGGGCGGCGAGCACCTGGTGGTGGAAGTCGCGCCAGGCCAGCTGCCGGACGAACGCCTCGGCGCCCTCGCCGCCGTGCCGCAGCGCCTCGGCCACCAGGGCGGCCGCGGACAGGCAGCCGAAGTGCAGGTACGGCGACAGGCGCGAGGTGGCGTCGGCGGCGAGGTCGTCGTGCAGGTCGGCGTAGCGGTCCAGCGGGTAGCGGCGCCAGAGCCGCCGGCCGGCCCGCTCGCCGCCCGGCGGGAGCGCGGGCGACTGCGGCTCCGCGGCGGGCACCGGCTCGCTCGCGATGCCGTCCGGGGTGCGCAGGGCCTTGGGCGGGCGGTGGACGGTCCGGCGGGGCGCCTGCGACCAGGCGCGGAAGTACGGGGTGAAGACGGCGTAGTGGTCCTTGCCGGCGGGCGTCACGGCGCCGGGGACGACGGCGGTGAGCGAGCCGTCGTGGACGTGCAGGCGCTCGCCGAACTCGGCGCGCAGCGCCTGTTCGCGGCGCTGGGCGAAGGCGCTCACGCCGGCGGCCACGTGCACCGAGGCGGCGTGCAGCTCTGCGGCGAGCCGGGCGGTGGCGGGGGCGGCGGGTCCGCGGCGCAGCACCAGGCGGCCGCCGAGCGGGCGCAGGGAGGCGTCCAGGTCGGTGAGGCAGTCGGCGAGGAAGGCGGCGCGGTTGGGCGCGGCGAAGCCGGCGGCGGCGATGCCGGGGTCCAGGACGAAGAGCGGGACGACTTCGTCGGCGGCGGCGCAGGCGGCCCGCAGGACGGGGTTGTCGTGCAGGCGGAGGTCCTGGGTGAGCAGGGCGATGGCGAGACTCATGGAAGGACGAGCCTGGCACGGCCCGGGGGCGGAACGGCGCCCGGCACGCCGCCGGCGGGGGCGTGCGCCGTTGTGGCGCACGCCCCCGCCGTGGGACGGGTGGGAGCCGGGGTTCAGGCCAGGGCCAGGAAGAGCTTCTCCAGCTCGGCCTCGCTCATCGGCGGCGCGTCGGCGTCGGCGCCCGCCATGCACTGGCGCATGCCGCTCGCCACGATCTTGAAGCCGGCCCGGTCGAGGGCCCGGGAGACGGCGGCCAGCTGGGTCACCACGTCCTTGCAGTCCCGGCCGGCCTCGATCATGGCGATCACGCCCGCCAGCTGCCCCTGGGCACGCCGGAGCCGGTTCAGGACCGCGCCGACGGCCTCCTCGTCCACCTGCATCTCAGCACCGCTTTCCGCTGTCGACTACCGACTGCCCAGTGTACCCCGTGGGGTATCGCTGCCCCGGTGGGCGACGGAGGGACGGGCGGCGCACGGGCAGCGCGGGGGCGCGGGGGGCGCGGGGCGCGGGCGGGTGCGGCGGTCAGCGGCGGGCCAGCCGCCGTTCGCCGCCCGTGCCGGTGACGTAGTCCAGGCCGTAGTGCGCGAACACCTCCGGCTCGGCCTCGGCGGGCAGCACGTCGTCGACGCCGATCGACGGCGCCGACTTGACCAGCGCCCTCGGGAACGCGACCTTGAGGTACCCCGGGCCCAGGACCGCGCCGTCGAGGGGGACGAAGACCAGCTTGCTGTTGACGTTCAGCCCGACGGACACGGCCGGACCGATCGTGACGGTCGCGAAGTACGGCTCGTCGCTCGCGGTCTCGACGTAGACGGACTCCAGTTTGCCGATCTTGTGGCCCTTCTGGTCCACGACGGCCTGACCCCGCCACTCCCTGATGTCGGCCGGAACGATCTCGGCGACGGCCATGGCGACCTCCCGTAGCCGCCGAACGGTGGCGGCACCTCGGTTGGGCAGCGGCCCGGACGGTCGGGCGGTGCCCCGGACCCTCCCATCCTGCGCCGCGGGCGCGAGGACCGCCCGCCGGGCCGGTTCGCCCGTCCGGGTGAACCCGCGGGCTCCCCTCCCGTGCACGGCGGCGAACGGCGCGATCCGGACATCCGGGGGTGAACCGGCCAACCCCCCGCGGGAGGCCGCCCGAGCACCTACGCTGTCCGCCGACGGTTCGTCAGATCGGCTGGGCGGAGGCGCGGCAGCAGTGGTGAGCTACGAAGGCATGTGGGAGCCGGGCGAGCCGGGCATCGCCGCCGACCTCCGCCCGGAGGTTCCGCACCCCGCCCGGATGTACGACTACTACCTCGGAGGCAAGGACAACTTCCCGGCCGACCGCGAGGCCGCCGAACGGGCCCTGGCCGCCAACCCCGAGTTCCGTTCCACCGCCCGCGCCAACCGGGGCTTCCTCACCCGGGCGGTGCGGTGCGTGGCCGGTCTCGGCATCGACCAGTTCCTCGACATCGGCACCGGCATCCCCACGGCCGGCAACACCCATGAGATCGCCCAGGCGGTCGACCCCGGCGCCCGGGTCCTCTACGTGGACAACGACCCGATCGTGCTCGCCCACGCCCGCGCCCTGATGGGCGGCACCGCCGTCGGCCGGACCACCGTCATCCAGTCCGACCTGCGCCGTCCCGCCGGGCTCCTCGCCGACGCCGAGGCCGAGAAGCTGCTCGACTTCGACCGCCCGATGGCCCTGGTGCTCGCCGCCGTCCTGCACTTCGTGCGGGACGAGGAGGGGCCCTACGACGTGGTGCGCACCCTGCTGGACACCCTCGCCCCCGGCAGCCACCTGATCCTGTCGCACGGCACCGCGGACTTCCTGCCCGCCGAGGTCCGCGACCGCGTCACGGGCGTCTACAGCCAGGCCACCGCTCCCCTGGTCGGCCGCAGCCGGGAGCAGGTGCGGGCCTTCCTGGACGGCCTGGAGGTCCTCGACCCCGGGGTGGTCACCGTTCCCCTCTGGCGCCCCGAGGCCGCGCCGGGCGCCGGCGCCGAGCGCGTGAGCATGTACGGCGCGGTGGCCCGCAAGCCGTAGGCCCGGTGCGGGCGCACTCAGGCGGGCTTGCTCGCGCGCACGGAGTACATCAGCGGGACGCGCGGCTGCCCCGCGGGGAAGCGGAACACCCCGTCGTGCTCCAGCACCGGGAAGCGGGCGAACAGCGTGAAGTCGTGCTCGTGGAGGAACTCGACCCGCAGGCCCGCCGCCACCAGGGCGCTCACGACCTCGCCGATCCCGTGCTGCCACTCCACGGTGACGGTGGCGGCGGTGGGAGCCATCGCTCCGTCGGTGTAGGTGCCCGCCTCGTCCCAGACCGTCCCCTCGGAGTGGAAGTAGTCGTACTCCACCGTCCGGCCGTCCTCGGCCAGGGTGTCGGCGAAGGGGTGGAACTCCGTGAGGTAGAGGAAGCCCCCGGGGGCGAGCAGGCTCTCCACCGTCCGCGCCCAGCGCGTGATGTCCGGCAGCCAGCACAGCGCGCCCCGGCCGGTGTAGACGATGTCGAAGCGCTGCCCGCCGAGGGCGTCCACCGCGTCGTACACGTCGGAGACGACGAAGCGGGCGGTGTCCGTGCCGATCCGTGCGGCGAGGTCGGTGGCGGCCTCCACGGCCGGACGGGAGAAGTCGAGCCCGGTGACGGCGGCCCCGTGCCGGGCCCAGGACAGGGTGTCCTGGCCGAAGTGGCACTGCAGGTGGAGCAGGGACTTCCCGCGCACGTCGCCGACCTCGGCGAGCTCGAAGTCCTGCAGGGGCTCCCGCCCCGCGACGAAGCCGGGCACGTCGTAGAAGTCGCTGGCCACGTGCACCGGGACGCGGCCGTCCCAGTTGGCGCGGTTGGCCGCGAGCCAGTCGGCGGGGGCCGGGATCTTCGTCATGGCCCCACGCTAGGCGGGCTCCGGCGCCCCGCTCAAGCCGTTTTCCGGCGCCCCGCCGGGCGGGGTGGTGAGCAGGGTGAGGAGGGGCGGGTGGAGGGGCCAGGGGAGGTCGGGGGCGGTGGCGGCGAGGCGGAGGGCGCCGAGGAGGGGCGGGCCGTCGGGGGTGCGGAGGCGGGCGGCGGGGAGGGCGGCGGCCAGGGCGTCGAGGGTGGCGCGGTGCAGCGGGGCGAGGCGGAACGGGCCGCCGGTCAGGGCGAGGTCGGGGGCGGGGAGGGCGGCCGCTCGGGCGGCGGCGGCCGCGGTGGCGGCGATCTCCTCGCCCGCGCGGCGGAGCAGGCCGGCCGCGGCCGGGCAGCCCTGCTCGGCCGCCTCGGCGACGTCCGGGGAGAAGGCGGCGAGCAGGGCGGCCCGGTCGGGGCGCGGCTGGAGGGCCGCCGGGAGGCCGGTCACCGGGCCGTAGCGGCGTTCGGCGGCGGCCAGCAGCAGGGGCGAGCCGCCGGGGCGGCCGTCGTACGCCCGCAGGGCCGCCTCCAGGCCGGCGCGGCCGAGCCAGCCGCCGCTGCCGCAGTCGCCGAGCAGCTGGCCCCAGCCGTCGGCGCGCCGCCAGCCGGCGCCGGGGCGGTAGCCGATCGCGACCAGGCCCGTGCCGCCGGCCACGGTCACCCCGGCGCCGGTGCCCAGCGCGCCGACGTGGGCGGTGATCGCGTCCCCCGCGAGCACCAGGTGCCGGGCCCCGGTGGCGCGGGCCAGCGGGCCGGGCAGCCGGGCCGCGAGGTCCCGGCCGAGCAGGGCCGTCCCGGCGGCGCCGACCGCGACGGCCCCGATCCGCGCGCCGTCCGGCAGCGCGGCGGCGAGGCCCCGGAGGGCGGGGAGCAGCCGGTCGAGCAGGGCGCCGGCGTCCAGTCCGCCGGCCCGGGCCGACACCCGCGCGGGCACGGCGAGTCCGGCCGTCCGGGCCCGGGCGATGCCGTCCGGCCACCCGGCGGGCGCCAGGGCGAGCCGGATCCCGGAGCCGCCCACGTCGACCCCGGCGATCCAGCACTCCCCCGCCGTCCGGTGCACGTCGTCCCTCCGGGATGTCATGGGTCGGCTACCGCCGGGGCAGGGCGAAGCGCGTGGCGAGCAGCTCCGCCAGGCCGGCGGCGGGTGTCGTGCCGTCGACGGTGAGGGCGGCGGCAGCGTGGAGCGGGGCCTGGCGCCGGACCTCGTCGTCCCAGAGGTCGTCGCGGGCGAGGCGCTTGGCCAGGGCGGTCCGCGGGTCCTCCTCGCCCCAGGTGGCCCTGGCCCGGGCGGGGTCGGCGTACCGGGCGGTGAGGGCCGCCTTCCGGAAGGCCGGGGTGGGCAGCAGGAAGAGGGCCTGCCCGGGGCGGCGCAGCAGCGGCGCGAGGTCGCGCGGAAGGATGCCGAAGTAGTCGACCAGGACGGGACGGTCGGCGGGGAGGGCGAGCAGGTCCTCGACGAGGAACCCGGTCGTCTCGCCGTACAGGCCGGGCATGGCCCGGAACACCTGCTCCGCCGTCCGGTCGCGCCACGGGAGCCCGGGCGGGCGGCCCCGCAGGGCGGCGAGGTGCGGGTGCTGCGCGGGGCTGCACCGGTCGAGCCAGCGGTGCTCGGCGCGGTCGCCGTCGAGGACGGTGACGTCGTGGCGCTCGGCGAGCAGCCGGGTGAGGGTGCTCTTGCCGGCCGCCGTGCCGCCGGCGATCCAGCGCACATGGGCCAGCCGGTCGGCGAGGCGGGGGTGGGTGGGGCGGTGGTCCGCGCGTGGGGACGTCATGGCCCCATGGTCGGGGGTTCGGCCCGGAAATTGCAGTCTTGTTCGTGGTCGTCGGCGCGGTGAGGATGGAGGAGAGGGGCCGGGGTGCCGGGCGGGGCGGGGTGCTCGGGTCGGGCAGGCGGGTGTGACCGGCCCGACCGGGTCAGGTCGGGCCGGGTCGGGTCGGGCCGGATCGGGACGCGTCTGGCCGGATCGGATCGGGACGCGCCTGGTCGGACGGCGGCGGGTCAGGCGGCGGCGGTGGGAAGGCCGAGGAGTTCGGCGGAGCCGTTGCGGTTGTGGCGTTCCTGCCAGAGTTCGAGGGCGCTGCGGCAGGCGTGGTCGAGGTGGCGCACACCGGCGAGGTCGAGGCGCACCGGACGGTCGGCGGGCAGGCCCTCCAGGGATTCGAGGGTCTCCAGGAGCCGGGGCAGCCGCAGGAAGGTGGCGTTGCCGTGCAGCGTCACCCGGACGGCGCCGTCGGGGAGTTCGTCGACCGCGACCTGGAGGTGGGAGGTGTCCCAGGCGCTCTTGAGCACCGCGAGGAGCAGGCCGAGCAGTACTCCTTCGAGGAGGTTGGTCACCACGATGGCGATCGCCGTGGCGGCCAGGATCGCCGCCTCCCCGCGGTCGGCCCGCCAGAGCGGGCGCAGGGTGCGCAGCGGGACCAGCTTGGCCCCGGCGTGGACCAGGACGCCGGCCAGCGCGGCGAGCGGGATGGCGGAGAGGGCGGCGGGGAGCAGGGCCGCGAAGAGCAGCAGCCAGAGGCCGTGCAGGACCCGCGAGGCCTTGGTGCGGGCACCGGCCTGGACGTTGGCGGCGCTGCGGACGATGACGGCGGTCATCGGCAGGGCGCCGAGCAGACCGCAGACGGTGTTGCCGACACCCTGGGCGAGCAGTTCGCGGTCGTAGTCGGTGCGCGGGCCCTCGTGCAGGCGGTCGACGGCGGCCGCGCTGAACAGGCTCTCGGCGGAGGCGATCAGCGCGAAGGCGACGGCCGTGCCGAGGACGCCGATGCTGCCGAGCGCGGCGAGGTCGGAGGCGCCCGGCAGGTCGACGACGCCGGCGAGTCCGGCCACCTCGATCCGGGCGACGGGCAGGTCGAACAGCGCGGTGACGGCCGTCGCGCCGGCGACGGCCGCGAGCGGTGCGGGGACCACCCGGATCCGGGCGGGCAGGCGCGGCCAGAGCAGCAGTACCGCCACGGTCCCGGCCCCGACGGCGGCGGCGGCGAGCGCCTGCCCGTCCCCGGCCACGTCGACGGCCAGGCCCGGGAGCCCGGCGAGCTTGGCGGGTCCGCCGGCCGGGCCCTTGGCGTCGGCGAGCGCGTAGAGCTGACCGGCGATCAGCACCAGGCCGATCCCGGCGAGCATGCCCTGCACGACCGAGACGGAGATCGCCCGGAACAGCCGGCCGAGGCGGGCGGCTCCCATGGCGAGCTGGAGCAGGCCCGCGACGGCGGTGATGACGCCGAGGGCGGCGAGGCCGTGTTCCTGGACGGCGGCGAAGACCAGCACGGTCAGGCCGGCGGCGGGGCCGGAGACCTGGAGGCTGCTGCCGGGCATCAGCCCGGTCACCAGGCCGCCGACGATGCCGGTGACCAGGCCGAGTTCGGCCGGGACGCCGGAGGCGACGGCGACGCCCACGCAGAGCGGGAGGGCGACCAGGAAGACGACGAGGGAGGCGGGGAGGTCGGAGCGCAGAGTACTGCTCAGCCGAAGGGCGGGACGACGAGTCATCGGGTCCTCGGGAGAGTGTGGACGGTGCGGTGGACGGCGGGGCGGGGCTGAACGGCGGTGCGGTGGACGGCGGGGCGGGGCGGCAGAGCGACGCGGTGGGCAGTGGCGCGGCGGTGCGGCGGCGGGCCGTGGGACGGGGTCACAGCGGGAGGAAGAGGCCGGCGTCGGCCTGGTGGGCGAGCACGAGTCCGGTGTGGATCTCGTAGAACCAGCCGTGCAGCCTGATCCGCCCCTCGCTCAGCCGGCGGGCGACGGCGGGGTAGCCGCGCAGCCGGTCGAGCTGGGTGAGGACGTGGCGCTGCACCGGTCCGGCGACCGTCGGGTCGAAGACGTCGGCCTCGTCCGCGCGGAGCACCGCCCGGTCGGCGTGGCGCAGCCAGGCGCGGACGGCTGGCACCACGCTGAGGTCCTCACCGCGCACCACGGCGCCGACGGCCCCGCAGTGCGAGTGCCCGCAGACCACGAGGTCGCGGACGCCGAGCACCTCGACGGCGTACTCGATGGTGGCGGTTTCGCCCGAGGTGCCGTCGGCCCGGTAGGCGGGGACGATGTTGCCGGCGGTGCGCAGCTCGAAGAGGTCGCCGGGGTCCGCGCCGGTGATCAGGGCGGGCACCACGCGGGAGTCGGAGCAGGTGATGAACAGGGCCTGCGGGGTCTGGCCGGCGGCGAGGGCGGTGAGTTCCCGGCCGGTGTCGCCCGCGCGCTGCGGGAACGCCCGGGCCCGGTCGATGAGCGGTTCCATGGAGTGGATGCCTCCTTCGGTGACCCTCGCGGCGCCGGCCGGGAGGGGCGGTGGACGGGCAGGCACGTCGTCACCGGGTGGTCCCGGCGGGCGGTGCGGGCGGGTGCGGCCGCGGCGGGCGCATGGCTCCGCCGCACGGCCGCGTCGATGACTCTCGGTGTCCCCCCGGCGACCTGACGACGCGTCAAGGGGAAGTAAAACACGGGTATCGGGTCGGCAAAAGCGCGTCCAGGGCGCAGAATGTGCCGATCTGGTTAACATCCTGTTGCCTTGAGCGGCGCAGGGCCTTCCGCCTTGGCGTTTGCGCCTCCGGGGGAACCCTGCGGGCCGCCGAAGCGTTGATGCGCGGCGTTCCGCGCGCGCCCCGCCCGAGGTCGAACGCGCTCCCGGCGCACGCGTCCGGGCAGTTGCCGGAGCATGGTTGACGGTTCGTCAGCTTTCGGGGCCCCGGTCGGCGGCGCTGCCGCCGCGGGCGCTTCTTGCCCGGACCTCCCGTCCGGCGGAGGATGTCCGGGTGGATCATCAAGGCCCGGCGCACCCCCGGTGTCCGGGCCGTCGACCAGGGAGGCCCCGTGCTCATCGCCCGCGAGACCGTCTTCGACCGCGACGAGATGTTCGCGCTCTACGACTCCGTCGACTGGGACGGGTACACGAGCGACGTCGACCGGATGATGCGCGGCCTCGCCAACTCCCACCTGGTGATCACCGCCCGGGACGAGTCCGGTGAACTGCTCGGAATGGCGCGGACGATCTCGGACGACGCCGCCGTCTGCTACGTGCAGGACGTGCTGGTCCATCCCCGGCACCATCGGCGGGGTGTCGGGCGGGCGCTGGTGGAGCACCTCAAGGAGCGCTACGCGCACTGCCGGTTCTTCCTGCTCTCCACCGACCACGAGTCCACCGAGGAGGGCAGGCGCAACCACGCGTTCTACCGCTCGCTCGGGTTCCTGTCGTACGAGGAGAAGGAGATGTCGGCCTTCGGCCTGCCCCGCGTGCGGTGAACCGGGCCGGACCCGGTTCACCGCGGGTGGCGGCCCGGGCCGTCGATGCGGGCGAGCACCTCGGCCACGTGCGGACGCACCCGGGCCCTCAGGTCGCGGCTCCAGGTCTCGTCGTCGTAGTGGCTGGTGCGGTACAGGTCCCGGGCGTGCTCCAGGACGGGGCGGTGCTCCGGGGGGAGGTGGACGAGGGCCCGGTCCGCGGCGACGTCCTTGGGGAGGATCTCCCCCGTGTCGAGGGTGGTCCGGATGCGGGCGAGGGTCAGCAGGACGTTGCGGGTGTCGCCGTCCAGGTCCCCGAGGAGTTCGGGGATGCCCATGACGCTCGCCCGGACGAGGTCGGCGTGCGGGACCGGGTCGAGCAGCCGGCCGGGCGGCGGTCCGGTGAGGGAGCGGCCGCCGGCCAGGACCATGGTGAGCGCGAGGGCGAGATCCGGCATCGGGCCGGGCTGAGGCGGCCGGCCCGCCCGGAGTTCGTCGCGCAGCCACTCGCCGAACAGGAAGTCCCCGGTCGGCGGGAACCGCCAGGGGCGGACCTCGGAGTGCACGACGACGGTGAGTTCCACCGGCCGGACGGCGGCCGAGAGGCCGGAGATCTCCAGCAGGCCCTCGGTGAGGGCTCGGCGCTCCCGGTCGTCCATGGTGCGCCGGGTGACGGCCAGGACGTCCAGATCGCTGGCCGGCCTGAGGCCGCCGAGCACGGCGGAGCCGTGGAGGTAGGTGCCGAGGAGTCCCGGCGCGAGGACGTCGCGGAGGAGGCGGACGGTCCGGTGGAGTTGGCCGTCGGTCATCGGGGCCGGCTCCGGACTTCGCGCAGTTCGAAGTCGGGTCTGCCGGTGGCGTCGAGCCGGTGGACGGCCACCCGGCGGGCGCGGGCGGGGAGCACGACGATGCCGAGGGGTACTCCGGCGGCGGCCACGGTCTCCACGGGGTGGCGCCGGCCGGAGCGGTCGGTGACCACCCACCGCTCCAACGGCCCGCCCGCGAACGCCACGACCACGGGCTCGCCCTTCCCGCGCCCGATGAGGGCCGCGGGGGCGCCGCCGGGCCGGAAGCTCCCACCGGCCCGCGCCCGCCCGCCGCGCACGCCGATGGTGACGGCCACCTGGCCGTCGGGGAGGCGGGCGGCTGTCAGGGTCCAGGGCTGTTCGCCCGTCATCGCTGCACCGGGGTCGGGACTCGGTCGGCCATGCAGCCATCCTGCCCCGCCGCCGCGACCACCCGCAGGCGAATTTCCAGCCCCTCCGCCCCGCCGGGCCTTCGGCCGGCGGGGGATGGGGAACACGTGCGCACGTCGCTGCGCCGGTGGGCGGCGGCGCTGGGGGGGCATCCCGATGTGGGGGTCCCAAGGGGGGTTCTTGCATCCCCGCACGTGCGGGGCCGAGCACCGATCGCGATGCCCCACGGCCCGAACAGCGGGAGTATCCCCGCGCGTGCGGGGCCGAGATCGGTTGCGGGAGTCGGGGCGCAGCCCGCTGGGAGTATCCCCGCGCGTGCGGGGCCGAGCGCCGCAGCGCCTCCTGAACCGCCTTCGGGCTGGGAGTATCCCCGCGCCCGCGCGTGCGGGGCCGAGTACAGCTCCCCGATCATGTGCCGCCACACGGCCGGAGTATCCCCGCGCGTGCGGGGCCGAGCGAGGTGCTGGCCACCGCCGCCGCCCTGCTGGAGGAGCAATCCCCGCGCGTGCGGGGCCGAGCCGACCAGGGCCACGCTGTCGGTCTGGCGCAGGGGAGCATCCCCGCGCGTGCGGGGCCGAGGGCGACCTCGTGGAGATCACCGACGACACCGAGGGAGCATCCCCGCGCGTGCGGGGCCGAGCCGCCGTCCGGGCCCAGGAGCCGACCTCCCGCAGGAGCATCCCCGCGCGTGCGGGGCCGAGGCTTGTTGACCTGGGATGCTACCCGGCGAGGGGCGTCCGGCGCATCGGTTCCGGTGGGGCCGCTCCCCCGCTACTTCGTGGGGCGGGGGGCGGGGACGAGGCCGGTCTGGTAGGCGAGGGCGACCAGTTGGGCGCGGTCGCGGGCGTCGAGTTTGGCCATGGCGCGGTGGATGTGGGTGCGGATGGTGAAGGGGCTGACGAACATCCGGGCGGCGATCTCCTCGTTGCTGAGCCCGGTGGCGGCCATCGCCATCACCTCGCGTTCGCGGGCGGTGAGGGCGGCGAGGCGTTCGGGGGTCGCGGCGGGGGCCTGGTCGGGTGCGGGGTGGGCGAGGAGCTGCTCGATGACGGCGCGGGTGGCGGCGGCCGACAGCAGGGGGTCACCGGCGGCGACGCGGCGCAGGGCGGCGAGCAGTTCGGTCGGTTCGGCGTCCTTGCCGAGGAAGCCGCCGGCGCCGGCGCGCAGCGCCTGAGCGACGTACTCGTCGATCTCGAAGGTGGTGAGGATGAGCACCCGGGTGCCGGAGAGGTCGGGGTCCCCGCAGATGGCGGCGGTGGCGGAGAGGCCGTCGACGCCGGGCATCCGGATGTCCATGAGCACGACGTCCGGGCGGGTGGCCTTCGCCAGTTCGACGGCTTCGCGGCCGTCGGCGGCCTCGCCGACCACCTCCATGTCGTCCTCGGCGTCGATCAGGACGCGGAAGGCCCCGCGCAGCAGCGTCTGGTCGTCGGCGAGCAGTACTCGGATGGTCACGGGTGTTCCTCTCGGGCGGCGGTGCGCAGGGGCAGTTCGGCGGAGACCAGGAAGCCGCCGCCGGAGCGGCGGTCGGCGGTGAGGCACCCGCCGACGGCGGAGGCCCGCTCGCGCATGCCGATCAGGCCGAAGCCTCCGCCGGTGGGGGCGACGGCGGACCTGGCGGCGGCCACCGGGCGGTCGTTGGCGACGGTGAGCAGCACGCGGCTGCCGGAGTATGCGAGGGTGACGTCGGCGGCGGTGCCGGGGGCGTGCTTGGCGACGTTGGTCAGGGATTCCTGGAGGATCCGGTAGGCGGTGAGGTCGACGCCCGGGGAGAGCGGCTGCGGCTCGCCCTCGACGCTGAGGTGCACGGGCAGGCCGGCCCGTTCGAAGGCGCCGACGAGGTCGGGCAGCCGGTCCAGGCCGGGCGCCGGTTCGAGCGGGGCCTGCGGGTCGTCGGCGCGGCGCAGCAGGCCGACGGTGGCCTTGAGCTCGCGCAGCGCGGAGCCGGTGGCGTCGGTGAGGTGGCTGAGCATCTCGCGGGCCTGGGCGGGGTGGCGGTCGAGGAGGTGGACGGCGATGCCGGCCTGGGCGTTGGCGAGGGCGATGTGGTGGGCGACGACGTCGTGCAGGTCGCGGGCGATCCGGATGCGTTCGTCGGCGACGCGGCGGCGGGCCTCCTCCTCGCGGGTGCGCTCCGCCCGTTCGGCGCGTTCCTCGATGGCGGCGAGGTGGGCCCGGCGGCTGCGCACGGAGTCGCCGAGGGCGCCGGGCAGCAGGATCCAGGCGATGACGCCGACCTTGACGCTGAAGGAGGTGTGGGGCTCGTTGATGACCGTGGCGGCGGTCACCAGCACGGCCGCGACGGCGGTGGCGACGCGCGCGGTCCTGCGGTCGGTGCGCACCGCGAGGAAGTAGAGGGCGGCGAGCAGCGGGAAGACCAGGCCGGCGTTGAGCTGGGTGGCGACGAAGCAGAGGGCCAAGCCGCAGCCGAGGGTGACCGCGAAGGTGATGTCGGGCCGACGGCGGTGGGCCGGCAGCGCCAGGCTGGAGACGACGGCCAGGGCCAAGGCGGCCGGGTTGGGCTCGATGCGGTTGCCGAGGCGGTCGAGGGTGGTCGTTCCGGCGGTGATGACGACCGCGGCGAGCACGAGCAGCGCGTCGGCCAGGTGGGGGTGGCGGCGCGCGCGGTGCAGCCAGCTGTCGATCATGCTCGCTTCTCCTGGTCCGGGGGCGGCCTGGCGGCCTTCTCGGCCGGGCCCGGGCGATCCGGCTGAAGGGGTGGGGGCGTACTGCGCGTGGGGGGACGTACTGCACATGCAGTACGTACCATCCGCTTGAACCGTAATACGGATCCGGTTCGTACCGTATTGACCCGCTCGGTACGCCGAAGGACCCGGCGTGCCCCTGCCGCGGTCCCGTGGGGGCGGGACCGCGGCAGAGGCGGGTGGGTCAGACGCCGACCGAGTGGCGGGGCGTCTCGGCCTCGGGGCCGTCGGCCCCGGTGACCTGGGCCGGGACGGCGGTCTGGAGCTTGGCGCCCTCGACGTCGACGTCGGGGATGATCCGCTCCAGCTTGGCCGGCAGCCACCAGGCACGGCGGCCCAGCAGGACGAGCACGGCGGGAACGATCGCCATCCGGACCACGAAGGCGTCGAAGGCGACGGCGGCGGCCAGGCCGAGGCCCATCATCTTGATCATCGGCTCGCTCATGCCGATAAAGCCGGCGAAGACGCTGATCATGATGAGCGCGGCGGCGGTGACCACCCGGGCGTTGTACCGGAAGCCGGTGACCACGGCCTCGCCGGGCTCCTCGCCGTGCACGAAGGCCTCCCGGATGCGGGTGACCAGGAACACCTCGTAGTCCATGGCCAGGCCGAAGACCACACCGATCATGAAGATCGGCATCATGCTCATCACCGGGCCGGTCTGCTCGACGCCGATCAGCTCGGCGAGCCAGCCCCACTGGAAGACCGCGACGACGGCGCCGAGCGCGGCGACCACCGAGAGCAGGAAGCCGAGGGCGGCCTTGAGCGGCACGAGGATCGAGCGGAAGACCACCAGGAGCAGCAGCACCGCGAGGCCGACGACGACCGCGAGGTAGGGCAGCAGGGCGTCGTTGAGCTTCTGCGAGACGTCGATGTTCATCGCCGTCGCACCGCTGACCAGGACCGTCGCGCCGGTCTCGGACTTCAGGCCGGGGGCCTTGTCGCGGATGGCGTGGACCAGGTCGGTGGTCGCGGCGTCGCTCGGGCCGGTGGCCGGCATCGCGGTGACCATCGCGGTGTCCCCGGCCTGGTTGAAGACCGCGGGCGTGACGGCGACGACGCCGGGCAGGGCCTTCACGGTCTCGCCGACCTTGGCGGCCGCGGCCTTGGGGTCGGCCGCGCCCTTGGCGTCGACCAGCACCGTCAGCGGGCCGTTGAAGCCGGGACCGAAGCCCTCGGAGAGGTGGTCGTAGGCGCGGCGCTGGGTGGTGGAGGTGGGCTTGGCCTCGTCGCCGGGCAGGCCGAGCCGCAGGTCCAGGGCCGGCAGGGCGAGGACGCCGAGGCCGACCACGCCGAGGACCAGCACGGCGACCGGGCGGCGCAGCACGAAGCGGGCCCAGCGGGTGCCGCCGTTGGGGCGGTCGGCGCCGGTCGCGGCGTGCCCGCCCTTGGCGGCCTTGCGGTCCTTGCGGGACAGCGCCCTGCGGCCGAGGAAGCCGAGCAGCGCGGGGACGAGGGAGAGCGCGACCAGGACGGCGATCACGACGGTGCCGGCCGCGGCCATGCCCATCTTGGCGAGGATCGGGATGCCCACCACGGAGAGGCCGGCCAGCGCGATGATCACGGTGAGTCCGGCGAACACCACGGCCGAGCCGGCGGTGCCCACGGCACGCCCGGCGGCCTCCTTCGGCTCGTGGCCGTCGAGGAGCTCGGCGCGGTAGCGGGAGACGATGAAGAGCGCGTAGTCGATGCCGACGGCGAGGCCGAGCATCATCGCGAGGGTGCTGGTGGTGGTGGACAGGCCCAGGGTGCTGCCGAGCGCGGTGATCAGGCCGATGCCGAGGCCGACGCCGATCAGGGCGGTGAGCAGCGGGAGTCCGGCGGCCAGCAGCGAGCCGAAGGTGATCACCAGCACGACGGCGGATATCGCCATGCCGATCGCCTCGGCGGAGCCGCCCTGCTCGCCCATCTCCATCAGGGCGGTGCCGCCGATGTCCACGGTCAGACCGGCGTCACGGGCGTGCTGCGCGGAGTCCTTCAGGGTCTCGGTGGCGGTCTCGCTGACCTTGCCCGGCTTGACGCTGTAGTTGACCGTCGCGTACGCGGTGGTGCCGTCCTGGGAGACCGCGCCGGCCTTGAACGGGCTGGTCGCGCCGACCACCTGCTCGCCGTGGGCGAGCTCGGCGACCGCCTTCTCGACCGTCTGCTGGTTCTCGGCGGCGGTGATCTTCTGGCCGGACGGGGCGACGAAGACCAGCCGGGCCGACGCACCGTCGGACATCGCGCCGGGGAAGCGCTCGTCCATGAGGTCGAAGGCCTTCTGCGCCTCGGTGCCGGGCATCGCGAAGCCGTCGTCGGGGGCGGCCGGCGCCTTGGCGGCCAGCACCCCGACGGCGGCCAGCACGGCGACCCAGAGCAGGGTCACCAGCCGGCGCCTGAGGAAGGACCATCGGCCCAGGCGGTAGAGGAAAGTGGCCACGGGAGAGCGGACTCCTTCGGATGGCGGGGCGGGTTGGGGTGGCCGGGCGGCGCAGTCGGCCGCAGGGCCGGGTCGCCCGGAGCATGACCATCCTGCGGTGGCGGGGGTCTCCTCCGCGTCGGCTCTGTGCAGGCATTCCGGGGTAATGCGGACGCAGCAGCCCGGACCCGGACGGACTAGTCCTCGGGGCGGAGGCCCGCAGCCGGGCTCCGACCTGCGGCCGAGGGGCCGCCCCGGGGCGGCCGGTCCGGTCCCGGCGCGGCCGGAGCCCTCACCGGGTCACCCGGGCGGAGGTGCGGACGGGCCGCGGACCGGCGGGCGAAGTAGCGTGATGTGCCTGGCCCGGGCGATTCGTCCTGGTCCGTCCAGATGTGTCCCCGAGGGCTACGACGGCCCCAGGGGCCGCAGCCGTCCACCGTACGTCCACCGCACGTCCCTCAGCCGGAGGTGGCCCATGGGCGTTCCCGCCGCCCGCATCGTGTTCGACGAGAACGACCGCGCGGCCGTCGCGGAGGCGGTGAGCGAGATGCTCGCCACCGGTGCGCTCACCCTCGGTCCCTGGACCGAGCGGTTCGAGCAGTCCTTCGCCGCCGAGCACGGCGCCGAGCACGCGGTCGCCGTCGCCAGCGGCACCGCCGCGCTGGAGATCGTCCTGCGCGCCCTGGACGTCCGCGGCCGCGACGTCGTCGTCCCCGCCGTCACCTTCTACGCCACCGCCGGCGCCGTCCTGCACGCCGGCGCACGGCCGGTGATCGCCGACGTCGACCCGGCCACCCTCGCGCTCGGCCCCGACACCCTGGAGGCCGCGCTCACCCCGGACACCGCCGCCGTCGTCCTGGTCCACATCGGCGGGCTGATCACCCCCGAGGTGGACGCCCTGCGCGCGATCTGCGAGGCCCGCGGCATTCCGCTGGTCGAGGACGCCGCGCACGCGCACGGCAGCACCTATCAGGGGCGGCCGGCCGGCGGCTTCGGCGTGGCCGGCGCGTTCTCCTTCTACCCGACCAAGGTCACCACCAGCGGCGAGGGCGGCATGATCCTCACCGGCTCCGCCGCACTGCGCGACGAGGCCCGGATCCACCGCGACCAGGGCAAGGGCTCGTTCACCACCAACCACCACGTCCGCCTCGGCGCCTCCTGGCGGATGAGCGAGCCGAACGCCGCCATCGGCGCCGTCCACCTGCGCCGGCTCAAGGAGTTCGTGGAGACCAGACGCCGGGTCGCCCAGCGCTACGACGCCGCGCTCGGCGCCCTCGACGGGCTGGAGCCGGTCACCGAGCCGCCCGGCTGCCGCAGCAACTACTACAAGTACGTCGCCCTGCTGCCGCGCGGCGTGGACCGGGCCGCCTTCAAACGGGCGGTCGCCGAGGAGTACGACGTACGGCTCTCCGGCGAGGTCTACGACCTGCCGCTGCACCTGCAGCCGGTGCTCGCCCCCTACCGGCGCGGCGCCCTGCCGGTCGCCGAGGACGTCTGCGCCCGGCAGATCTGCCTGCCGGTCCACTCCGACATGACCGAGGACGAGACCGATCTGGTGATCGAGGCCGTGAGCGCCGTCCACCGCCGGACGGCGGGCTGACCCGGCTGACCCCCGTCGGGCGGCGGGCCGGCCCCCGTCGGGGCCGGCACACCGCCGGGGCGGACGCCGTCGGAAGAGCGAGAAAGGGAGAACACCGTGCGGATAGCGGTCACCGGGGGATGCGGATTCATCGGCTCACACGTCGTCGACCGGCTGCTGGCCGCCGGGCACGAGGTGCTCGCGGTGGACACCACCGACACGTACCTCAACCCCGGCGCCGACCACGCCCGGATCGACGTCCTCGACCTGCCCGCGCTCACCACCGCCCTGGACGGCTGCGAGGTGGTCTTCCACCTCGCCGCGCAGGCCGACGTCGAACGCGTCGCCGCCGATCCGGTCGGCGCCGTGCGGGCCAACATCGACGGCACCGAGACCGTGCTGGAGGCGGCCCGCCGCAACGACCTCAGCCGCACCGTCCTCGCCAGCACCGTGTGGGTGTACGGCGCCGCGCTCACCGAGGCCGCGCTCGACGGCGAGGAACAGGAGCTGGACGAACACGTCCCGATCGACCTGGAGCACAGCGGGCACCTGTACGTCGCCACCAAGCTCGCCGCCGAGATGCTGGTGCACAGCTACCGCCAGCTGTACGGCCGCCACTTCACCATCCTGCGGTACGGCATCCCCTACGGGCCGCGGATGCGCGACGAGCTGGTGGTCGCCCGCTTCGTGCAGGCCGCGCTCACCGGCCGGCCGATCACCATCGCGGGCGACGGGCGGCAGAGCCGCAACTTCGTCTACGTCGAGGACCTCGCCGACGCCCACGTGCGGGCCCTCTCCCCCGCCGCCGAGGACCAGACCTTCGCCCTGGAGGGCTCCACCGCCGTCTCCGTGCGGGACATCGCCGACACCGTCGACGGCCTGCTCGGTCCCGTCACCATCGAGCACATCGAGGCCCGGACCGCCGACTACGCCGGGCGCCGGATCTCCGCCGCCCAGGCGAAGCGGCTGCTGGGCTGGTCACCGCGGACCACCTTCGCGGAAGGCGTGCGGCGGTACGTGGACTGGTACCGGGCGGAGGCCGCACCGCGGCCGGGCGCCTGAGACGGGGGCCGGGCGGTGCCGCACGCGTTGCTGGTCTCCGGCTCGCTCGGCCAGGGCCACGACGTGATGGCCCGGGCCTGCGCGGACTCCCTGGAGGCCCGCGGCTGGACGACCGCCACGGTCGACGCGATGGCCCTGCTCGGGCAGCGCGCCGGCACCGCCGGGGAGGCGGTGTTCCGGCGGCTGCTCGGGCTGCCGGGCCTCTACGACGCGTTCCACTTCTCGGCGCTGCGCCCCGGCGCCCGGATCGCGCTGCTCGCGGACGCGGCGGCGCGGCGGCGGCTGACGCCGGCGCTGCGGGCGCTGCTCGGGGAGCAGCGGCCGGAGCTGGTGGTGTCGGTGTTCGCCACGGCCACGTCGGCCGTCAACCGGCTGCGGGGCGCGGGCGGCTTCCGCTTCCGGCACCTGGTGCTGTGCACGGACGTCACGCCGCACCGGCTGTGGGTGCAGGAGGAGAGCGACCTGTTCCTGGTCACCTCGGAGGTCGCCGCGTGCGGGGTGCGGCGGTACCGGCCCGACGCGCCGGTGGCCGTTCTGCCCGCACCGCTGCGGGCGCCGTTCTACCGGCCGCCCTCGCGCGCGCGGGCGCGGGCGCGGTGGGGCGTGCCGGCGGAGGCGCGGTGCGTGCTGCTGATGTCGGGTGCGTGGGGCCTCGGGCCGCTGGCCCGGACGGCGGCGGCGCTGGCCGACGCGGGTCCGCACGTGCTCGCGGTGGCGGGGAGCAACGGCGAGCTGGAACGCCGGCTGCGCCGCGCCGCCGAGGGCCGGCCGAGGCTGCACCCCTTCGGCTGGACCGACGAGGTACCGGCACTGATGGCCGCCGCCGACCTGGTGGTGACCAGCTCCGGCGACACCTGCAGCGAGGCCCGCGCCCTGGGCCGCAGGCTGCTGCTGCTCGACGTCGTCCAGGGCCACGGCCGCGACAACCTGCAGCACGAGCTGGAACTCGGCCACGCCGACGTTGTCTCCGCCCGCCCGCCCGAGGTCGTCCGCTCCGCCCTAGCAGCACTCACCCGCCCCGAGCCGCCGCCCTCCCCCGGTGCCACCCCTGACGGATGGCGCACGGGGTTCACGGCCGCCCTGGAACGGGTGGGCCTGGCCTGACGGGCCGGCCTGCGGGGGACCAATGCGCACGCCCGCCTGCGGCCGATAGCATCGCAGCTCAGCAAGCCTCGGCCCCGCACGCGCGGGGATGGTCCCCGGCCGTCACGGGTTGTCCCGCTCGTCCGGACCTCGGCCCCGCACGCGCGGGGATGGTCCCCCCGCGTGCGTGACGAAGACGGCGGCGGTGCGCCTCGGCCCCGCACGCGCGGGGATGGTCCGACCGGTTCCCTCCGGGCGACGGTGCACCTGGTCTCGGCCCCGCACGCGCGGGGATGGTCCCCAGTTCCCTCCGACCGCCACCGACCGCTACTACTCGGCCCCGCACTCGCGGGGATGGTCTGACGGTCGACCGCTCACACCGCGCCCGGGCCGATCGCCGGTTGGCGATCGGCCCGGGCGGGTCGGCGGGGCTCGGCGGCTGCGGAACCACCGCAACCCCCGCTGCCGGGCCGGGTGGTGTCAGCGGCAGAGGGCCGCGTCGACCGCGTCGGTCAGGCGGGTGGCGGTGGGCCCGTCCGGGACGGTGGTGAGGGTGATGTTCACGGCGCGCCCGTCCTCCGTGACGCCTCCCCTGGTCCGGTAGCCCGGGGAGGTGCCGCCGTGGCCCCAGGCGAGGCCGCCGCAGGTCAGCGGCCTGCTCTGGATGCCGAGGCCGTAGCGGACCCCGGGGCCCAGGAACTCGGCCGACACGGTGGTGCGCATCTCGGCGAGCTGGGCGGCGGGCAGCAGGCGGCCCGTCAGGAGCGCGCCGTAGAAGGTGTTCAGGTCGGTGTTGGTGGACACCACCGCCCCCGCGGCCCAGGCCATCGAGGCGTCCATGTCGGTGAAGTCGACCAGCGGCGCGTCCGGGGCGGCGCGGTGGTAGCCGTGCGGGTGGGGCTCGCGAAGGGCGGTCTCCCCGGCCGCCGGGACGTAGGTGTGGCGCAGGCCGATCCGGTCGATGACGCGCCTGGTGACCTCCTCTCCGAAGGGGCGGCCGGTGACCTTCTGGACCAGCAGGCCGGCCACCAGGTAGTTGGTGTTGCTGTACTCCCAGCCGGTCCCGGCGGGGAACCGTGCCTTCTGGGCCAGTGCGCCGTCGAGGAGTTCGCGCGGCTCGAAGTAGCGGTACTGGATGGTGGTGAAGTCGGCCAGCGCGGGTGCTTCCATGTAGTCGGGCAGGCCGCTGGTGTGCTGGAGCAGCTGACGGACCGTGATGGTCCGGCCGTCGATGCCGTCACCGCGCAGCAGGCCCGGCAGGTAGGCGTCGACGGCCGTGTCGAGGCCGATCCTGCCCTCGGCGACCAGTTGCAGGACGACGACGGCGACGAAGGCCTTGGTGTTGCTGCCGGCCCGGATCTGCCCGTCGACCGGGACGCGGGCCCCGGTGGCCAGGTCGCCGACACCGGCGGTGTAGGTGCGGCTGCGGCCGTCGCGGCCCTTGACGGTGGCGAGGGCGGCGGGCATCCCGTCCTCCTTCACCAGCGCGTCGAGGCGCTGCTGCACGGCGTCCGGGCGCGGTGCGGCGAAGGCCGGGGAGGAAGCCGGGGCGAGAGCGGTCAGGGCGAGCCCGGCCGTGGCCGTGGCCGTCAGGGCGTGCCGCACGAGGCGGATGCGGTGCGCCCTGCGCTGCGGGGCGTGTTCGTTCATCGGGACTCCACTGGGAGACGGGGATGGAGGCGCGGGACGGGGCGGCCGGGTGGCCGACGCCCGGGGATCAGCGGCAGAGCGCCTCGTCCACCGCCTGGTCCACGTGCTTCGTGGTGTCGGCGTCCGGGATCGTGGTGACGGTGATGTTCACGGCGCGGCCGTCCTCGGTGGTGCCGCCGGCGGTCTCGTAGCCCGGGATCGCCCCGCCGTGGCCCCAGGCGACGCCGCCGCAGGAGAGCGGGCGGCTCACCAGGCCGAGTCCGTAGCCGACTCCGGCGCCGAGCTCCTCGGCGGGAACGGTGGTGCGCATCTGGGCGAGCTGGGCCGCGGGCAGCAGTCGGCCGCCGAGCAGCGCGCCGTAGAACCGGGTGACGTCCGTGTTGGTCGAGACGGCCGCCCCGGCCGCCCAGCCCCAGGACGGGTCCAGCTCCGTGTAGTCGCGCAACGACCCGTCCGCCGTGCGCTGGTAGCCCTTGGGGTGGGCCTCGTGGATCGTCGTGTCCCCGGGTGCGGGGAAGTAGGTGTGGCGCAGGCCTATCCGGTCGATGACGCGCTTGGTGATCTCCTCGCCGACCGGGCGGCCGGTGATCTTCTGGATGATCAGGCCCGCCAGCAGGTAGTTGGTGTTGTTGTACTCCCACTTGGTGCCGGGCGCGAAGTGGGCCTTCTGGGCCAGTGCGGCATCGAGGAGTTCGCGCGGCTCGTAGTAGCGCCCGGGGGCGTTGAGCACGCCCGCGGTGTCCACGTACTCGGGCAGGCCGCTGGTGTGCTGGAGCAGCTGACGGACCGTGATGGCCCGGCCGTCGATGCCCTCGCCTCGCACCAGGCCGGGCAGGTAGGTGTCCACGCTCGTGTCCAGGCCGACCTTGCCCTCGGCGACCAGCTGGAGGATCACGACGGCGGTGAACGCCTTGGTGTTGCTGCCGATCCGCACCTGCCCGTCCACCGGCACCTTGGCCCTGCTGGCCGCGTCGCCGACGCCGGCGGTGTAGGTGCGGGCGCGGCCGTCGCGGCCCTTGACGGTGGCGAGGGCGGCGGGCACCCCGTCCTTCTGTACCAGCGCGTCGAGGCGCTGCTGCACGGCATCCGGCCGCGGGGCGGCGGAGGCGGCGGAAGGTGCCAGGACGCCGGCCACCACGGCGGCGGCCGCCACCGCGGTCACGGCCGCCACGGCCTTGCGCCGGCCACGGCGGAGGCGGTGCGGAAGGTGGTGCTGCGGTGCGTGATGCGGTGCGTGCTCGTTCACGGGAAAGCCCTTCTGAGTAGGGCGCCGGAGCTCTTCTCGGCGCCCCCCAAGAGGACCATCCGACGGACCGTCAATCCGTCCGCGCAGGGGACGAAACCGCACCCGGGAACGTGCTCCGGGTCGGGACCGACCCCGGGACCGTACTCCCGGGGCCCACGGACGGGGCGCACCCGGGAAACCGCCCGCGCACGGCTCGGGGGCCGGCCCCGGTTCTCTGGGCCGCGGATGTGGGTGGTCGGCGGCCGGGGGTGCGGGCGCCCGGATGGAACCAACCGATGCGCCAAGCCACCTCCGCCGGATAACATCGCAGCTCAGCAAGCCTCGGCCCCGCACGCGCGGGGATGGTCCCAGCCTCGACGCCACGCACATGGCCTCGCTCGGCTCGGCCCCGCACGCGCGGGGATGGTCCTGCGGCCCGCGGTGTCATCTTCGGCTCGGACGCCTCGGCCCCGCTTGGGCGGGGTTGCCGGTGGTAGGGATGGCGTGGTCGCGGAGGGGGCCGAGGGTGAGGCCGTGGTGGTGGCAGTGGGCGGCTATCAGGGGGAGGGCGGCGAGGGTGGCGTGCCAGGAGTCCGGGGCCGAGGTGCAGTCGGAGTCGTGGAGGAGGAGGGTGGCGCCGCCGGTCAGGCCGGGGCGGGCGGTGGCGTAGACGGTGGGGCCGGTGGCGCCGGGCTCCCAGTCGCGGCCCCAGGTGGTCCACAGGACGGGGCGCAGGTCGAGGTGGCGGGCGGCCAGGGCGAGGCCGGTGGTGAGGACGCCGTACGGGGGGCGGTACCAGAGGGGGCGCGACCCGGTGAGGGCGGTGACGGCTTCGGTGGTGCGGCGCAGTTCGCGGAGGTCGCGGGCGGGGGCCGGGCGGTACGGGCGGCGGTGGTGCCAGCCGTGGACGGCGACCTCGTGGCCGCGAACGACCAGCTCGCGGCCGAGGTCCGGGGCGCGTTCGAGCATGTCGCCGAGCAGGAAGAAGGTCGCGTGGATGCCGAGGGCGTCCAGGGCGTCCAGGATCGGCGGGGTGCCGCGCGGGTCGGGGCCGTCGTCGAAGGTGAGGGCGAGGTGGCCCCGGGCGCCGTGGCCGGCGGTGCGGCGGGCGAGGTGGCGGCGGACGGGGGGCAGGCGGACGGCGGCCGGGGCGAGGTGCAGCAGCTCCACGGCGGCAGCGGCGCCGAGGAGCGCACCGGCTCTCACCCGAAGCGGGACGCCATCCGGCGGAACAGGCCGGGGGCGGCGCCGTGGAGGCGGGCCGGACCGTCGAGCCAGCGCGGCACGAAGACCCGGTCGCGGGAGGTGGTGAGCGCCTCGTGGACGAGGGCGGCGACGGCCTCCGGGGGGACGGGCCGGGGGCGTTCGCGCTGGTAGCCGGTGCCGCGGGTGGCGAAGAAGGGGGTCTCGACGGCGCCCGGCAGGATCAGCCGCACCCCGACGCCGGTGCCGCGCAGCTCGTACCAGAGGCTCTCGGCGAACATCGTGAGCCCGGCCTTGGTGGCCGCGTAGGCGGCCTCGTCGCGGACGCCGACCTGGCCGGCCATCGAGCCGAGCAGGACGATCCGGCCCCGGTCGCGTTCCAGCATGCCGGGCAGGAGCAGGCGGGTGAGCCGCAGCGGGGCGGCGAGGTTGACCTCCAGCATCCGGTCCAGGGTGTCGGTGGGGGTCTGCGCGAAGGGGCCGCGCCAGCCGATGCCGGCGCTGGCGATGAGCGCGTCGACCCGTCCGGCGGCGGCGAGGGCGGCCTCGGCGAGGCGCTGGGCGCCGTCGGGCTTGGCGAGGTCGGCGGGCAGCGGGCGGCCGCCGGTGCGGGCGGCGACCGCGTCGAGCCGGGGCTGGTCGGTGCCGGAGAGCAGCAGCCGCCAGCCGGCGGCGGCGAGGCGGTCGGCGGTGGCCGCGCCGATGCCGGAGGAGGCGCCGGTCAGCAGGGCGACCGGCGGGCCGCCGGGGCGCTGCCGGGACCGGCGGGAGGGCGGATGGTCGTCGTCCGTGGTCATGGCACCTGCCGCTCTGTGCGCATCTCGCCGTCCGATTTGTCCGGCAAATCACCTTCGCACGGCGGCGTCGTCCGGGCGACCGGGGTGGGGCCCAGCTCCGCCTCGACCTCGCCGAAGCGGGAGAGCACGAAGGTGCCGCCGACCGCCACCGCGAAGCCGGTCAGCGCGCACCAGGCGTAGCCGGGGCGGGCGGCGTCGCCGAGCACCGCGACCCCGACCAGGGCCGGGCCGAAGGTCTCCGAGACGGTGCCGGCGGCGGTCGCGGCCGTCACCGTGCCGCGCTGCAGGGCGAGCGCGTAGGCGAGGTAACCGCCGAGGCCGCCGAGGGCGAGCCCGTAGGCCGCCGGATCGGTGAACACGTCGAGCGGGCCGGAGAAGTCGAAGACCCGGACGGCGAGGCTGGTGACGCCGAAGCCGACGCCCGCCAGCAGGCCGAGGCCGACGGCCGACGCGGTGTCGTGGCGGCGGGCGAGGAGCAGGGTGAGCAGCAGCATCAGCACGGTCGTGGCCAGCAGCGCCCAGTGGAACGCGGGCGGCGCGTGGTCGTGGCCGGCCTCGCCGGAGCCGACCGCCAGCAGGGTGAGCCCGACCACCACGGCGGCGATGCCGAGCAGGTCGGCGCGGTGCAGCCGGGCGCCGAGCAGGCGGGCGGCGGCGAGCGCGGTGACGGCCAGGCTGGCGTTGGTGACGGCCTGGACCAGGAAGAGCGGCAGGGTGCGCAGGGCGACGATGCTCAGTGCGAAGCCGGCGATGTCCAGGCCGGTGCCGAGCAGGAAGCGCCAGGAGCGGAGCAGTCCGGCCAGCAGGCCGACCCGCACCCGGTCGGCGCGCGGGGCCTCGCGCGCGCCGCCCGCCTGGAACACCGAGCCGAAGCCGAAGCAGACGGTGGCGACCAGGGCGGTGGTGAGTCCGAGCAGCATGGCCCTCCCGGCGTCGGGGGCGCCCCCGGGGAACGGGGGTCACCCCCAGTGTCCGCCGGGCGTGCGCGGGCCGCAGCGGAAGACCGGGCGGCCCCGCGCCGCAGCGGAAGACCGGGCGGCCCCGCGCCGCCCGAGCGGGGAGCCGGTGCTACTCCCAGGGCCCCGAGCAGCTGTAGCCGGTGGTCGACTTCTCCGGTCCGAACTTGATGTGGACGCTGGTGATGTGTCCGTGGCAGATGCCGCCGTCGGGGGCCACCTCCAGCAGCTGGGCATCGACGAGGAGGCGGTTGACGTCCCGCCCCTGGGCCTCGGTGATGCGCTTGAGGAACGCGTGCGGCCCCTTGCGGAACTCGGCCCACTCCTCCTCGGTGAACTCGACGTCCCAGAATTCGAGCTGGTGCTCCTCCTCCTGGTACTTCGGCGTGAACGTGGCCATGGCCGATCACCTCGCACTCGGGAACGCCCCCGTACCTCCAGGCTTCCGCTGGTGCACGCGCCCGGCAACTGCGGTCACGCCCCGTCACCGCCGCAGCGGCGCCCTCCCCTCGGCGCGGCGCCCGAGGCCGGTCCCGACACGGCGGCGAAGACCCCGGCCGCCACCGGGAACGCGATCGCCAGGGCGAGCGCACCGCCGAGGCCCCCGTCCCACCCGAACCACAGGTCCGTGACCGACAGGAGGGCGATGCCCGTCACGGCGAGCGTCAGCAGCCCGGCCAGCACTCCGCGCAGGCGGTGCGGCGGACGCCTGCCGACGTGGTCGGCCAGGGGCGTCACGGCGGCCATCACCGGCAAGCCCGTCCAGGCGACTCCGGCCGTCCAGTCACCCGGCAGCAGTGACGCCGCCAGGTAGAGGAGTCCGGCCAGCACCGCTCCGGCCAGCTCGGCCAGGACCGTCGCCGCCACCAAGCCCCGGACGTGCATGGCCCACTCCCCCTCGGCTCGTTCTGCGAGGAGGGTACCGCCGGGCGCCGTCAGCCGGCCCGGCCGGTGCCCTCGGCGAGGACGGGGAGGGCGGACCAGACGGGCGGCAGGGCGTCGGGGCGGGGGTGGAGGGTGTAGTGGTGCGGGGCCATCGCCGTCTCGCGGCCCGGGAGGGCGGCGGTCACGGCCCGGTGGACGGCGGCGGGGGTGAGGTCCGGGTCGTCGGTGGCGATGCGGGCGGCGAGGCCGTCCTCGGTGCGGGTGAGGTCGACGGCCGCCGCGGCGGGGCCGAGGGCGTCGGCGAGCAGGGCGCGAACGGCGCCGAGGTCGATCCAGTCGGCGCCGACGCGGTGCCACTCGCCCGTCCTGGTGGCGGGGCGCACGCCGCTGAGCTCCGCCAGCTCGGTGAGCGGGACGGGCCGGTCGGCGGCGGCCGCGAGGACGGCGGGCACGGCGCGGGCGAAGCGCTCGGTGTCCTCCCGGGTGAGCACCTGGGGGCAGGCGAGCAGGACGAACTCCAGGCTCCCGGTGGTGCGCAGGATGTTCATCATCAGCCGGACCGGCAGCGGCTGGTCGGGCAGGGTCTGCAGGTCGGGGTCGGCGGCGGGCGCGGGGCGGGCGGCGGAGAGGGTCTCCGGGATGGAGAGGCTGAGGTCGTTGACGACGACCTGGCGGGCGAAGCGGGCGCCGCGCCGCTCGGCGATGTCCCCGATCAGCCGCCAGACCTTGTCGGCGTTCAGGGTGCTGTGCCAGTAGCCGCTGAAGGAGGCGGACTTGGTCCGTCCGATGAGCGTGTCGAGGTCCTCCGCGGCGGTGTCGAGGGCGATCAGCGCGTCCTGGGCGAGGGTGCCGATGTGGTCGGCGAGGGCGGCGCGCCGGCGGTTGGCGGACAGGGCCGAGAGCACCAGGTCGGTGCGGTCGGCGCGGTGCGCGATGAGCGCGGCGAAGACGGCGAGCAGGACGACCGACGGGCTGGCGGCGGTGCGGCGGCAGGTCGTTGCGAGGTCGGCGGCGGCGGTGCGCGAGCGCAGCAGCACGGTGGTGAGCGGGCCGGGCGGGCCGGTGATGCCGTCGGTGGCGAAGACGGCCGACGGGCCGGTGGCGAGGATCGACTCCCAGTGCTTGAGCGCGGCGGCGCTCTTGCGCCGGCCCTGGGTGCTCTGTTCCTGTCCGGCCACCTGGAGCGGGGTGCGGGAGGTGACGGGCGGCAGCTCCTTGCCGGCGGCGAGGTCGAGCCAGTCGCGGATGAGCAGGGTCACGGCCGCGCCGTCGGCGCCCGCGTGGCAGACCGTCACGACCAGTCGGCGCACCAGCTCGCCGTCGGCGACGAGGGTGAAGCGCAATCGCGGGACCGCCGCGAGGTCGAACGGCCTGACCACGTCCGCGCCGCCCAACTCGTCGGCGAGCGCGTCGAGTTCGGCGTCCGTCCGGCCTCCGGCGGGGACCACGGCGACGGTGAACGCGCCCTCGGCGGCGACCTCCTGGCGGTCGGGGAAGGCGTCGGCGGCGGAGCCGGGCGGGAAGCCGGTGCGCACCGCCTCGTGGCGCTCGACCAGGGCGCGCAGCGCGTCGAGGGCGGCGGTCACGGTGGTGCCGTCGGGGACCGGCCAGGCCGAGGCCTGGTTGATCTGTTCGGGGCGGTCGCGCCGGATGCAGCGGATCATGTTGTCCTGGCCGAGGGTGAGCGGTCCCGATCCACCGCTCGCGCCGCCGTACCGGACCGTGATCCGCCCGCTGGTCTCTTCCACGTCGCACGTCACGTCGTACGGGCCCTTCGGCTCGGCTGTCTCGGCGGGGATGCGGTCGGACGCTATCAGCGCGCCGATCCACTGGTCCAGACCAGAAATATGGGATGCCGCAAGGGATTTGACGCTTCGTCAACTACTTGACATGTCGGCGGCACCGGCCGCCGTCCAGGTGTGCACACGGACCAGGACCGGGCGGGCGCCGACGACGGCGAGGGCGGCGCGGAACGGGCCGGGCGCGGGTACGTCGTCGATCCGGCAGGGGCCGGGTCCGAGCGCGCCCGGGTCGGCGAGCAGCAGGGGCGCGGGGCCGGCCAGCGGCAGGCCGAAGCCCTGGACGAGCCGGCCGCCGTACGCCTTGACGCAGGCCTCGCGGCGGCACCACAGCGCGGTGAAGAGTCCGGCGGGCGCGGGGTCGGCCGCGACCAGGGCGGCCTCGGCCGCAGGGAAGTAGCGCCGGGCCAGCCGCACGGCCGAGCGGGCGTCGCGGACCTCCTCGACGTCGACGCCGACGGCCCGCTCCTCGGCGAGGGCGACGGCCGCGAGGGCGCCGGAGCCGGACAGGTTGACGGCGATCCCGTCGATCCCGGGTTTGCCGTGCGGCCCGCGCCGCCGGACGAGACGGGCGGGGTCGCGGCCGAGCCGGGCCCCGGCGAGCAGGCGGAGCGCGCCGTGGGCGACGGTGTACCGCCGCCCGGCGTGCGGGTCCGGACCGTCGGCCCGGGCGCGTTCGGCCGGGTCGAGCAGCGCGCGCAGGGCGCGCACCACCGGCTCGGGCTGGTCGGTGGGGATCAGCCAGACGTCGACGGGGTCGGCGCCGCCCCCGGGAGCGGCAGCGGCGCCGGGGCTCACGGGTGCGGGCCGGCGCGCAGGGCCAGGGTGGAGAGCACGCCGAGCCGCGGGTCGTGGTCGGCGAGCAGCACCGGCCGCCGCTCGGCCCGCCAGGCCGGCAGCCGCTCGGCGAGCGCGGACCACAGCCCGGTGAACGGCTGGCCCGCGGGGGCGCGCACGGCGTCCAGGCCGGGGACCTCCAGGGCGGCGGAGAGCAGCACGGCCGCCCCCTCCCCCAGCGCCTCCGCCCGGCGGCGCACCTCCTCGGCGGCGGTGGCGGCGTCGGCCCCGCCGTCCTGGTGGACGGCCAGTTCCTCGCCCGGCGCCGTCTCGCAGACCAGGACGACCGCGCAGTGCCGTTCGGGCAGGGTGACGGGCGCGGCCGGCTCGTAGTGCAGGGCGGTCTGCTCGGCGAGGACGACGACCGCGCGCCGGGCGACACCGGTGCGCTGGTACGCGGTGGCGGCGCGCAGCGCGGCGAACGCGCCGGCGGTGCCCTGGTCGCAGAGGGCGAGCGCGGTGGGGGTTCCCGCGCAGGCGCGGCTGAGCGCGAGCGAGGTGGGCGCACCGGGCCGGATGTCGGGCGAGTCGAAGGCCTGGACGAGCACGTCGGCCGGTTCGTCCGGGCCGAGCGCCTCGGCGAGCAGGCCGGCGGCCAGTTCCTCGTAGGCGTGTCCGACGCCCTCGGCCAGCAGGTCCTCGCGCAGCGGCAGGCCGTAGGGACGGACCAGGTCGGAGACGAAGACCCGCAGGTCGGGGTCGAGGGAGAGTTCGGAGCGGCCGTCGGCGTACCGCGTCAGCACCCGCTGGAGACCCGGTGCGGCGGGCACCGGTCAGTCCTCGGCGATGACGTGCGAGGCCACATAGTCGGCCAGCTTGGTGACCGAGCGAAGGTCGTCCTCGGTGATCTGCTCGACGTCGACCTGGATGTCGAGCGCCTCCTCGACCTCCAGGATCAGTTCGATGGTGCCCGCCGAGGTGAGGCCGAGGTCGTCGAAGAGGCAGGCGTTCTCGGGGATCTCGGGCAGCTCGCGCTTGAGGACGCGCGGCAGCAGTTCGCCGAGGCTGTGGAGGATCCGGTCGCGCAGCTCGGTGTCGGTGGTCTGGACCACTTGGTCGGACATGGGTGGGACCGTCCCGTCGTGCGTGGTGGAGTGGGGGCGGGGGCGGCCGGGGAACCGGCGCCCGGGTGGAGCGTCTGACGGTGCGTCAGTGCTCGACGACCATGGCGGAGAAGGTCGCTCCGATGCCTGCGGCGGCGATGAGGTAGCGCTCGCCGCGGCCGAGCAGCCCCCGCGTGGTGGCGGTGTGCAGGTTGATCAGGCTGTCCGCAGCGAAACTGTGCCCGACCGCGGGCACGTTGTCCAGCACCACCTTCCCGATCGGGAAGCCGATCCGGCGGGCGATCATCCGCCAGGAGGCCTGGTTGACGTTGTGCGGGAGCAGCAGCGCGAGGTCGGAGAGGTCCAGACCTGCCTGGTCGAGGGCGGCCTCGATCGCCTCGACCATCACCGCCGGGTACTCGCGCTGGTAGCGGGCGAGCAGCTCCGGGTCCTCGGCCAGCCGGCCGTCGAACTCGGGGCGCTGGCGCACCGCGTAGGACAGCACGCGGTCGCGCTCGCCCCCGGCGCTGACCAGGCAGGCGGCCGCGCCCTCGGCGAAGATGCCGGTCTCGGGCACCACCTGGGCGTCCTTGGTGAAGGTCTTCTCCCCGGCGATCACCAGGGCCAGCGCCTCCCGGTCGGGTTCTCCGGCGAGCAGGCGGCCGGCCAGGTCGACGGCCAGCAGGCCGACGGCGCAGGCGTGGTGGGTGACGGTGAAGGCCTGGGCGTGGCCGAGGCCGTAACGGTGGAGCAGGTCGTGCAGCGGGTTGAGCGGATAGGGCACCGCCACCGGCATGCTGCGCGCGTGGATCACGAAACGGACGTGCCGTTCGCGTCCGCGCAGCTCCGGAAGGGCGTCGACGGCGGCGCCGAGCAGGTCGGGCAGCTTCCCGTCCGGGTCCAGTCGCAGCTGGTCCAGGCCGTGGAAGCGGCGGAAGAGTCGAAGTTGACGTGGGGTCAGGCCGATGCGCTCGCCCACTGCCTCAATGGGCACGGTGTGGTGGGGGAGGTGAACGGCCACTGCCTCCAGTGCGGTCACGCGGGCTAGTATTCCCACGCCCGGCGGCTCCGCACAAGTGATCTCGGGCGGTTGCGGCCCGCGGTCCGCACGACCGCCCCACGGCCGCCGCACATCCCCGCCACGGATCGCGCACGCCCCGTGCCGCCGTCCCCCGCCCCCCCGCTTCGTCGAGCCGGTGGAGTCCCTGATGACCGATCGTGAACCTTCTGTCGCCGTGCCGCCGGTCCGCCCGGCGCTGGTGTCCCTGCTGGCCGAGGTCGCGCAGGCGCCGCCCGGCTGGGCCGCGCGGGTGACCCCGCAGGCCCGGCTGGACGGGGACCTGCTGCTCGACGAGACCGAGCTCGCGGCGCTGCACGCGGGCCTGCGCCGGGACTTCGGCCCCTCGGTGGACCTCGCCGCGCTGCGGGCGGGTCTCGACCTGGCCGGACTGGAGGCGCTGACCGTCGCCGACGTCGAGCGGCTGCTGCCCGCGGAGGACGCCCGGTGAGCCGCTTCCTGCTGGTGGTGCCCCCGCTGACCGGGCACGTCCATCCGACCGTGGGCCTGGCCCGGGAGCTGGTCGCGCGCGGCCACGAGGTGGCCTGGAGCGGCACCGAGTCGGCGCTGCGCCCGCTGCTCGGGCCCGACGCGAAGGTGTTCGGCACCGGCACCCGGGCGTTCCGGGGGCAGGGCGGGCACGGGCTGGCCGCCGTCCGCTCGCTGTGGGAGGGCTTCATCGTTCCCTACGCGCGGTTCACCGTGAAGGCGCTGGACGCGGCGGTGGGCGAGTACCGGCCGGACGCGCTGCTGGTGGACCAGCACACCCCGGCCGGCGCCCTGGTGGCGCACCGGCACCGGCTGCCCTGGGGCACCCTGGCGCCGGGCGCGATGGAACTGGGACGGCCGCTGCGCGCGCTGCCGCTGGTGGAGGAGTGGATGACCGGCCAGCTCCGGGGGCTGTGGCGGCGGGCCGCACTGCCCGAGGAGGAGTACACCGACCCGCGCTTCTCCCCCGCGCTGGTGCTGGCCTTCACCGGGCCCGCGCTCACCGGCCCGTCGCTGACCGGGGCGGAGCCGACCGGCGCCGAGGCGCTGCCGGCCCAGTACGCCCTGGTGGGGCCGGTGCTGGCGGACCGGCCGGCCGATCCGGCCTTCCCCTGGGAGCGGCTGCTGCCGGGGCGCCGGCGGGTGCTGGTCACCATGGGCACGCTCTCCGGCGAGCTGGGCGCCGGCTTCCTGGCCCGGGCGGCGCGCGCGCTGGAGCTGTGCGGGCCGGGCGTGCAGGCGGTGTTCGCGGCGCCGGGCGACCTGCTGCCCGCGCTGCCGGACGGCGCGGTGGCGGTGGACCGGGCGCCGGTGCTGGAGCTGATGCGGCGCGGGGCGCTGGACGCGGTGCTGTGCCACGGCGGGATGAACACCGTCGGCGAGGCGCTGGTGCACGGGATTCCGCTGGTGACGGCACCGATCCGGCACGACCAGCCGTTCGTGGCCGCACAGGTGGCGGCCGCCGGGGCCGGCGTGCGGGTGCCCTTCGCCCGGGTGACGCCCGGTCACCTCGCCGCGGCGCTGCACGGCGTGCTGGAAGATCCCGGCTACCGGGCGGCGGCGGCCCGGGTCGGGTCCGAACTGCTGGCCGGCGGCGGGGCCGTGGCGGCCGCCGACCGGGTGGAGGCACTGGTCGCGACCGGTGCCCGCCGGGTGAATCCAATGGTCTAGGCCATTGTTTCCGGGGCGCCGCAGACTCTAGGGTGGCCCGCAGCACCGCTTCCCAGGTGCCCCGCGCGCCGCCTTCCCGGCGCCCCGGCAACCCATCCCCGCACGGGAGTTCTGGTTGATCGAGACCAAGGGGCTGAGAAAGTCCTACCCTTCCAAGAAACGCGGCCAGCCCCCCGTGGACGCCGTCCGAGGCATCGACCTGGACGTCGAGGCGGGTGAGATCCACGGCTTCCTCGGCCCCAACGGCGCCGGCAAGACGACCACCCTGCGGATGCTCGCGACCCTGATCCGCCCCGACGGCGGCGAGGCCCGGATCGCCGGCGCCGACCTGTTCGCCGACCCCGCGGAGGTGCGCCACCGGATCGGGTACGTCGCCCAGGGCGGCGGCACCACCGACGCCGTCACCGCCCGCGAGGAACTGGTGATGCAGGCGCGGATGCACGGCAAGAGCAAGGCCGAGGCGCTGAGCCGCGCCACGGCCGCGCTCAAGGCCTTCGAGCTCGACGAGTTCGGCGACCGGCCGTGCCGCACCTACTCCGGCGGCCAGCGCCGCCGGGTCGACATCGCGCTCGGCGTCATCCACTCGCCGAAGGTGCTGTTCCTCGACGAGCCCACGGTCGGCCTCGACCCGGCCAGCCGCGGCCACGTCTGGACCGAGATCCGGCGGCTGCGCGACGAGGGCATGACCGTCGTCGTCACCACCCACTACCTCGACGAGGCCGACGCGCTCTGCGACCGCGTCTCCATCGTCGACCACGGCGGCATCGTCGCCGAGGGCACCCCGGAGACGCTCAAGCGCGGGATATCCGGCGACGTCGTGCTCATCGGCCTCGGCGCCGGCGAGGCCGAACGGGCCGCCAAGGCCCTGCGCGAGCAGCCCGGCCTGCCGGTGCTGCACCGGCTGGAGCTGAACGGCGAGGACGGTGTGCGGCTCTACCTGGACGACGGCGCCGCCGCCGTCCCGCACCTGCTGCGCGCCCTGGACGGGGCCGGGGTCGCCACCGGCACCGTGCAGCTGCAACGGCCGAGCCTGGACGACGTGTTCCTGGCCCGCACCGGCCGCTCCATCGAGCAGTCCTGACCGCCTCCGGATCCCCGAGGAGGGGCCCATGAAGCTCGCCCGCGACACCTGGCTGGTCTTCCAGCGCCAGTTGCTGCTGATGTGGCGGACACCGATCTGGATCGCCGTCGGGGTGATCCAGCCGATCTTCTACCTGCTGCTCTTCGCGCCGCTGCTGAAGCGGGTGCTGGAGCCGATGGGGGCGAAGACCTACGCCGAGGCCTATCAGATCTACGTGCCGGGCCTGCTGGCGGTGCTGTGCATCTTCGGCGGCCTGTACACCGGCTTCAGCCTGCTCGGCGAGCTGCGGGCCGGGATCATCGAGCGGGCCCGGGTCACCCCGGTCAGCCGGCTCGCCCTGCTGCTCGGCCGGGCGCTGCGCGAGACGGTGGCGCTGCTCGTCCAGGCGGTGATCATCACCCTCATCGCGCTGCCGTTCGGCCTGCGGGTCGGCCCGGTGGACCTGCTGCTGGCCTTCCTGCTGATGGGCCTGCTGGCGCTGATGACCTCGACGATCTCCTACGGGATCGCCCTGGTGCTGCCGGCCGACGAGGCGATGGCGCCGGTGGTGAACACCGTCGCCCAGCCGATCGCGCTGCTCTCGGGCACGCTGCTGCCGCTGGCGCTGGCGCCGATGTGGCTCCAGACGATGGCCAAGTGGAACCCCTTCTACTGGGCCGTGGAGGGCATGCGCTCGCTGTTCTCGGGCCACGTCGGGGACAACGTGGTCTGGCAGGGGCTGCTGGTGGTCGCGCTGATGACGGTGGCGGCGGTGTTCTGGTCGGCCCGGCTGTTCTCGACCCGGGTGCGCTGAATCCGTCCCGTCCCGGCCCGGCCCGGCTTGGTGCCGGGACGGGAGGGGACGGGAGGGGACGGGACGGGACGACGGTGGCGGTCCGGGCGGGGCGGGGAGCCGTCCCGCTGCGGGGCCGTCACCGTCGCCACGGCGGGGCGCGGTTGGTTGTCCCGGCACGGGCGGCCGCCCTATCGTCGGACCGACCGGTCGTCCCTTCGTCGAGAGGAACCGCATGAACCCCCGGTCCGAGACCACCCCGGCCGCCGACCGGCCCGCACGGCGCCGGGCCACCCGCCTGGCCATCGCGGGCGGGGCCATCGCCGCACTGCCCGCGATGGGCCTGCTCGCCGCCACCCCGGCGGCCGCCAAGCCGCCCATCAAGGCCGCCGAGGCCCGGCCGGCCGCCGCCATCGCCGCCAAGCCCCCGATCAAGGCCATCGAGGCCAAGCCGGTGGCCAAGGCCGTCGCCGCGAAGCCGGCGGCCAAGGCCGTCGCGGCCAAGCCGCCGGTCAAGGCCGTCGCGGCCAAGCCCCCGATCAAAGCGGTGACCGCCAAGCCGCCCGCCAAGGCCGTCGCCGCGAAGCCGGTGGCCAAGGCGGTCACGGCCAAGCCCCCGGTCAAGGCGATCGCCGCAGAGCCGGCCGTCAAGTCCCCCGGGGCGGACCGGACCTGATCCCGGACGGCGTCCCGCGACGCCACGACGGCGGTGCCCCCGGCGAAGGGGGGCACCGCCGTCGTCGCGTCGCACGCCCGCGGGCTACCCCGCCGCCGCCCGGGCGGTCTCGGCGCGCACGAAGTCCGCGAGCCGGGCGACACCGGCCACGATCCGCTCCGGCGTCAGGGAGCTGATGGACAGCCGCAGCCGGTGCTCCCCGCCGCCGGCCGGGTAGAACGGCGCCATCGGCGTCCAGAGCACGCCGGCCTCCCGCGCGCAGCGCTCCATCGCCGCGTCGTCGGCCGCGAAGGCCACCGTGAGCACCGCGAAGAAGCCGCCCTCCGGCACGTTCCAGGACAGGCCCAGGCGCGCCCGCTCGGCGGCCGGGAAGCACCGCTCCAGCTCCGCCAGCAGGACCCCCATGGTGGCCGCGTAGTGGGCCGTGGCGGGGGCGTTGGCGGCCCGCAGCCGGCAGTCGTGGGTCAGCAGCATGCCGCCGATCACGGCCTGGCTGAGGGCCGGGGTGTTGACCGTCGTCATGCTCTTCAGCCTGGCCAGCTCGTCGGCGAGCAGACCGCGCCGGCCGCCGGGGCCGGTCACCTCCTGGTCGGCGACCACGTAGCCGAGCCGGGCGCCGGGGAAGCAGGTCTTGGCGAAGGAGCCGAGGTAGACCACCCGGCGGTGGCGGTCCAGCGCCTTGAGGGTGGGCCGCTCGCCGCCCTCCCGGGCGAAGAAGCCGTACGGGTTGTCCTCGATGACCAGCAGGTCCTCCTCGGCGGCGGTCTCCAGCAGCCGGGCGCGGGCCGGGACCGGCATCGAGGTGCCGGAGGGGTTGGCGAAGTCCGGCACCACGTAGAGGGCGCGCGGGCGCCGGCCGACGGCGCGGACCTCCCGGGCGGCGGCGCGCACCGCCGCCGGGTCCGGCCCGCCGTCCGGGCCCTCGGGGACGGGCACGGTGGTCAGGTCGAGCAGCCGGGCGGCGCCGGTGACGCCGACGTAGCAGGGCGAGCTGACGAGCAGCACGTCGTCCGGGCCGGCGCAGAGCGCGCGCAGCGCCAGCAGCATGCCCTCCTGGGCACCGACGGTCAGCACCAGCGCCTCGGGGGCCACCGCGAGGCCCTCGTCGTGGGCCAGGGTGCGGGCGACCAGGTCGTTGATGACGCCCTTGGTCGGCCCGTACTGGAACAGGGTGGTGCGGATCGCGTCGCGGTCCAGGCCGGTGGCGGCCAGGTGGTCGAGGTAGGCGTCCAGGTAGACCGGGACGTCCTCGGGCTCGAAGAAGCCCTCGTAGGGGCGGCCGGGGGCGAAGGAGACCGCCTGCGGGTAGCGGGTGGTGACCTCGTTGAGGAAGGTCATCGCGTCCAGCAGCGGGTCGGAGAGGGAGGCGTGCAGCTCGGCGAGCGGGAGCGTGACGGCCCCGGCGGGCGGCGCGGCCCCGGCGGCCCGGGCCCGCACGCCGGCGGGGGCGCTCATCCGAGGGCCTCGCGCAGCCGCGCGGCGGCGTAGGCCTGCGCCTCGGCGGCGCCGTCCAGGGTGCCGGTCATCGCGAAGAACCCGTGCGGCATGCCCTCCCAGCGGCGCAGCTCCACCGGCACGCCCGCCGCGCGCAGCGCCTCGGCGTACTGCTCGCCCTCGTCGCGCAGCGGGTCGTACTCGGCGGTGATGACGGTGGCGGGCGGCAGGCCGGTGAGGTCCGGGGCGCGCAGCGGCGAGGCGTACGGGTGGGCGCCGTCGGCCGGGTCGGCCAGGTAGTGGCTCCAGTACCAGGCGACCGAGCGGCGGTTGAACAGCGCCGGGTCGTCGTGCTCGCGCAGCGAGGGGGTGTCGGCGCGGGCGTCGGTGTTGGGGTAGACGAGCAGCTGGTGGCGCAGGGCCGGGCCGCCCTCGTCGCGGGCGAGCAGGGTGAGCACGGTGGCGAGGTTGCCGCCCGCGCTGTCGCCCGCGACGGCGAGGCGCCCGGCGTCCAGGCCGAGTGCGTCGGCGTGCGCGGCGAGCCAGCGGGCGGCGGCCGCGCAGTCCTGGACGGCGGCGGGGAACGGGTGCTCGGGGGCGAGGCGGTAGCCGACGGCGGCGGTGGCGCAGCCGACCGCGTTGGTCAGCGCGCGGCAGACGGCGTCGCTGGTGTCGGGCGAGCCGAGGGTCCAGCCGCCGCCGAACAGGTAGAGCAGGACGGGCAGCGGGCGGCCGTCGGCGGGCGGCCCGGGGCGGTAGAGGCGCAGCGTGAGCTCGCCGCCGGGGCCGGGGAGGCGGTGCTCCTCGACGGCGGCGACCGGCTCGGGGGTGCCCGCGGCGGCGCGGATGTCGGCGAGGTCGGCGGCGCGGGCCTCGGCGACGGTGAGGCTGTAGAGCGGGGCGGTGCCGGCGCTCGCGCGGCGGTCGCGCAGCGCCTGGGCCTGGGGGTGCAGGGGCATCGGGGGTTCCTCGGGACGGGAGGGGGTCAGCGGTCGGCCTCGACGTAGATGGTCTCGTCGGTGCGGAAGGCGGTGTCGAGGTCGGCGACGTCGCTGCGGGCTCCCTCGCGGTAGGCGCAGTGGCGGATCCGCCCGTCCTCGAAGCCGGCCAGGGTGAGGACGTGCCGCAGCTCGTCGAGGTCGTAGATCCACTGGTGGCCGTAGTGGCGGAAGATCTGGTTGACCAGGAAGGCGGGGCGCTGCGGCATCGGCGGGCCGAAGCCCATCGTGGTCAGGCGCCGGCGGTGCCTGGTCAGGAAGCCGTCCCCGGTGGCGTAGCCGACCAGGTAGCGGGCGAGGTCGGGGGTGGTGATCCGCAGGACGCCGCCGGGGCGCAGCACCCGCCGGGCCTCGCGCAGCCAGCCGACCGCGACGGGCATGGTGACGTGCTCGATGAGGTGCTCGGCGTAGACCCAGTCGACGCTGGCGTCGGCGAAGGGCAGCGGTTCGGAGATGTCGAGCTGGGTGAACCAGCGGTCGCCGTCGACCCGGTAGAGGGTGCCGGGTTCGGTGGTGGTGTCGGGGCTGCGCAGGGCGGTGAGGTCGGTGCCGAGGCCCGCCGGGTGGGCGGTGCGGAAGGCGGCGAACTCCAGGCCGGTGACGCCGAGGTCGGTGAAGTCGCCGTGGTCGTAGGGGAGTCCGCCGGCGGCGGGTTCGAGCGTGCGGCAGGTGGCGACGTCGGCGCTGAACCGGTCGAGGTGCCCGGCGAGGCCGTCGGGGTCGTCCCAGTCCCAGCTGGGGAAAGCGTCCTGTCTGTTCATGGTGTCGGTCTTCCGGTCGTTCCGTCGGGGGTGGTTCGCGCGCGACGCGGTCAGAGCGGCCAGGGCGCGAGGGCGGTGCGGTCCAGGTCGGCGACGGTGGGGCGGCCCAGCAGGGCCATGGTGTGCTCCAGTTCGTCGCGCAGCAGGTCGAGGACACGGGTGACGCCGGCCTCGCCGCCGGTGGCCAGGCCCCAGAGGGCGGGGCGGCCGACCAGGACGGCGCGGGCGCCGAGGGCGAGGGCGAGGGCGATGTCCGCGCCGCCGCGCACGCCGCCGTCGAGCAGCGCCGGGAGGTGCGGCGGCAGGGCGTCGACGACCTCGGGCAGGGCGGCCAGGGCGGGCAGGGCGCCGTCGAGCTGGCGCCCGCCGTGGTTGGAGACGACGACCGCGTCGACGCCGTGGTCGGCGGCGCGCCGGGCGTCCTCGGCGGTCAGTACGCCCTTGAGGACCAGCGGCAGCGGGCTGCGTTCGCGCAGCCAGGCGAGGTCGGCCCAGCTCAGGGTGGGGTCGAACTGTTCGCGGGCGTGCTCGGCGATGCCCGAACTGCCCCGGCCGGAGCGGTGGCTGGCGGCCATCACGGCGGGGTCGAGGTTGACCGCGCGGACCTCCGGGGGGACGGCGAAGCCGTTGCGCAGGTCGCGCAGCCGGCGGCCGATGCGGGGGGCGTCGACGGTGAGCAGCAGGGCGCCGTAGCCGGCCGCCTCGGCGCGTTCCACCAGGCCGGCGAGGACGTCGCGCCGGCGCAGCCAGTAGAGCTGGAGCCAGAGCGGTCCGGTCGCGGCGGCGGCGATCTCCTCCAGGGTGCGGCTGGCGAAGATTCCGGCGATCAGCAGGGCGCCTGCCTTTCCGGCCGCCCGGGCGGTCGCCGTTTCGCCGTCCGGATGGACCAACCGGTGGTAGGCCATCGGGGCAATTCCGAGCGGCAGTTGGAGCGTGGCGCCGAGCAGATCGACGGCCGGTGCGCAGACGGAGACGTCGACGAGGGCACGGGGGCGGAACGCATAGCGTCCGAACATTTCCCGGTTGGCCTCGGCGGTGCGTTCCGCACCGCTGCCACCCTCGATGAAGTCCCAGATTTCCGGGGGGAGTTGATCGCGCGCCGCGTGCTCGATCCCGGCCAGTGCGATTGGTGCCACGGGCATCCTCGTTCCCGGACCGGCCGCCTTCGGACCGGTCCACGGGTCGGCAGCGTAGGAGGTCTGCACCACATTGGTATAGACCTTGATTTGACCAATCGTCTGTGCAATGGTCTGGCAACGGAATTGGACGTATTGCTTGTTGATGTCATGTGAACAGCGTCCAAGTGTCCATGACAAACCTCCTCACGTGTGGAGTGGCGTTGACCGGCTTTTCCCTTTCTCCACCGCCGCCCGCCTCACCCCCGCACGCCGACGCTCCCGCCGACTGGGTCGACCGGGTGCTGCTGGCCGGCCCCGGGGGTGAGGAGTGCCTCCGCTTCGGCACGCCCGTCGACCGCGACGCCCTGCGCGCGCTGGTCGCCGAGCAGGCCGAACGGCTGGCCGCGGCCGGCCTCGGCCCCGGCGGCACCGCGGCCCTGCGGCTGCCGCCCTCCCTGGGCTTCGTCGCGGTGCTCCTGGCCGCCTGGCAACTGCGGGCGCAGGTGGCGCTGTTGGACCACCGTCTGACCGACCACGAGGTCGAGCTGGCGGTCGACCGGCTGGCCCCGCAGGTGCTGGTCGGCCCGGCCTCGCGGCCGGCCGCGGCGGCGCTGCGCGGCTACTCCCTGGTCGACCCGGTCGCCGTCCGGCTGCCCGCCGGCCGGCCCGCCGGGAGCGGCCACGCGCTGGTCCAGCTCAGCTCGGGCTCGACCGGGCCGGCCAAGGTGATCGCCCGCACCGCGGGCGACCTGATCCGCGAACTCGACTGCTACCGCAGGCTGGCGGCGTTCCCCGGCGAGGGCGAGCGGGTGGTGCTGCTCTCCTCGGTGGTGCACGTGCTCGGCCTGGTCGGCGGCCTGCTCAACAGCCTGCACGCGCGCGCCCCGCTCACCGTCCCGGACCGGATGACGGCGGCGGGCATCCTCGGCGCGATCGCCGCCGACGGCCGCCCGACCACCGTGATCGGGGTGCCGTTCCACGCCGAACTCCTCGCCGGAGCCGCCGACCCGCCCGAACTGCCGCAGCTGCGGCGGATGGTGGTGGCGGGCGAGCTCGTCCGCCCGGGCCTGCCCGCCGCGTTCACCGCGTGCTACGGCGTCCCGCTCGGCACCATGTACGGGATGACCGAGACCGGGGTGATCGCCACCGACCTGGACGGCACCCTGCACCCGGCCAAGCAGCCCGTGCACGGCATGGAGCTGCGGCTCGTCGCCGGCGAGCTCCAACTGCGCACCCCCGCCTCGCCCTACCCCGGGCTGGACGACCCGACCCGCTGGTCGGACGGCTGGCTGCACACCCGCGACGCCGCCGTCCTCGACCCGGACACCGGCCGGGTCACCGTGCTCGGCCGACGGGACTCGCAGGTCTCGATCGGCGGGCTCAAGGTCGACCTCACCGAGGTCGAGCAGACCCTCGCCGCGCTCCCGGAGGTCCGGGAGGCCGTGGTGGTCTTCGACGACGGCGCCATCGAGGCCTACCTCTCGGCCGAGGACGGCGCCGACCGGGCACGCGTCCAGGAGGGCCTCGCCCGGCAGCTCGCCGCCTACAAGCGGCCGCGCCGGCTGGCCTTCCTCCCCCAGCTCCCCCGCACCGCCACCGGGAAGCTGCTGCGCGACCCGGCCGCCCTGCGCGCCGCCGCCGGCTGACCCGCGCGCCGCGACCCGGCGCACCCGGCCGCACACCACCACCCGTCCCGGCACCTCGGCCACCCGCTGCCCGAACGCGCCGGAACCACCCCCGACGGGGACCGCCCGGAGATGCCCCGGCGGGCAGCACCGCCTGCCCGCCGGGACCACCGCCGGCACCCCGGAGGACACCTCTCCCCCGACGACCCGGGCACCCCCCGTGCCCGGACCCAAGGAGCCCACCATGCAGGACAGCATCCGCGCGTTCGTCCTCAACGCACTGGCCGAGATGCAGTACGACGTCTCCGAGGTCACCGGCGACACCGACCTCGGCCCGGCCGGCCTGGACCTGGAGTCGCTCGCCCTCGCCGACCTCTCGGTCCAGGTCGAGGACGAGTACGGGGTCAAGTTCGACCTCGACGAGATGGAGACCACCGCGCTGATGACGCTCGACCAGTTCACCGCCGACGTCGCCGCGCGGATCGCCGCCACCACCGCCACCGCCGCCTCGGGCAGCCCGGCGTGACCGACCTCGACCGCCCCGGCCGGGCCGAGGTCCTGACCATGCTCGCGGCGTTCGGGCAGCGTGCCGCCGAGGACGTCCCCGAGGAACTCGGCTCGCTCGAACTCACGTGGCTGATAGCCGAGTTCGAGCAGCGCTACGGCATCGAGCCGGACCTCGACGACGACGCCTTCGAGGCCGTCCGGACGGTGGACGACGCCGTCGCGGTGTTCCGCGCGGCCGTCCGGGCCGCCGGCGGCCCGGCTGCCACCGCCGCCCCCGACGCCACCGCGGGGGCCGCGCGGCCATGAACCGCCACGCCCCGCCCGCCGTCCGGCCCGTGGTGACCGGCGTCGGCGTGCTCAGCGCGGCCGGCGACGGACCGGCCGCGCTCGCCGAGGCCGTCGTCCACGGCAAGGCCGCGTTCGCCGCGGTCACCCGGTTCGACGTCTCGGCGCGCCGCACCGTCCGCGCCGCGCTGCTGCCCGAGCCGCGCCCGGCGGCCGACGCCGTGCTCGACGCCGTCGGCCAGGCCTGCCGCCGGGCCGGCCTGCCCCCGGCCGCGCCCGACACCGGCCCGCCGGTGCTGCTCGCCCTGCACAGCGACCTGCGCACCCGGGACACCGTCACCGCGGTCGCCGCCGGGGCGTCGGCCGCCTGGGGCACCCCCGGGGTCACCCGGGTCTACACCGGCGCCTGCGTCGCGGCCGCCACCGCCGTCGCCGACGCCGCCGCGCTGGTCGCCGCCGGCCTGCACCCCCGGGTGCTGGTCGCCGCCGGGCACCTGGTCGAACCGGGGGTGTTCGCCGCCTTCGACGCCGGCCGGGCGCTGGCCCGCGACGGCGAGCTGCGCCCGTTCAGCGCCGGCCGCAGCGGCACCCTGCTCGGCGACGCGGCCGCCGCCGTCCTGGTGGAGGCCGAGCCGGAGGCCGAGCGGCGCGGCGCGCCCGTGCTGGCCCGGCTGGCCGGCTGGGGACGCTCCGGCGACGCCCACCACGTCTGCCGCCCCGAACCCGGGGGCGACGGCGTGGCGCGGGCCGTCGGGGCCGCACTGCGACGGGCCGGGATCGCCCCGGAGGAGGTCGGCTACGTCAACGCCAACGGCACCGGCTCGCCGCTGTCCGACCTCGCGGAGGCCAGGGCACTGCACCGGGTCTTCGGCGCGCACACCCCCCGGCTGCCCGTCAGCTCCAGCAAGGCCGTCCACGGCCACGCCCTGGAGGCCTCGGCGTTGCTCGAACTCGTCGTCACCATCGGGGCGTTGACCGACGGCCTGCTGCCGGTCAACGCCGGCTGGCTGGGCCCGGACCCGGACATCGGCCTGGACCTCGTGCTGGACGGCCCGCGCGCCGCCCGGCCGCGCTACGCGCTCACCCTCAACTCCGCCTTCGGCGGCGCCAACACCGCACTCCTGGTGGCCGCCCGATGACCGCACTGCGCATCCTCGCCGAGGCCGCCTGGCCCGACCCCGACGCCCGCGAGCCCGAGCCGCTCCCCCCGCTGCCCGGCTTCGCCGCCTCGTCCTTCAACCCCCTGGTGGCGGAGACCGCCGAACGCTGTCTGCGCGCCCGCCACGGCGCGGCCCCGGCCCCCGGCCGGACCGCGCTGCTGCTGGCCAGCGCGGGCGGCGACCGCGCCACCGCCCGCGCCATCGAGACGGCCGCCGCCGACACCGGCCGGCGGATGCCGCCGCTGCTGTTCTTCCAGTCCAACCCGAACGCCGTGCTCGGCCACATCGCCGCCCGCTGGGGCCTGACCGGCCCGGTGGTGGCGATCAGCCCGGCCCAGGCCCCGCCGCCCGGACGGGTCCCGCAGGACGCGCTCGACCTGGCGGAACTGCTGCTCGCGGACGGCGACGCCGAGCAGGTCCTCGTCATCGCCGCCGAACAGGCCGACCCGGCCGAGGACGGCGGCGACACGGGCGACGGCAACGCAGGCCCGGGCGGCACCGACCGGGCCGTCGCCCTGCTGGTCACCACCGCCTGACCCGACCCCGCCCACCCGACCGAGCCGATCCACCGCACACCCGTCCCCCGCCCCACCCCTGCGCACCGCCGGCGCGAACGGTCCCCCACCCGCCGCGTCCCGCCGCAGCACGCCCCGCACGCCCGTACCCCGGGAGGGATCCACCCCGTGAGCATCCGCAGTATCCGCACCCTGCTGGCGGACGATCCGGCCGTCGGCGCCGGAAACGTCCTCACCAGCCGCCTCGCGCTCGGCCTCGGCCTCGACGAGCCGCTGCTGACCTTCGACACCCCGGTGGACGACCACGCCGCCTGGCAGCCGTTCACCCTCGCCGAGCTGGACCGCGCCGTGCGCGCCCGGGCCGCCGCCCTGCACGCGCTCGGCATCGGCCGCCGCGACCCGGTGGTGGTCTACGCGAGCGACGCCGCCGACCACGTGCTCGCCTTCCTCGCGCTGGCCCGGCTCGGTGCCGTTCCCGCGCTGCTCAACCCCAACCTGGACGGCGAGCGGGCCGCCCGCTACATCGCCAAGCTCGGCCCGGTCGGCGTCCTCGCCGACGCGCCGCACCTGGCCGCGCTGGCCGGCCAGGAGACCGGCGCCCCCGCGCTGCCGGACATCGCCACCCTCGGCTCCGGCGACCCCGAGGCCGCCCCGGCGCCCTACCGGCACTGGTCCGGCGACCCGGTCGCGATCACCCACTCCTCCGGCACCACCGGGATGCCCAAGGCCGTGGTGCACTCGCACGCGAGCCTGTACGCGGCGATCCGCCACCGCGCCCGGCTGCCCCGCCCGCAGGGCCAGGAGCGGATGCTCAGCGCCCTGCCCGCCCCGCACGCGGCCACCCTGATCGCCGTCAACCTCGCGCTCTCCTCGCACTCCGAGCTCGCGGTGCTCTCCAGCCAGTCCGGCGCCGGCGTCCTGGACGCGATCGAGCAGTGGCGCCCCAGCGGCGTCATCGGCTTCGCCGCCACCTGGGCCGACCTCGCCCACCACGACCTGGCCGCCCGGGAGCTGGACTCGGTCGCGCTCTGGTGGAACACCGGCGACTGCGCCCACGAGGTGCACATCCGCCGTCTGGTCGCCGCCGGCAGCCGCGAGTCGGTGACCCGCGAGGGACGGGTCCGGGTGCCCGGCTCGCTGTTCGTGGACGGCCTCGGCTCCACCGAGATGGGCCACTCCCACTTCTTCATCACCCACGGCCCCGGCACCGAGCGCTACGGCCGCTGCGTCGGACGCCCGCACACCTTCGTCGACTGCGAGCTGGTCGGCCCCGACGGCGAACCGCTCGGCCCCGGCGAGGTCGGCGAACTCGCCACCGACTCGCCGACGCTGGCGCTCGGCTACTGGAACGACTCCGCCACCACCTACCGCACCCGGCTGCGCGGGCGCTTCCTCACCGGGGACCTCATGTACCGGGACGAGGAGGGCTACTACTACCACGTCGACCGAGCCGTCGACTCCGTCGAACTCGGCGACGGCAAACGGCTGTTCACCGCGATGTCGGAGGAGCGGGTGCTGGCCGCCTGCCCCGGCGTGCTGGACTGCACGGTGGTCGCGGTGCGCGACGGCGCACGGGTGGTCACCGACGTCCTGCTGGTCCTGGCCGCCGACGCCGACCCGGCCGCCGACCGCAGCAAGGCCGTCGTCGCCGCCCTGGACGAGGCCGCCGCGGCCACCGTCCGCCAGGTCGTCGTGGTCGCCGGGGAGGACATCCCGCTCGGCCCCACCGGCAAGGTGCGCAAGGTCCTGCTGCGCCAGCGCTACCTGGACACGGTCGCCGGGGTGGGCGCATGAACGCCCCCCGCCGCCCGGGCGCCGTGGTCACCGGCATCGGCCTGGTCACCCCGCTCGGCCGCAAGCCCGACGAGGTCTTCGACGCCCTCACCGCCGGCCGCTCCGGCATCCGCGCGCTGCCCGAGGGCCACGCCGCCCACGGCTGGCTGACCGCGGCCGGCATCGCCCCGGCGGTGGACGGCCGCGAGGTGCTGCCGCCCACCGAGACGCGCTGCGTCGACCGCTTCGTCCTGCTCGCCCTGGCCGCCGCCGACGACGCGCTCGCCGACGCCGGCCTGGTGGTCGGCCGGGACGCCGACCCGCACCGCACCGCCGTGGTGCTGGCCACCGGGGGCGGCGGCCTGGAGACCTTCGAGCAGCAGTCCCACCGGCGCGTCGAACGCGGCCGGCCCGGCGTCAGCCCGTACCTGCTGCCCGGCATGCTCTCCAACATGGCCACCGCCCGGATCGCCATCAAGCACGGGATCCGCGGCTTCAGCACCGCCATCGTGACGGCCTGCGCCGCCGGCGCCCAGGCCGTCGCCGAGGGGCTGCGGCTGATCCGCTCCGGCGACGCGGACGTGGTGGTGTGCGGCGGCACCGAGTCCTCACTGCACCCGACCATTGCCGCCGCGTTCACCAACGCCCGCGCCCTGTCCTCGGGTTGGGACGATCCCGCGGAGGCCAGCCGGCCCTTCGACAGCCGGCGCAACGGCTTCGTGCTGGGCGAGGGCAGCACCGTCCTGGTCCTGGAGAGCCCCGAGCACGCCGCCGCCCGCGGCGCCGCCGGGTACGCCGACCTCACCGGCTGGGGCGCCTCCACCGACGCCCACCACCCGACCATGCCGCGGCCCGACGGCGCGGGCGCCGCCGACGCGATGCGCGCCGCGATCGCCAACGCGGGCCTCGCCCCGGCCGACATCGGCTACGTCAACGCCCACGGCACCGGAACCAAGCTCGGCGACGTCGCCGAGAGCGCCGCGCTCAACGCGGTCTTCGGCGAGCACCGGCCCGCGGTCAGCTCCACCAAGGGCGCGACCGGCCATCTGCTGGGCGCCGCAGGTGCGTTGGAGGCGGCGGTCACCGCACTCGCGGTGGCCCGGGGGACGCTGCCACCGACCGTCAACCTGGTCGAGCCCGACCCGGCCTGCGACCTGGACCACGTCCGGGGCACGGCCCGCGCAGTCCCGCTCACCGCCGCCCTGAGCAACGCCTTCGCCTTCGGCGGGCACAACCTCAGCCTGGTCTTCGAGCCCGCCTCCACCCCGTCCGCCCGCTGACGCCACCCGGCGCCGCCGCGCGCACACCCGTGCCAGGCCACTCGTCAACTCGCCACCCCCGGGGGAGATCCCGTTGTCCATCCAGTCCATCGCCCACGTCGAGTACCACTGCGCCGACGCCGACGCCACCGCGGCGGAGCTCTGCGCCGACTACGGCTTCACCGCCGCCGCGCCCGAGCCGGAGCAGCTCGCCGCGGCCGAGTCCGCGAACGCACGTACCCTCCTGCTGCGCCAGGGCAGCATCCGCTTCCTGCTGCGCTCGGCCGCCGACCCCGCGCACCCGGTGGCCCGCTACGCCGCCCGGCACGGCGAGGGCGTCGCGGTCCTCGCCCTGTCCTGCCCCGACCCGCAGGCCGCCCTGGACCGCGCCGAGCGGCACGGCGCCCGGGTCCTGGACCGGGCCGGCGGGCTGGTGGCCGGGTTCGGCGACACCGCCCTGCGGTTCGTCCCCGAGGCTCCGGTCGCGCCCGAGCCCGCCGAGGACGGCGCCCCGCGGCTGCTGGACGCCCTGGACCACGCGGCGATCTGCCTGCCGGCCGGCGAGCTGGCCGACGCGGTGAAGTTCTGCGAGGCCGCGCTCGGCATGCACCGCATCTTCGGCGAGTACATCGAGGTCGGCGAGCAGGCGATGGACTCCAGCGTGGTGCAGAGCGCCTCCGGCGAGGTCACCTTCACCCTCATCGAGCCCGACACCACCCGCCGCCCGGGCCAGATCGACACCTTCCTCACCGACCACGGGGGTGCCGGCGTCCAGCACCTGGCCTTCCGCACGGACGACATCGCCACCGCCGTGCGCACCATCCGCGAGCGCGGGGTGGCGTTCCTGTCCACCCCCGGCACCTACTACGACGCGCTCGCCGAGCGGCTCGGCGGCACCGCCATCCCGGTGGGGACGCTGCGCGAGCTGGACGTGCTGGTCGACCAGGACCACGGCGGGCAGCTGTTCCAGATCTTCGCCCGCTCCACCCACCCCCGCCGGACGTACTTCGTGGAGCTGATCGAGCGCCAGGGCGCCGGCACCTTCGGCACCGCCAACATCAAGGCCCTGTACGAGGCCGTCGAGCGGCAGCGCGCCGCCGCGGCCGTCTGAGCCCGCCGCGTCCCACGCCCACCCGAGCCCTCACCACCACAGGAGGCCCGACCCCCATGACCACCGCGCCCGTCGCACCCGAGTTCCACCTCACCGAGGCCGAACGCGCCCTGCTGCCCACCCCCGAGGAGGTGGCGGGCTACCTGGAGCACGGCTGGTACCTCTCGCGCAAGCTGTTCAGCGACGAGGAGCTGGACACCCTCCAGGCCGCCACCGAGCAGTACTACGCGGGCCACCGCGACCGCACCCTGCCGGTCCGCCCGCCGCGGCTGGCCTCCTGGGAGCCCGCGCACGGCCCGGTCCAGCGCCACAACGACTACGTGCACTACGAGAGCGAGGCGATCGGCGCGATCCTGCGCAAGCCGCTGCTCGGTGCCGTCGCCGCGCTGCTCGCCGAGGCCGAGGAGGTCCGGATCTTCCAGGCCACCCTCATCTACAAGCCCCCGGTGCCGGGCGAGCCCAGCAACCAGGTGCCCTGGCACTTCGACAAGCACTACTGGCAGACCTCCACCTCGGAGCGGATGCTCACCGCCTTCCTGCCGTTCCACGACTGCGGCGAGGAGAACGGCACCATCACCATGGTGGACGGCAGCCACCGCTGGAAGGAGCTGCCCTCCCAGGAGGACTCCACCCGGCACTTCGCCGACCGCGACAACTCCGAGCTGGACGCGATCCTGGACGCCAACGCCGCGTACAACGGGACCGAGGTCCGCAAGGTCCCGATGATCATCCCGCGCGGCCACGTCAGCTTCCACCACTGCCGCACCTACCACGGCAGCGGCCCCAACCTGGCGTCCTACCCGCGCCGGGCGGTCTCGCTGCACCTCCAGGACGGCGCCAACACCTACCGGCGCGCCACCCGGCCGGACGGCGGGACGGTCGTCTACAACCACGACGTGCTGGTGCGCCGCACCGCCGACGGCCGCCCCGACTACGCCGACCCGGAGTTCTGCCCGACCACCTGGCGGGGCACCCGGTGACGTCCACGGCACCCGCCGGTGCGCCGGCCGCCGCACCCGCCGCCGACGCACCGGCCGCCACCGCGCCCGCCGTCGCCGCACTGGACACGCCCGAGCGGCGCTACCGGATGCTGCGGCTGATCCGCTCCTTCGAGGAGCGGGCCCTGGACCTGGTGAAGTCCGGGGTGATCACCGGCGGCATCCACCCGTACATCGGGCAGGAGGCCGTCGCGGTCGGCGTCTGCGCCGCGCTGGCGGCGCACGACCGGCTCGCCTCCACCCACCGCGGGCACGGCCACGTGCTGGCCCGCGGCCTGGAACCGGCCCGGCTGCTCGCGGAACTGGCCGGACGGACCGGCGGCGCCAACCGCGGCCGGGGCGGCTCGATGCACGCCGCCGACCTGCGGCTGGGCATCCTCGGCGCCAACGGCATCGTCGGCGCCGGCGCGCCGATCGCGGTCGGCGCCGCCTGGGCCGACCGGCAGGCCGGCTCGGACGCGGTGGCGGTCGCCTTCTTCGGCGACGGCGCGCTCAACCAGGGCGTGCTGCTGGAGTCGCTCAACCTGGCCGCGATGTGGCGGCTGCCGGTGCTCTTCGTCTGCGAGAACAACGGCTACGCCACCACCCTGCCGGCCGGCACCGCGGTCGCGGGCAGCGCGACCGGGCGGGCGGCCGCCTTCGGCATCCCGGCCGCCGAGGTCGACGGCATGGACACCGAGGCGGTCCGGGCCGCCGCCGAGCAGGCCGTCGCCCGGGCCAGGTCCGGCGGCGGTCCCGGCTTCCTGGAGTGCCGCACCTACCGGTTCGAGGGCCACCACACCATGGAACGGCGGATGAAACTGCACTACCGCACCCCCGAGGAGGTGGCCGCCTGGCGCGAGCGCGACCCGCTGCCCCGGGCCGCCGCCGCGATCGGCGCCGACCGCGCCGCCGCCCTCGACGCCGAGGTGGCCGCCGGACTCGCGGCGGCCGAGGAGTTCGCGCTCGCCTCGCCGCACCCGGACCCGGCCGGCGCTGCCGACCACCTGTACGCCTCCGGGCTGCGGCCCCGGGCGGGGGTGGTGGCATGAGGCTGTCCTACACCAAGGCGCTCAACCGGGCGCTGGCCGACGAGCTGGACGGCGACCCCGCGGTCTGCGTGTTCGGCGAGGACATCGGCGCCGGGATGGCCGGGCCCACCCTGGGGCTGCTGGACCGGTTCGGGCCGGACCGGATCGTGGACACCCCGCTCTCCGAGCAGGCGTTCACCGCGATGGCGCTCGGCGCGGCCCTGGCGGGGCGGCGGCCGGTGCTGGAGTTCCAGATCCCCTCGCTGCTGTTCCTGGTCTTCGAGCAACTCGTCAACCAGGCGCACAAGTTCTCCCTGATGTCCGGCGGCCAGGCGGGCGTTCCGCTCACCTGCCTGGTGCCCGGCTCGGGCTCCCGGGACGGCTGGGCGGGCCAGCACTCCGACCACCCCTACAGCCTCTTCGCGCACGCCGGGATGAAGACCGTCGTGCCGGCCACGCCGACCGACGCCTACGGGCTGCTGCGCTCGGCGATCCGGGACCCGGACCCGGTGGTGGTCTTCGCCCCGGCCGCCGCGCTGCCGGTCCGCGAGACCGTCACCTGGGAGCTGGTGCCGGTGCCGCTCGGCAGCGCCCGGGTGCACCGCAGCGGCACGGACGTCACCCTGGTCGCCGTCGGGCACCTGGTGCACGACGCGCTGGCGGTGGCCGGGGAACTCGCCGGGGAGATCTCGGTCGAGGTGTTCGACCCGCGCACGCTCCACCCGTTCGACTGGGACGCGCTCGGCGCCTCGCTGGAGCGCACCGGACGGCTGGTGGTGATCGACGACTCCAACCGCAGCTGCGGGATCGGCGCGGAGGTGCTCGCCACCGCCGCCGAGGAGTTCCGGCTCACCGCCCCGCCGCGCCGGGTCACCCGGCCGGACGGCACGGTGCTGCCGTTCGCCCCGGCGCTCGACCGGGCCCTGCAGCCGGACCGGGAGCAGCTGCGGCACGCGCTGCGCGCCGTCATGAAGTGACGGCCGGCCGAGGCGGAACCGGGGGCGGCCCGCTGCGGGCCGCCCCCGGTTCCGCGTCGGCGGGCGCCGGTTCCGCGTCGGCGGGCGCCGCTTCCGCCTCGGCGGGCGCCGCTCAGAGCACCTTGGGCACGGCCGCCAGCAGGGCCGGCAGCTCGTCCGACGCGTCCCGGAAGCGGTGCAGCGCGGCCCGTCCCTCCGTCCCGCGCAGCCGCGCGGCCAGCCGCGCCGGGAGCACCGCCGTGGTGAGCAGCCCGGTGCCGCCGAAGCCCTCGACGGCCCAGCAGACCCACGGCAGCGGGTAGTTGGCGGCGGGGCTGAAGAAGACCGGCCGCTGCCCCTGGAAGGTCACGTCGTAGAGGCCGAAGCGGCTCCAGTTGGAGAAGCTGATCCGGCGCTGCTGCGGGTCGAAGCCGATCGGCACGCAGGCGCTCAGCCCCGGGCGGCCGAGCTCGGCCAGGAAGCGCAGATTGGCGCGCAGGTTGAGGTGCTCCTCGGCGTAGCCGAGCACGGCGGTGCGCAGCGCCCCGGCGAGGGCGCCCGGGCCGTCCTCGGGCGCGTACGGCAGGTGGATGTCGCCGAGCAGATTGCCGACCAGGGCGTCCGGCAGGCCGAGCGGGCGGCGGGCGTTGACCGGGACGGTGAGCCAGCGGGTCTCCCGGTCGCCGTCCAACTCCCGCAGGGTGTGCGCGACATGGGCGCAGACGGCGTCGCCGGAGGAGACCCAGCGGCCGGCCGCGGCGGCGAACTCCTCGCGCATCCGGGCGATCTCGGCGTCCCCGAAGTACAGCTGGACGGTCCGGTTGGCGCGCGGACCGGACGCCACCTCACGGTCCAGCACGGCGCGCTCGTCCGGTCCGGGCACCCGGAAGCCGGGCCGGCCGCAGTCCTGGGCGGGCAGCACCCGGTCGAGCAACGCGTCCTGGTCCTCGACGAGTTCGGCCTCGGGGAGCTCCTCCCCCTCGACCGCCGCCGACCAGGTGCGCAGCAGCAGCGCGAAGCTGTGCAGGTCGCCGATCGCGTGATGCCAGGAGCAGCCGAGCACGGTACCGCCGTCGCCGGTGCGGGTCACCCGGACGGCGAGCAGCGGTCCGCCGCCGGTGCGGGCGGCCGGGGCGTCCAGCGGGTCGACGTGCTGCGCGCCGGGCGCGGTGACCCGCCCCATGGACTCGGCGAGCGTGCCGTCGACGCGGTAACTCACCATCGGGACACCGGAGTCGTCGCAGACCGCCTCCAGCACGCCGTCGACGGTGCGCAGCCGGCCGGCGAAGACCGGGACGCGCTCCAGTGCCCGGGCCAGGCCCGCGGCGAGGCGGTCCTCGTCCAGCGTGCGGTCGAAGAAGAGCACGACCGAGACGGCGAGGTCGGCGAGCATGGTGTCGGCCAGGCCGCAGCGCAGCACCGTCCCGGGGGCGGTGCCCGCCCTGACCGTCCGGGTGTCACGCAACTGCGGCCAGACGCTCATCATCCACCCCGGGGCGCTCGTCGAGTGAGTCGTGCGGAGTGCCCCGGACGACCGTGCAGATCTCCCCGAACGATAGGGCAGTCCGCCTTCGATGATCCAGTGGTCCAGTCCAATTCTGTGGTATCGGACCGGACGGACGGTACGGAACGGCGCCCGCACGCCCCCGGAGCGGCACCCGGACTAGAATCCGAACCATGGGAGAGCGCCCCGGCGCGCCCGCCGCGCCGCCCCTGGTCCTCGTCACCGGCACGGACTCGCTGCTGATCGACCCGCGCCGGGAGTACCACGTCGGCCGCGACCCGACCAGCGAGATCGTCCTCGACGACCCCCGGGTCTCCTGGCACCACGCCGTGCTGCACGCCGCCGCCGGCCGCTGGCGCCTGGACGACGTGGGCAGCACCAACGGCACCTTCGCCGACGGCCGCCGGATCCGCTCCGAGGACGTCGGCCCCGGCACCCGCCTGCGGTTCGGCGACCCGGCCGACGGCCCGGCCGCCGCCTTCGCCGGGCTGCCCGGCCCCGCTCCCGACGAGCGCCCCGCGCCCGCCGCCCGCGACGCCCCCGCGGAACGCGGGGCAGGCGGGGCACGCGGGGCACGCGGGGCAGCCGCGGAGCGCCCCTCGCTGGTCGCCCCGGGTGTCTCCGGCACCTTCCGCCGGCCCAGCGCGGTGCTGCGGCTGCCCGGCCGGACGGTGCGGATCGGCCGCGCCCCCGACAACGACCACGTCCTCGACGACCTGCTGGTCTCCCGCCACCACGCCGAGCTGCGCACCCTGCCGGACGGCGGCCACGAGATCGCCGACCTCGGCAGCCACAACGGCACCTACCTCAACGGGGCCCCCGTCGAGCGGGCGCCGCTCGGCCCTGCCGACATCGTCGGCATCGGCCACTTCGCGCTCTGCCTCTCCGGCGACGACCTCGTCGAGTACACCGACACCGGCGAGATCTCGCTCGCCGTGCAGTCCCTGGTGGTCCGGGTCGGCGCCGAGCGGCGGGTGCTGCTCGACGACGTCTCCTTCCCGCTCGCCGAGAAGGCCCTGCTCGCCGTCGCCGGTCCCAGCGGCGCCGGAAAGTCCACCCTGCTCAACGCGCTCACCGGGCTGCGCCCCGCCGACGAGGGCACCGTGCTCTACGACGGCCGCGACCTCTACCGCGACTACGCCGAGCTGCGCCGCCGGATCGGCCTCGTCCCGCAGGACGACATCCTGCACACCCAGCTGACCGTCCGCCGCGCCCTGTCCTACGCCGCCGAATTACGCTTCCCCGGCGACACCGCCCCGGAGGAACGGGAGGCCCGGGTCGGCGAGGTGATCCACGAGCTCGGCCTGGACAGCCGGGCCGGCCTGGTCATCTCCAGTCTCTCCGGCGGCCAGCGCAAGCGCGTCAGCGTCGCCCTGGAACTGCTCACCAAACCCTCGCTGCTCTTCCTCGACGAACCCACCTCGGGGCTGGACCCGGGCATGGAACGCTCGGTGATGCAGATGCTGCGCGAGCTGGCCGACGACGGGCGCACCGTCGTCGTGGTCACCCACAGCGTGCTCAGCCTGGACGTCTGCGACCGGCTGCTGGTGCTCGCCCCGGGCGGGCGCACCGCCTACTACGGGCCGCCGGCCGAGGCGCTGCCGTTCTTCGGGTTCACCGAGTGGCCGCAGGCCTTCGAGGCGTTCGAGAACGAGGACCACCGGGCCTGGCAGCGCCGGTTCCGGGAGTCCCCGCAGTACGAGCGGTACGTCGCCGCGGAGGCGCTGCCGCCGGTCCGTCCGGTGCCGGCCGCGGTGCCCGGCGCGTCCGCCGCGTCCGGCGGCCCGATCGGCCCGGAGCAGCCTCAGGGCTGGTTCTCCCAGCTCGGCACGCTGATCCGCCGCTACACCGCGGTGCTCGCCGCCGACCGGCTGTTCCTGACCGTGATGATCGCGCTGCCGTTCCTGATCGGCGTGATGTGCCGGGCGATGGCGGGCAGCCGGCTCTCCTCCGAGAACGCGCTCAACATCCTGCTCACGCTCTGCATCGGCGGCCTGCTCACAGGCTCCGCCAACGCGGTGCGCGAGATCGTCAAGGAACGGCCGATCTACCGGCGCGAACGCGTGGTCGGGCTGTCCCGCTCGGCCTATCTGGTCTCCAAGGTGGTGGTGCTCGGCACCATCACGGTCGCCCAGGCGGCCGTCCTGACGGTGGTCGGGCTGGCCGGCGTCGGCCTGGACCCCACCCTGCCGGGCGGCGTCACCGTGCACAGCGGCGTGCTGATGCCGCCGCTGGCCGAACTGATCGTCGCGGTCGCGCTGCTCTCCTTCTCCGCGATGATGCTCGGGCTGCTGGTCTCCGCCCTGGTGCGCAAGGAGGAGGCCACCATGCCGCTGCTGGTGCTGCTCTCCGTGGTGCAGATCGTGTTCAGCGGCGCCATGCTGAAGCTGCACGGGGTACCCGGTCTGGAGCAGTTCGCCCGGCTGGTGCCCTCCCGCTGGGGCCTGTCCGCGATGGCCCGCACCGTCGACCTGCACACCGTGCTGCCGAACGACATCACCGACGACCCGATGTTCCGGCAGGAACGGGCCGGGTGGCTGCTCGCCCTGGCCGTGCTGGTCGCGCTGTCGGTGGCGCTGGCCGTGCTCGTCCTGGCCCTGCTGCGCCGGCAGGAGCCGTCGATCATGCGGAAGTGAGAAGTGACCCGGCCGATGGAGGAGCCCGCGTTCCGCCCCACCCATGTCGCCCCGCCGGACGGCCTGGCCAGCTGGTCCGCCCCCGACCCGGCGCAGCCCACCGCGCCGCTGGACGCCCTGCTGCCGCTCCAGCTGATCGGCCGGGCCGGCGACTGGGCGCAGGTGCTCTGCTCCAACGGCTGGACGACCTGGGTGGACGGCCGGCTGCTGATCTCGCTGCCCGGCGTGCCGCCCACCGCGACCGGCCCGCCGGCCCGCACCGCCGACCCGCGCCCCGCGCTCGCCGAGACGGAGGGCGTGCTGGCCCGCTACCGCTCGCTGCTGGAGGACCTCGCGGCCGGCGGCGCCGACCTGGAGATGTTCCGGGAACGGGCGCACGGCCTGCGGGTCGGGCTGGTCGTCGACGGCGAGCGGCTCTGGGTGTTCGACCCGGTGCACGACCGCTGGTGCTACTGCGACGGCCTGCAGCTGCACACCTACGCCGTCGGCAACCGTCCGGGCCCGCCGGCCGGCCGGATCCCGGGCACCGAGGAGCCCACCCGGGTGGCGGAGCCGTGATCCCGCCGCCCGACAGCTCCGACGACGCGGTGCACCCGGCCGACCAGGGCGACGCCGTCGAACCGCCCAGCCTGCCCGCCGGGCTGGTCGGGCGGCGGGTCGCCGGCTACCGCATGGAGTCGGAGATCGGACACGGCGGCATGGCCGTCGTCTACCGGGCCAAGGACCTGCGGCTCGGCCGCACCGTCGCCGTCAAGCTGCTCGCCCCCGAGCTGTCCCGCAACGAGGTGTTCCGGCAGCGCTTCATCCACGAGTCGCACGTCGCCGCCGCGATCGACCACCCGCACATCATCCCGGTCTTCGAGGCGGGCGAGTCCGACGGCCTCCTGTTCATCGCGATGCGCTACGTCGAGGGCGGCGACCTGCGCTCGCTGATCACCCGCAGCGGCGCCCTCCCGGTCGGCCGGGCGGCCGGGCTCGCCCTGCAGATCGCCTCCGCGCTGGACGCCGCGCACGACCACGAACTGGTCCACCGGGACGTCAAGCCCGGCAACGTGCTGGTCGCCGCCGGCACCGACAGCGAGCACCCCGAGCACCTCTACCTCGCCGACTTCGGCCTCACCAAGAAGTCCCTCTCGCTCAGCGGCCTGACCGGCGTCGGCCAGATCGTCGGCACCCTCGACTACGCCGCGCCCGAGCAGATCTCCGGCCGCCCGCTGGACGGCCGCTGCGACCAGTACGGCCTCGGCTGCGTGGTCTTCGAGATGCTCACCGGCGCGCCCCCGTTCCGCCGGGAGAGCGACCTCGCCGTGCTCTGGGCCCACGTCAACGACCCGCCGCCCACCCTGCGCGAGCACCGGCCCGACCTGCCGCCCGCCGTCGACGCGGTGGTCTCCCGCGCCCTCGCCAAGACGCCCGGGGAACGCTTCGCGAGCTGCCTGCTGTTCGTCGCCGAGCTGCGCGCCGCCGCCACCGCCCCACCCGGCACCGCTCCCCCGGCCGGCGGCCCGTGGGCCTCGGGCGGCCCGCCCACCGAGGTGGTGCCCGTCCCCGGCACGCCCCCGCCCGGCGGCCCCGTCCCCGTCCCCGACCCGCCCGGCTGGGCCCTGCCCGCCGTCCGCCCGCCCACGCGCAGGAGCTTCGGATGAACGCCGTCAGCCAGGTCTTCGCGCTGGTCGCCGCCGCGATCCACCTGGTGGTGTGGCCGCTGGAGAGCTTCCTCTACGGCCACCCGCGGGTGCGCCGGCTGCTCACCGCCTCCACCTCCGACGCACCGCAGGTCCGCCTCTGGCGGATCAACGTCGGCTTCTACAACCTCTTCCTGGCCCTGGGAATGGTGGCCGGCCTGGTCGCCCTGCACGTCGACGAACCGGTCGTCGGGCGGACCCTGATCAGCTACCTCAGCGCCTTCATGGTCGCCGCCGGCGCGACCCTGCTCGCCTCCGAGCCCCGCCTCTGGCCCGGCGCCCTCGGCCAGGCCCTCCCCCCGGCCGTCGTCCTCCTGTCCGACGCCGTGAGCTGACCGCCGCTCCCGCAGGTTCTTCCGCGGGGCCGGTCCGAGGACGCCGGGCCAGGCGTCGGCGGGGGTGCGGGCCCGCCCTAACTGGCGAAGCCGCCCTTGGGCTCGATGATCTCCAGGTTCGTGCCGTCCGGGTCGTTGAAGTAGGCGACCCTGGTGCCGAGTGCCGCCTCCGGGGTGACCTCGCCCGCGATGAACGTGTAGTCCTCGCCGAGGAAGTCGTAGCCGGCGTCCTTCATCCGCCGGTACACGGCGTCGAAGTCGTCGGTCCACAGGCACAGGTGCATGGAACCGGGGCGGTTCGCCTTGCCGTTCGTGCGCTCGCCGACCGGATCCTGGAACTGGATGAGGTCGATGCCCAGGCTGTTGTCCAGGTTGATCGTGGCGTACCGCAGCTTCGCCGTGGGCAGTCCCTGGGACCTGCCGAACGGCTCGCTGTGCATGGTTCCCTGCGCGACGGGCTCCCGCCCGGTGAGGGCCGTGTAGAACGCGATCGAGGCGTCCAGGTCCGAGACCGAAATCCCGACGTGCGCCGCCCGGGTGAGGTTCACCGGGGTCGTGGCAACGGTCATGGCGCGTCCCTTCGTCCTTCGCTCCGCCGCCGCGACGCGAAGTCCACAGGGCAGGGCGGATCCATCAAGAGCCGGACGGAGACCATTCTTCGGCACGCGGGCAGGAGGCGCACCTTGCCGGGCCGGGCGGCCCGGGTGCCCGCCCGTCGGTCCGGGATGCGCCCCGCGACGTCGCCGGGCCCCTCGGGGCGGTCCTGCGCGGAATCCACGAGACGTCGCTGCCGCCGGGGCGCTCGGGGACGAGGGCGGCGAGGTGCCCGGCGCCGCCGCGCGGGCGGGTGACGGCCCTGGGCGGTGTTCACGGTCGGGCCGGTCCGGTCCTGCCGTTGCGGGCACCGTGGTCGCGGGGCCCGGCCGGTCGTCACCGATCCCGCCGTCCGGCGGCGGACGCGGTCACCCGGCGGGGGACGCGGTCACCCGGCCCCGCCGCGGCGGGGCCGGCGGGCGGCGGCGAGGGCGCCCAGGGCCCCGGCCAGGAGCCCCCAGCCGGCGGCGAGGGGGACGAGGATCCACAGGACGGGATCCAGGGTGAGGGTGCCGCCGGCGAGGGCGGCGGCCGGGCCGGCCGGACCCGCGGCCGGGCCGAGGACGGCGGACAGCAGGTCGCCCAGGCCGCCCTCGCCGAGGCCGACGCCGAGCACGGAGAGGCCGTAGTCGGCGAAGACCCTGGTCCAGACGCCGACCAGCAGCACGGTGACGGCGGCGGCCGCCGCCAGCCGCACCGCGTGCTGCCGGGGGCGGACCCCGGGCGGTGAGCGGTGGGCGGCCAGCACTCCGGCGGCGAGCATCAGGACGGCGGCGAGCGGGAGCAGCCACCAGGCCCGGGCGTCCTGGTCGGCGAGCGTGCCGAGGCTCACCGTGCCGTCCTGCCCCTCGCCGGTGCGCAGCACGGCGGCCAGCGGCTTGGGCACCGGCAGGCCGATCGCCCCGACCAGGTGGCCGTGCCACTCGCCGCCGAGGCCGACGCCGAAGGCCAGCCAGACCAGGTTGGGCAGCGCGAGCAGCACGACGGCGGCGACCTGCCGGGCGTCGCCGTTCACGGCGGCCGTGCCGACCGCGGCCACGACGCCCAGCACCACGTAGCCGAGCAGCACCAGCAGCATCGCGAACGCGGCCGGGCGGACGGCGTGCTGGAAGGGCACCAGGGAGCGCGGCAGCGGTGCCCGGCGGGAGACGGCGAAGGTGGCGGCGAGGACGACCAGCAGCCAGAGCAGGCCGAGCCCGAGGGTGGTGACGGGATCCGCCCGGAAGCCCACGTCCGGGTGCAGCCCGAGGACGCCGCCGAGCTGTTCGGCGAGGCCGTCGCCGAGCGGCACCGTGAAGGTGTGCCGGGCGGCGGCGCAGAGCAGGGCGAGCGCGACCAGCCAGACCGCCGCCGTCCGGACGGTGCGGCCGAGCAGCTCGCGGCCGCCGGCCACCGCGCGGTGGCGCAGTTGACGCAGGAACACCTCGGCGACCGTCAGCGCGCCGGCCAGGCCGACGGAGAGCGGCATGGCGGTGATCCGGGCGTCGGCCGAGGCGAAGAAGCCGGCGCCGCCGTCGAGGTCGACCGATCCGCCGACGGCGAGTGCGAGCGTGGCGGCGAGCACCGACGGGAAGCCCCCGCCGGGCAGCGCGTCGGCGCCGGCCGCCCAGAGGCCGAGCGCGGCCACGACCGCCATCGCGACGAGGCCGGCCAGGACGACCGCCACGGCGTCCAGCCAGCCGCGCAGCGGGCCGGGCGGTCCGGGCGCCGTGCTGCCGGGCGGGCGGCCCGGACGGGCCTGCTGCTCCATGCGGGCCTCCCTGCTCGGGTCGACGTCCCCCGCGCGCCCGGTTCCGGCCCCCGCCCCCGCGCCTGGCACCAGGGTGGCCCAGGACGGCCCGGACCGCCCGGCCGGGAACGGCCGGGAACGGCCGGGACCGCCGGGACCGCCGGGGTGGACCGCGCGGCCGGGAGCGCCCCGGGAGGCGGCGGCGGCGCGTGCTGCTGTTGCGGCCGACGGGGAGCGGAGGCAGAAATGGATGCCAGTGGCAGGAGACTCCTGCGCCGGCCGGGTGGACCTGGACCGGCCGTCTGCGAATCGGAGCCCTCGATGAGTTCCCAACCGCCTCCCTCCGGGCCCCCGCTCGGCCCGCCCTCCGGACCGCCGTCCGGGCCCCTCTCGGGCCCGCCGTCGGGCCCGGGCCGCCCCGGGCCGCCCGGGCCGCCGTTCGGCCCGCCCTCCGGCGGTGGCCGCGGGAGGTCCGGCCCGGGCGGGCCACCGGGCGCGGGCGGGCCCGGCAGGCCGCCGAAGCCGTGGTGGCGCGACCGCCGGAAGGCCGCGCTGCTGGCGCTGCTGGCCCTGCTGGCGGCAGGGGCGACGGTGGTGATCGTCAACAGCGCCGGCGGCGGGGGCGGCGGGCACGAGGAGACCGTGCCCACGGCCAACGAGGTCGCGCTGCAGACGCCGCAGGACCCGGGCCCGGCACCGTTCACCCCTTCGGTGGAGACCCAGGCCATGCAGGCCACGGCCGCCACCCCGGCGCCGACGACGGCCCAGGTCACGGCCCAGAGCCCGGCGCACACCCCGGCCCCCACCGGGCCCGCCGCCACCGCCACCCGAACGGGCGGCACCGCGACCGCCGCCACCGCGACCGCCGCCCTCCGCACCGTCGAGGGCACGTCGGCGGGCGTGTACGGCGGCACGATGAGCAAGCCCAGCTGCGACGTGGAACGGCTGGTCTCGATGACCTCGACCGGTGACACCGGCCGGGCCTGGGCGTCCGCGGAGGGCATCGCGCAGTCCGACCTGCCCGCCTACCTACGCTCGCTGACCTCGGCGTACCTGCGGGTGGACACCCGGGTGACCAGCCACGGCTACAAGGGCGGCACCGCCGTCGCCTACCAGGCCGTGCTGCAGGCCGGGACCGCGGTGCTGGTGGACGCGCAGGGCGTGCCGCGGGTGCGCTGCGGCTGCGGCAACCCGCTGAAGCCGCCGACGCTGGTCTCCGACGCCAAGTACACCGGCAAGGCGTGGACGGGCTTCCAGCCGAGCGCGCTGGTCGTGCTGACGCCCGCGCCGAAGCCGGTCAGCGCGATCGTGCTGGTGAACGTCACCACTGGCGGCTGGTTCACCCGGGAGACGGGGAAGGCCGCGGTCGTCGACCAGCCGGCCCCGGCACCGCACGGCCCGCTGGCGCCCGGTGTCCCGCCGCCCTCGATCTGGAAGCCGGCCTCGATGGCCTCGATGCCGGGGTCGGCCTCGTGGTCCTCGCCGTCCGCCTGGACCAGCACGTCGACCTCGGGGTACCCGAACGGTCCGAGTACGATGTCGACGAGCCCGTACACGGGGTCCACGAGCCCTTACACTGAGTCGACGACGCCCGCCACCCCGGGCACGACCACGCCGGGGACGACCACGCAGCCGCCCACGACGAGCACCCCCAGCGGACCGGCCACGCCCGCTCCGACGACGCCCGCTCCGACCACGCCCGTCCAGACCACCCCCGCCCAGACGGCCCCCGCCCAGACCACCACGGCGAAGCCGACGGTGACCGCGACGAGCACCCCGGCCGTCACCACGACGACCGCGAAGTCGGCCCCCGGCACGACCACCGCGGCCGGTACGAACAGCGCCACCCCCGCAACGAACACCTCCGTCGAAACACCCACCCAGGCTCCCGGAGCCCCCGGCTGAGCCGATCGACCAGCGGGAGGACCCGTGCTCCGTTCTCACCTCAAGCGTTCGGCCCTCGGTGCGGCCGGCGCCCTCACCGCCCTGCTGACGGCGTTCGCCGGCTCCGCCCCGGCCGGGGCCGCGACCACGACCGCCGCCCCGGCCGGGCGGGTCCTGGTCGCGCCGCCGGCGCCGCCGCTCCAGGCCCGGGCGCAGGCCGCCGCGATCGCCGCCGGGTCGCCGACCGTCTCGCCGGCGGCGCCCTTCGGGCACATCCCGGCCAACAGCGACTACAACTGCGACCCCGGCTACCTCTGTGCCCTGGTCTGGGACCCGACCGCCGGCGACTACAAGATCTTCTACCTCTACGACTGCGCCCGGTACAGCCTCAACGGCTGGAACGGCCAGGGGTTCTACGCCGACAACCAGACCGGCGGCGTGCGGTCGTACTTCTACAACGCGAACGGCGGCGTGCTGAAGTCCTTCACCCCCGACGGGGGCGCCAACCACACCCAGGACTGGACGCCCGTCTGGTCCATCCGGAACTGCTGACGCCACCGCACCTCCCGAGCGCCCCGTCCGCCGCACCGGTGGGCGGGGCGCCGCGCGCGGTCAGGGCAGCAGCACCTCGGTGTCCTCCGGCCCGATCACCCGGCCGTCGGCCGCCCGGACCTCCACCGGGGCGACCGGCGCTCCGGCGGCGCGGTCGACCAGGCGGGCGCGCGGCTCGTCGTCCGTGAAGAAGTACCGTTCGCCCCACTGGCGCAGGGCGGTGACGACGGGGAACAGCGCCCGCCCCTTCTCGGTGAGCACGTACTCCTGGTACGGGCTGCCGTCGGCGGCCGGGGCCAGTTCGAAGACGCCGTGGGCCACCAGGGTGGCGAGGCGGGCGGAGAGGATGTTCTTCGCCAGGCCGAGGTTCTTCTGGAACTGCCCGAAGCGGCGCAGCCCGTCGAAGGCGTCACGGACGATCAGCAGCGTCCAGCCGTCGCCGAGGACGTCCAGCGGCCGGGCCACCGGGCAGGCCGACTCCTCGTGCGAGGTGCGTTTCGGCACGCGCCCCTCTCCTCTCACCTGCGGTCCCGCGCTCCGGCGGGAGGGTTTCACCTTGCGACCCTACCGCCCGGGCTCCCGGCGGCTCGTGGTTGCTTAATGAAACCTCGACGTGCGAGGGTATCGCGGTAGCACTTTGCAACCGCGATCCCGGGGCGTCGAGCAGGCCCCGGGAAGCCGCCGAGAACGTGAAGGAGCCTCCCGCCGTGTCCACCCCCGTGGTCCCGCCCGCCCGCAGCGGCGGCGCCGAGCCCGCCGCCGCCCGCCGGCTCTCCCCCGCCGTCGCCCGGCTGTTCTCCGTCGCGAGCGGCCTGGCCGTGGCCAACGTCTACTACGCCCAGCCCCTGCTGGACCTCATCGCCGACGACCTCGGCATCGGCCGCGCCACGGTCGGCCTGGTCGGCACCCTCACCCAGGCCGGCTACGCCGTCGGCCTGGTGCTGCTCGTCCCGCTCGGCGACCACCTCGACCGCCGGAGGCTGATCACGGCCCAGCTCGGCCTCTCGGTCGCGGCGCTCGCCGCCGTGGCCGTCGCCCCCTCGGCGACGCTGATGCTGCTCGCCATGGCAGCGGTCGGGGTGCTCGCCGTGGTGGCCCAGGTGATGGTCGCCCACGCCGCCTCCCTCGCCGACCCCGCCGACCAGGGGCGCGTCGTCGGCACCGTCACCAGTGGCATCGTGGTCGGCATCCTGCTCGCCCGCACCGTCGCCGGCACCCTCGGGGACCTCGCCGGCTGGCGCGCCGTCTACGTCGTCTCCGCCGTCGCCACCGGCGCGACGGCCGTCGTCCTCGCCCTGGCCGTCCCGGCCGAGAAGCACCGCCGGACGGAACGGATCCGCTACCCGAGGCTGGTCGGCTCGGTGTTCACGCTGTTCGCCGAGGAGCCCGTGCTCCGGGCCCGCGCCGGACTCGCGCTGCTGGTCTTCACCGCCGTCACCGTGCTGCTCACCCCGATGGTGCTGCCGCTCGCCGCCCCGCCGTTCAGTCTCAGCCACACCGCGATCGGCCTCTTCGGCCTGGCCGGAGCCGCCGGCGCGCTCGGCGCCGGGCACGCCGGACGGCAGGCCGACCGGGGCCGGGCGCGGCGCACCCTCGCGGTCGGACTCACCGCGATGCTCGTCTCCTGGCCGCTCGCCGGGCTGCTCCCGCACTCGGTCTGGTGGCTGGTGCTCGCCATGGTGGTGATCGACTACGGCCTGCAGTCGGTGCACGTGGTCAACCAGCACCTGCTGTACCAGGTCCGCCCCGAGGCCCGGAGCCGGCTGACCGCCGGGTACATGCTGCTCTACTCGGCCGGCAGCGGCCTGGGCGCGATCGTCTCCACCGTGGTGTACGAGCACGGCGGCTGGACGGCGGTCTGCGGGCTCGGCGGCGGCGTCAGCCTGCTCGCGCTCGCCTTCTGGTGGGCCACCGAACGCGGCGCCGCCGGAGGCGGACCGGCGGCGCGCGGGCCGGCGGCGAGCGGACCGGCGGCGAGCGGACCGGCGGTGACCGCCTGGCGTGATCCCGACGCGCGGGCCTAGTCCACGCAGGGGATGCCGCCCGCCTTGACCGCCGGGCCCTGCATGGGCAGCTCGGGGGGCGGCTCGTCGGCCGGCGCGGCCGTGGTGGCAGCGGCCGACGGGGCGGCGGGGGTGGGTGTGCGGCCGGGGGCGAGGGTGAGGAGGACGTGGCCGGGCGGGGCCGTGGTGGAGGCGGTGGCCGGGACGCCGTAGCGGGCGGCGAGCTGCTCCGCGTCGGCCTTCGCGCCCGCGCCGTAGGCGACCGTCGTCACCCTCGCCCGCGCGGCGGCGGCCGTTCCGGTCGCCTTTCCGGCCGGGTAGCCGAGTCCGGCGAGCGCCTTCGACTCCGCGGCCGCCGCCTCCGCGCTCGCGCCGTGGACGTCCACCACGGCCCGCGGCCCGGTCGGGGTCGCGGTCGGGGTGGCGGTCGGCGCGGCAGAGGGCGTCTCGGCCGGCGCGGGTGCGTCGGCCGCGGACGGCGGCGGGGGCTCGTGCCCGAACAGCTGCTTGACGATGCGCTTGATCTGGTCCGGGTCGACCGTGTTGACCTCCTGGCCGCCGATCGTCTTGAACCCGGTGATCGGCAATGTGTTGAACTCGACGTTGCCACCGGTCAGATTGGGCGCCTGCTGGGCGAAGTCCAGGACGTTCCAGCGGTCGTCGATGACCACGTCCTTCTTCACCACGTCGAACAGCCGCTGGAGCTGCCCCAGGTCGTTGACCACGCCCTGCTGCTTCAGCTTGTACACGACCGAGGAGATGAAGGCCTGCTGGCGGTGCGTCCGGTCCAGGTCGCCGTTCTTCAGGTGGTGGCGCTGGCGGACGAACGACATCGCCTGGCGGGCGTCCAGCGAGCTGACGCCCGCCGGGAGCCTGAGCCCGGTGCCGCCGCCCTCGTGGGTGGCGGTGCGGGCCACGATCGGGTCGTCGACCGGGTTGTTGAGGCAGACCTGGACCGGCTCGACGGCCTTGGCGATGTCGTAGAAGCCGATCAGGTTCACCTCCGCGAAGTGGTCGATCGGGACGTCCAGGAACGCCTGCACGGTCTGGAGGGTCGCCGCCCGGCCGGCCTCGCGGCTCTGCCGTTCCAGTTCGGACTTCGACAGCCCCTTGCCGCCCAGCTTCTGCTCGGCGGCCTCCTTGGCGATCCCGTACGCCTCCTTGATCTTGTGCATCTTCCCGTCGGCGCCGACGGTCTGCACGTAGTCGTCGCGCGGGACGGACAGCGCCGTCACCTTGCCGCCGTTGGCCGGTATGTGCAGGACGATCAGTGCGTTGGTGTTGTAGCCGCCGATCTCGCTGGAGCCGGCGTGCAGTTCCTCCTCCACGAACTCCTTGGGGAGGTCGTTGCCGTCCATGTCCTTGCGGCTGTCGAGGCCGATGAGCAGCAGGTTGACGGACTTGTCGAGGTGCGGCGGCGCGTTCTTCCGGGCCTCGGCGAGCGCGCCCGACTTGACCATGCCGCCGTCCAGCTGCCGGTACTCGTACCAGGTGAAGCCGCTGGCACCGAGCACGGCCACCGAGACGGTGCCGGCGAGGACGCGGCCGGCGACGGTCAGCGGCCTGGTGCGGGGCTCAGCCACGGTGGCTCCTGCGGTCGGGGATCGGGGTCTCGGGCACCGGGGTCCCGGGGCTCGACGTCACGAGGGTGGGCGCCTCGGGGGCGGGCGGCTCGGGGGCGGGCCGTCCGGGCCGGGGCGGTCCGGCGGTCGCGGTGCCGGGGGTGCGGCGCCGGCCGTTCGCGGGCCGGTCCGGCCGGCGCCGGGCACGCCGGTCGAGGACCACCCGCACGACCACGACCAGCAGCGCGGCCACCACCGCCGCCGCCATCACCGGGAACGCGCCGACCACCCAGCGCACCGCCGCCGAGGCGAGCGCCTTGCCCCGCAGGCCGTCGCGGTCGGCGAGGAGCGCGGCGCCCGCCCGGGCCGCGAGCACGACGGGCGGCGCGGCGATGACGACCCACCAGCGCCCGGCGCGGCCGCAGAGCGCCGCGGCGGCGCCGGCACCCAGGACGGCACCGGCCGCGAACAGCGGTCCGCCACCGCCCCCGGCCAGTTCGCCGGCCACCGCGCCGGCCACCGGCAGCCCGACCGAGGCCGCCGGCACCACCAGTACCCCGCCCGGCCGCCCGGCCCCGGCGCGGCGCCCGGCCGTGCGCTCCGCCGCCCGCTGACCGGCAGACCGGCGCCCCGGCGCGGCCCGCCGCGCCGCCGGCACGGGCGCGGGCCCGGGCACCGGGCCGGGACGCGCGGCCGCGCCCCGTTCCGGGGTTCTCGCTCGCCGCCCCGCCATGCCCCACACCCCTTCCGCGCACCCGGCCAACTTCTACAATGCTGTAGAGCAAGCCAGGAGCATACAAACCCACCCCCGCAAAGTCATCCCGCCGTACCCCTGCCCCAGGGAAACGCCAGGTCAGCGGCGGCTAGGATGACGGCGAACCGCGCCGGACGAACAGAAGGACCATCATGTTCGACAACCTCAAGAACCTCGCCGACAAGGCCACCGACCTCGCCCGCGAGCACAGCGGCGCGATCACCCAGGGCCTGGACAAGGTCGCCGACGTCATCGACGACAAGACGGACGGCAAGTACAGCGGCCAGATCGACACCGCCGCCGACAAGGCCAAGGACTTCATCAACCGCCTCGACGAGTCCAAGTAGCACCCGGCGCCGCCGGCGCCCCGCGTCCAGCCGGGGACGGGCGCCGGCGGCGCTCCCGGGACGGGTCAGCCGGTGGCCGCCGCCGCCCGGGCCGCCCACCGCGACCGCCAGGCGAGCGCGTCCTCGACCCCCTGGGCGATGGTGCGGCGCGGCGTCCAGCCCAGCAGTTCGCGCGCGGCCGTCACGTCGCTGTAGCAGCCGAGGACGTCACCGGGCCGGGGCTCGGCCTCCCGGACGTCCAGGGTCGCACCGACCGCCTGCTCGAAGGCGGTGACCAACTCGCGGACGGTGGTGCCGTTGCCGGTACCGATGTTGACGACCCGGTAGCGCTCCCCGGCCCCGGGGCCGGTCACCTCGTCGAACCGGACCAGCGCGGCGACGTGGGCCTCGGCGACGTCCTGCACGTGGATGTAGTCGCGGATGCCCGAGCCGTCCCGGGTCTCCCAGGCGACCCCGGTGATGGTGAACGGCGTGCCGTTGGCGTGCGCCTCGATCAACTTGCCCAGCGCGTGGGTCGGGTGGAGGTTCTGCAGCCCGGTGCGCAGCTGCGGGTCGGCGCCGATCGGATTGAAGTACCGCAGCGCGATGACCCGCGTCTGCTCGGCGCCGTCGCCCCGCGTCCAGTCCTGGAGCACCTGCTCCATCATCTGCTTGGTGCGCGCGTACGGGCTGCTCGCCTCGACCGGGCAGGACTCGTCGACGCGGCCGGTCGGGGTGGGCCGGTAGATCGAGGCGGAGCTGCTGAAGACCACCCGGGTGCAGCCGTTGCGCTGGAGCGACTCCAGCAGGCCGACGGTCTTGCCGACGTTCTCGCGGTAGTAGAACAGCGGCCGGGAGACCGACTCGGGGACGACGATCCGCGCGGCGCAGTGCACGGTCGCGTCAAGGTCGGGGTGCTCGGCGAAGATCCGGTCGACCAGCTCCGGATCCGCGATGTCGCCCCGGTAGAACACCCGGCCCTCGACGAACTCGGCCCGCCCGCTGGAGAGGTCGTCCAGCACGACCGGGACGATGCCCGCGTCCAGCAGGGCCGAGGCCACGGTACTGCCGATGTAGCCCGCTCCGCCGGTGATCAGGACCTTTCGCACCACCGGACGCTCCCTTCCTCGTGCGGGCGCCCCGTGGCGCCCGTCGGAGAGGGGGGACGCCGGTTCGCACCCGACGGTTCCCGGTGGCGCGCAGCGGGCGCGCGCGCCGCGATGGGGGCGCGCGCCGACGGGGGCGGGGGTGCGCGCCGGGCGATGCAGCTACCGAGCGCGGGGCGGACAATCCGCGGCAGCGCCGGGAACGGGCGTGGGAAGGCGGGCACCGCGCACAGAGCGGCGCCGGGGAGCGTACTCGGGGGGTGTACGCTCCCCGGCAGGGGGTGGTGGCGGCCACCGCACCGGTCGTCCGGAGGTCCGGACACCGGTTGCCGTGACCGGAATGCTAGACCTGCGCGCAGGTCGTGACCAGAGCTCTGACCAGCTAATTTCCCGTCCAGGACATGCCACTTGACCCCCAGGAACCGCTTCGGTCCCGCCCGGCCCGACGGTCCGTCGACCATCGGGCGGGTGTCCGTCCGGCCCGCACCGGGCGGCGGACCGACGAAGCGTCACGCGTGGCCGGCCGCCCCCGGCACACCTCCCCGTGCGCCCTCGGGCGCCGGCGCGCCCCCCGGGCCCGGCGCGCACCGGCCGGCCGGACGGACGGCCGGATCCGGACGGCCGGCGGCGGCGCCCGCCGCGCACCGGCGGCCCCGCCCGCCCCTGCCGCCCCTGCCTCCCCGCGAGCGGCCGGCCGCGACGCGCCGGAGGGCCGTGCGCTCAGGCCGCGACGTCGAGCCGCTGGGCGGTGAGCCGGGGAGCGCCGTGCCGGTGCAGGCCGGCCAGGCCCGCGGCGAGCCGCCCCGGGTCGCCGGCCAGCCAGAACCGCAGCGCGGCGGCCAGGGCCGCGCTCGCCGTGCCGACCCGCAGCCCGCTGACGGCGGCGATCCGCTCGCCGACCAGCGGCAGCAGGTCGGCGACCGGCGCCGGCAGCCAGAGGGTGACCGCGCACGGGGCGGGGCGGGCCAGGACGCGCAGCAGCTGCGAGAGCCCCGGCTGCCCGGGGGCGCCGGCCGGCCCGGCCTCCAGCGGGAGCACCCGGCCGGCGGGCAGCACCGCGCCGGCGGGCAGCACGGGCAGGACGTGCAGGCCGGGGATGGCGTCCAGCAGACCGTCCACGACCACGTCCGACACGTCGGTGCCGTGGCCGCGCGCGAGTTCGCGCAGCAGGGCCCGCTCGGCGGCCGTGATCCTGACGGTCAGCATGACTTCTTCGCAGTCCATGGTCCCAGTTCCCGTCCAGAGCGTGGAGGTGTGCTCGTCCGTTGTCGGTCGTGTACCGGTCAGCCCGTGCCGGTGATTACCTGCCCCTCAGCGGGCTCCCGCTATCGGCGTGATCAAGCCATAGTGGCCGTCGTAACGGCGGTAGAGCACCCGGCCCCGGCCGTCGCCGGGATCGGTGTGGAAGACGAACGGCCAGCAGGTGAGCCCGAGTTGACGGAAGGCCTCGGCCGGCTCCAGCCGGGGCGCCGGGTGCGGGCTCTCGGTGAGCGGCAGCTCCGTGCCACCGAGCCGGACCGCGGAGTGCGCCCGGACCAGCCGGAACCCGCCGTCGCCGGGCCTGCGGTGGACCAGGCCGTCCTGGCCGGTCAGCGCGTCGGTGAAGAGGTGGAACCGGTAGTCCAGCGCCAGCATCTCGCGGATCGCCTGCTCGGGCGTGCGCAGGGCCGGCCGCACGGACTTCCGCCGGACGATCCTGCGTTCGGCCGGCGGACGCGGCGCGTACTGCGGCCGGTAGGAGCTCTCGAACGCCGAGGCGAGCCCTATGCCGCCCAGTTCGCGCAGCCGCCCGGCGCGCCCGGCGAGCGTGCCGAGCGCCAGGTCGACCGCCTCGCGCACCGTCACGGTGGCCAGTTCCACCCGGACCCGGCCGACATCCGCGAGGTCCACGGAGGCCTGGGCGACGGAGGGCCGGGTGACCGAGCGGTCGCGCGGGCGGGTCAGCCGCAGCCGGGCGGCGTGCACGTCCGGCCCGAGGTCCGCGATCAGCGCCAGCGCCCGGGTCCGCGCGTACTCCGCGTCCTCGCGGGGCAGTTCGCCCCGGATCTCCACCCGGAGGTCGAGGGCGGGCCGGTGGCGCAGACGGGTCATCAGAGGGTCCTCCTTGGTCCTGCACCATGCTGGACCCGCGCGCACCGCGGCGCCGAGGGCCGAAAGGCCCTGCCGGCCAGGCAGGACGGCCCCGGCCCGGCCTCGCGCCGGACCTCGCGCCGGGCGCTCCGCGGGGTGGCCCGGCCCGGTGCGCGGACCGCTCGGGGCGGCGTGCCTTCATCGGGACGCGCCGCCCGGACCTTGAGGACACTCCACCGATGGAGTGATCCATCCGGGTACGGCGCAACGCTCACGGGACCGGCGCGTTTCCCATGGCGTGCGCCCTCTGTCCATGGCGCGCGCGGGGGTCTGCTTCCACAGGCCCCCGGATCCCGGCCGGCGTGGCGGCGGCTCCCGTGGTAGCGCGGCGCCGGGTCGGCCGACCGGTCCGACACCCGGCCGGTGACCCCGGACCGTCCCACCGGTCCGTCCCCCCGGTCCATCTGGTGAGAGGTAATGTCATGATCCTGACGAACGAGACCCGCAGACCGTCCGCCCCGCCCAGAACCGCCTCCGCGGAGCGCCGCCCGGCCGTCCCCCCGCTGGCCCCCGGCGCCGTACCCGGCCTCGGGCACGCCCCCGCCCTGCTGCGCGACCCGCTCGGCTTCCTCGGCTCGCTCGCCCGGCACGGCGCGGTGGTCCGGATCCGGCTCGGGCCGCGCACGGTCTGCGTGGTCACGGACGCCGGGCTGGTCCACACCCTGCTGGTGTCGCTCGCCCACGACTGCCCGCGCGGCGCCGTCCAGGACACCCTCAAGGCCGCCTTCGGGGACGGCCTGCTGATGTCCGAGGGGCGTGCCCACCGCGACCGCCGCCGGATCATCCAGCCCGCCTTCGGGGCGGACCGGATGGCCGAGTACCTCGCCGTCATGCACCGGGTCACCGAGGAGCGGGCCGGGCGCTGGCGCCCCGGCCAGGTCCTCGACGTGGCCAAGGAGATGAACCACCTCGCCCTGGAGATCGTCACCCGCGCCCTGTTCGACGCCCGGCTGAGCGAGGAGGCCACGCTCGCCTTCCACCGGGCCCTGCCCGACATGGTGAAGGGCCAGATCGTCCAGTCGCTCTACCCCCACCGGGCGTTCGCCCGGCTCCCGCTGCCGGTCAACCGGCGCTTCGACGCGGCGGTCAGGGTGCTCAACGAGGTCGTCGACCAGGCGGTCGGCGGCACCGTCCGGGACGGCGGGTGCCCGGTGACCGGCGCCGCCCGGCGCGGCGCCACCCTGCCCGCGCTGCTGCGCGCCGCCGTCGACCCCGCCACCGGACGCCCGCTCACCGAGGCGGACGTCCGCTCCGAGGCGATCACCATGTTCGGGGCCGGCACCGAGACCGTCTCCACCACGCTCACCTGGCTGATCGACGAGCTGGTCCGCCACCCCCGGGTCGAGGCGCGCGTCCTGGCCGAGCTGGACGAGCACCTGCCGGCCGGTACCGTGCCCACCCCGGAGGCGCTCGCCCGCCTCGGCTACACCCGCGCGGTCACCCAGGAGGTGGTCCGGCTGCACGCACCGAACGCCTTCCTGATGCGCACCGCGAGCGTCCCGGTGGAGCTGGGCCCCTACCTCGTCCCCGCCGGCACCGAGCTGCTCTACAGCCTCACCGCGATCCACCGCGACCCCGCGCTCCACCCCGAGCCGCTGCGCTTCCACCCCGGCCGCTGGTACGGCGCCGACGGGGCACAGGGCCCGGCCGGCGGCGGGGGCGTCGCGCGGCAGGCGTTCCTGCCGTTCGGCGCGGGCAAACACAAGTGCATCGGCGAGGCCTTCGCCTGGGCCGAACTGACCGTGGCGGCCGCCGCCATCCTGCGCCGCTGGCGTCCGACGGCCGTCCCCGGCGTCCGGGCCCGCGAAGTGGTGTGGACGACCGTCCAGGCACAGGGCCTGCGGGTGCGGCTCACGCCGCGCGGGGGGCGCGCCCCGCACGCCGCCGGACCGCGCCGCACGCCGTCGGCGGGCCACGACGACACACCCGCCCCGTGCCTGCCGGTCGCCCGTCCGCGCCAGTCGGACGCGGCCGGGCGCGGTCCCCGCGGGCCGCGCGGGCCGCGGCCGGGCGAGGGGTGCCCGCCGGGCGGCGGCGCCCCGGCCGGTGTCCCGGGCCCGTCCGGCGCGTCCGGCGCCGCGACCGGCTCCCGCTTCTCGGGTTCGGTCGTGCTCCCCGCGCAGGCCTCACTGGCCACCCGCCGGTCCGCCGCCACCGAGGGGCCGCGCCCGACCGCCCTGCGGACCGCTCCGCGCACGGTCGCCCGCACCGCGTCCCGCAGCGGTGCCACCCGCACCACGCGCCCGGCCACCCACCTGGGGCCGCTCAGCACGATCGTCCCGGTCACCGCCCTCGGACCGGTCACCGCCCTGCGGCCCGTCACCACCCTCCGGCCGGTCACCGCCCTGCCCCGGCCCGCGCCGCCGGTCCACCCGGAGGCGCGGCCCGCCCCGGCCGTCGGGCGCGCGCCCGACGCACTGCGCCCGCAGGGCGAACCGCGCGCTCCGAGCGAGCTGCGCGCCGCCACCGCCCGGCACGGCGAGTGGGCCCTGGCCCACGGTCTGCTCGCCCCGGAGGACCTCGCCCGCTACCACACCTACGCGCTGCCCGAGCTGATCGGCCACGCGTACCCCCGGGCCCGCGGCACCGAGCTGGACCTGCTGATCGACACCCTCGGCTGGTTCACCATCCTCGACGACCGCTTCGACGGGCCTCCGGGCCGCGATCCCGCCGAGGCCCGCGCCATCGTCGAACCGCTGCTCGCCGTGCTGGCCGGGCGGCCGGTCCCGGCGGGCACGCCCCAGCCGCAGCTGCTGGACGCCTGGCGGGAGCTGTGGCAGCGCCAGACCGCCCCCATGCCCCCGGGCTGGCGGCGGCGCGCCGCCGCCGAATGGCACTCCTGTCTGGAGACCTTCCTCGCCGAGACGGCCCACCGGGCCGCCCGCACCCAGCCCGACCTCGCCGAGACCGTGCGGCTGCGGCGCCACGCCAGCTGCCTCTACCCGTTCATGGACATACTGGAGCACGTCCACGGCGGCGAGGCCCCGGCCGAGCTGCACGCCGACCCGGCCCTGCACCGCCTGCGCGCGAACACGGCCGACGCGGCGACGCTGATCAACGACCTCTACTCGGCGGACCGCGAGGAACGCCAGAACGTCGCGGCCTTCAACACCGTGCTCACCCTGCAACGGATCCGCGGCTGCACCCGCAGCCGGGCGGCCCGGGCGGTCGTGGCCCGGATCGCCCGGCTGACGGCGGAGAGCGAGCGGCTGCGGCGCAGTCTGCAGCTCCGGCACCCGGCGGGCCGCTGGTACCTCGACGGCACCCGGGAGCTGGTGGAGGGCGTCCACACCTGGACCAGCACCAGCCTGCGCTACAGCACGGAGGACGGCCCGCGCTGACCCGGACCGGCGGCCGGCGGGCCGCAGCGCAGCGGTCCCGGCCACCCGGCCGGGACCGTTCGCCGCGAGCTCACCGCGGGCCGGGCCGCCGGGCCCCGGCCCCCTCCGGCCGTTGACGTGCAGCGCGGCCCGGCGGCGGTCACCACCGCTCGCGCACGGTCACTTCCGGCCGCCGAGGGCGAACAGCAGCAGCACGAACCCCGCGAACAGGTGCGTGGCGAAGATGTAGATGCCCGCCCGGATCAGCATGGCCCTGCGCCGCGCCTTCTCCTCCCGTGTGGCCTCGGCCTCCCGGCCGCGTCCGCCGGTGGTCTCACTCATGGCCGGGCACTCCTTCGGTCGACGGGCCGGTCATCGGTCGCCCGCGGGCGCGGCACCGGCGCCCGGTGCCCGCAGCTCGGTGAGCAGCGCGCCCTGGTCGGCGATCAGCTCGGTCAGGATCCGCCGCGCGGCCCGCAGCAGCTCGGCGACGTCCGGCGTGCTCAGGGCGTAGACGACGGTGTTGCCCTCGCGGGTGGCCGTGACCAGCTGGGTCCGGCGCAGCACCGCGAGCTGCTGGGAGAGGTTCGAGGGCTCGATCTCGATCGAGGCGAGCAGCTCGCGCACCGGGCGCGGCCCGTCCTGGAGCAGCTCCAGGACGCGGATGCGCACCGGGTGCCCGAGCGTGCGGAAGAACTCCGCCTTCGCCTGGTACAGCGGGACCGGCATCGTCCGTCTCTCCCCGTGCGTCGCTGGGCGGGCTCCGGGTCGGCCCGTTCGGCGGGAAGCATCATCCTTGCAGATGAAGATTTCTTCAAGTCGTCACGGACGGAACGGCCTCCCGGGCCGCTGCCGCCCGGGAGGAACGGAGGGGTCCGGGGATGGCGCAAGGATCCGAACAGCTGGTGATCAGACCGGAAACTGGCCTTCGCCGACGCGATCAAGGCCCCCGACCGCGTCCCGCCCCGGGCTACTCCCCCAGCGGCAGCCGGCCCGCCCCCAGCAGCCGGGCGCTCTCGATCGCCATGTCCGTGAACGCCAGCGCATCGGCCCGCCGGACGAACGGGTTGGGGTAGAACGAGCGGCGCCGCCGGCCCTCGCGGATCCGCAGGCACTCGTCCAGGATCCGGTGCCAGCGCTCGTCGAACACCGCCCGGGCGTACTCGCCGGCTCCGCGCTTGGAGGCGATCCGCCCGGTGGCCAGCGTGTAGTGCAGCCGGCTCACCCCGAGCACCGCCCGGACCGGCGCCCGTTCGTTCAGGCAGGCCAGCCCCGGCCGCGACGCCAGCCGCGAGGAGCTGCGCCACCACGGGCGCCAGTGCTCCTCCAGCCGGCCGAGGCTCCAGACGGCCAGTTCCTCCGGGTCCGTGTGGATCATCAGCTCCTGGGCGCGCGGCCCGCAGAGCGTGACGCCGTGGCGCGCCAGCGTGTGCCAGAGCACCGGTGTGCGGCCGGATCCCACCCGGTGGCGCACCGTCCCCCCGCGCACGTGCGGCCCCGGGGCCGCCTGCGCCGGCGGGCCCGCCAGTTCGTGCCAGGTGAGGTAGGGACCGTCGAACACGGGGCGCGGATGGCGGAGCGCGAGCCGGGCGTGCGCGCGTTCCAGTGCGCCGAGTTGCCCGGCCGTCACCGGGTCCGCGGTCACGGCGACGAAGTCGAGGTCGCTCCGTTCCGGGTGGAAGTCGCCCAGGGCCATGGAACCGACCACGTACAGGCCCTCGACCAGTCCGGGCGCGGCGGCATCGACCAGGGCCAGGTAGGCGTCGGCGATCTCGTGTACGAGAGGGTGCACAGTCACGGCGGCAAGCCTGCCACCAGGATGACCCTCCGTGTCCGCTCGTTTCCCCGACGAAGCGGCGCGTGTTGATGGCCCGTGCACCCTCTTCGCGCCACCCTCGCCCCCTTTCGCGCCACCCCTGCGCCACCCTCGCCGGTCCGCGCCGGCCCCGGCCGGAGACCACCGCCCCGCCGGCCGGAGGACCGCCTCGGCGCGACGGGACGGGCGGCCGGGCCGTCCTCAGGAGGCCGGCAGGGAGCTGCGCAGCGCGTCGACGCGGTGGACGGCCTCGGTGAATCCGGCGGTGTCGAGGCGGCCGCTGTCGAGGGCGGTGGCCAGGGCCTCCACGGCGGCGTCGCCCTGCTGGAGGTCCCGGCCGGAGCAGAGCACCAGGTCCATGCCCGCCTCGGCGGCGGCGACGGCCCGGTCCCCGGCGTCGCCGAAGGCCGCCAGGGCGACGGCTTCGAGGGCGTCGGTGATGGTCACGCCGCGGAAGCCGAGCCGCTCGCGCAGTTCGCCCTGGACGACGGCGCGCGAGAGCCCGGCGGGGCGGTAGGCGTCGAGGGCCGGGTAGACCGCCCAGGAGGCCATCACCAGCCGGACCCCGGCGGCGATGGCGGCCCGGTACGGCTCCTCGCCGCGCGCCCGCAGGTCGGCGAGCGGGACCGGGAGGACGACGGAGCTCGCGTCGGTGTTCTCCTCCCGGGCGGCGGCGCCGAGCCCGGGGAAGTGCTTGGCCGTCGCGGCGACGCCCAGCTGCTGCTGGGCGGCGAGGTAGGCCGAGCCCAGTTCGGCCACCGTGTCCGGATCCCGGCCGAAGGAGCGTTCGAAGTGGTCGATGAAGTTGTCGGGCGTGTCGAAGACGTCGAGCACCGGCGCCAGGTTGACGTTGAGACCCGCCCCGCCCAGGGTGCGGGCCGCTCCGGCGCCGGCCTCGGCGGCCGCGCCGGCCGGATCGGCGGCCAGGCCGATCTGCTTGGCCGAGAGGTCCGGAGCGCCGGGCAGCCGGCGGACCTTGCCGCCCTCCTGGTCGGTCATCAGCAGCAGCGGCGCGCCGGTCGGCGACTCGGCCGCCGCCTGCCGCAGCTGGGCGACGGCCGCCTGGAGCTGGGGCAGCGAGGGGACGTTCTCCTTGAAGAAGATGACACCGGCGGCGCGGCCCGCGCGGATGGTGGCGAGCAGTTCCGGCGGCGGGGTGGAGCCGCGGTAGGAGTAGATGACCCGGCGGCCGGCGAGCTGGAGCGCATCGGTGGTGGGCACGGGCGTCGTCCTCTCCGTGGGGGTGGGGTGGACCGGGTCCGTCGTCGCGGGCCCGGTGTGCTGTCCGGTGGCGCCTCCCGGGCCCTGCGGGCCGGACGGACCGGCCGGCCCGGGAGGACCGGACTGGCCGGACGGGGCCGGCTGACCGGACGGAGCGGCCGGGGCCAGGGCGGAGAGCAGCAGGGCGAGGAGCGCGACACGGATCGTTCGGCGGGACATCGGCATCCGGCCTCCCTCGGTCGGTCGGGGTCCGGGCGGTCCGGGAAGCGGCGCCCGGGGAGCCCCGGGGCGCCCGCCCGCGACGGCGGGGCGGGTGCGGTGGGGTCGACGGGTCCGGCCGTCGGGCCGGCGGTCACCCGGCCGGGGCGAAGGGCCCCTCCCGGATCACGCGGGTGGCGCGCGGGTGACACCAGCAGCCTCACCCCGGAAGCGCTCCCCCCGCCTCCCGGAGCAGCCGTCCGAGGACGGCGACGCCCTCCTCGATCTCACCGGGCGCGCCGGCCGCGTAGCCGAGGACGAGCCCGGGCGGGTGCGGCAGCCGGGCGTGCCAGGACAACGGCTGGACCTTCACCCCATGGGCGAGCGCCGCCTCGGCGAGCTCGGTGTCCGTGCAGGTCAGACCGGCCGGGAAGGTGACCATGAGGTGCAGCCCGGCGGCCGCGCCGTGCACGACGGCACCGGGCAGGTGGGCGGCGACGGCGGCGGTCATCGCGTCGCGGCGGCGCCGGTGGCGCGGGCGCAGCAGCCGCAGGTGGCGCTCCAGTGCGCCGGAGTCCATCAGCCGGGCGAGGACGAGCTGCGGCAGCGCGGCGTTGCCGAGGTCGTCGAGCCGTTTGGCGTCGGCCAGGAACTCCCGGTAGCGGGCGGGGGCGAGCATCCAGCCGGTGCGCAGGGCGGGGGCGAGGAGCTTGGAGACGCTGCCGAGGTAGAGGACCTGTTCGGGCAGGACGCCGCGCAGCGCGGGCACCGGCGGGCGGTCGTAGCGGTGCTCGGCGTCGTAGTCGTCCTCGATGACGAGCCCGCCCTCGGCCGCCCACTGGAGCAGTTCGCGCCGCCGGGCGCCGCCGAGGACGACGCCGGTGGGGAACTGGTGGGCGGGGGTGAGCAGGACGGCGCGGGCGCCGGTGGCGCGCAGCGCGTCGACCCGGATGCCCTCGGCGTCCACGGGGACCGGCGGGGTGGCGGTGATCCGGTGGCCGAGGTGCTGGCGGGTGCCGAGCGAGCCCGGGTCCTCGACGGCGACGACGTCCAGGCCGTCCGCGCGGAGCACCTCGCCGGCCAGGGCGAGTGCCTGGGCGGCTCCGGCCACCACGAGGACGTCCCCGGGGTCGGCGCGGATGCCCCGGTTGCGGCCGAGCCAGTCGGCGACGGCGCGGCGCAGCGCGGGGGTTCCGCGCGGGTCGCCGTAGCCGAAGTCCCGGGCGGCGAGGTCGTGGAGGACGGCGCGTTCGGCGCGCAGCCAGGCGGCGCGGGGGAAGGCGGCGAGGTCCGGGACGCCGGGCGAGAGGTCGATCGCGGCGGGGGCGGCGCGCAGGGCGTCGAAGGTGGCCGGGACGGGTGTGCCGGCGAAGGGCGACCGGGGCGGTGTCCCGGCCGGGGGCGCGGGCGGGCGGGCGGACGGGCGCGCGGACGGGGACACCGGCGGGCGCACGGGGGCGGCCGGTCGCGCCCGGGCGGGGACGGGGGGCGGCGCGAGCGGGTCGACCACGACGGTGCCGCCCCTCCCCCGGCCGGCGACCCGGCCCTCCTCGGCGAGGCGGCGGTAGGCGTCGGTGATCACGCCGCGCGAGACCCGCAGGTCGGCGGCGAGCAGCCGGGTCGCGGGCAGCCGGCTGCCGGCCGGCAGCCGTCCGTCGGTGATCGCCTGCCGGAGCCGCCGGGCCAGCCAGTCGGCGAGTCCGCCGACGGGGGCCTCGCCCGGGTCGAGCTGGAGGAAGTCGGCGCCTCCGGTTGTGGACCTGCCGATCGGCCGCCCATTGGACCTGTGCACCGGTCCATTGTGCCGGGAGGGTGGGCGTCATGACCACGAGCACCCCGCAGCCCACCGCAGTCCGCGCCGGGACCGGCCTCGGCCACGGCTATGTCCACGGCTACTCCCCCACCGAGGCCCGGCGCCTCGGCGACCAGGCCGACACGCTGGCCGGCCTCGTCCACACCGGCACCGCCTACCCGCCCGGCAGCCGGGTCCTGGAGGCCGGGTGCGGCGTCGGCGCGCAGACGGTGCACCTGCTGGACTCCAGCCCGGGCGTGCTGCTGACGGCCGCCGACATCTCGGCGGACTCGCTCGCGAAGGCGCGCGCCCGGGTCGCCGCGCACGCGCCCGGCGCTGACGTCCGCTGGCACCACGGCGATCTGCACCGGCTGCCCTTCCCCGACGACTCCTTCGACCACGTGTTCGTCTGCTTCGTCCTGGAGCACCTCGCCGATCCGGCGGCGGCGCTGGCCGCGCTGCGCCGGGTGCTGCGCCCCGGCGGCACCCTGACGGTGATCGAGGGCGACCACGGCACGGCCTGTTTCCATCCGCTCGGCCGGGCCGCGCAGCGGGTCGTCGACCACCTGGTCCGGCTCCAGGCGGACGGCGGCGGCGACGCCCTGATCGGCCGGCGGCTGTACCCGCTGCTCGGCGACGCCGGCTTCCGGGACGTCGCGGTGGGCCTGCGCACGGTGTCGGCGGACGGCGCCCGCCCGGCGCTGGTCGAGAGCTTCACCCGGCGCACCTTCATCGCGATGGTCGAGGCGGTGCGGGCGGACGCGGTCGCGGCCGGACTCACCACGGCCGAGGAGTTCGACCGCGGTGTCGCCGAGCTTCGCCGCACGGCGGAGCCGGGCGGGACCTTCCACTACACCTTCTTCAAGGCCGTCGCGGTCAACCCCTGAGCGGCCCGCCCCCCGGCCGCCCGCGCTACTCCGAGTCGTCCCCGAGGGTGCGGAGCACCACGCGCAGGGCGTCGATGAACGCAGCGGTCCGGGCTTCGTCCAGCCCGGCCAGGATGCGCTCCTCGGTGGCGAGGTGGTCGGGCAGGGCGCGGTCCATCAGGGCGTACCCCTCGTCGGTGAGGGCGACGTCGCGGCTGCGGCCGTCGGAGCCGCTGGGGGTGCGGGTGACCAGGCCGCGCGCCTCCAGCCGGTCGAGGCGCTGGCTGATCGCCCCGGAGGTGACCATCGCGGAGCGCATCAGGCCGGTCGGGGTGAGGCGGTAGGGCGGTCCGCTGCGGCGCAGGGTGGCGAGGACGTCGAAGGAGGCGAAGTCGAGGTCGTGCCGGGCGAAGGTCTCCTTCAGCTCGGCGTCGACCAGCCGGGTCAGCCGCTTGAGGCGGCCGAGCACCTCCATGGGGGAGACGTCGAGGTCCGGACGCTCCGCGCCCCACTGCCGGACCACCCGGTCCACATGATCTTCGCGTTCTGCCATGACTCCACCCTAAACGATTCCTTAGCGGTGAGGTACCTCACAGCATCCACCGCCCCACCCCCTGTCCAGATTCCTTAGCACTGAGATACATTGGCTTAGTGCTAAGGAATCGACTCGCCCTCGTGCTGATCACCGCCCTCGCCCCCGCCCTCTGGGGCTCGACCTACCTGGTCACCACCGAGCTGCTGCCGCCCGGGCGCCCGCTGCTCGCCGGGGTCCTGCGCGCCCTGCCCGCCGGACTGCTCCTCATCGCGTTCACCCGCCGCCTGCCGAAGGGAAGCTGGTGGTGGCGCTCGCTCGTCCTCGGCGCGCTCAACATCGGCGTCTTCTTCGCCCTGCTGTTCGTCGCCGCCTACCGCCTGCCGGGCGGGGTCGCCGCCACCGTCGGCGCCGTCCAGCCGCTGATCGCCGCCGGCCTCTCGGCCGCCCTGCTCGGCGACCGCCTCTCCCTGCGCACCCTCCTCTCCGGCATCGCCGGCGTGGCCGGCGTCAGCCTGCTCGTCCTGCGCGCCGACGCCCAGCTGGACGCCCTCGGCATCGCCGCCGCGCTCGGCGGCGCGGTGGTGATGGCGACCGGTGTCGTCCTCTCCAAGCGCTGGACCTCGCCGGCCCCGCTGCTCGCCACCACCGGCTGGCAGCTCACCGCGGGCGGACTGCTGCTCCTGCCGGTCGCCCTGCTGGTCGAGGGGCCGCCGCCGTCCCACCTCACCGGCGCCAACCTGCTCGGCTACGGCTATCTGAGCCTGATCGGCGCGGCCGTCGCGTACGCGCTCTGGTTCCGCGGCATCCGCGCCCTGCCGCCCACCTCGGTCACCTTCCTCGGCCTGCTCAGCCCGGTGGTCGCCACCGCCCTCGGCTGGCTCGTCCTCGGCCAGGACCTCGCGCCCGTCCAGGCGCTCGGTGCGCTGATCGTGCTCGGCTCGCTGGTCGCCGCGCAGACCCAGCGGGCGCGCACCCCGTCGAAGGTGGTCACCGCGTCACCCGCCGCCGGCCCCGCCGACGCCCGCACCCGCCAGAACGCCTGACCGGTCCGGCCGCCCGGCCCCCGGCAGTCCACTCCCCCTTCCGATCCACCGTCAGGAGAACCCCCATGCGCATCACCGTGTTCGGCGCGAGCGGCAACGTCGGCAGCCGGGTCGTGGCCGAGGCCGCCGCCCGCGGCCACCGGGTCACCGCCGTCCTGCGCGCCCCCTCCCGCCCGCACCGGTTCCCGGCGACGGTCGGAACCGCCACCGGTGACGCCCGCGACCCCGCCGACGTCCGCCGCCTCGCCGCCGGGCAGGACCTGCTGGTCACCGCCACCCGGCCGGCCCCCGGCCGCGAGGACGAACTGGCCACCGCAACCAAGGGCGTGCTGGCGGGCCTGGCCGGAACCGGCGTGCGGCTGCTGGTCGTCGGCGGCGCCGGCAGCCTCGTCCTGCCCGGCGGGAACGGTGTGACCCTCGCGGACTCCCCCGGCTTCCCCGCCGCCCTGCGCCCGATCGCCGACGCCTGCGGCGAGCAGCTCGCCCTCTGCCGCGCGGACGCCGAGGTCGACTGGACCTACCTCAGCCCGGCCGCCCTGCTCGAACCGGGCGAGCGGACCGGCCGCTACCGGCTGGGCCTCGACGAGCTCGTCACCGGTCCGGACGGCACCTCGGCGATCTCCATGGAGGACTTCGCCGTCGCCCTCCTCGACGAGGCGGAACGGCCCGCCCACCGCCGCACCCGCTTCACCGTGGGCTACTGACACCCCCCGGGGCGGAAGGTCGGCCCCGCTCCGGTGTCACCCGGACGGGGGACGTTCCTGCAGCTGACGCCCGGTCAGGGGTAGCTCCGGCGCCCAGGGAAAGACGGGTGTCCACTGGATCGACCACGACCGGTCCACGGGCCAGGATCGACGGCATGACCGTACGCATCATCACCACCGCCCCGATCGGCCCCCGGCCGCCTGCGCTCCGCCGGCGCCTCGTCCTCCGCCGGCGCCTCGCCACCCTGTTCGCCGACCCGCTCGGCGCCCTGTTCGCCGTCCCCCTCGGCGCCCTGTTCGCCGTCCTCGCCCGAGGGGCGCCGGCCGGGCCGGGGCCCGACCCGCTCCCCCGCTTCCGCGCCCTGCGCGGCTCGCGCCCGGTGACGGTCACCGGGCACGGCGCGGCGTGTCCCCCGCGCTGCGGACGCGGCCGTCCGCTGCGGAGTCCTCCCCCCGGAGGACCCCGCGGCGGACGGCCCGGGCCGAGGACCGGCGGGCCCTCGGCGGATCGGTGGATCAGCCGGTCAGGGGCGGTCGAGGGTGATGGAGTTGATCGGCGTCAGGTCGGCGTAGACACCCGTCTGGGGGGCGAGGTCCTCGCCGCAGCCGGTGCCGTTGGAGCCGGTGCACAGGTGGGCGTGCGCGCCGCCGGACTGGTTGTTGAGCACCCAGTGCGAGCCGTACTGGTTGCGGAGGTTGTGGGCGCCGTAGCTCCAGAAGACATCGGTCGGCGGCCGGCTGGTGTCGGCATCCCGGGGGTAGATGCAGACCGCCCCGTACGGGCAGCCGTCCCAGGAGCCGTCGGCGGCCCGGGCGCCGGAGGTCCCCATCGTGGTGGCCGCGGCGGCCGCGAGGGCGAGCGCGGCGGCGGCGTGCAGGATCTTGCGCATGGTGGTGCTCCTTCAGGTGCTGGTCCGGCCTGCGTCCGGCCGGTGCTCAGCAGCGTAGGAAGGCGCCGCCCGCGGCGGTCCCTGACGGATGACAGGGGGCCGGGGCGGGCCCGGCCCCGGGGGTCAGCGCTGTGCGGCGAAGGTGTCGCAGCGGGCCGGATCGCCGGTGCGGTAGCCGGTGGTGAACCACGTCCTGCGCTGCTCGGAGGAGCCGTGGGTCCAGGTGTCCGGGTCGATCCGGCCGGTGGCCTGCTTCTGGATCCGGTCGTCGCCGACGGCCGCCGCGGCGTCCAGGCCCTGGGCGATGTCCTGGTCGGTGAGGGTGCTGATCAGGGGCCGGCCGGTGGAGGCCTGCGGGGTGGTGGTGGCGTGGTGGGCCCAGACCCCGGCGTAGCAGTCGGCCTGGAGCTCCAGCTTCACCGAGGCGCTGTCCCGGCCCTGTCGGTCCTGCCCGACCTTCTGCATCGCGCCGGTCAGGTTCTGGATGTGGTGGCCGTACTCGTGGGCGACGACGTACGCCTCGGCGAACGGACCGCCGCGCGCGCCGAAACGGGTGGACAGCTCGTCGAAGAAGCCGAGGTCGAAGTAGGCACGCCGGTCGCCGGAGCAGTAGAACGGGCCGACGGCGGAGCTCGCCGCGCCGCAGGCGGTGGAGACCCGGCCGGTGAACAGGACCGTCTCGGCGGGCCGGTAGGCGACGCCGGAGCGCGGCAGCTGGCCGCGCCAGTAGTCCTGGAGGCTGTTGGTGACGGCGACGATCCGGCAGTCCTGGCGGCGGTTGGCGTCGGCGCCCTTCTTGCAGGCCTGCTCGACCTCCCCCGCGCTGGTCGAGCGGTCGGCCCCGGCGTTCGACCCGCCGCCGTCGGAGAGCCCGAGGATGCTCGGGTCGACGCCGAAGAGCACCGCGATCAGCACGGCGACCAGACCGGCCGCCCCACCGCCGATGGCGACCTTCCCCCCGGGGATGCCGCGCCGGTCGTCCACCTGCGAGGTGTCGAGGTCGCCCTGGTCGTCGAACTGCATGCCGGTCCGTCCGTCGTGTGCCACCGGCGCCCGCGGCCCCGGGCGGCCGGTCCCGGCCGCCCGGCCACGGTAGCCGCTCCACACGCCGGCGCCGACCAGGGACGCGCAGGTCAGCGGGCGTCTTCCGGCGAGCCGGCCGACCCCGTGACCGGCCGTGGCGACCCTGTCACCCCACGTCGAACCCGGCCCCTGCCACCGCCCCGCGCGGCGGGGCGGAACGCCGCGAACCGAAGCACCCACGAGCGCCCGACCGACGGCCCGCCCACCACGAACACAGCGCCCCCGGCGACCCCCGCCACAGCCGCCACCCCGGCGCGCCGACCGACAACAGGACCCAGCCCGGCACCCCGAGTGCTGGACCGAACGACCGGGGCCCTGCCACCGCCCCGCCGGCGAGAGGGATCACCGCGAACGGAAGCACCCGCGAGCGCCCATCCGCAGCGGCGCCGGCACCGCACCGCGGGGCGGCGGCCCGGGGTGGAAGGGCGCAGCGACAGCATGGCGGACGGGACCGCGCCGGTGACGGGGGCTCGGGTGTCCGCCGTCGCGGGCCGCCGTGGGCCGGGGCGGCGGCCGATCCACCCGTCGCCCCGGACGGCGCGCGAGGCGGGCCTGCTCCGGGGTCACCGGCGGGCCGGCGGCTACGGTGGCGGCCATGATCACGCATCTGGTCCCCACCTGGGAGGTCTCGGAGAGCCGGGGCGTCGAGACCGCCTGGATCGAACTCGGCGACGGCAGCCTGAGCGCCCGCGGGCGCGTGGCCGGCCTGGTGCCCGCGCCGTACTGGCTCGACTACGAGCTCGACACCGGCCCGGCCTGGACCACCCGGCGGCTCGCAGTCCGGGCCTGCTCGGCGGAGGGCACCCGGGAGCTGGAGCTGCTGAACGACGACGGGCGCTGGACCGTCGACGGCCGCCACCGGCCGGAGCTCGACGGGGCCCTCGACTGCGACCTCGGGCTCTCCCCGCTGACCAACGCCATGCCGGTGCTCCGTCACCGGCTCCACCGGGAGCCGGGACGGCACGACTTCCTGATGGCGTGGGTCCGGGTGCCCGACCTGACGGTGCACCCGTCGCGCCAGAGGTACACCCATCTGGGGCCGGCCGGGGAGGACGAGGGCGCCGGTGCGGCCGCGAGGGTCCGGTACGAGTCCGGCGGCTTCCTCAGCGATCTGCTCCTCGACCGGCACGGCCTGGTGCTCGACTACCCCGGCCTGGCCCGCCGGCACGGCTGAGCCGTCGGCCGGCGGGCCACCTCGGGGTGGACCCGCCGGCCTGGCCCGCCGCTCGCTAGTGGGCGGCGCCGGCCGGTGCCGGGGCGTACCCGGCCGGGCGGGTGGTGAACGTGCCCCGGCCCCGGGTGCGGCTGCGCAGGGCCGTCGCGTAGCCGAACAGCTCGGCGACCGGCACGACCGCCGTCACCACCGCCGTCCCGCCGCGCGGGGCCGAGCCCTGGACCCGGCCCCGGCGCGCGGCGAGGTCACCGAGCACGCCGCCCACCGCCTCCTGCGGCACGGTCACCGTCACCTCGGCGACGGGCTCCAGCAGCACCATCCGGCAGGCCCGCAGGGCCTCGCGCAGCGCCAGCCGCCCGGCGGTGCGGAACGCGAGCTCCGAGGAGTCCTTCGGGTGGGTGGCGCCGTCGGTCAGGACGACCCGCAGGCCGGTGACCGGGTGGCCGCCCAGCGGGCCCTCGGCGAGCGCGTCCCGGCAGCCCGCCTCGACCGCCTGGACGTACTCCTTCGGCACCCGCCCGCCGGTGACGGTGGACGCGAACGCGAAACCCTCCCCCTCCTCCTGCCCGGCCGGACCGTCCAGCGGCGCCACGTCGAGCACCACGTGGGCGAACTGGCCGGCGCCGCCGTCCTGTTTGACGTGCCGGTGGACGTGGCCGGTGACCCCGCCCCGCACGGTCTCCCGGTGGGCGACCTGCGGACGCCCGACGGTCACCTCGCAGCCGAGGGAGCGGCGGATCCGCTCCACCGCCACCTCCAGGTGCAGTTCGCCCAGCCCGGACAGCACCCGCTGTCCGGTCTCCGGGTCGGTGCGGACGACCAGCGACGGATCCTCCTCGGCGAGCCGGGCGAGCGCCAGGGCCAGCCGCTCGGTGTCGGCCGACCGGCGTGCCTCGACCGCCACCGTCACCACCGGCGCCGCCGTCACGGCCGGCTCCAGGACCAGCGGCGCGCCGGGCGCGCAGAGCGTCGCGCCGGTGCGGGCGGCCTTGACGCCCGCCACCGCGACGATGTCGCCGGCGACGGCCGTCTCCATCTCGACGTGGTCGGCCTGCACCCGCATGATCCGGGCGATCCTCTCGGTGCGGCCGGTACCGGCGTCCAGCACGGTGTCCCCCTTGCGCAGCGTGCCCGCGTACAGGCGCAGACAGGTCAGCCGGCCGGAGGCGGTGACGTTGACGCGGAACACCAGTGCGGCGAGCGGCCCGTCGGGGTCGGCGGCCCGCTCCTCCTCCCCGGCCCGCCCGGCGCCGCGCACCGCCGGAACGTCCAGCGGCGACGGCAGGTAGGCGGTGACGGCGTCCAGCAGCGGCTCGATCCCGCGGTTGCGGTAGGCCGAGCCGCACAGCACCACCACGGCCTCGCCGCTGCGGGTGAGGTCCCGCAGGGCGGCGGCCAGGGTCGCGGTGGAGAGCGCCGAGTGTTCGACGAACTCCTCCAGGGCGGCCGGGTGGAGCCCGGCCACCGTCTCCTCCAGCAGCGCGCGCCGCCGCCCGGCCTCCGCCCGGAGGCCGTCCGGCACCGGCCCCTGCCGGAGGTCGTCGCCGCCGGGGCCGTCGTCCCAGGTCAGGGCACGCATCGTCAGCAGGTCGACCACGCCGGTGAAGCCGGACTCCCGGCCGATGGGCAGCTGGACGGCCAGCGGGGCCGGGTGCAGCCGCTCGCGGATGGAGGCGACGGTGGCGTCCAGGTCGGCGCCGGCCCGGTCCAGCTTGTTGACGAACGCGATCCGCGGCACGCCGTGCCGGTCGGCCTGGCGCCAGACGCTCTCGCTCTGCGGCTCCACGCCCGCGACGGCGTCGAACACCGCGACGGCCCCGTCCAGCACCCGCAGCGAGCGCTCGACCTCGTCGGCGAAGTCGACGTGGCCCGGGGTGTCGACGAGGTTGATCCGGTAACCGCCCCAGGCGCAGCTGACCGCCGCCGCGGAGATGGTGATGCCCCGTTCGCGCTCCTGCGGGTGACAGTCGGTGACGGTGGTGCCCTCGTGGACCTCGCCGCGCCGGTGGGTCTCGCCGGTCAGGTAGAGGATCCGCTCGGTGACGGTGGTCTTGCCCGCGTCCACGTGGGCAAGGATGCCCAGGTTGCGGACGGCGGCGATGGTGGTACGGAGGTCGGTGCTGCGCATGGCCCGGTGCCTTTCGAAGCTCTCGGGAAGAAGAGGGCAGCGCGATCGCGGCGACGAGGGCGCGTCCGCCGGAGAGCTCTGCTCTCCGGCCGGTCGTCAGGTCGTCGCACGCACCCGGTGCCGGCCGCGCAGCGGGCACCGGAGGGGCGAGGACACCAGGATCACCTCGAACCGGGACGAGGGGACGACGGCAGCGGTGCGGTGGCGCACGACCGGTCCTCCCTCGGCTCGTCACGGCGCGCGCCGCCACCGGAACCGGGCGGCGCGCCTCTGGGTGCCGAGTGTAGGAACCCGCCCGTGCCCGGGTCATCCGGTTTTCCCCACCCGGCCCACCCGGCCATCCGCCCCGGCCATCCGCCCCGGCCGCCCCGCGCCGGCCGCCCCCTTCCGCCCCGGCCGGTCCACGGCGGAGGATCGTCGGCGAACCGCCCGCACTGTTACCGTCAGACATGGGAAACGACACCAGCGGCCCCGCCGCGAACGCCGAACCACTGCTGCCCGAACCCGCCACGCCCTCAAGCCCGTTGGACATCGCCGCACTGCGCGCCGACACTCCGGGCTGCGAGTCCGTCATCCACTTCAACAACGCGGGCGCCGGCCTGATGACCCGTCCGGTGCTCCAGGCGATGACCGACCACCTGCACCTGGAGGCCACCACCGGCGGGTACGAGGCCGCCGACGCCCGCGCCGCCGAGGTCGCCGGCTTCCACACCGCCGTGGCCCGGCTGCTCAACGCCGCCCCGGGCACCATCGCCTTCGCCGGCAGCGCCACCCACGCCTACGCCAAGGCGCTCTCCGCGATCGACTTCCGGCCCGGCGACACCGTCCTCACCACCCGCAACGACTACGCCTCCAACCAGATCGCCTTCCTCTCGCTGCGCCGGCGCTTCGGCGTGCGGGTGGTGCACGCCCCGGACCACCCCGACGGCAGCGGCGTCGACGTCGCGGCGATGGCGGCCCTGATGCGCTCCGAACGGCCCCGACTGGTGGCCGCCACCCACGTCCCCACCAGCTCGGGCCTGGTGCAGCCGGTCGCCGAGATCGGCCGGCACTGCCGCGAACTCGACCTGCTCTACCTGGTCGACGCCTGCCAGTCGGTGGGCCAGCTGGAGGTCGACGTCGAGGAGATCGGCTGCGACCTGCTCACCGCGACGGGCCGCAAGTTCCTGCGCGGGCCCCGGGGTTCGGGCTTCCTGTACGTGTCCGAGCGGGCGCTGCGGGCCGGCTACGAGCCGCTGTTCATCGACCTGCACGGCGCACGCTGGACGGCTCCCGGGGAGTACCGGCCGGTCGGCACGGCGGCCCGCTTCGAGGAGTGGGAGTTCTCGTACGCCACGCTGCTCGGCTGCGCGGCCGCCGTGCGCTACGCGCTGCGGGTCGGCCCGGCCGCGGTCGCGCGGCGGACCCCGGCGCTCGCCGCCCGGCTGCGCGAGCGGCTCGACGGGCTGCCCGGGGTGCGCCTGCTCGACGGCGGCCCGGCGCCCGCCGCGCTGGTGACCCTGACGGTGGCGGGGTGGCAGGCGGAGCCGTTCAAGGCGGCCCTGGACGCCCGGGGCGTCAACTCCTCGCTGAACTTCCGCGAGTACGCGCAGTTCGACTTCGAGGACAAGGACGTCGCCTGGTGCCTGCGGCTGTCGCCGCACTACTACAACACCGAGGACGAGGTCGACGAGGTGGCCGACACCGTCGCCCGGCTGGTCCGCGGCGGCCGGGCGTGAACGGCCGGCCTCACCTCCGCCGGGACGGCATCGCAACGGCCCTCCGCACCCGGGCCCCCACCGCCCCCGCATCCCCCGCCGCCCCCGCCGCCCCCTCCCCGGCGGCGCCCCGGCCGGGCCGGGCGGGCCGGCCGAGGGCGACACCGGCCAGGACCAGCAGCAGGCCCGCGACCTGCGGCGGGCCGAGGCCCTCGCCTGCCAGCGCGGTGCCCAGCAGGACGCCGGTCAGCGGATTGAGCAGCCCGACCAGGCCGACCGTCCCGGGCGGCAGGCGCCGCAGACCGGCGAACCAGGCCGTGAAGGCCAGCGCGGTCGCCACCACCGCGACATAGCCGAAGGCGAGCAGCTCCCGCCCGGTGGGCGCCGCGGGCGGGCCCTCGACGGCGGCGGCCAGGGGCAGCAGCACCAGGCCGCCGGCCACCAGCTGCCAGGCGGTGGTGGCGAGCACGTCCGCGCCGTCCCGCCAGCGGCCGGCGAGCACGTAGCCGAGCGAGGAGACGAGCATCGCCGCCGCCGAGGCGGCCAGGCCGGGCGGGCTGACCGGTTCGGCCCGGGTCAGCAGCATCAGCCCGACCCCGCCCAGGCCCACCAGTGCGCCGAGCAGGTGGGCCCGGGCGGGGCGGGTGGCGGTCAGCATCCAGGCGAGCAGCAGCATGGCGAGCGGCGAGGCCGCCATCACCGTGGCGGCCACGCTGGTGGCCAGCGACTGCGAGGCGATGTAGAGCAGGACGAAGAATCCCGCGGTGTTGAGCAGCCCGAGCAGCGCCGAGCGCCACCACCAGGCTCCGCGCGGCCGGCGCGGACGCAGTGCCAGCAGGAGCAGGCCGGCGGGCAGGGCCCGCAGGGCGGCGCCCCAGAGCGGCCGGCCGGCCGGGAGGAACTCGCGGGTGACGTAGTAGTTGGCGCCCCAGGCCACGGGTGCCACGGCGGTCAGCAGGATCCACCGAAAACTGGCTTCCATGGAAGACAATATAACTTCCCAGGAAGCTACCGGGCTACGATGGCGGCATGGAACGCAGCGACACGGTGCACGGCGGCGGCCCGGAGCACAGCAGCACGGACCACGACCGCGGCGGCCGGAACCCGACGGATCCGCCCCCCGACCACGTCGCCCTCATCCAGGCCGAGTGGCGCCGCGAGCGGCCCGACCTCGACGTCTCGCCCCAGGCGGTGATCGGCCGGCTGCACCGGCTGGCCGGCCGGCTCACCGAGGAGCTCTGCCTGGTCTACGGGCGCTACGGGCTGGGCGAGGGCGAGTTCGACGTGCTGGCCGCGCTGCGCCGGGCGGGCGCGCCCTTCGAGCGGGCCCCCGGCGAGCTGGCGGCCCGCACCATGGTCACCACCGGGGCGATGACCAAGCGGATCGACCGGCTGGAGCGGGCGGGCCTGGTCACCCGCCGGCGCAGCGAGGCGGACGGGCGCGGCCGGGTGGTCGCCCTCACCGAGGCGGGCCGCCGGCTGTTCGACGAGGCCTTCACCGCCCACATGCGCAACGAGCACCGGTTGCTGGGCCTGCTCAGCCCCGAGGAGGCGGCCGTGCTGGAGGGCCTGCTGACGACCTGGCAGCAGCGCCTGGACCACGCGCAGGGTCCCTCGGCGAAATCCGGATGATCCGACCGGATCCCCCGCGATAGCGTCGCCGGATGACGAATCGGACCTGGGACCTCCTCCTCATCGGCGGCGCCTCCGGCGTCGGCAAGAGCCTGGCCGCCGCCCGCCTCGCGGCCGGGACCGGCGCCTTCGTCGTCGAGTTCGACGACGTGGTCGCCGCCGTCCAGGAGCTGACCACCCCCGCGCAGCACCCGGGGCTGCACCACTTCACCGACGGCGCCGCCCCGGCGCGGGAGCGGACGCCCGGGCGCGTGCTGGAGCTCCAGATCGCCACCGCCGAGGCACTGGAGCCGGCGCTGATCGGTGTGGTGCGCAACCGGCTGACCGTTCCGGTCCCCGCCGTCGTCGAGGGCGACTACCTCACCCCGGCCGCCTGCGCCCGGGCGGTCGCACTGGGGCGGGCGGCGGGGCGGGAGGTCCGGGCGGTCTTCCTGCACGAGGGCGACGCCGACCGGATCGCCGCCAACTACGCGGCCCGCGAGCCGGAGGACGGCCTGCAGACGGACCGCGCCGAGGTCAGCGCCCGGTACTCGCACTGGCTCGCCGCCGGGGCCCGCCGGCACGCCCTGCCGGTGGTCGACTGCCGCCCGTGGCCGACGCTCGCCGAGCGGATGGAGCGCGCCCTGAACGCGGACGGCGCCCCCGGCGGTCGGATCAGCGAGCAGCCGCCGCGGAAGGCCGAGCCGACGTCGCTGCCGTAGGCGTAGGCGTAGGACCGGACCCCGCCTGAGCGGGTGGGTCCGTGGACCACCTGGTTGACGACGCGGACGCGGCCGGGGCCGGGACGGCGGCGAGGACCGGGACGGCGAGGACAGTGGTGGCGGCGGTGGCGGCGAGGCCGCGGCCGCGGTGCGGATGCTCATGGCGTTCCCCTCCGATGGGGCGCGTTGAGGTGGACCGGGTCGTGCGGGCTCCACTGTGCGCCCCCGGAGCGTCCCGCGTTCCGCATTCCGCATTCCGCATTCCGCGTTCCGCAGCAGGACGGGAAATCGCGATCCCCATCGCCCTTGCCGGGACCGGTCGTTGTGTCATGTTCCCGCGACAGATGGGGCTTTTGTTCGCACGGCCGCACAGGACGGTTCACCATCACGTGGTGTGACGGTCTTTCGTGGACGATTGACTGCCGTCGGCCTGGTGATCATGCACCCGGGCCGCGCCGTTCCGCGGCGCCCCATGCCGCCGACCGCGTCCTGCGCTCGCACCGGCGGCACGCACGTCCCGTCGCAGTACGAGGAGCTGAACCACCGATGTCACCGCCCGTCACCCCCACGACGACCGCCCCCGTCACCCCGCCCGCCCCGCGCCGCCGCCGGCGCTCCGCCGCGGCGGTCGCGCTCTGCGCGCTCGTCGCCGCCGGACTGCCCGCCCTCGCCCCCGCCACCGCCTGGGCCGCGCCCGGCGCACCCGGCGCACCCGGCGCCGGCGGCACCGCCGCCGACCCCGGTCTCGTGCTCGACCGCCCCGGCGAGTCCGTCGTCACCCGGCGCGAGGTCACCCCGATCGCCCCGGGGCTGACCATGACCGACTTCGACCGGCTCGGGAAGACCGGCTGGATCCGCGGCAAGGTCCTGGTCGCCGACCTCGCCACCGAAGGCCTGAGCGTCGACTACCTCTCCTCCGGCCAGGTGACGACCCGCCAGACCGTCACCGACATGGCCCGGGGCGCCGGCGCGGTCGCCGCCATCAACGGCGACTACTTCGACATGAACGCCTCGGAGGCGCCGCTCGGCGTCGGCGTCTCGCGCGAGGGCGGTCTGGTCCACGCTCCCATCGAGGGCTGGAACCAGGCCGTGACCGTCGGCGCCGACGGCCTGGCCCGGATGGCCGAGGTGTTCCTGGAGGGCCACGCCGCCCTGCCCGGCGGCCGCGAGCTGACCCTCAACGGCGTCAACACCTACGGCCTGCCCGCCGACGGCGTCGGCCTGTTCACCCCCGCCTGGGGCCCCGCCTCGCGCGCCAAGGTGGCCGGCGGCTCGGCCGAGGTCACCGAGGTCGAACTGCGCGACGGCCGGGTCACCGCCGTCCGCGACCACCTGGGCGCAGCGGTGCCCGAGGGCGTCACCGTGCTGGTCGGCCGGGAGGCCGGCGCCCGCGCGCTGCGCGACCTCAAGCCCGGCGACCAGGTGTCCACCGGCTACCGGCCGCGCGCCTCCTTCGGCGAGGTCGCGGTGGCGGTCGGCGGCTACCAGGTGCTGGTCCGCGACGGCGTCGCCATGCGGCCCGGCGAGAACGACGGCAACGAGCTCAACGCCCGCACCGCCGTCGGCTTCTCCGCCGACAACAAGCGGATGTACCTGGTCACGATCGACGGCCGGCAGGCCGACAGCCCCGGCATCAGCCTGCCCGACCTCGCGATGCTGATGCGCGACCTGGGGGCGCGCAACGCGCTCAACATGGACGGCGGCGGCTCGGCCGCGATGGCCGCCCGGCTGCCCGGCGCCGCCCGGGCCGGCACCGTCAGCAGCCCGTCCGACAACGGCGGGGAGCGCGCCGTCGCCAACGGGCTCGGCCTGTTCTCCGCACCGGGGTCCGGCCGGGTCAAGGGCTTCCGGGTGCGCCCGGCGGAGGGTGTGGACACCGCGAGCCGGGTCTTCCCCGGCCTGCACCGCACGGTCCGCGCGCTGCCGCACGACGAGACCTTCGGCCCGGTGACCGGCAGCACCCCGGCGGTCCGCTGGGCGGCCGCCGGGAACGGCGGCTCCGGCGCCGTCGAGGTGTCCGGCCGGGGCACCGGGGCCGTCGTCACCGGCCGCACCTCCGGAGCGGCCGCCGTCACCGCCGCGGCCGACGGCGCCGAGACCGCCACCCTGCCGCTGACCGTGCTCGGCGCGCCGGTGCGGATCACCGCCGGCACCGACCCGATCGGCCTGGAGAGCGCCGGCGCCACCGCGAAGATCGCCGTCACCGGCTACGACGCCCAGGGCCACGCCGCCCCGGTCGAGGCCGCGGACATCACCGTCACCGGCGGCGCGGGGGTGGTCGAGACCTCCGCCGCCGACGACGGCTCGATCGCCCTCAAGGCGCTCGCCGACGGCACCTCCGCCACCCTCAAGCTGACCGTGGGCGGTCTGGAGAGCGCCGTCGCCGTCACCGTCGGCCTGGCCGAGAAGCCGTTCGCCGACTTCTCCGACGCGGCCGCCTGGAAGTCCGGCAACGACCGCGCGCCCGGCGGCGGCGTCGCCCCGGCCCCCGGCCACGACGGCGGCAAGGGCCTGCGCCTGAGCTACGACTTCACCCAGTCGACCGGCACCCGCGGGCAGTACGCCATCGCCCCCGAAGGCATCGTGCTGCCCGGCCAGCCGCGCTCGCTCACGATGTGGATCGAGGGCGACGGCCACGGCGCCTGGCCGCGCATCCAGTACCGGACCGCCGCGGGCGTCACCGCCAACCTGGACGCGCCGATGGTCACCTGGACCGGCTGGCAGAAGGTCGAGTTCCCGATCCCGGCCGGTGTGCAGTACCCGCTGACCTTCCAGCGCTTCCGGCTGATGGAGACCAGCGCCGCCCGCTCCTACACCGGTGCGCTCACCCTGGCCGACCTGCGGGCCAAGGTGGCACCGGACGTCGAACTGCCGGTGCGCCCGAAGGTCACCGACCCGGTGGTGCTCACCCACGGCACCGTCGACGGCAGGCCGCTGCGGGTCGCGGTGATGTCGGACGCCCAGTTCATCGCCCGCGCCCCGGAGAGCGACATCGTGCAGGCCGCCCGCCGCACGCTGCGCGACATCGCCGCCGCCAAGCCCGACCTGCTGGTCATCGCCGGCGACCTGGTCGACGAGGCGAGCCCGGCCGACTTCGCCCTCGCCCGCACGGTGCTGGACGAGTTCGACCAGCTCACCGGGCGCAGCATCCCCTGGCACTACGTGCCCGGCAACCACGAGGTGATGGGCCCCGGCACCATCGACAACTTCACGGCCGCGTTCGGCGCGACCAGCGAGGTGTTCGACGTCAAGGGCACCCGCTTCATCACCCTGAACAGCGCGCTCGGCTCCTTCCGGGCCAGTGGCTTCGACCAGATCGCCAAGCTGCGCACCACCCTGGACGAGGCCGCCGCGGACCCGTCCGTCACCGGCCTGCTGCTGTTCGACCACCACCCGACCCGCGACCCGCTGCCCGACCAGGGCAGCCGGCTCGGCGACCGCAAGGAGGCCGCCCTGGTCGAGCAGTGGCTGGCCGGCTTCCGCGCGGGCGGCAAGTCCGCCGCCATGGTCAGCGGCCACGTCGGGGCCTTCCACGCGAGCAGCGTCGACGGCGTCCCGTACCTGATCAACGGCAACTCCGGCAAGGGCCCGGCCGCCGAGCCGGACCGCGGCGGCTTCACCGGCTGGACGATGCTCGGCATCAACCCGGCGGCCGGCAAGGTCACCGACCCGTACGCGGTGCCGGACGACGCCTCGGCCTGGCTGCGCGCCGAGGTGCGGGCCCGCGCCGACGCGGTGCAGCTGACCGCGCCCGCGACGCTCGGGCTGCTGGACTCCGCGCCGGTCGACGCCACCTTCACCCAGGACGGCGAGCGCACCGTGCCGGTCGCCTGGCCGGTCACCGCCCGGTGGGGCGGGCAGGGCGTGCACATCGGACCGGCGGCCAAGGCTCCGCGCGGCGCCGTCGCCGCGTACGACCCGGCCACCCGCACCCTCACCGGCCTGCGCCCGGGCAGCGCGACGCTCACCGTCACCGTCGGCGGCGTGACGGCGGAGCGGGCGCTCACCGTCGGCTCCGTCCCGGCGTGCACCACCACGCTGCGCGGCCCGCAGAAGAAGCTCGCCGTCACCTCCGGCGTCACCTGCCTGGACGGCGCCACGGTCACCGGCCCGGTGCTGGTCCAGCCGGGCGCGGCGCTGGTCGCCCACGGCACGACCTTCAAGGGCCCGGTCTCGGCCCGCGGCGCGGCGGCCTTCGTGCTGACCGACAGCCAGGTGTCCGGCCCGGTCTCGGTGAGCGGCTCCACCGGGCAGGTCGCCCTGCTCTGGTCGACCGTCGAGGGCCCGGCCCACCTGGCGCTCAACACCGGCGGCACCGCGGTCGCCGGCAGCACGGTGCGCGGTCCGCTGGACTGCGCCGGCAACACCCCGGCCCCCGGCAACGGCGGCCAGGGCAACACCGTGAGCGGTCCGAAGGGCGGTCAGTGCAGCGCCCTGTGACGCTGCCGGCCCCCTCCTGACCCCTGGCCCGTGGGGGCCCCCCCCCCCCGGGGGGGGGGGGGCCCCGGGGCCCCCCGCCCCCCCCCCCCCCCCCGGGGCGGCCCCCCCCCCCCCCCCCCCCCCCCCCCCCCCCCCCCCCCCCCCC